>NZ_JACAPL010000006.1:0-198497 GCF_013385735.1 Pseudomonas sp. D2002 | reverse complement strand
CGCTCCCACATTAATCTCATTGTTTCTCAGCTTTGCATCAACTCACACAACGCGCGCACTTCATCCTCACTGAACAACCCCGCCGGGTAACGTTCACTCATCACACTGCGCAGGTCAGGCTGTTGCCTCACCTGTCGCGAGCCGTTTGCCTTCAACCAGAGCGCCAGCGCATGGATCGCATCACCATTGACCCGTGTGGGGTGGAACGGGCGCGTATAGATCAGGTTGATATCGGCATTCATTTCAGCGCTCTCTCCTACTGCGTGAGCGGCTAACTTACTCAAGGTTTGTGACAGAACTGTGCAGTCATCACCTTGGGTTACTGTGGCAACACCGATACAAGAGCTATGCCAATCTCCCGTGTTTATAGGCTTTCGGACACAAAAAAGCCCGCGACCGTGCGGGGCCGCGGGCTTGCTATGGGCGCTATAAACAGGTAGCGCTCAGGTATCGCTCAAACGCTGTTACAACTGCACTCAGTTTTTGTGCGGGGCCGGCTGTTGTTGGGTCAGGCAATGGATATTGCCGCCGCCCAGTAACAGTTCACGCCCCGGCACCATCACCACTTCGTGCTGCGGGAACAGGTTCTGCAGGATTTGCTTGGCCTGGCTGTCCAGCGGGTCGTCGAAGCTCGGGGCAATGATGCCGCCGTTGACGATCAGGAAGTTCACATAGGAACCGGCCAGCCGCACGCTCGGGTTACGCTCCTGGCTGCCGTCCACCGGTTCAACACCGGCGCACTCTTCCTCGGTGGCGTACAGCGGCCCCGGGATCGGCATTTTATGCACCGTGAATGCGCGGCCCTGGGCGTCAGTGCTGCTTTGCAGCACGTCCATGGCGGCGTGGCAGCGCGCGTAGTTCGGGTCTTGCGGGTCATCGGTCCAGGCCAGCAACACTTCACCTGGGCGCACGTAGCAGCAGAAGTTATCCACATGGCCGTCGGTTTCGTCGTTGAACAGGCCGTCCGGCAGCCAGATGATCTTATCCACAGCCAGGTTATCGCGGAGCACCGCTTCGATGGCCGCGCGATCCAGGTGCGGGTTGCGATTGCGGTTCAACAGGCACTCTTCAGTGGTGATCACCGTGCCTTCACCGTCGACATGGATCGAACCGCCTTCCAGCACAAAACCTTCGGTGCGATAGCGCGGGGCGCGTTCGATCTCGAGGATCTTGCCGCCCACCTGCGAGTCACGGTTCCACGGCGCGTACAGGCCACCGTCAAAGCCGCCCCAGGCGTTGAAATCCCAGTTCACGCCGCGCACTTCGCCGCTGTTGTTGATCACGAAGGTTGGGCCGGTGTCGCGCACCCACGCGTCGTCGTTGGACATTTCTACCACGCGGATATTGGGCAGGTCCAAACGCGCACGGGCATTTTCGTACTGCCCGGCAGACACCGCGACGGTCACCGGTTCAAACCGCGCAATGGCCTTGGCCACCGCCACATGGGCGGCCTGCGCCGGCTCGCCGCCCAGGCGCCAGTTGTCGGGGCGCTCGGGCCAGATCATCCAGGTTTGCGTTTGTGGCGCCCATTCGGCGGGCATGTAGAAGCCATCGGCGCGGGGTGTGCTGTGCAAGGTGGTCATGGCGTTCAGGACTCCGAATGGGGGTGAAGGCCGACTTTATAACGGATAAAAATCGGCTTTAAAAGCAATAAAATATCATGAATTACAAATATGACAGTTTATAGCCGATAACAATCGACTAATCACAAATGCTCATCCAGCACCTTCGACAGCATGTCGACAAAGAAATCCACGCTGCGTTTGGTGGTGACCATCGGCGGCTTGATCTTCAGGATGTTGAGGTAGTCGCCGGTCGGCTGCATAAAAATCCCCAGCTCACGCAGGCGGTCACACAACAGCGAGGTCTCTGCTGTGGCGGGCTCCAACGTCTGCCGATCACGCACCAATTCCAGGCCCAAATAAAACCCGGAACCATGCACAGCGCCCACCAACGGGTGACGATCAATCAGGGCTTCCAGGCGCGCCTTGAAATGCCCGCCCACCACTTGGGCGTTTTCCCACAGCTTTTCTTCCGCCATCACATCCAGCACGGCCATGCCGATCCGGCAACTGACCGGGCTGCCGCCTGATGACGAGAAGAAATAGCCCTCGGCCTCCAGCGCCTCGGCGATGTCACGCCGGGTGATCACCGCGCCCAACGGCTGGCCGTTGCCCATGCCCTTGGCCATGGTGATGATGTCCGGCACCACGCCCTGTTCTTCAAAGCCCCAGAAGAAATGCCCCATGCGGCCATAACCCACCTGCACTTCATCGGCGATGCACACGCCGCCCTGGGCGCGCACCAAGCCATAGACTTGCTGCAAATAGCCCGGCGGCAGGGAGATGCCGCCGGCATTGCCGTACACCGGTTCACAGATAAAACCCGCCAATTGGCGCTGACTGGCGGCAATTTTCGCCAGGTTGTGTTCCACGCTTCGCACGTAGTCCGGCGCACTGTCCTGCCCACGGAACTCACCACGATAGGTATTCGGCGCGGTCACCGGGTGCACCCACTCCGGGCGGCTGCTCAGTGCCTGTGGGTTATCGGCAATCGAGGTAGAAACCGCATCCGCCGCCACCGACCAGCCGTGATAGGCCTCCAGCACGCTGAGCATGTCGCGCCCGCCGCTGTAGGCCCACGCCAGCCGGATCGCCAAGTCATTGGCCTCGGTGCCGCTGTTGACCAGGAACACCCGGTCCATGCCCTCCGGCGCCAACGCCAGCAGCCGTTCGGAAAACTCGGCAATCGCCGCGTAGTGAAAGCGCGAGTTGGTGTTGAGCAGCGACCACTGCCGCGCCGCCACCGCCGCCATGCGCGGGTGGCCGTGGCCCAGCACCGCCACGTTGTTGAGCATGTCCAGGTAAGAGCGGCCCTGCATGTCGATCAGATGATTGCGCCAGCCGCGTTCGATGCGCGGCGGGTCAACGTAATAGTGCTTCTGTGAGCGGGCGAAACTGGCGTCGCGCCGAGCCAGCAGCGCCTCGGGGTCCAGCTCGGGTTCTGCATCACAGGCCAGCCCCAACAGCGTCGCCGGCGATGGGCAGAGGGCCTGCCATGCGTGTGCCCGGGTCGGTGTGCAGAACAGCGGCGGCTCAAGGTCGGCGCGGCAAAGCTGCACGGTGAGCGGCCCATGCACTTCGCCGAGGATTTGCCCTTTGACCAGCACTGCGCCCGGCTTCAATGTGGTGGTGACGCCCCATAAACGCAGGCTCAACGGGGCATCATGCACGCACAGCAAACCATCGACGCCCTGGCGTAACGTCCCGCCAAAGGGCGCTTCCAGCACGGTGCCATGGGGCAGATGCAATTCCACGTGCAGGGGGAACGTGTCGGGTTCGACGGCCGTGTCGGCACGGGTACGTGACAGCCGATATTGCCCATACCGGCTGGCCGCCAAACCGTGCACCGCCGCCGCTTCATCCAGCAGGCGCCGGTCGATGCCAGGTTGCTCCCAGTTGCCGGCCTCGAAATGCGGGCTGAGCACGCCCAAGTCAATCAGCGCAAATTCGCGCCCCACCAGGCCCGGCAGTAAGGGCGCGAACTCCTGGCTGGCCATCGGCGACAGGGCCTCACCGACGCAACGCAGAATCGCCGCTTCCATCAACTCAAGCGGCACCGAGGTCGCCACGTGGAAGATTTCCCACTCGTGCTCGGCGTTTTTCAATAAGTAGGTGTTATCCGGGTCGAGCCGTTGCTGTTGCTCGCTGCTCAGCACCAGCACCGCCGCACGGGCGACGATTAACGGCCACAGCACTGACAGCTCCTCGCGTTGCAGCGGCGTCACCGCGTGAAAGGCCTGGATCGCCGGCAAAATCGCAAAGGGGTCGCCGTCAGCATGGTGCAACAGCGCCGCGCAAGTCACCGACAGGTCGGCAATGCGCCAGGTGTGCACCAGATCACCGAAATCAATCACGCCCTGGACCTGCCAATGCCGCTGGGCATCGCGCTGCCACACCACATTGTCATCGGTGATATCCATGTGCACGGCTTGCCACGGCAGCTGCTCGGCCACGGGCCGAATGCGCGCATCGACCTGCCTGGCCACGCGTTCGATGGCCTCGCGATGGGGCAGGTTCTCCAGGGTGGCCAGCAAATGCGTGATCAGCTCGTGAGCGTGGCGCGGGTCCCATTGCAGCGTGCGCTCAAGGCCCGGGTGCTGGAAACGCGCGAGTGCGTGGCTGACTTGCCCGCACAGCTCACCAAAACCTGCGATCACATCGCGGCCCAGGTGCGGCAGGTGAGTCAGGGGCTGCCCGTCGATGTAGTCCAACACCCGCAGATGTAACACTTGATTATCGACGGTGACCGTCAACAGATCTTCACCGCTCAGCGCGCGAACCACCTTGGGCACGCGCACGTGCGCTTGCAGGTCATGCAGGGCGGCGTGCTGGGCGTGCAGCTCAACGGCTGCGTAGTCACCCCGGCAGATTTTCAGCACGAACCGCCCGCGCTCGCTGTCGACTCGGTAGTTGAGGTCCTGCTGGCTGCCCAGCGACAGCAGTGCGCCCGTCAGCCCGTAATGTTGCTCAAGTAGCTGTGCAGCTTGAGCCGCACTCACCTGTGGGCAAGGCAAACTGGCACGATGGATCAACGTGGCGAGCAACATTGTGGCGACCTCTGCTTTTTTAGGCGTCTATATCGCCATTGTTCAGGGCCGTTAATCAACCCCTCGCGCATCCCACGCTTGCACCGGCCCACTTCACAACTCAAGCTATGCTTCATTCGCCCAGTGTCCGTCTAAGGAAAAGGCCCCTCGACATGCGCATTCTCATCACCGGTGGTGCCGGGTTTATCGGCTCTGCCCTGATCCGCCACCTGATTCAACACACTGAGCACGAAGTGCTCAACCTGGACAAACTCACCTACGCCGGCAACCTGGAGTCGCTGACCAGCATCGCGTCCAACAGCCGCTATGAGTTCGTGCAGGCCGATATCATCGACCAGGCCACCGTCAGCGCCGTGCTCGCGCGCTTTGAGCCGCAGGCAATCATGCATTTGGCTGCCGAGTCGCATGTCGACCGCTCCATTGACGGCCCGTCGGATTTTATCCAGACCAATATCGTCGGCACCTACAGCTTGCTGGAAGCCGCCCGCGCCTATTGGCACAAGCTCGACGAGCCAGCCAAAAGCGCATTCCGCTTCCACCACATCTCCACCGATGAGGTCTACGGCGACCTGCACGGCGTGGACGACCTGTTCACCGAAACCACGCCCTACGCGCCCAGCTCGCCGTATTCGGCCAGCAAAGCGGCGTCCGACCACCTGGTACGCGCCTGGCAGCGCACCTATGGCCTGCCGGTGCTGTTGACCAATTGCTCGAACAACTACGGGCCGTTTCACTTTCCTGAGAAGCTGATCCCGCTGGTCATCCTCAACGCCCTCGCGGGCAAGCCACTGCCGGTCTACGGTGATGGTTTGCAGGTGCGCGACTGGCTGTTCGTCGAAGATCACGCCCGCGCCCTGCTAAAGGTTGTGACTGAAGGTGTGGTGGGCGAGACCTACAACATCGGCGGCCACAACGAGCAGAAGAATATCGACGTGGTGCGTGGCATTTGTGGCCTGCTCGAAGAGCTGGCGCCGCAACGCCCAGCGGGCGTAGAAAAATTCACGGACCTGATCACCTTCGTCAAGGACCGCCCGGGCCACGACCAGCGCTATGCGATCGATGCGAGCAAGATCGAACGCGAACTCGGCTGGGTGCCGGAAGAAACCTTCGAAACCGGCCTGCGCAAAACCGTGCAGTGGTATCTCGACAACCTCGACTGGTGCCGCCGGGTCCAGGACGGCAGCTACCAGGGTGAACGCTTGGGCAACACCGAGCCCAAGGACCTGATCGCCTAATCAGGCATAATGCGCCTGTCCCCACAGGCGCATCTCCCATGACTCCACCCCTTCCGCGAAGACCCCGCTGGCGCAGCCTCGCCCTGTTGGCGTTGTGCCTGGCACCGTTGCTGTGGCCGCTGGAGCACTTGGCCGAGCGCTATTACCGCAGCGAACTGGCCGGGCAAAACCGCCAGACCCTCGACCTGTACGTCGCCAACCTGCTCGGCACCTTGCACCGCTATGAAGTACTGCCGCAGATTCTCGGTGACCTGCCGGCCCTGCGTACCGCGCTGGACGCGCCCCAGGTCAGCACCAACCTGACCAACGCCAACCTGCTGCTCAAGGACGTCGCCGCCCAGGCCGGGGTGGAAGTGATGTACCTGATGGATACCACCGGCAAGACCCTCGCCGCCTCCAACTGGGATAAACAGGACAGCTTTGTCGGGCGCAATTTTTCTTTCCGTCCGTACTTCAGTGAAGCCATGGCCGGGCGCCTGGGGCGGTTTTTCGGTTTGGGCACCACGTCAGCCAAGCGCGGCTACTTCTTTGCGGCCGCCGTGCGTGACGGCGACAAAATCATCGGTGTGCTGGTGGTCAAGGTCGACCTGGACCACACCGAAAGCCTGTGGGGCAACACCCCCGAACAACTGCTGGTGACCGACCACAACGGCGTGGTGATCCTCACCTCGCGCCCGCAATGGCGATTCCGCGCCACCCGGCCACTGACCGCCGAAGAACGCCAGGCGATCATCGCCATCCAGCCCTACCCCACGCGCGACCCGCAGCCACTGGCGCTGAGCACCACGGCCTGGCTGCGCCAATCCACGGCCATTGCCGAAACCGGCTGGAACGTGGAAATTCTCGCGCCGCGCTCGCTGATCAGCCGCCCGGTGCGCACCGTGGTGGCCGTCGGCGGCGCCGCGTTGCTGGTGTTGATGTTGCTGCTGGGCTTGATGATGCAGCGCCGTCGGCATTACCTGGAACGCATCGCCTTCGAAGCCAAGGCCCGCCGCGAACTGGAAGCGCGCGTGATTGAGCGCACCAGTGACCTCGAAGGCCTTAACCGTCGCCTCAAGCAGGAAGTGCTCGAGCGCGAACACGCACAGCAGGAGCTGGTGCGCGCCCAGGATGACCTGGTGCAGGCCGGCAAACTGTCCGCGCTGGGCACCATGTCAGCGAGTATCAGCCACGAACTCAACCAGCCTCTTGCGGCGATTCGCAGCTACGCGGAGAACGCCGAGATTCTGCTCGACCATGAGCGCACCAACGACGCCCGCGGCAACCTCAAGCTGATCAGCGAACTGACCGGGCGCATGGCCTCGATCATCGCGCACTTGCGTGCGTTCGCCCGGCGCGACCGTCACGCCCCGGAAAGCGTGGCCCTGCAGCCGGCGCTGGATGACGCGCTGGCGTTGCTGGCCAAGCGGCGGCGGTCGATGGAAGTCGAGTTGATCCGCGACCTGCCGGAAGCGACCCTGTGGGTGCAAGCCGGCGAAACCCGCCTGCGCCAGGTGCTCGGCAACCTGCTGGCCAACGCCCTCGACGCCCTCACCGAAAAAGGCCCGCCGCGCAAACTGTGGCTGAGTGCCGAAACCACCGAACAGGGCGTCAACCTGTACATTCGCGACAACGGCCCGGGCTTTTGCATGGAAGCCCTGGGCCGCGCGAGCGAGCCGTTCTATACCACCAAGACGCGCACCCAGGGCCTCGGGCTCGGGCTGGCAATTTGTGACACGCTGATGCGTGCTTTTGGCGGCGAATTACTGTTCGCCAACCACAAGGAAGGTGGCGCGCTGTTAACCTTGAAATTGCGTGCCGGCTCGCCGGGCGTCAGTCTGCAACCGTCCGAGGACCGCAGTGTATGAGTATCGATAACCAGATTCAGGTGGTGTTGATCGACGACGATCCGCACCTGCGTCAGGCCCTGTGCCAGACCCTGGACCTGGCCGGGCTGAAAGTCCTGACCCTGGGCGAAGCCACCGGCCTCACTGCGCGCCTGTCCCGCGACTGGCCGGGCGTGGTGGTCAGCGACATCCGCATGCCCGGCATGGACGGCCTGGAGCTGCTCGCCGAGCTGCACGGCCAGGACCCGGAGCTGCCGGTGCTGTTGATCACCGGCCACGGCGATGTGCCGCTGGCGGTGCAGGCGATGCGCGCCGGCGCCTATGACTTCCTCGAAAAACCCTTCGCCAGCGACGCCCTGCTCGACAGCGTGCGCCGCGCCTTGGCCCTGCGCCGGCTGGTGCTGGACAACCGCAGCCTGCGCCTGGCCCTCAGCGACCGCCAGCAATTGAGCACGCGCCTGGTTGGGCACTCGCCGCAAATGCTGCGCCTGCGCGAGCAGATCGGCGCCCTGGCCGCCACGCGTGCCGACGTGCTGATCCTCGGCGAAACCGGCGCCGGCAAAGAAGTGGTGGCCCGCGCGCTGCACGACCTGTCGAGCCGGCGCAGCGGCCCGTTTGTGGCGATCAACGCCGGCGCGCTGGCGGAATCGGTGGTCGAAAGCGAGCTGTTCGGCCACGAACCGGGCGCCTTTACCGGCGCGCAGAAGCGCCGTATCGGCAAGTTCGAATTCGCCAACGGCGGCACGCTGTTTCTCGATGAAATCGAAAGCATGAGCCTGGATGTGCAGGTCAAGTTGCTGCGCCTGTTGCAGGAGCGCGTGGTTGAGCGCCTGGGCGGCAATCAGTTGATCCCGCTGGACATCCGCATTATCGCCGCCACCAAGGAAGACCTGCGCCAGGCTGCCGACCAGGGCCGTTTCCGTGCCGACTTGTATTACCGCCTCAACGTCGCGCCACTGCGCATTCCGCCACTGCGTGAGCGCGGTGAAGATGCGCTGATGCTGTTCCAGCATTTCGCCGACGAAGCCAGCAGCCGCCACGGCCTGCCGTTGCACGAGTTGCAACCGGGCCAGCGGGCGCTGCTGTTGCGCCACAACTGGCCGGGCAATGTGCGCGAACTGCAAAATGCAGCGGAGCGTTTTGCCCTTGGGTTGGAACTGGCATTGGATGCCACGGCGGACAACCCCGCCGCGGGCGTGCTGACGTCAACCACTGGCGGCTTGAGCGAGCAAGTCGAGCAGTTCGAAAAAAGCCTGATCGCCGCCGAACTGACGCGCCCCCACAGCTCGGTGCGCAGCCTCGCCGAAGCCTTGGGCATACCGCGCAAAACCCTGCACGACAAACTGCGCAAGCACGGCCTGAACTTCGCCGACAGCGCCAGCCACAGCACTGACGACGAATGACCCCGCCCACCCGCCAAGAGGCCACCATGAGCCGCGACAGCCGTTACCTGGAATCCATCCTTCACCACGACATCCCGCTCACCCGGGAAATGGGCCTCAAGGTGCTCGACTGGCAACACGGCCAACTGCAGTTGCACCTGCCCTTGCAGGCCAATATCAACCATAAGAGCACGATGTTTGGCGGCAGCCTGTATTGCGGCGCAGTGCTGGCGGGCTGGGGTTGGCTGCACCTGCAATTGCGTGAAGAAGGCATTGAAGATGGGCATATCGTGATTCAGGAAGGCCAGATCAGCTACCCGCTGCCGGTCACGCGGGATGCGACGGTGGTGTGCCAGGCGCCGGAGGAGAAGGTGTGGAAGCGTTTTGTGGCGACGTACAAGCGTTATGGCCGCGCGCGGTTGACGCTGGTGACGTGGATCGTGAATGAGGGCAGTGAGGAACGGGCTGTGGCGTTTACTGGCCAGTACGTCTTGCACCGCTAGCCGCCACAACACAAAACAACTGTGGGAGCGGGCTTGCTCGCGAAAGTGGCGTGTCAGTCACTCAATATGTGTCTGATACACCGCATTCGCGAGCAAGCCCGCTCCCACATTTTTGATTTGCTTTGGCCTTAAGATCTCGCCAGGTTTAGCAATCGTTCGCGCCACGCGGCCTTGGCCGGCAACGCCAAAAAGAACGGGTTCAACAACGATTCCCGCGCCGGGTAGCTGAACGGCTCGCCGCTCAACTCCAACACTTCGCCCCCGGCGCCCTCCAGCACGCCTTGGGCCGCTGCGGTGTCCCACTGCGAAGTCGGCGCCAAACGCGGGTAGCAATCGGCGCTGCCTTCAGCCAACAGGCAGAATTTCAGCGAGCTGCCGATATTCGCCAGTTTCAGTTCCCCAAGCCCTTCGCTCAAGCCGTCGAGCAGGCGCTCCTGTTCCGGGCTGGTATGGCGACGGCTGGCCACCACGGTGAAAGCCTCACCCGCTGCCGGGGTTTGGCGCACTTGAATCTGCTTGGGCGCTTCGCTCACATCCGAACGCCAGGCTCCCAGGCCCGCGCCACCGAAGTAGCAGCGGCCGCTGGTGGGCATCGACACCACGCCAAACACCACGCGGCCTTGCTCGATCAGGGCGATGTTGACGGTGAACTCTTCGCTGCCGGAGATAAATTCCTTGGTGCCATCCAACGGGTCCACCAGCCACCAGCGATGCCAGCCTGCGCGCACGCTCTGGTCGATGTCCGCATCCTCTTCGGACAACACTGGAATACTCGGATCGAGCGCGGTAAGGCCCGCCAGAATCAAGTGGTGAGCGGCCAGGTCCGCCGCCGTCACCGGCGAATCATCAGCCTTGGAGGTGACCGCCACATCCGCACGCCAGTACGGCAGGATCACTTCACCGGCCTGACGCGCCAGCTCAATCACAGGGGCAATAAACGGGTGGCCTAAAAACAGTTCGCTCATGCGGTAAACGCTCCACGCTGGGTCAACAGGTCTCGTACCAGATACAGTGCGGCCAGGGCGCGACCCTCGCTGAATTGCTCGTTCTGCGCCAGCTGCGACAACTCGCGCAGGTTGACCCGCTCCACGCGCATCGGTTCGGGCTCGTCGCCTTCCAGGCGTTCTTCGTACAGGTCGGTGGCCAGCACCACCTGGATTTTCTGGCTCATGTAGCCCGGTGACAACGACAGTTCGGTGATGTGTTCCAACTGCCGCGCGCCATAGCCGGCTTCTTCCTTGAGTTCACGATCAGCAGCCGCCAGCACGTCTTCGCCGGGCTCGATCAGGCCCTTGGGCAGCGACAACTCGTATTCGTCAGTGCCACCGCAATACTCTTCCACCAGCAACGCATGCTCATCATCGATCATCGCCACGATCATCACCGCGCCGTAGCCGGCACCGCGGCCCACCAGGCGCTCGTAGGTACGTTCAACGCCATTGGAAAAGCGCAATTGCACTTCCTCCACGCGGAACAAACGGCTACTGGCGACTATTTCGCGGGCGAGTACGGTGGGTTTCTGGCGCATAAGCGGCTCCTTGGCGTGATCGGGTTACTATACCGTGGCTTTTCCGATTGTCTGTGTCGGATATCTTTACTTACATGAGAACGCAAATGCCCTCTTTGAACTGGCACGCCATCGACACCGTCTTGCTGGACATGGACGGCACCTTGCTCGATCTGCATTTCGACAACCATTTCTGGATGGAGCACTTGCCCCAA
Organism: Pseudomonas sp. D2002; assembly: GCF_013385735.1. NCBI lineage: Bacteria > Pseudomonadati > Pseudomonadota > Gammaproteobacteria > Pseudomonadales > Pseudomonadaceae > Pseudomonas > Pseudomonas sp. D2002. Next base: position 187,220 of record NZ_JACAPL010000006.1, on the reverse strand, counting down.
CGCTACGCCGAGCTGCACGGGGTGAGCCGGGCCATGGCCGAGCTGGAGTTGCAGCCGCTGTTCGAGCGTAACGCCGGACAGTTGCAATGGTATTGCCTGGATTTCTGGAGCACCGAGCTGAACATTCCGGTGCGCGAACTCAAGCTGGAAACCGCCCACCTGATCGCCCTGCGCCCGGACGCGGATACGTTTCTGGCGGCAATCAAACGGGCCGGCAAGCGCGTGATCCTGATCACCAACGCGCACCGTGATTCGCTGTCACTGAAGTTGGAACGCATTGAACTGGTGCCGTATTTCGAGCGGTTGATCAGTTCCCACGACTACGGCTTTCCCAAGGAAAACCCGCAGTTCTGGGCAGCCCTGCAAGCCGACATCCACTTCGACCCGGCCCGCAGCCTGTTTATCGATGACACCTTGCCGATCTTGCGCAGTGCTCGGGAGTTTGGCGTGGGGCATTTGCTGGCGGTGAAGGAACCGGACAGCAAGAAGGGGCCGAAAGACACGGCTGAATTTGCAGCGGTTGGGGATTACAGGGACCTGATTGTCGGGCTCTAATCAACTGTGGGAGCGGGCTTGCTCGCGAATGCTGAGTGTCAGTCAATACATTGGGTGACTGATCCACCGCTTTCGCGAGCAAGCCCGCTCCCACAATTTTGTTCTGTGTATTACTCAGGAATACGCAGCGTTTGCCCTGGGTAAATTTTATTTACATCTTTAAGCAGTGGCTTATTGGCCTCAAAGATTTTGTTGTACTGGTTGGCGTTGCCATACACCGCCAGGGAAATCGCGCTGAGGGTGTCGCCTTTTTTCACGACTACAAAACGTGCGGCAGCCACGGCCGGGCCAGACACAGTAATCTGGTCTTCTACACTGCCAACACCCGCGATGTTGCCTGCAGCCAGGATGATTTTCTCTTTCTCTTCCTGAGTGGCGACTTCACCCTTCACGGTGACCTTGTCGCCATCAACGGTGGCGGTGATATTCGGGTTTCCAAGCCCGACAGCGCTGATGTGCTTCTTCAACTCATCACTTGCGTTGGCATTACCCGGCGTCAACAGGTCAATCAGCTTCTCGCCCGCTTCCTTAACAAAGCTAAAAATACTCATGGTGCGCTCTCCTTGGGATTTAAGTTCCAGATGCCCAAGACTAGACCAGTCCTACAGATTCGGGTTCCGAACCGACCAAAGACTCAAACGCGCTAGAATCCCTCGCCATTGGAATAAGCCTGGAGCGAAGATGGACATCAAACAGCTGAAATTCCTCATCGCCCTCGACGAGACCCGCCACTTCGGCCAGGCGGCAGCGCGTTGTCACATCACCCAGCCGACCCTGTCGATGCGCCTGCGCAACCTGGAAGAAGAGCTGGACTTGCCGCTGGTCAATCGCGGCCAGCGCTTCGAAGGCTTCACCGCGCCGGGCGAGCGGGTATTGGCGTGGGCCCGCACCGTGCTGGCGGCTTATGACGGTTTGCTGGCCGAAGCGGCGGCCTGTCGCGGCAACCTGGTCGGTACGTTGCGCCTGGGTGTGGTGCCGCTGTCGAGCTTCGATCCCTTGGCGCTGATGCAACAACTGCATAAAGAGCACCCGAGCCTGCGATTCGAGCTCTCGGCATTAAGCTCCGAGCAAATTCTTGAACAGCTGGCGAGCAATCGCCTCGACCTGGGCGTGTCCTACCTGGAGCGCCTGGACAACGAGCGCTTCGACTCGCTGGCCCTGAGCGAGACGCGCATGGGCCTGCTCTACGACCAACGGTTTTTCAGCTTCGGCGACAAACCGTTGAGCTGGGAAGCATTGATCGAACTGCCCCTGGGCATGCTCACCAGCGGCATGCACTTTCGCCAGTCCATCGACCACAACTTCCACAGCCGTGGGCTCAACCCGCAGCCCTTGCTGCAAACCGATGCGGTGCATCAATTGTTACAAGCTGTTCACGGTGGCCTGTGCTGCGCCGTAATGCCACTGGACGGCGGTCTCGACGCCCTCACCGAGCACCTGCGCCTGCAACCCATTGAAGACGCTCACACGTTGGCGCGCCTGGGGCTGATCATGCGCCGCAGCGCACCCCGCTCGGCGCTGGCGGAAGCCTGTTTTGCGTTGTTTCAAAAATCGCAGCAAGACGCTTGATCGACGCCATCTATCGGTAGATCAGTACTGGCAATTAGACGCGACCCTTTGTCGCGCCTAGTCTAAACACTGATCAATCCGCCGGTGGTACTGCCCCATGAACGCCAAGCGCCCAGTCTGCGCGGCGCCCGCCCTCGAAACGCCCGCGCCCGCCGCCAGCCAGAGCTACCAGTTTTGCAATCTTGAACACACAGAAGTCGCCAGCACTGCGTTGGCGGAAGAAGTGGCGTTGGCGATTGCCTATAACGACATCAGCCAGGCCGTGATGCTGGTGACGCCGACGGACCTCGAAGACTTTATTGTGGGCTTCAGCATCGGAAGCGGCATTATAGCCGACGTTAGCGACATTTATGATCTGAAACTCAGCGGTTCAGGCTCAACCCAGTACGCCCAGGTGCAGATATCGAGCCGCGCGTTCTGGAACCTCAAGCAGCAACGCCGCCAATTGGCCGGCACCAGCGGTTGCGGGTTATGCGGTGTTGAAGCGGTAGAACAAGCGCTACCGAATCTTGAAGTGCTGCCCGGCGCGCCATTGCCGCCCGCCGAATGGCTTGATGGCCTGCGCCAGCGCATCAGTGCTTTCCAGCCTCTAGGCCAATACAGCGGCGCGGTGCACGCGGCGGTGTTTATGAACAACCAGGGCGAATTGCTGATGGGCCGCGAAGACATCGGCCGGCACAACGCCCTGGATAAATTGATCGGCGGGCTGATCCGCCAAAAGATTCCGACCGACGGCGGCCTGGCAATTGTCACCAGCCGCTGCAGCCTCGAATTGATCCAAAAAGTTCTGCGCGCGGGCATCCAGACCTTGGTCAGCCTGTCGTCGCCCACCGGCCTGGCCCTGCAATGGGCTCGCCGGCACAACCTCAATCTCATCCACCTGCCGCAGAAAAGTGCGCCGCGGGTCTACAGCCCTGCGATGGAGAACCAGCCATGAGCCAGCATCATCAAGCCGACCAAACCCCGACCCCGCGCTATAAGCCCTACAAAGGCCCGGCGGGCGGCTGGGGTGCATTGATCAGCGTGGCGCAGGCCTGGCTGACCAGCGACAACGCGCTAAAAAACCTGCGCATGATGCTCAAGACCAACCAGAACGGCGGCTTCGACTGCCCGGGCTGCGCCTGGGGCGACTCGCCGGAAAGCGGCATGGTCAAGTTCTGCGAAAACGGCGCCAAGGCCGTCAACTGGGAAGCCACCAAACGTCGTGTGGACGCGGCATTTTTTGCCAAGCACAGCGTGACCGCACTGCTGGAACAGAGCGACTATTGGCTGGAATACCAGGGCCGCCTGACCGAGCCGATGCGGTATGACGCCGAAACCGACCGCTACAAGCCCATCAGCTGGGAAGCGGCGTTTGATCTGGTCGGCAAACACCTCAACGCCCTGCCAAGCCCGGACATGGCCGAGTTCTACACTTCGGGCCGCGCCAGCAACGAAGCGGCGTACCTGTATCAGCTGTTCGTACGCGCCTACGGCACCAACAACTTCCCGGACTGCTCGAACATGTGCCACGAAGCCAGCGGCGTAGCCCTGGCGCAAAGCGTGGGTGTGGGCAAAGGCACCGTGACCTTTGATGACTTCGAACACGCCGATGCGATTTTCGTGTGGGGCCAGAACCCCGGCACCAACCACCCGCGCATGCTCGAGCCGCTGCGTGAAGCGGTTAAACGCGGTGCCCAGGTGGTGTGCATCAACCCGCTGAAAGAGCGTGGTTTGGAACGCTTCCAGCACCCGCAACACCCGCTGGAAATGCTCACCAACGGCGACAAACCGACCAACACCGCCTACTTCCGCCCGGCGTTGGGTGGCGACATGGCCATCCTGCGCGGCATGGCCAAATTCCTGTTGCTGTGGGAGCGCCAGGCCCAGGCCGAAGGCAAAGAAGCCGTGTTCGACCACGACTTCCTCAACGAACACACGGCTAATGTGCTGGATTACCTAGGCCAGATCGACGACACCTCGTGGGATGAAATCGTCTCGCAGTCCGGCCTGAGCCTGGTTGAAATCGAGCAAGCGGCGCGCATGTACGCCAAAGGCAAAAACGTGATCATGTGCTGGGCGATGGGCATCACTCAGCATCGCCACTCGGTGCCGACCATCCAGGAAATCGCCAACCTGATGCTGCTGCGCGGCAACATCGGCCGCCCAGGCGCCGGCCTGTGCCCGGTGCGTGGCCACAGTAACGTGCAGGGCGACCGCACCATGGGCATCAACGAACGCCCACCGGTGGCGTTTCTCGATTCCCTGGAACGCCGCTTCCAGTTCCAGGTGCCGCGCCACAATGGCCACAACGTGGTCGAAGCGATCCACGCGATGCTCGAAGGCCGCTCCAAAGTGTTTATCGGCCTGGGCGGCAACTTCGCCCAAGCCACGCCCGACAGCCCGCGCACCTTTGAAGCATTGCGCAGCTGCGACCTGACCGTGCAGATCAGCACCAAGCTCAACCGCAGCCATTTGATGCACGGTAAAGACGCGCTGATCCTGCCGTGCCTGGGCCGTACCGACATCGATATCCAGGCTGACGGCCCGCAAGCCGTTACCGTGGAAGACTCGTTCAGCATGGTGCACGGCTCCAACGGCCAATTGCAGCCGCTGTCGAAGCTGATGAAATCCGAGCCGGCCATCCTGGCAGGCATTGCCGCCGCGACCCTGGGCAGCAAACCGGTGGATTGGAACTGGCTGGTGGCCGACTACGGGCGCATCCGCGACCTGATCGCCGACACCATTCCAGGCTTCAAAGACTTCAACGAGAAGATCAAAAACCCGGGCGGTTTCTACCTGGGCAACTCTGCTGGTGCACGCCGCTGGAATACCCCGTCGGGCCGCGCAAACTTCCGCCCGAACGTGCTGCCCAAGGACCTGATTCACGAACGCACCCACGCCACGGGCCGCGTGCCAGACCTGATCATGCAGTCGATGCGCTCCCACGATCAGTACAACACCACCATTTACGGCCTGGACGACCGCTACCGTGGCGTGAAAGGTCAGCGTGACGTGCTGTTCGTCAACGAAGCCGACATCATCCGCCTGGGCTTCAAGCCGGGGCAGAAGGCCGACATCGTGTCGCTGTGGGAAGACGGTCGTGAGCGCCGCGTCAAAGGCTTCACCTTGCTGGCATTTGATATTCCAGCGGGGCAGGCGGCGGCGTATTACCCGGAAGTGAACCCATTGGTGCCATTGGAAAGCACCGGAGATGGCAGCCATACGCCGACGTCGAAGTTTGTGGCGATTCGTTTGGAAGCGGCGAGCGACAGTGGCTTGATCATGGCCCGCTCAGCCTGACTTAATCCGAGCTCTTCTTTGCTTGAGCGACCGCTTTCGCGAGCAAGCCCGCTCCCACACTGGAAATGCATTCCAAATGTGGGAGCGGGCTTGCTCGCGAAGAGTCCAGCACAGTCGCCGCCTATTTTTCAGGCGCAAAAAAAGGTCGCTTTTGCATAAAAGCGGCCGTTCCGAAGTAGCTAAAGACTCGCAAAAATAACTTAAGTTCCCCATACAAAACAGCAACTTAGCAAATTGTATACAACTCATACCACTGGTCGGTTTTCGATTGTCAGCGTATCGATACAACCTCAGGATCGCGCCGTCATCCTCTTGAGGTCTCTCTATGAAGTTCTCCTCGATTCTCTTGTTGTCCCTTGGCCTGGTCAGTGGCGCAGCCATGGCCGGTGGCACCACCGAAGCCGGTGTGGGCGGCGCATTGGGCGGGGTTTTAGGTTCGGTAGTGGGCCAGCAAATCGGTGGTAACACCGGTTCGGCCATCGGTGCAGCCCTGGGCGGCGCAGGCGGCAGTGCCGTCGGCGCCGACAAGCGCAGCCGTGGCGAAGCCGCTATTGGCGGCGCCCTCGGCGCAGCCGGTGGCAACGTGGTGGGCCGCAGCATGGGCGGCAACACCGGCAGCCTGATCGGCGCAGCCGCCGGCGGTGGCGCAGGCGGTGCGCTGGGCAACTACATGGGCAACAAGAGTGACGACGATGACCGCCGTTATCGCGGCCGGGATAACCGTCGCTATGACCGTGATGACCATCGTGGCCGCGGGCATGCGTATGGGCATCGCAAGAACAAGCACCATTACCGTCATCGGTAAGGTCTAGAGCACACTGCTGGACCCATGTGGGAGCGGGCTTGCCCGCGATAGCGTAGTGTCAGGGAGCACATCCAACCCTGACCCACCGTTATCGCAGACAAGCCAGCTCCCACAGTGATTTTCGCCGATCACAAAAGTTGTGTTACACCACCAACCGCTGCAACGCCTCACGCAATCTCCCCGGAATCGTCACCGGCTGGTTCGACGCGCGGTCCACGAACACATGCACAAAGCGCCCCGCCGCGCAGGCGTCCTCCTCGCCTGACTTGAACACCGCCAGCTCATACTGCACCGAGCTGTTGCCCAACTTGCCCACCCGCAGGCCAATTTCCAGGCGATCAGGAAACGCGATCGACGCGAAGTAATCGCACGCCGAGCTCACCACAAACCCCACCACTTCCCCGTCATGAATATCCAACCCGCCCTCTTCAATCAGGTAGGTATTCACCGCCGTGTCGAAGAAGCTGTAGTAGGTGACGTTATTCACATGGCCATACACATCGTTGTCGTGCCAACGCGTGATGATCGGCTGGAAGTGACGGTAATCGGCGCGCAACGGCATAGAGTCAGGCATGTGCAGGTCTCGTGAAAGTGGGTTTATAGATCATTCAAATGGGCTTCAGCCCACTCACGCACCTCGGCGTAGGGGTAGTCCTCCAGCGCGGCAAAACCCGGAATGCCGCGCGCTTTGAGCTTGGTAAACAACGGCACGCTGATCCCCCCCAGAAACCGCGTCAGCCGTTCCGCACCGGGCAGGCTCCCGGTGTGTTCATGATGCCTGTGGATAAAATCACCGCACAGCCCCATGAAGTTTTTATCCACAAGTGGCGGCAGGCTCGGCGGCGGCGGTAAGTGTGCAACCTGGCCATGGCACACCGAACAATGCCCGCAACGCTGGGGTGCCTGTTCATCACCAAAGTACTTGGCCAGACGCTGCCCAAGGCAATGTTCGGTGGCGAAAAGATCAAGCATGGCGTGAATCCGCGCCACCTCACCGACCTCGTGCTGCTTGAAGCCTGTGTATAACTCGGCGCTCAACGCCTGCGGGTCAAAATCGGCGTTCAACACGCTGTAGACCTCGGTCATCTGCTTGCTTTCCAGCTCGATCAGGCCCTGTTCCTGGAAGTAATCCAGCGCTTTCACCACCCGACCACGCTCGGCATTGTGTTGCTGGTACAACGCGTCGAAATCCACGGTCGCCCAAGTCCTGGCGCGACTGCACACCTGGATAATGGCTGCGACAAACTCCTGCCGTTCACCGGAAAAGCGCGCCAGCAAGGCCTCGGGTTCAATCAGGTACTTGAAGCGGTATTCGGCATAAAACGCGTAGCGCGGCGCAATCACTCCCTTGAGTTCCAACTGCACCAGCAGAGTCTTCAGCGGCAGTTCGCGGATGTTGCTGTGGTCTGACAGCGACCTCAGCAAGAACTCCCACTGCCCCTCGCCCCGCGCGGCCTGCAACTCATTGAGCACCCGCAGAATGCCCTCCTGCTCCGGCGTGTCGCCATACACAAAGTTTTCCAGCACATTGAGGCTGTCGCGGTTGGCCAGCACCAGGCAATCGGACGGCTGCCCGTCACGCCCGGCGCGGCCAATTTCCTGGCTGTAGTTCTCGATGGATTTAGGCAAGTCGAAGTGCACCACATTGCGGATGTCACTTTTATCGATGCCCATACCGAATGCGATGGTGGCGACGATGCAATTGGAACGCCCGCCCATAAAGCGCTGCTGGATGCCCTCGCGTTTATCGTGGGGCAAACCGGCGTGATAGGCCTCGGCCTGGATGCCGTTGCGGTTCAAGTGTTCGGCAATCTGCTCGGCGGTTTTCTGCAGGGTGACGTAGACGATGCTCGGCTGGTTAGCGCGCTCGCTCATCCATTCGACCAGGCGCCGACGTTTGTCGTGGCCGCTCACCGGCTCTACCAGCAGGTTGAGATTGGGCCGGTAGAAGCCCGTGGTGATCACATCTGCCGGTACAATGGCGAACTTCGCCTGCATGTCGGCAATCACCTTGGGCGTGGCCGTAGCCGTTAGCAGCAAGGTTTGCGGGATATTGAACTGGCGCTGGTAGTCCGGCAGCTTCAAATAATCCGGACGGAAGTTGTGGCCCCACTCGGAAATACAGTGCGCCTCATCCACCACCAGCAGCGAGATCTGCACGCTTTGCAGGAAGTTACGGAAGCGCTCGTTCTTCAAACGCTCCACGGAAATCATCAGGATTTTCAACTCGCCCGAACGCGCACGGGCCATGACGTCATTGGCGTCTTCGCGGCTCTGCGCCGAATCGATACTGCCCGCCGAAATACCGTGGCGCTGCAGGAAACCCAGCTGGTCCTGCATCAACGCCAACAACGGCGACACTACCAGCGTCAGGTGCGGCAGCAGCACTGCCGACAGCTGATAACACAACGACTTGCCCGAGCCGGTAGGAAAGATAGCGGCGGCCGAACGACCGGCCAGCACGGCGCTGACCGCTTCTTCCTGGCCCAAACGAAACTGTGGATAACCAAAGACCTGTTGGAGAGTGTTGTGCATAAGCTGTCACTCCATTGACCGCTGAACGAGCCCAAAACATAGACCAGCACGCTCAGCGAATCGAGAAAGGTCGCAAGGAAAAAAGAGACAGGATGATACACAGGCTGGGGGATGGCCTTGGGCCGAAGTAGGGTTGTTCACTCGATTTTGTGAGAAGAATACAAACCAAATGTGGGAGCTGGCTTGCCGGCGATGGCGGTGTATCAGTCGACCCAAGTATCAACTGAACCACCGCCATCGCGGGCAAGCCCGCTCCCACATTTTCAGTGCTGTGTTAAACCGGAATCAGCGGTTTTGCACGCGCTCAATCGCCGTGTCATACACCGGGTTGGCCTTCTGCTCTTTCGCCAACTGGTAATGACGCAAGGCATCCGAGAACTGTCCCGCCGCTTCGTAAATCCGCGCAATGTTGTAGTAGGCGCCTGCGCGCACGGTCGCTGCATTCGCGCCGGTCGCCAGGGCGATGGCCTTGCGGTTGGCCCAGATCGACTCGGCGGTGTTGCCGGCTTTCTGATAGGCCAAACCGAGGTTGCCGTAGGCCTTACCGAAGCCATTGTCCAGGTCGATAGCCTGGCGGAACAGGTCAATCGCCTGGTCGAGCTTGCCAGCCTGGTAGGCCGCTTCACCTTGTAGGTTAAGACGCTTCGCATCGGCCTGTGCGGAAGAGCTGACAGCCACAGCCGTGACCGCCACGCTGTCATCCAGCAACGGTTTGACTTCGTTGAGCACGTTAGGCGCGTCAACCGTCACGCCACTGAAATTGTTGATGTCCTGGAAGTCGCCACTGCCGGTCATGCGGAACACGGTCCACAGGTTACCGCTGCGGTTTTTCGGTACGTAATAGGTGCGCACCAGAGACTGGCCCATGTACACAAACACCTTGGCCTCGCTGTTGGACAACTGCCGCGAGCCTGGATTGCCGCTGTTGGTGAAGTCATGCACGGCGTACACGTAGCTTTCGCCATAGTGTTTTTTCTGCAGGGTGATGGTTTCCGGGCCGTAGCTGTCGGTGTCATCCACATCCAGCTCGGCGTCGGTGCCTTTCTGGTTGCCGAAGAAGATGTTGTTGCCGGGGAAAATCATGTGGGAGTCGAGGTCTTCAGGGGTTTTGCCCCACGTCAGCACCACACGCAAGCCGTCGAGGTTTTCCATCACCGGGCTGATGGCATAGGTCATGCCCGCACACGGGCACTTCACCACCAGGTTGGAGTAGCCAGGCTTCTTGATGATCAACAGGTTGCTGGCGTCATCGGCCGCTTCGCTGGTGAGGGTCACCTGGCCTTGGGCGTTGGTGCGTCCCACCACGTTTTGTGCGCCGTTACGTTGCAGCAGTACCTCGGCATCGGCGATTTTCTGGTCCTTGACCACCGCACTCAACACCTCAATCGGCAACTGCTCGGCCTGGACCGAAAACGCCATCGCACACAATGACACCGCCGAGGCGACACGAAGCAAACCCATGCTTAACTCCCTTTAAGTAGTGGGCGGAATCGCCCTACAAGATTTTGCGGTGAAACATACGCTGAATTCAGCTGGTTGGCGGAATTTTTGTGCGGAATGTGACGTGGTTTTATTGAACACTTGGCATTGCGCCGAGATCGGCTGTGGCCTTGGAGGGCCGCCCTATGAAAGAGACGACGTTTAAACAAAAGCAGGCTCATTACAAGAGAATCCGACGTTCCAATTATTTGGCCAGCTTGCGCCTGGAAGGTTTTGATACACAGCCGGCCGATGTTGATAATCCCCCACCGTCCCGTGAAGCCGTCATCGCCAAATACCGCGCCCGCTTCATGCCTCTCACTGAAAGCAAATGATCGTTCGCTTCGCATGGAAATGATCTGAACCGTACCGACTTAAACCATGCGTTTATTGCTCCACATAGCGCTCACTTCTATGGTTCGCTCCGTCGCTGCAAATTAAGCGGCCGGGCTTGGTCACCCGAATAACAGCAGAGATAAACGTGCCAATTTATTTGGTGTATTTCTTTGAATTTGTATCGGAGTGCCCGTTATGGCAAACCCCAATTTCTCTGCCAATCGCTATCGTATTCTTAGCACCAACTTCACCGACACCCACCCTCTCATCATCGACACCGAAGCCAGCGCCGAAGACATCCAGTCCGCCGCACATCAGCGCATCCGTGCTGCCACCGACTTACTGGAAACCTTCACCTGCCTGACCTTCGAACACGCCGACCTTAAAGACATCTCCCACATCATCAATGCTCTTTACCTGCTGGTGCAGGATGGCTGTGATCTGCTGGAAGCATCGCAACATGTGCAACTGCAACCGACAGTCGATAAGCAAACACAACCAAGCCAGCCGCTGAGTTAAAACTGTGGGAGCTGGCTTGTCGAATCGTCGCGCCGGCTCCCCTATTTGATGGGCGCTGCTCAAAAAATCACTGTCAAACCGCAAATGCCGGAAAGCGCTGTGAGAAACCCTTAAATACGTCGTAGTCCTCTTCCTAAACTGCTTAAAACACCTGCTCAACCCTCTACATAACTCCCCGTTGTATGACGGAAACTAGCGCTCTCACAATTGCGCTGGCAAAAATCTGTGAACATCGAAAGGACTCAATACATCGGCCATTATGGCGTCACCTTCACGGTGATTCGTTTTACCGTTTTACCTGCCCACAAACACGCTCTAGCAAACCTCTGCTTGTTAGAAGCAGGTGCTTCGGCAAACGAGGTACGTTATCGACTGGCGGATCTCTACGAGAAGATGCTCGCCCGTGATTTGCCTTGCAAGATGACTGTCGCGATATCCAAGCCACTGACCCGACAGCAAGCTGACCTGCTTAACGAGCGCGGGACCATCGTCGCAGGCTTAATTGCCAGCGCTGTTTCAGCACCACTGAGCCGTGTGTCACCATTTTTTGGAGGTGCAGTGGGAAGCATCATTGGTCTGAAAGTTAAAGATGTCATCCGCAGCTATCACGCAGGGGATGTTGTTATTGGAATCGATGCACAGGTGAGCGGCGGAATCGGCCCTCAGCGATCATTGTCAGCAATGTTCCGACAGTTCCAGGGAGGGTGAGACGATGGTCGAATACAGCGTTTGGATCACGCTCCTAATCCTAATCGCCCTTGCCATGCTCCTTGATAGAAGATTGAAGCATCCTGATCTCAGAAAATGGGTCGGGCTGGCCCTCATAATCATCGGCCCAACGCTTCTCTACCGCGCCACTTCCTGGCTAAGAGAATTACAATTCGAAAGTCTTCCGACATTCGCCTTTATCATCGGCATCCGTCTGTTGATCACCCGAAACAAATTCCGCCGACAACGCAACCATTCCCCTCACCCACTCCTGCGTGCCCCCACCATGAACTTCGCCCCCAACTTCCCCGAAGACCCGGTCATGCAGCAGCTTCTGCAATTGCTGCACGAAGAAATCGGCCTGCCGAAACACAAGACCCTTCGTCTTGAAACCTCGCTCAACTTCGACCTCGGCTGCGACCGTGCCGAGGCCAAGCAATTCATGGAAGCGCTGGAGCAGGACTTTGCCGTCGACCTGGGCGACTACGACGCTTATCGTTACTTCCAGCCGCCGGTGTTCGATGTGTTCCTCAAGCGCCGCGCCAAGGGCCGGGGCGATAAGATCCCGCTGACCATCGGCATGCTCTACCTGGCTATCAAAACCCATAGCTGGGACACGCAAACCCTGGAAAACCTCAGCTGATCCCAAGAACACTGAGGTTCAAATGTGGGAGCGGGCTTGCTCGCGAAGGCGGTGTGTCAGGCAGAGTATTTCTTACTGACCCACCGCATTCGCGAGCAAGCCCGCTCCCACATGGGTTCTGCGTTAATCTGGCGAATTACTGACATAACAAGGACTGTACATGGACGTATTAATGGGCCTGCTGGCCGCCCTGCTTTGGGGTGGCACGGATTTTCTTGTGGGCCTCAACGCCCGCGCCGTCGGCGTTAAACGCGCGGTGTACTTCGGCCAAGCCCTTGGCTTTTTGATCATGACGTTGCTGCTGGTCATCTTCCCGACGTTCCTGTTCAAATCCCTGAATGCCCCGTTGAGCGTCTGGCTCCTGGGTATTACCGCCGCGCTGCTCACCGTCTCCGGCGCCCTCGCGCTGTCCAAGGCCTTCGCCCTGGGCAAAGCAGCCATCGTCGCGCCGCTGGTGACGTCCTACGGCGTCGTCACCACGCTGCTGTCCTGGGCCAGCGGCGAACACATCAGCCTGACTCAACTCGGCTGCATCGGCCTGTGCGTCATTGGCGTAATCCTATACAGCCTCCACAAGGACGACGGCGTTCCCCACAACAACCCACGCCTGTCCATCGCCTACGCCATGCTCGCAGCATTGCTCTACGGCACCAGCTTCTGGCTGCAGGGCCGCTACACCTTGCCCGCGTTGGGGCCGATCACCATGTTGTGGCTGGGTTACCTCGTAGGCCTGTGCGTGCTGGTGGTGATGGTGCTGAAGATCGAAGACGGCCTGAAGATTCCGCCGCTGAAAAACTGCGCGACGTTGACCGGCGCGAGCCTGATGAACCTCGGCGGGTTCTCGGCGTTTTCGTGGGGGGCGATGGCGGGGTCGGTTTCAGTGGTGACAGTGATTAGTACGTTGTCGGGCGGGATTGCGGCGATTCTTGGGTTTGTGTTTTTCAAGGAGCGGTTGTCGGCGGTGCAGGTGCTGGGCGTTGTGTTGGTATTGGTTGGCGCCGTGGTTTTGCACATCGTCGACTAACCTTTCTCGCACAAAAAAGCCGCCCCTAGAGGCGGCTTTTTCACAACAACCGAACCTTACAACTTAGGCCCGGCCGCCTTGATCGCATCGCTCACTTCAAACTTCTTGAAGTTCTCGATGAACAGACCGGCCAGCGCTTTCGCCGCTTCGTCGTAGGCCGCTTTGTCAGCCCAGGTGTTACGTGGGTTCAACAGGCCAGTTTCAACGCCCGGTACGGCCAGTGGCACGTCGAGGTTGATGGTGTCGAGGTGTTCGGTTTCAGCACCGATCAACGCGCCGCTCTGGATTGCTGCGATAACGCCGCGAGTGGTCGGGATGTTGAAGCGCTTGCCGACGCCGTAGCCGCCGCCGGTCCAGCCGGTGTTGACCAGGTAAACCTTGGAGCCGAAGCCGCGTACGCGCTTGATCAGCAGTTCTGCGTATTCACCGGCCGGGCGTGGGAAGAATGGCGCGCCGAAGCAGGTGGAGAAGGTCGACTTGATGCCGCTGCCGGAACCCATTTCAGTCGAGCCCACCAGAGCGGTGTAGCCAGACAGGAAGTGGTAGGCCGCTTGTTCTTCGCTGAGGATGGACACTGGCGGCAGCACGCCGGTCAGGTCGCAAGTCAGGAAGATCACAGCGTTAGGCTCGCCGCCCAGGTTCTTCTCGGAACGCTTGGCAACGTGTTCCAGCGGGTACGCGGCGCGGCTGTTCTGGGTCAGGCTGACGTCGGTGTAATCGGCGTGCTTGGCGTCGTCGATCACCACGTTTTCGAGCACGGTGCCGTGCTTGATGGCTTTCCAGATAACCGGCTCGTTCTTCTCGGAGAGGTCGATGCACTTGGCATAGCAACCGCCTTCGATGTTGAACACCACGCCTTCGCCCCAGCCGTGTTCGTCGTCACCGATCAGGTAACGGCTTTCGTCGGCCGACAGCGTGGTTTTACCAGTGCCCGACAGACCGAAGAACAGGGTCACGTCGCCTGCTTCGCCGATGTTGGCGGCGCAGTGCATTGGCAGCACGTCGGCGGCCGGCAGCAGGAAGTTCTGCACCGAGAACATGGCTTTTTTCATTTCACCGGCGTAGCGCATGCCGGCGATCAGGACTTTTTTCTGTGCGAAGTTGAGGATCACGCAACCGTCGGAGTTGGTGCCGTCACGCTCTGGCACGCACTCGAAATTGGCTACGTTAAGCACTTGCCATTCATCACGGCCGGCCGGGTTGTACTGGGCCGGGTTGATGAACAGGCAACGACCGAACAGGTTCTGCCAGGCAGTCTGGGTGGTCATTTTTACGGCCAGGTAGTGGTCTTCTGCAGCCCCTACGTGAACGTGGGAAACGAAATGCTCTTGCGCGTTGTTGAAGGCCTCGACGCGAGCCCACAGCGCATCGAACTTGTCGGCCGGGAACTTGCGGTTGATCGGGCCCCAGGCGATTGCGTCCTGGGTGGAAGGCTCTTCAACGATGAAGCGATCGACCGGCGAACGACCGGTACGGTGACCGGTTTCTACGACCAGCGCGCCAGTATCGGCAAGCACGCCTTCACCGCGCTGCAGGGCTTCTTTAACCAGATCGTCAACACTCAGATCGGTGTATACGGCGTTATTGGCTTGCGTCATGAGGTTCCCCGTCGGCCTATGGCCGAGTGCTCCAAACGTTTTGTAGTAGAAAGTTGCGCACTACTACCGCGAAAAAAGTGGGCCGGATTATGCCAGAAAAGCCCAAAAAGAGTAGGGCCCTCCCGTCAGAACTGCGCTAATCCGGCGTTTGTCAGGTGATTTACCTGTGCTTAAACGTTTTAGTGGCGGGTGTCGGAAGGGGTGTCGATGCCTGCGCCGGCGAATAATTGGGCTACATCGGCCGCATCGAACAGGTAACGCTGGTTGCAGAACTGGCAGTCGATCTCGATATTGCCACCGTGTTCCACCACCAGATTCTGCGCATCTTCCAGGCCCAGGCTGACCAGGGCATTCGCCGAACGCTCGCGCGAGCAGCTGCAACGGAAGCGCAGGCCCTGTGCGTCGAACAGGCGCACGGCCTCTTCGTGGTACAGGCGATGCAGGATGGTTTCGTTGTCCAGGCCCAGCAGCTCTTCCGCGGTCAGGGTGCCGGCCAGGGCAGTCAGTTTGCGCCAGCTGTCGGTGCGCTCATCGTCATCCTTGATGCGGTCGGCCGGCAGTTGCTGCAGCAGCAGGCCACGGGCGCGTTTGCCGTCGGCATTCAGCCAGAACTTGGTGCCGACCTGCTGGGACATCACGAAATAGTTGGTGAAGCAGTCCGACAGGGTTTCGCCGTCAAGGTCGACGATGCCCTGGTAGCGCTGGCCTTCAGTCGGGTCGACGGTAATCGCCAGCACGCCGTTGGCCATCAGGTCGGACAGGGTCGCGTCCGGCGCAATGCGGTCGGCGTCGTAACGGGCCAGGCCACGGATTTCGCGCTCGCTGGAGCACTCGATCATCAGCATCGGCACCGGCCCTTCGGAACGCGCCTGCAGAATCAGCAAACCGTCGAACTTCATGGTGCCCACCAGCAGCGAAGCCGCCGCCATCAGCTCACCGAGCAGCTGCGCGACCGGCTCCGGATAGGGGTGCTTGGCAAGGACTTCGGCATAGCTGCGCTCCAGCGAGACCAGTTCGCCGCGGGCGTCGTTCTCGTCGAAGATGAAGCGTTGGGTGAAGTCGGTATCCGGTAGATCAGTCATAGGTCTGGGTATCTGAATTGATGACAAATTGATTACAAGGTTTATAAAATTAACCGCTTTAGCACCATATTGGTGCGGCTTTCTCCTGAAAACGGAGAGCTAAATAGAGCGAAGAGGGACAGTTTATGAACAATCCGGGTTTGTTCCAAGCCAAGTGGAACCTCCGGCGATGGGCTCTGTGCAATCTACTCGCTATCGGCCTGCTGTGTTTTTGGCTGTGGCCCACGGGCCAGATGCTGTGTGTGATTTTCGACGAATGGCTGTTCCATCTGCTTAATGATCCACTGGCGAGCAATTCGGCATGGCTGCATGTGTGGGCTGTCGCCAGCTTGCGGCCATTTGACGCGGTGGTCGGGGTGATTCTGCTGGCGCTGTTGATTCGCGGTGACTGGGTGTTCAAGGCGGTGCAGGTGCGCCAGGCATTCTTTGGCTTTTTGGGCATTCTGCTGTTGCTGCTGTTCATCCGCATGCTGTTTTCCAAACTCGCGGCGCAGATGGGCTGGCAGCACAGCAGCCCGTCGATGGTGATCAGCGGAGCCATTCATATGAGTGACTCCTTCCCAGGGCTTGAGAAAACCTGGGAACTGAAGGACCGTTCAAGCCAGAGCTTCCCCGGCGATCATGCTTCAGTCCTGCTGATTTGGGGCATGTTCATGACGGTGTTTGCCAAGCGTATTGGCCAGGTGCTGGTGATCTGGGGTTTGGCGCTGCTGTTCATGATGCCGCGGCTGGTAGCGGGCGCGCATTGGGGGCAGGACGATTACATCGGTGGCGTGTTGCTGGCGCTGTTGGCACTGGGCTGGGGTTATTACACGCCGTTTGCGGCGAAGGTGTCCGGTGCGTTGTTGCGGGTGACGGCGCCGATCTTCGGGTTGCTGGGCAAGCTGCCGGTGATTGGGCGATTGAGCGTGATGCGCCAAACTGCGTAACTGCACAGGCTCAATGTGGGAGCGGGCTTGCTCGCGAATGCGGTATGTCAGGTTAAGAGTTTTTCACTGATCCACCGCTTTCGCGAGCAAGCCCGCTCCCACATTTGATCTCCATTGGCCGGAAGATGTGCGCAATCAATCGTCATTGCCGCTGCCGCGAAACTTGAACAAATCGCGGCGCTGTTTCTTGCTCGGCTTGCCATCGGTGGTCATTCCGGTGGCACCGGCCTTGCGCATGGCCGCTGCGTTTTCGCGCTTGGCAATGCTGGCTTCGGTCTCGGTGTATAGCGCCTGCGCCTCGGGTGCACCACGGCGCACAACGGAAAGCGCCTGCACCACCACGGTCTTTTCATCAAACCCTGCACGAATCTGCAGTTCATCACCGACGCGCGGTTCCTTGCCCGGCTTGCAGCGCTCGCCGCGATGATGCACCTTGCCACTCTCGA
This sequence comes from Pseudomonas sp. D2002, assembly GCF_013385735.1. NCBI lineage: Bacteria > Pseudomonadati > Pseudomonadota > Gammaproteobacteria > Pseudomonadales > Pseudomonadaceae > Pseudomonas > Pseudomonas sp. D2002. Next base: position 169,710 of record NZ_JACAPL010000006.1, on the reverse strand, counting down.
TGGCGGCCTTGGCCAAGGCACGGGTTTTAAAGAAACGCGCCGCCCACAGCCACTTGTCCAAACGGACTTTTTCTTCCTCTTCCTGCTTTTGAGCCACTTGAATTCCTCGCTCTGAAAAATGTCGCAACTTTACCGTTGAAGCTCTTCGACGCATAAACCCCAACGCTCACCTAAGATACGCCAGGCACCACCCTGTTTTCGCGAGGATACGCTGTGACCGACTTCCCCACTTCACTCACCTCGCCCAATCAGCGCTGCGTGGGTTGCCAGCAAAGCGAACCCCTGGGTTTCGATTTTGCGTTCGCCTATCAGCCTATCGTAGACCTTCGCGACCATTCGATCTTCGCCCATGAAGCGTTGGTGCGCGGCCCTCAGGGCGAAGGCGCGCTGTCGGTGCTGGATCAAGTCAACCAAACCAACCGTTACCGCTTCGACCAGCGCTGTCGCACCCAGGCGATTGCCGGGGCCGCAGCCTTGGGGATGCAAACCCATCTGTCGATCAACTTCATGCCCAATGCCGTGTACCGGCCGGAACTGTGCATCCGCAGCACCCTGGAGGCAGCCCGGGCGCACAACTTTCCGCTGGACCAGCTGATTTTCGAGACGCTGGAAAGCGAGCACGTAGATAACTATCGCCATTTGACCAATATTCTGCGTGAATACCGCGAATTCGGCTTCAAGACCGCCATCGACGATTTCGGCGCGGGCTATTCGGGGCTGAACCTGCTGGCCGATTTCCAACCTGACTTGATCAAACTCGACATGGCGCTGATTCGCGATGTCGACAAGGATCGTGTCCGCCAGGTCATCGTCCAGGGGATTGTCACAATCTGTGAGCAGTTGGGCGTTACTGTCATTGCCGAAGGCATCGAAAGTGCTGGCGAGCGCGACTTCCTGTCCGACTGCGGAATATTTCTGATGCAGGGTTATTGGTTCGCCAAGCCTGCATTCAAAGCCCTGGCCGAGGTTCCACCTCACGCCTGGGCGAACTGATCGGTTACCCATATTGAAGACATTTGACCATTTGACCGTTGTGGGTCTGCGTGAGTGGGTGGCACTTCCCGATTTGGGAGTGGCAGGCCTGCGCGCCAAGATCGACACCGGCGCCAGCACCTCAAGCCTGCACGCCACCGATATCGAGCCGTTTGAGCGCGACGGCGAGAAGTGGGTGCGCTTTACCGCGCACCTGGGCAGCGTAGTGCAACTGCGTCACCGTCGCTGCGAAGCGCCCTTGGTGACGATGAAAACCATCAAGAGCTCCAACGGCCATGCGCAGGTGCGCTATGTGATCAGCACAACGCTGGCGTTGGGTGATCGGGTGTGGCGGGTGGAGTTCACCCTCGCCTGCCGCAAAGCCATGCGTTACCGCCTGTTGCTGGGTTCCAAAGCGTTGATTGACGGCCACCTGGTGGTCAATCCCGGCGTCAAATACGTTCAAGACAAGCCGGTGTTCCCGGTCTCTACCATTTCTGCCCCAGGTGCTGCATGAAGATTGCTGTGCTGTCGCGAAACCCGCGTCTGTATTCCACCCGCCGCCTGGTTGAGGCCGGCACCGAACGTGGCCACGAAATGGTGGTGATCGACACGTTGCGTGCCTACATGAACATTGCCAGCCACAAGCCGCAGATCCATTACCGGGGCAAGCCGCTGGAAGGCTTCGATGCGGTAATCCCGCGTATCGGCGCCTCAGTGACGTTTTATGGCTGCGCGGTGTTGCGCCAGTTTGAAATGATGGGCGTATTTCCCCTGAATGAATCGGTGGCCATCGCTCGCTCGCGGGACAAGCTGCGTTCGCTGCAACTGCTGTCGCGTCGCGGTATCGGCCTGCCGGTGACGGGCTTTGCCCACTCCCCCGACGACATCCCCGACCTGATCGACATGGTCAACGGCGCGCCGCTGGTGATCAAAGTGCTCGAAGGCACCCAAGGCATCGGCGTGGTGCTGTGTGAAACCGCAACCGCGGCGGAATCGGTGATCGAGGCATTCATGGGTCTCAAGCAGAACATCATGGTGCAGGAATACATCAAGGAAGCCGGCGGTGCGGATATCCGCTGCTTCGTGGTGGGTGACAAGGTGATTGCGGCGATGAAGCGCCAGGCCAAGCCGGGGGAGTTCCGTTCCAACCTGCACCGTGGCGGCAGCGCCAGCCTGATCAAGATCACCCCGGAAGAACGCATGACCGCGCTGCGGGCGGCCAAGGTAATGGGGCTGGCCGTAGCGGGTGTGGATATCTTGCGCTCCAACCACGGGCCGTTGGTGATGGAGGTGAATTCATCCCCAGGGCTTGAAGGGATTGAGACCACCACCGGGAAGGATGTGGCGGGGATCATCATTCAGCATCTGGAGAAGAATGGTGGGCCGAATATGACGCGGACCAAGGGTAAGGGCTGATACAGAGCAAGCTTTCTCACACTGCAAAACTAATGTGGGAGCGGGCTTGCTCGCGAATGCGCCGGATCAGTCAATATATCTGTTGACTGACACTCTGCCTTCGCGAGCAAGCCCGCTCCCACATTTGATTTTTGTCGCTTATTAAACCGCGTCTCTCGGCAGCATCAAGCCCAGCGGCAACCGCACGCGCGCTTCCAGGCCGCCCTCTTCGCGGTTGCGCAGTTCAACATTGCCGCCATGCATCGAGGCAATCCGCCGCACAATCGCCAGGCCCAAGCCTGTGCCCTTGCCACCGCGAGCTCGATCGCCACGGGTGAACGGGTTGAAAATCCCTTCCAGTTCCGCCGGGTCGATGCCCGTGCCACGGTCCATCACACTCAGCACCACATACGGCGCAGCACTGTCGCCGGACACATACGCCGCCACTTCCACATCGGAACCGGCATGGTGCAAGGCATTGCCGATCAGGTTGTTCAACAGGCGCTTCATCGACACCCGGCGCAACGCGAACGGCTGGATCGGCTCCAGGCGCATACGCACTTGTTCGCCGTTCTGGTTGTAGGGCGCCACCACCTCACGCACCAGGTCCGTGAGATCGACTTCTTCCACGACCTCATCGCGGCCATCACGGATGAACGCCAGGAACTGATCGAGAATCGCGTCCATGTCCTCGATGTCACGCACCATGTCATCGGTCAGGTCGTTATGGTTGCCCATCAACTCCAGGGACAGCCGCAACCGCGTCAACGGCGTGCGCAGGTCGTGGGACACGCCCGCCAGCATCAGCTCGCGCTCGCGGCCGGCCTGTTCGACATCTTCCGCCATCTGGTTGAAGGCGCCGTACACTTCGGTCATCTCACTGGGCGTGTCGCTGACCGGCAGGCGCACACTGCGGCCCTGCCCCAGTTGGCGTGCTGCGAATACCAGGCGTTTGAGCGGTTGGTTAAGCTGACGCACGAAAATCCACGCAGACGCCGTTGAAAGCAGCCCGATGGCGAGGAACCAGCCCAGCACGTTCCAGATCTTCTGCCCACGCAACGGGTGCGGGTACAGCGGCACTTTCAGCCAATCCTGCCCCAGGCTCGGTGCCCGCACCCACAACGCCGGTGAGACATGCATACGCAGCCGCACCTCGGTGTCTTCACCCAGTTCGGCCTGCATCTGGCGCTGATAAATCTCACTGTAGGGCCAATGCTGTTCGCCTTCCGGCACGCCTGCGCCGGCCACACGCACCAGGGTCGCAGCCTTGGCGATCTTTTCGCGATTCTCTGGGTCGGCCGCCCAATAGGCGCGCAACGTCAGGGCGACGCCGTGGCTGTACTGCCTGTCTACCAGCACGTCTTCGTTCATCAACAGATAAACCAGCGTCAGCGCCTTGGAAAACAGAACGACGATCAGCACCAGCCAAAGGGTGCGTGAGAAGAAACTTTGCGGGAACCACAACGGGGTTTTCATAGGAGACTGCCAGACAGCTTGCAGAAACGAGCGGCGCTCGCAGAAATGCAGACGCCGGGCAGCCCGTTGACCCTTATGGAGTCAAACGCCGGGCTGCCCGCGCCTGCAAATCATCGATTACTTGGTTGCAGTGCCATCCGGCACAAACACATAACCCACGCCCCACACCGTCTGGATATAACGCGGCTTGGACGGATCGGGCTCGATCATGCGGCGCAGACGGGAAATCTGCACGTCGATGGAGCGCTCCAGGGCGTCCCATTCCCGACCACGGGCCAGGTTCATCAGCTTATCGCGCGTCAGCGGTTGGCGAGCGTTCATCACCAGAGCCTTGAGCACGGCGAATTCGCCGGTGGTCAGCATGTGCACTTCTTCGCCACGCTTGAGCTCACGGGTCGCCAGCGACAGTTCGTAGTCGCCAAAGGTGACGCTTTCATCTTCGCTGCCTGGCGCGCCCGGGACCGGGGCAGCCTGGCGGCGCAATACGGCTTTGACCCGTGCCATCAGCTCGTCCGGATTGAACGGCTTGGCCAGGTAGTCATCAGCGCCCAGCTCGAGGCCCTTGATGCGGCTCAGCTCATCGCCCTTGGCGGTGAGCATGATGATTGGAATCTGGTTGTTCGCACCGCGCAGGCGTTTGCAGGCGGTGAGGCCGTCTTCGCCGGGCAGCATCAGGTCGAGCACGACCAGATTGAACACTTCACGCCCCAACAGGCGGTCCATCTGCTCAGTGTTCGGCACCGCGCGGGCACGGTAGCCCTTGGAGTTGAAGAAACGCTCCAGCAGGCTGCTCAGCCCCGGATCGTCGTCAACGATGAGAATTTTTTCGCCTTCAGCAGTTTGTGCAGTGCTGCTCATTAGATGCTCCTCTTATCTCGGCGCGCATTATGGCGTAGCTGCCGTTATACGCACCGTGTGCATTGTTAGCAGATTTTTCCTCTACCGCCAGCGAACCCTTACCCTGCAACCTGCGGCGCATTCCCCACCCGAGGCGGAACGCTGGTTATAATGCGCCGCCTTTGTGCAGGGTAATGTCAGACTTTACTGCTTACTGCCTTATTCGTTTTTTTCAGCGGCGGGCAGCAAATTTCCGATTTCGAGGGTCAATAGGCAGCCTCTTGACCCAGGCAGCGGCGCCAGACGGGCCGCTCAACCAGCCTCGCAAGGCCTTGTTTTCCGGGCCTGCGAGCTGCTTTCAGAATTTCAGGTGGTTTTATGGACAGCATCAACAGCCGCATCGCCGAGGAACTCGGTGTACGCCCACAACAGGTCGAAGCGGCCGTCGCTCTACTGGATGAAGGCTCTACGGTGCCCTTCATCGCCCGTTACCGTAAAGAAGTGACCGGCAGCCTCGACGACACCCAGTTGCGTCACCTGGAAGAGCGCCTGCGCTACCTGCGAGAACTCGACGAACGGCGTATCAGCATCCTCGCCAGCATTGAGGAACAAGGCAAGCTGACCCCGCAACTGGAACGCGACATCAAGCTCGCCGACACCAAAACGCGCCTCGAAGACCTTTACCTGCCGTACAAACAGAAGCGCCGCACCAAGGGCCAGATCGCCCTGGAAGCCGGCCTTGGCGACCTGGCTGACGGCCTGTTCAATGACCCGTCGCTGACCCCGGAAACCGAAGCCGCGCGCTTCATCGACGCAGAGAAAGGCGTCGCCGACGTCAAGGCTGCCCTCGAAGGCGCCAAGTACATCCTGATGGAGCGCTTCGCCGAGAACGCCGGCCTGCTGGAAAAACTGCGCACCTACCTCAAGCAGGAAGCCACCCTCAGCGCCCGCGTCATCGCCGGCAAAGAGGAAGAAGGCGCCAAGTTCCGCGACTATTTCGAACACGACGAACCGCTCAAGAGCATGCCGTCCCACCGTGCGCTGGCGATTTTCCGCGGCCGCAACGAAGGCATTCTCAGCTCCGCACTGAAAGTCGGTGACGAGCTGCCGGGCACCATGCACCCGTGCGAAGGCATGATCGGTCAACAATTCGGCATCCAGAATCAGAACCGTCCTGCGGACAAATGGCTCGGTGAAGTCGTGCGCTGGACCTGGAAGGTCAAGCTCTACACCCATCTGGAAACCGACCTGCTCGGCGAACTGCGCGACGGCGCCGAAACCGAGGCGATCAACGTTTTCGCCCACAACCTGCATGACCTGCTGCTGGCCGCCCCGGCCGGCCCGCGCGCAACCCTGGGCCTCGACCCCGGCCTGCGCACCGGCTGCAAGGTCGCGGTGGTCGACTCCACCGGCAAATTGCTCGACCACGCCACCGTGTACCCACACGTGCCGCACAACAAGTGGGATCAGACCCTGGCCATCCTGGCTGCCCTGTGCGCCAAGCATTCGGTGGACCTGATCGCCATCGGCAACGGCACCGCCAGCCGTGAAACCGACAAGTTGGCCGCCGAGCTGATCAAAAAATACCCAGCCATGAAGATGACCAAGGTGATGGTCTCCGAGGCCGGCGCGTCGGTGTACTCCGCCTCGGAACTGGCTTCCAAGGAATTCCCGGACCTCGACGTGTCGATCCGTGGCGCCGTCTCCATCGCCCGTCGCCTGCAGGATCCGCTGGCCGAGCTGGTGAAGATCGACCCTAAATCCATCGGCGTCGGCCAGTACCAGCACGACGTGTCGCAGCTGAAACTGGCGCGCGGCCTGGACGCGGTGGTGGAAGACTGCGTGAACAAGGTCGGCGTGGACGTGAACACCGCCTCGGTGGCACTGCTGGCCCGTATCTCCGGCCTGAACACCACACTGGCGCAGAACATCGTCACTCACCGTGACGAAAACGGCGCGTTCAAAACCCGCGCGGCGCTGAAAAAAGTCGCTCGCCTGGGTGAAAAAACCTTTGAACAGGCCGCCGGCTTCCTGCGCGTGATGAACGGCGACAACCCGCTGGACGCCTCGGCGGTTCACCCGGAAGCCTATCCGCTGGTGCAACGCATTGCCGCCGAGACCGACCGCGACATCCGCTCGCTGATCGGCGACGCCGCGTTCCTCAAGCGCCTGGACCCTAAGAAGTACACCGACGAAACCTTCGGCGTGCCGACCATCACCGACATCCTGCAAGAGCTGGAAAAACCTGGCCGCGACCCGCGTCCCGAGTTCAAGACCGCCGAGTTCCAGGACGGCGTCGAAGACCTCAAGGACCTGCAGCTGGGCATGATCCTCGAAGGCGTGGTCACCAACGTGACCAACTTCGGCGCCTTTGTGGACATCGGCGTGCATCAGGACGGTTTGGTGCATATCTCTGCGCTTTCGGAGAAGTTCATCAAAGACCCACGCGAAGCGGTGAAAGCCGGTGATGTGGTCAAGGTCAAGGTGATGGAAGTTGATATCCCGCGCAAACGCGTGGGCCTGTCGATGCGCATGAGCGACACCCCCGGCGAGAAAATCGACGGTGCCCGTGGCGCACGCCCAGGTTCGGCGCCGCGCCAGTCGCAAAACAACGCGCCACGCAAAGAAACCGCCACCGCAGCGCCGAGCAACAACGCCATGGCGTCGCTGTTTGCCAATGCCAAACAGTTGAAGAAACGTTGATGGAAATCCCGGCCGGTTTGACCCAGAGCGCGTTCAGCGAACTGATCGGCTGCCGCCTGCAACGCCTTGAAGAAGGCGTTGCCGAGGTGGCCCTGACCCTGGAGCCGCACTTGCGCAACCGCGCGGGCAAGCTCCACGGCGGGGCAATTTTCAGCCTGGTGGACATCACCATGGGTCTGGCGTGTTCCAGCGCCCATGGTTTCGACCAGCAGAGCGCGACTATCGAGTGCAAAATCAACTATATCCGAGCTGTGTCGGATGGCGACGTGCTGTGCACCAGTCGCGTGATTCACGCCGGTCGACGTACGTTGGTGGTCGAAGCCGATGTGCATCAAGGCGAAAGACTTGTCGCAAAAGCACAAGGCACCTTCGCTGTCCTCTAGCTCCCCGCCCTCGATTTGAGTTAATTTCGGCGCTGCGACAACAGCGTCGGAATTTTCTTGCTGCGCTATAGCCCAATTCATGGAGTGAAGTAGGCTTTTCCAAAGCGGGTCAAATCGACTCAAAACCAGGCGATAACGCCAGTTTCAACTTCACCCTTGTAGACCGTCCTGCCCACCCCCATATTGGGGCGACTGACGCGTGAAGGAATCCAACTTGAGCGAACTTCTCAACCGCCGCCTGGCCTTGCTCGGCAAGCGCGAACACCTCTCCCTGCTAGAGCAGTGCTTGCACGGCATCGAGCGCGAATGCCTACGCGTCACCGGTGAGGGTCGCCTGGCACAAACGCCGCACCCCGAAGCCTTGGGCGCCGCGCTGACCAACGAATTGATCACCACCGACTACTCGGAATCGCTGCTGGAGTTCATCACTCCCGCCCTGCCCAACCCGGCCGATACCCTGAGCAGCCTGGACAAGATCCATCGCTTTGCCTACAGCAAGCTCGGCAACGAGTACCTGTGGAGCCCTTCGATGCCGTGCCCGTTGCCGGCCGAAGAAGATATTCCGATTGCCTACTACGGCACCTCCAATATCGGCCAGCTCAAGTACGTGTACCGCAAGGGCCTGGCCCTGCGCTACGGCAAGACCATGCAGTGCATTGCCGGCATCCACTACAATTTTTCGCTGCCGGAAGAGTTGTGGCCGCTGCTCAAGGAGACTGAAGGTTTCGTCGGCACCGACCGCGACTACCAGTCCACAGCCTATATCGCGCTGATCCGTAACTTCCGCCGCTACAGCTGGCTTTTGATGTACCTGTTCGGTGCCTCACCAGCCCTGGACGCCGGCTTCCTGCGCGGTCGTTCGCACCAGTTGGAAGTGCTCGACGCCGACACGCTGTACCTGCCGTACGCCACCAGCCTGCGCATGAGCGACCTGGGTTACCAGAGCAACGCCCAGGCCGGCCTGACGCCGTGCTACAACGATTTGAGCAGCTACACCGACAGCCTGCGCGAAGCGGTGGCAACGCCCTACGCGCCATACGTCGAAGTCGGCACGCATAAGGACGGTGAGTGGGTTCAGCTCAACACCAACATCCTGCAGATCGAAAACGAGTACTACTCCAACATCCGCCCCAAGCGTGTGACTTATACCGGCGAGCGGCCGATCCAGGCGCTGATGGCGCGTGGCATCCAGTACATCGAAGTGCGTTGCCTGGACATCAACCCGTTCCTGCCGATGGGCATCGACCTGCCGGAGTCGCGTTTCCTCGATGCGTTCCTGCTGTATTGCGCGCTGAACGACAGCCCGCTGTTCGCCAACAACGAGTGCGGCAACGCCACCTCCAACTTCCTCAGCGTGGTCAAGGAAGGCCGTCGCCCAGGCCTGCAATTGCAGCGTCAGGGCCAGCCTGTGGACATGAAGGAATGGGCCACCGAGTTGCTGGAGCAGATTGCGCCGTTGGCGGCGTTGCTGGACGAGAGCCACGGCATCACCGAGCACAGCCAGGCGCTGGACGCCCAGTTGGCGAAGGTCAAGGATTCGTCCCTGACGCCGTCGGCCCAAGTGTTGGCGGCAATGGCCGAGCGCAAGGAGAGTTTTGCGCAGTTCTCCCTGCACCAGAGCGAGGTGCATGCCGAGTACTTCCGTAAAGAGCCGTTGGCGGCTGAAGAGCAGGCGCGTTTTGAAACGTTGGCGCGCACTTCGCTGGCGCAGCAGGCGGAGCTTGAACAGAACGAAGTCGGCGATTTTGATGTGTTTGTCGGGTCGTATCAGGCGAGCATTCTGGCGATCAGCAACTAGAAGTCTTGCACAAAACCCTGTGGGAGCGGGCTTGCTCGCAAATGCGGTGGATCAGTCGAAATATTTAGTGACTGACACTCCGCATTCGCGAGCAAGCCCGCTCCCACATTTGGCCTGTGCGAACTCGTGGTTTGCGCTTACTTCCTCTCATAAGCTAATTCGAAAATGTTATTTATTTTCTGATTCTTAGATCATTTAGTCTCCTCACACGCCGACCCTCGGCCGCCTGATTGAGGAGCTTCCCCTTGAAACTGTTAACCCCTCTGCGCCTCTTGGCCGCATTGTCCCTGGCCGGTGCCAGCCTGTTTGCCCAGGCGGCGGATGTAACCATCGCTTACCAGACCACCGTGGACCCGGCGAAAGTCGCCCAGGCCGACGGCGCGTACGAAAAAGCCACCAACGCCAAAATCGACTGGCGCAAATTCGACAATGGCGCCGACATCATCGCCGCCATCGCCTCCGGTGATGTGCAGATCGGCTACCTCGGTTCCAGCCCCCTGACCGCAGCTGTCACTCGCAAAGTCCCGGTGGAAACCTTCCTCGTCGCCACCCAGATCGGCGGCGCCGAAGCCCTGGTGGCGCGCAACGGTTCGGGGATCAACAGCCCGCAGGACCTGATCGGCAAAAAAATCGCCGTGCCATTCGTGTCCACCGGCCACTACAGCCTGCTGGCCGCGCTGAAGCACTGGAACATCGACCCGTCGAAAGTGACCATCCTCAACCTCGCGCCACCGGCCATCATCGCCGCCTGGAAACGCGGTGATATCGACGCCACCTACGTGTGGGACCCAGCCCTGGGCGTGGCCAAGGAAAACGGCAAAGTGCTGATCACCTCCGGCGAGCTGGCCAAGTTCGGCGCGCCGACCTTCGACGCCTGGATCGTGCGCAAAGACTTCGCCGAGAAGCACCCGGAAATCGTCACCGCCTTCGCCAAGGTCACGCTGGATGCCTACGCCGCGTACCGCAAAGACCCACAAGCCTGGCTCGCCGACAAAGGCAACGTCGACAAACTGGTGAAACTCTCCGGCGCCAAGGCCAGTGACATCCCACTGCTGCTGCAAGGCAACGTCTACCCGCTGGCCGCTGACCAAGTGACCCTGCTGGGCGCACCGACCACCAAGGCCGTTACCGACACCGCCGCGTTCCTCAAGGAACAAGGCAAGGTCGACGCTGTGCTGCCGGACTACGCCCCTTACGTCAGCGCCAAGTTCATCACCAACTGATTCAGGAGTTCATTGCGATGGCCTTGCTACAACTGGAGCGCATCAGCGCACAGTACCCAGGCGCCACAGAACCGGTACTGTCTGACATTTCACTCGACCTTGGGCCCCAGCAATTGCTGGTGGCCCTCGGCCCGTCCGGCAGTGGCAAGACCTCGCTGTTGAACCTGATTGCCGGTTTCGTCGAGCCTTCTGCCGGGCGCATCACCCTCGATGGCGTGCCGGTCAAAGGCCCGAGTGCCGAGCGTGGCGTGGTGTTCCAGGACGACGCCCTGCTGCCCTGGCAGGACGTGCTCGCCAACGTCGGTTTCGGCCTCGAGCTGGCTGGCGTACCCAAGGCGCAACGCGAAGTGCGCGCCAAGGAAATGCTCGCCCTGGTCGACCTGGCGGGTTTTGACAACCGTCGTATCTGGCAGCTTTCCGGTGGTCAGAAACAACGTGTGGGCCTGGCCCGCGCCCTGGCAGCCGACCCGCGTGTCTTGCTGATGGACGAACCCTTCGGCGCCCTCGATGCCTTCACCCGCGAACAGATGCAGGAGTTGCTGCTGCAAGTCTGGCGGCGCACAGCCAAGCCGGTGTTCCTGATTACCCACGACATTGAAGAAGCGGTGTTCCTCGCCACCGATTTGATCCTGCTGGCGCCCAACCCGGGCCAAATCGTCGAGCGTCTGCACCTGGACTTCGGCCAGCGCTACGCCGCCGGTGAATCGGCACGCGCGATCAAATCCGACCCGCGCTTTATCGAAACCCGCGAACACGTGCTGGGCAAAGTGTTCTCGCAACGGCAGGTGTCCGCATGAGCAGTTACGAACTCCCCGTCACCGCCGCCAGGCCGGTGGCCCACCCGGTGATTCCGGTGCGTCGCAGCCTGAGCACGCGCTGGATCAGCGTACTTACCTTGGTCGCCTTGCTGGCGATCTGGTGGGCGGTGACCGCCACGGGTTTGATCGAACCGTTGTTCCTGCCGCCACCGTCCGCCGTGCTGCAAAAAGGCTGGCTGCTGGCGACCACGGGCTACATGGATTCCACCTTGTGGCAGCACTTGGGCGCAAGCCTGCAGCGCATAGGTCTGGGTCTCGGCTTTGCGGTGCTGACGGCCGTGCCGGTGGGCATTGCCATTGGCGCAAACCGTATCGCACGCGGCATTCTCGACCCGCTGATTGAGTTCTATCGGCCGATTCCGCCGCTGGCCTATCTGCCGCTGATCGTGATCTGGTGCGGCATCGGCGAGCTGTCCAAGGTACTGCTGATTTACCTGGCGATCTTCGCGCCCATTGCCATCGCCACCGCGACCGGCGTGCGCACCGTCGACCCGGCCAAATTGCGTGCTGCGCAGTCGTTGGGTGCCACCCGTGCCCAGCTGATTCGCCATGTAATCCTGCCGAGCGCCCTGCCCGACATTCTGACCGGCGTGCGCATCGGCCTCGGTGTGGGCTGGTCGACACTGGTCGCGGCCGAGTTGATCGCGGCCACCAGCGGCTTGGGTTTCATGGTGCAGTCGGCGGCGCAGTTCCTCGTCACCGACGTTGTAGTGCTGGGGATTTTGGTGATCGCCCTGATCGCCTTCGCCATGGAAATGGGCCTGCGCGCCCTGCAGCGCAAATTAGTGCCTTGGCATGGCCAGGCACACTGAGTGAGAACAGCATGAGCAGCCTGACCGTTACCCCGATAAGCACCGCCCTGGGCGCCCTGATCAGCGGTGTCGATATCACCCGGCCGCTGAACCCCGAAGAACGTGACGCCATCGAGCACGCGCTGCTCGAACACTCGGTGCTGTTCTTCAGAGGCCAAGCCATCACCCCGCAGCAACAGGCGCGGTTCGCGGCGAACTTTGGTGACCTGCACATTCACCCGATTTACCCCAACGTGCCGGAACAGCCGGAAGTGCTGATCCTCGACACCGCCGTGACCGACGTGCGCGACAACGCGGTATGGCACACCGACGTGACCTTCCTGCCCACTCCCGCCCTCGGCGCGGTGCTCAGCGCCAAGCTGCTGCCGGCGTTTGGCGGCGACACGTTGTGGGCCAGCGGCATTGCGGCGTATGAAGCGCTGTCAGAGCCATTCAAGCGCCTGCTTGATGGTTTGACGGCGACCCACGATTTCACCAAATCCTTTCCGCTGGAGCGCTTTGGCAACACTGCCGAAGACTTGGCGCGCTGGGAAGAAACCCGCAAAAAAAACCCGCCGCTGTCGCACCCGGTGGTGCGCACGCATCCGGTGAGCGGGCGCAAATCGCTGTTTGTCAGTGATGGGTTTACGACGAAAATCAATGAGCTGGAACCGGCCGAAAGCGAAGCCATCCTCAAGCTGTTGTTTGCTCACGCGACGCGGCCGGAATTCACCATCCGCTGGCGCTGGCAGGAGCATGACGTAGCGTTCTGGGATAACCGCGTGACGCAGCATTACGCGGTGGATGACTACCGGCCGCAACGCCGCGTGATGCATCGCGCCACGATCCTCGGCGACGTGCCTTTTTAGGGCCAGGCCACTACCAAATGTGGGAGCTGGCTTGCCTGCGATAGCGGTAAACCAGCCACTACTTCATCGACTGACCCACCGCCATCGCGGGCAAGCCCGGCTCCCACAGTGTTCGAGTAGATCGTTCCCACGCTCTGCGTGGGAATGCAGCCCAGGACGCTCTGCGTCTGCTTGTAGAGCCGTGACGCGTAGCGTCACAGGAGGCATTCCCACGCAGAGCGTGGGAACGATCGGGTGGGTTACTCAGCGGTGGATGGCTTTTCCCACAAGTTAATCCCGCCTTCCTGCGCAAACCGATCAATCTCCGCCAGCTCTTCGGCACTGAAGCTCAGGTTCTTCAACGCGCCGACGTTCTCGATGATTTGCTCCGGCCGGCTCGCGCCGATCAGCGCACTGGTCACCCGCGGGTCACGCAGGGTCCAGGCCAGCGCCAGTTGCGCCAGGCTCTGGCCGCGACGCTTGGCGATTTCATTCAGCGCGCGCACGTGGGCGATGTTGGCGTCGGACAGGTGCTTGGCTTGCAGCGAACCACCCCCTGGGCGATTAACCCGCGCATCGGCCGGTACGCCGTTGAGGTACTTGTCGGTCAGCAAACCCTGGGCCAGCGGCGTGAACGCAATCACCCCGGCACCGAGTTCTTCGGTGGTGTCCAGCAGGTCTTTTTCCACCCAGCGGTTGAGCAGGTTGTAAGCGGGTTGGTGGATCAGCAGCGGCACTTTCCACTCTTGAAGCAGCGCCGCCATCTCACGGGTTTTCACGCCGGAGTATGAAGAGATGCCGATGTACAACGCCTTGCCCTGTTGCACGGCGGTGGCGAGGGCGCTGGCGGTTTCTTCCAGCGGGGTGTCGGCGTCGAAACGGTGGGAATAGAAAATATCCACATAGTCGACGCCCAGGCGTTGCAGGCTCTGGTCCAGGCTCGCCAATACGTATTTGCGCGAACCGCCGCCCTGGCCGTAAGGGCCGGGCCACATGTCCCAGCCGGCTTTGCTCGAGATGATCAATTCATCACGATAGTGCTTGAAGTCTTCGCGCAGCAAACGGCCGAAGTTGATCTCGGCGCTGCCGTAGGGCGGGCCGTAGTTGTTGGCCAGGTCGAAGTGGTTGATCCCCAGGTCGAACGCGGTGCGTAGCAAGGCGCGCTGGGTGTCGATCGGAGTGCTGTCGCCAAAGTTGTGCCACAGCCCCAGGGACAGTGCAGGCAGCACCAATCCACTGCGGCCTACGCGGCGATAAGGGATAGATTCATAGCGGTTTTCGGCAGCAATGTACGTCATCGAATCCTCTCTGGGCTTAGGGCAAATAAGGCCTGGGAATAAGGTTATTCCCAGGCCTTTTAACCAGCTGAATCGCTTAACTATGCCCTTCTCTTTTACAGCAATTCCCTACCAAAGTGGAACGACGTAGCTCACATAGAAGCGGTTTTCATCTTGCACGGTGGCACCGGTAATATCCGGGCTGGCATGGGCATTTTTCCAGGTCACGCCCAGGCCTTTGAGGGTGCCGGTGGGTACTTGGTAGGCCACGGCAATGTTGCGCTCCCATTCGCTGGTGGTGCCTTGCGCCGTGCGGATGTCATCGCCGTGTGCGTAGGCCGCAGAGAACGTCAGGCCGGTGAGGCCGAGCTTGCCGAAATCATATTTGTACTGCGCCAGCCAGGTGCGCTCGCCGGCGTGCTGGAATTTGTTCAGCTGCATATTGGTCAGCGCCGGGGTGTCGGCGCCCGAGCCTGGGCCCTGCCGCGCGTCGCCGCTGTTCAGGCCGGAATCCAGGTACGGGAAGTCGCTGTCGCCGCTGTTTTTCTGGATACCGAGGCCCACGGTGTGACCGTCCAGGCTGTAACTCTCAAGCAAGCTGGCGGTGGTCTGGTTGATGCGGCCTTTGCTGGTGCCGTCACCGTAGAGGCCGGCGCCGGCAAAGTCCTTGTCGCCATCGGCGTTGGCACCGACACCCAGGCTGCGGAACACGCGCACATCAGTGTCGAATGCACCCACGGCCACCGCGTCATGACGCTTGGCGCCGAGGAAAAACTGCTGGTAGTAATCCTCAAGGTTGGAGTACCACAGGCTCACGGTGGTGTTCTGGATGCCGGTGTAGTCCGCACCGCCGAACAGGAAGCGATCGCTCTCTTTGGTGCCGCCGGCGGTGATCATGCCCTGGTCGCCGGTTTCGTTGCGGATCTTGGTCTTGAAGATATCGCCGCCGGTGAAGGTGAAGTCGGTAAGGTCCTTGGACACCAGTTGCACACCGGTATTGGTCTGCTGGTACAGGCGGCCGTCGGTGTTGGCCAGCACCGGGTTGTTGCCATACAGCGTGCCCACGCGCAGCTCATCCTTGGCGAAACGCATCTTGAATGTGGGGCTGAGTACACCGAACTGGTCGGCGGATTTGCCGTTGTCCAGCGGGAACATGCTGCCGGGGTAGCGGCCTTGGTGATCCTTGTCGTTAAGGTCGCCGCCGGAGTCGAGTTTCAAGCCGTAGAACGCCTGCAGATCGAGGCCGAAACCGACCGGCCCCTCGGTGAAGCCGGACTTGAAGTTGAACTCGAAACCCTGGCCCCAATCACGCACGCTGTGGGCCTTGGCATTGCTGTTGACCACATCACGCCCCTGCTGGTTGAGGTAGCGATTGAGCAGGGTCACATCGGCGTGGCTGTCGTCGATAAAATCGGCGTGGGCGGACAGCATAAAGCTCGCCATGGCGGCACCCACCATGGGGCTTATTAACGTCTTCATTGTTACCGGTCTCCGTCACTGTTCTGAAATGAAAGCGTCAAACGCTTCACACAATTACGCAGTGGCCAGATGACAGTTCGGAGTCAAATCGGGGTTTCGACGAATGAAATTAAATTTAAAAAAAGCCCCGTAGAACGGGGCTTTGCGAGCTTTTTTGTGAGAGCGGGCTTGCCCGCGATGCAGTCAACTCGGTGCCTCTCAAACACCGAGCATGATCGTTCCCACGCTCTGCGTGGGAACGCATCCCGTGACGCTCCGCGTCACTTGCGCGCAGGGCTTGAACCTTGCGCCAACAGAGAGGCGCGGAGCGCCTCGGGCGGCGTTCCCACGCGGAGCGTAGGAACGATCATTTAAAAAAGCCCCGTAGAACGGGGCTTTACGAGCTTTTTTGTGGGAGCGGGCTTGCCCGCGACGCAGTCAACTCGGTGTCTCTCAAACACCGAGCATGATCGTTCCCACGCTCTGCGTGGGAACGCATCCCGTGACGCTGCGCGTCACCCGCGCGCAGGGCTTGAACCTTGCGCCAACAGAGAGGCGCGGAGCGCCTCGGGCGGCATTCCCACGCGGAGCGTAGGAACGATCACTTAAAAAAGCCCCGTAGAACGGGGCTTTGCGAGCTTTTTTGTGGGAGCGGGCTTGCCCGCGATGCAGGCAACTCGGTGCCTCTCAAACACCGAGCATGATCGTTCCCACGCTCTGCGTGGGAACGCATCCCGTGACGCTGCGCGTCACCCGCACGCAGGGCTTGAACCTTGCGCCAACAGAGAGGCGCGGAGCGCCTCGGGCGGCGTTCCCACGCGGAGCGTAGGAACGATCATTTAAAAAAGCCCCGTAGAACGGGGCTTTGCGAGCTTTTTTGTGAGAGCGGGCTTGCCCGCGATGCAGTCAACTCGGTGCCTCTCAAACACCGAGCATGATCGTTCCCACGCTCTGCGTGGGAACGCAGCCCGTGACGCTGCGCGTCACCCGCACGCAGGGCTTGAACCTTGCGCCAACAGAGAGGCGCGGAGCGCCTCGGGCGGCATTCCCACGCGGAGCGTAGGAACGATCATTTAAGTGCGAACTAGCGCACCAGGTGCAGGAACTGCAGGTGCCGCTCGTACTGGTCAAGGATGTCGTTGATGATCTGCTCCTTGGTGTAGCCCACCAGGTCGTAGTCCTGGCTACCCTCGCTCAAATGCACTTCCGCCCGATAGTAGCGGCGGTTGTTGAGCTGCTTGGAGCCCATGCCACCGCGCGCAAAGGACGGCGTGAAGTAACCGCGCATCTGCACCTGGTAAACGAACGGATGCTCTTCACCGTGGCCGATTTCCAGGCTGACGCTGTCGTTGGACGGGTCAGGCTGGGTGACGACGCTGAGGCCTTTTTCGACAAACACCGCCGTCACTTCTTCGATGGCCGGGCGCACCGTAGTCTCAAGGAACCGGTACACCTCATCGCGCGACGGGAAATGCACCGCCTGGCTCAAACGCTGGCGCCAACCGCCCGTGCCCTTGCGTGAGCCCGACACCGGCGCCAGCGAATGCAACTGCGCGATCTGCTTTTGCGACTCGAGGTAGAAGGCTTTGTGCAGCCCCCACATCATCAGCAGCAAAATCAGCGAGAACGGCAACGACGTCAGCACCACCGCGGATTTCAGCGAGTCGATACTGCCGGCAAACAGCAACGCACTGGTGACCAGCGCGGTCATCGCGCCCCAGAACACCCGCAGCCACTTTGGCCCGTCCTCATCGGCATTGCCGCCTTTGGACGACAAGGTCGACAGCACCACGGTGCCGGAATCCGCCGAGGTGACGAAGAACACGAAGCTGATAAACACCGTGACCGCGATGACGGTCTTGCTCCACGGGTAGGTTTCCAGCAGCAGGTACAGACTCATCGACGGGTCGTCGATGGCCGACTGGCCGAGGGCGGTCAAACCGTGGTTGAGCACTTGGTCGATAGCGCTGTTGCCGAAGATCGACATCCACGCCAGGGTGAAGCCCAGTGGGATCAGCAGCACGCCAAACACGAATTCGCGGATGGTACGGCCACGGGAAATCCGCGCGATAAACAGACCTACAAAGGGCGACCACGCGATCCACCAGGCCCAATAGAACACCGTCCAACCGCCCAGCCAGTCGCTGGGTTTGTCGTAGGCGTACACATCGAAACTCTTGGTCGGCAAGGCGCCCAGGTAATCACCGATGTTCTGGATCAGGGTGTTGAGCAAGTGCTGGGTGGGACCTGCGAACAACACGAACAGCAGCAGCGCGCAGGCCAGCAGCATGTTGATGTCGGACATCACCCGCACGCCCTTGTCGACGCCGGCGACGGCGACGAGGATCGCGGCGCCCATCATCAGCGTGATCAGGCCAACCTGGATCCACTGGGTGTGGGCAATGCCAAACAGGTAATCCAACCCGGAGTTGAGGTGCAACACGCCAAAGCCCATGTCGGCGCCCAGGCCAAACACCGTGGCGATGATGCCGAAGCCGTCCACCGCGTAGCCGATGGGGCCGTTGATGCGTTTGCCGATCAGCGGGTACAGCGCCGAGCGCAACGCCAGCGGCAGGTTATGCCGGTAGGCGAAGTACGCCAGGGCCATGCCGACAAAGGCAAACACGCCCCAGCCGTGCAGGCCCCAGTGCAGAAACAGAATCTGCATGGCCTGGCGCGCGGCATCGGCGTTCATCGGCGCGCCCTGGGGCGGTTGCACCAGGTGCGTCAGCGGCTCGGAAACGCAGAAGAAGAACAGCGTGATGCTGATCCCGGCGGCGAACAACATGCCGGCCCAGGACAGGTAACTGAACTCGGGCTCGTCGTGGTCGGCACCGAGTTTTATCTTGCCGTAGCCCGATAGCGCGGTGACCACCACGAAGACCAGGTACAGCGTCATCGCGAGCATGTAGTACCAGCCGACCGTATTGGCCGCCCAGTTTTGCGCGGCCAGCAGCCAGGCACCGGCCTGTTGCGGGATCGCGATGACAGTGATGCCAAAGAGCAGGATGAAGCTGGCGGCAAAGTAGAAAACGGGCGCATTCATGCGCACCAAGCCGCTGGATGGGGTGGACGATGCACTCATGAACGATGCACCCCGAAGGTGTGGGATGTGGCTGTAAATAACGGACTCAGCAAAGGTAAGCCTCCTGTTGTGAGCGGGCAGCGAACCACCGGTTTAACTTGAACGAACATTCAAGTTAAACATGGATAGGCGGTCTGGGACTAATCGCAGGGCTGAGTGGTAGACAATTCCTACACTAGCTCAAGGATTGGTATGACGGGTGGGGATGGCAAATCGTTCAGCGATTGCGGTGTGAATTCGGAATGCGCTTAAAAATGTGGGAGCGGGCTTGCTCGCGAATGCGGTTTGTCAGAAACATGTTCAGCGACTGACACTCCGCTTTCGCGAGCAAGCCCGCTCCCACAGTTGATCGGTGTTTGGCTCAACGACTACTTCTGCGCCCCATCCTCATGCTGCAGATTCGCCTGGGTAATATTCGCCCCCGCCGGCACGCTGCGGGTCAGCCACACATTGCCGCCAATCGTCGAACCTTTGCCGATGGTGATCCGCCCCAGAATCGTCGCCCCGGCGTAGATCACCACATCGTCTTCTACAATCGGATGGCGTGGATGGCCCTTCTGCAACTGCCCATCTTCATCCGCCGGGAAGCGCTTGGCACCCAAGGTCACTGCCTGATAGATACGCACTCGCTCGCCAATGATCGCGGTTTCGCCAATCACCACGCCCGTGCCGTGATCGATAAAGAAACTCGGGCCGATCTGCGCGCCAGGGTGAATGTCGATGCCGGTGGCCGAGTGCGCAATCTCCGCGCTGATCCGCGCCAGCAATGGCAACCCGGCGCGATACAGGTGGTGCGCCAGGCGATGGTGAATCACCGCCAGAATCCCCGGATAGCACAGCAGCACCTCATCCACACTGCGCGCGGCGGGGTCGCCGTGGTAGGCGGCCAGCACATCGGTGTCCAGCAGGCTGCGCAGGGAAGGCAAGGCCAGGGCAAAATCCTGGATCAGGCGGATGGCCAGGGCGTCGACCTCGCGGTCATCCTGGCCGCCTTGGCGTGCGGCGTAACGCAGCTCCAGGCGCGCCTGGCCGAGCAGGGCATTCAGGGCGACGTCGAGGGTGTGGCCGACGTAGAAATCTTCACTTTCCTCACGCAAGTCCACCGGCCCCAGGCGCATCGGAAACAACGCGCCGCACAGCGACTCGAGAATCTGCGCCACCGCCTCGCGCGACGGCAACTCACGCCCGCCGTGCTCACCACTCAAGCGGCCATTGCGCGTGCGCCACTGGTCTCGGGCGCTGCGCAGTTGGCTGACGATGGTTTGCAACTGCCAATGGCTGGAACGCTCACTCACGGTATTCACTCCTGACGTAATGGCCATCACTTTACGGTATGCACCCTGGCCGCCCTTAAGAACCAATGGTGTGATGTACAGAACCATACGGAATAAGCGATTGGCGGTTGCCCGATGAAAAGTGCCTGCCTATAGTCGCCCAATCACTTAGCCAGCGTGCCTCGCCATGATCAAACAACAGCTCGACCGTTTTAACCGCTTGGAACTGCTGGGCGGCGCCACTGCCCTGGAAAAACTCGAGCGGCTGTCGGCCTGGCTGGGCAGGGATATCTACGTCAAGCGCGATGACACCACGCCGCTGGCCATGGGCGGCAACAAGCTGCGCAAACTCGAATACCTGGCGGCCGATGCCATCGCCCAAGGTGCCGACACCCTGGTCACCGCCGGCGCCATCCAGTCCAACCACGTGCGCCAGACCGCTGCGCTGGCCGCCAAGCTGGGCTTGGGCTGTGTGGCGCTGCTGGAAAACCCCACCGGCACCGAAGACCCTAACTATCTGGGCAACGGCAACCGCCTGCTGCTGGAGCTGTTCGACGCCAAAGTGGAATTGGTCGAGAACCTCGACAACGTCGACGCGCAACTCAACGCCCTCGCCGACCGCCTGCGCAGCAACGGCAAAAAGCCGTACCTGGTGCCTATCGGCGGCTCGAATGCACTGGGCGCGCTGGGTTACGTGCGCGCCGGGCTTGAGCTGGCCGGGCAGATTGAAGACAGCGGTATCGAATTTGCCGCCGTGGTATTGGCCTCAGGCAGCGCGGGCACCCACAGCGGTCTCGCGTTGGCCTTGAGTGAGGTGCTGCCGAATTTGCCGGTGATCGGCGTTACCGTGTCGCGTACCGATGAGGCCCAACGGCCGAAAGTGCAGGGCCTGGCCGAACGCACCGCCGAGTTGCTCGGTGTGGACGTTCCCGAGGCGTTCAACGTGATTTTATGGGACGAATATTTCGGCCCGCGCTACGGCGAACCGAACGCCGGCACCCTCGCTGCGGTCAAGCTATTGGCGAGCCAGGAAGGCCTGCTGCTGGACCCGGTCTACACGGGCAAAGCCATGGCCGGCTTGCTGGATGGCCTCGGGCGTCAGCGGTTTGAGGACGGGCCGATCATATTCCTGCATACCGGCGGGGCGCCGGCGTTGTTCGCCTATGACTCGGTCCTAACGGACTGAACACGGATCAAATGTGGGAGCTGGCTTGCTCGCGAATACGGAGTGCCAGCCAATACATTCGGCGACTGACACACCGCATTCGCGAGCAAGCCCGCTCCCACACTAGATTGATGGCATATTCTAAAAAAACATAACAAATTAATTTTATATTATTTTCAAGTCTTAAAAACTGGCTTTATAGTCGCGCCGAAGGCGAAGACGCGCTTCGCGCTTTAAGGCAGGATACGACTACTGCGTCACCTGCTTCGCTCAACATAAAAACACAGGGGCTGTTCATGACTATTTCTGTATTCCGCCGCACGTTGTTGGTTGGCACATTGGGCCTGGCACTCGGGGCTGGCTGGTTGGGCCAGGCGGTTGCTGGCGAGCAGTTGGATAACATCAAGAAAGCCGGCGAGATCAAGGTTGGCCTGGAAGGCACCTACCCGCCGTTCAGCTTTGTCGGTGAAGACGGCAAGCTCACCGGTTTTGAGGTCGAGTTCTCCGAAGCCCTGGCCAAGAAGCTGGGCGTCAAGGTCAAGCTCAGCGCGACCCCTTGGGACGGTATCCTTGCAGCCCTGGAATCCAAGCGCCTGGACGCTGTGATCAACCAAGTGACCATCTCCGAAGAGCGCAAGAAGAAGTACGACTTCTCCAAGCCCTACACCGTTTCCGGTATTCAGGCGCTGGTGCTGAAGAAAAACGTCGACACCATCAAGACTGCCGACGACCTGGCCGGCAAGAAAGTTGGCGTGGGCCTGGGCACCAACTACGAGCAATGGCTCAAGGACAACCAACCCAAGGCCATCATCAAGACCTATAACGATGACCCAACCAAGTTCCAGGACCTGCGCATCGGCCGTATCGACGCCATCCTGATCGACCGCCTGGCCGCTCTGGAATACGCCAAGAAAGCCCCCGACACCGCCACCGCAGGCGATGCGTTCTCCCGTCAGGAAGCCGGTATTGCCCTGCGCAAAGGCGAGCCTGAACTGCTGGCCGCTGTGAACAAGGCTATCGACGAACTGCGCGCCGACGGCACCTTGAAGAAGCTGTCCGAGAAATACTTCAACGCTGACGTCACTCAATAATGGAAGCAGGTTTCCAACTCGCGCTGGACTCCGCGCCCTTTCTGCTCAAGGGCGCGTATTACACGGTGATTCTTAGCCTCGGCGGGATGTTCTTCGGCTTGCTGCTGGGCTTCGGCCTGGCCTTGATGCGCTTGTCGCGCTTCAAGCTGGTCAGTTGGATCGCTCGCGTCTACGTGTCGTTCTTTCGCGGCACGCCCTTGCTGGTGCAGCTGTTTTTAATCTACTACGGCTTACCGCAAGTGGGCATCGAGCTGGATCCGATTCCGGCCGCCATGATCGGCTTCTCGCTGAACATGGCGGCTTACGCCTGTGAAATCCTGCGCGCCGCGATCAGCTCCATCGAGCGCGGCCAATGGGAAGCTGCGGCCAGTATCGGCATGACCCGCGCGCAGACCCTGCGCCGGGCCATCCTGCCGCAGGCCATGCGTACGGCGCTGCCGCCGTTGGGCAACAGCTTTATCTCGCTGGTCAAGGACACGGCGCTGGCCGCTACCATCCAGGTGCCCGAGCTGTTTCGCCAGGCTCAACTGGTGTCTGCGCGCACCTTCGAAATTTTCACCATGTACCTCTCCGCTGCCCTGATCTACTGGATCCTGGCAAGCATCCTGGCGCACTTTCAAAATCGCCTGGAAGACCGGGTCAACCGGCATGACCTGGAGTCTTGAAGCATGATCGTGGTTGAAAAACTGACCAAACAATTCAAGGGTCAGGTGGTGCTCAACGGCATCGACCTTGAGGTCAAGGAAGGCGAAGTCGTCGCCATCATTGGCCCCAGTGGTTCGGGCAAGACCACCTTCCTGCGCTGCCTGAATTTCCTCGAAGAGCCCACCAGCGGCCGCATCAAGGTGGGTGACATCGAGATCGACAGCAGCAAGCCGCTCAACCAGCAACAAGGCCTGGTGCGGCGCTTGCGCCAGCACGTGGGTTTTGTGTTCCAGAACTTCAACCTGTTCCCCCACCGCACCGCGCTGGAAAACGTCATCGAAGGCCCGATCGTGGTCAAGAAGATGCCACGTGAAGCGGCAACCGAGCTGGGCCGCAAGTTGCTGGCCAGGGTGGGCCTGGCGGGCAAGGAAGCGGCCTATCCGCGGCGTTTGTCCGGCGGCCAGCAGCAGCGTGTGGCGATTGCCCGTGCATTGGCCATGGAGCCGGAGGTGATTCTGTTCGACGAACCCACCTCGGCCCTCGACCCGGAACTGGTCGGTGAAGTACTGGCGACCATCCGCAGCCTGGCTGAAGAGAACCGCACCATGGTCATCGTCACCCACGAAATGAGCTTTGCCCGCGATGTCGCCAATCGGGTGATCTTCTTCGACAAGGGCGTGATCGTGGAACAAGGCGAAGCCAAGGCGCTGTTCGCCAACCCGAAGGAAGAACGCACCAAGCAGTTCCTGAGCAAATTCCTCGCCCACTGACACCCGAAAAACCTGTGTGGGAGCTGGCTTGCCTGCGATGCAGGCACCTGGGTGTGTCAGCCACACCGCAGCGATG
Source organism: Pseudomonas sp. D2002 (assembly GCF_013385735.1). Taxonomy (NCBI): domain Bacteria; kingdom Pseudomonadati; phylum Pseudomonadota; class Gammaproteobacteria; order Pseudomonadales; family Pseudomonadaceae; genus Pseudomonas; species Pseudomonas sp. D2002. The sequence continues at coordinate 145,622 of NZ_JACAPL010000006.1, read as the reverse complement.
CTATCGCAGGCAAGCCAGCTCCCACCCAAGCGCGTTCCTACATGAAATCCTCGCGCTAACGCATAAAACGCACCGCCGAATCCACCTTAAAATCCCCCGCCTCGTCAGCTCTTTCTGAATCTGCTCCAGCCCGCCGTTTAGCCTTCTGCCGCCATTGACGCCCCAGGGGCAACCCTCTTATCTAGCACCCAGAGGATTGGATCCTATCCTGGCTATTCACTGAATCGTTCCTTTCGGCACCTGTGCGCAAACGCGTACCGGCGCCGGAACGATTGCTGCTGGCTGCATCAAGGAGATTACTTATGACGCGCACTGCAACCCTGGCCATGCTCACCGCCCCAACCCTGCCCCAGGCCCATCGACACGGCATCAACGCCCTCGCCGCCACCCAATTGCAGGTGGATATCGCCCCGTACCCCGGCATGGAGGAAGGCGACCTGATCGAGCTGTTCTGGAACAACTGCTTTGCCGACTCCCGGCGCGTAACGGCGTGCAAAATCGGCACAGCCACTCACCTGCGAGTACCCGAAAGTTTTGTGCTGGACGGCCCCGCGCAGGTTCACTACCAAGTCATGCAGATCGGCCACGGCCCGGCACGCTCGGCCTTGACGCGGGTGCAGGTGAAAACCAATTATCCGGGTGGCCAGCCGGTGTTCCCGCCCAACCACGAAAACAACGACGAAAACCAGAACCTCGCCCCCGTCGACCTGCCTGAAACCATCCGCCGCTACGGCGTCAACGGTCGCCAGGTATTGCGCGGTATTCCGTTGAGCATCGAACCCTACCTGAACATGGCCAGTGGTGACGCGATCACGTTGCGTTGGGGTGACGTGCGCCTGGACCTGCCGAAAATCGAGGCACAAGACGTTGGCCTGGCGGTGCACGTGTGGGTGCCTTCGACGGTCATTATCGAGGCCGGCGACGACAGCCGCCTGGACGTGACGTACTGCATTCTTGACCGCGTCGGCAATAATTCGCGCTGGGCACCGGCGCGCACCCTGAACATTTCCGCCTGTTCGCCACAGACCCCGCCCCGCCCGGCCAGGGCCGCATCGGCCTACCAACCGCGCCAACCCGGTTCGCCTTGTGAACCAGGGTGACGACCCTTCTATGCATATTCCTAGAAGTTAGTTTATTTAAAGATTTAACACGCTTAGGGTATATACACCGGACCACCGGACATCTCTGATTTTTCTGTTTTTATTTCATTGAATGCGAGGTCGGTATGGTCAGAATTACCCCGGTGCATAACGCCAGGGCATTACGTGCAGCCAAGGAGCGGCGCTGATGTCTAACTTGGCTCTAACACCCCCCCAGAGTGATCTGGATGTAGCCCCACTACTTTTGCCGGCCGCTGTGCTGCGCGACGACGCCCAAGCGTTGAGCGCAGCCCGCGAACTGGCCCAGGCCGCGCGCCTGCAGGCCGCCAAGCGCGACCAGCAGCGCAAGCTGCCATGGGCGCAGATCGAACAGTTCACCCGCAGCGGGCTCGGCAGTATTTCCATCCCGCGTGAATACGGCGGCCCACAGGTTTCATTCGTGACCCTGGCCGAGGTGTTCGCGATCATCAGTGCGGCAGACCCGGCCCTTGGGCAGATCCCGCAGAACCACTTCGGCATCCTGCACGTGCTGCAGGGCGCCGCCACCGAGCGCCAGAAAAAGCAGCTGTTCCAGAGCGTGCTCGACGGCTGGCGCATCGGCAACGGCGGCCCGGAACGCGGCACCAAAAACACGCTGGAGCTCAAGGCGCGCATCACCGCCGAGGGCGACGGCTATGTCATCAGCGGCCAGAAGTTCTACTCCACCGGCGCGCTGTTTGCCCATTGGGTGGCGGTGAAGGCACTGAACGATGACGGCAAACAAGTCATGGCGTTTGTGCGCCGTGGCACCGAAGGGCTGCGCATCGTCGACGACTGGTCGGGCTTTGGCCAACGCACCACGGCCAGCGGCACGGTGCTGCTCGACCGCGTGCCGGTGGACGCCGAGCTGGTGGTCGACAACTGGCGGATCGGCGAAAGCCCGAACATCCAGGGCGCTGTCTCGCAATTGATCCAGGCTGCCATCGACGCCGGCATCGCCCGTGGCGCCCTGGACGACACCATCGCCTTCGTGCGCGAACGCTCACGCCCGTGGATCGACGCCAAGGTCGAACGCGCCAGTGATGACCTGTATGTGATCGCCGACATCGGCAAGCTGAAAATCGAATTGCATGCCGCCGAAGCGCTGCTGCGCAAGGCCGGCAAGGTGCTGGACGAGGTCAGCGCCGCGCCGATCACTGCGCAATCCGCCGCCCGCGCCTCGATTGCCGTGGCCGAAGCGAAAGTGCTGACCACCGAGGTGTCGCTGCTGGTCAGCGAAAAGCTCTTCGAACTGGCCGGCAGCCGCGCCACCCTCGCCGAATTCAACCTCGACCGCCATTGGCGCAACGCCCGCGTGCACACCCTGCACGACCCGGTGCGCTGGAAGTATCACGCCATCGGCGCCTATCGGCTGAACGGCACGTTGCCGGCTCGCCATTCCTGGATCTGACCGACCAGACATCTGGAGAACATCATGACTTTCTCTACCAACGTCGCGGTTATCACCAGCGATGAACAAGCCCTTATTGTCGCCAGCGACCTGGCCGAAGACTTGTGCCGCGACAGTGCCCAGCGCGACCGCGAACGCCGCCTGCCCTTGCCCGAGCTCGACGTGTTTTCGCGCTCCGGCCTGTGGGGCATCAGCGTGCCGAAGGAACACGGCGGCGCCGGGGTCTCCAACGTCACCCTGGCCAAGGTCATTGCGCTGATCGCCCAGGCCGACGCCTCGCTGGGCCAGATTCCGCAAAACCATTTCTACGCCCTGGAAGTGCTGCGCGTGAATGGCAGCCCGGCGCAGCAAAAACGCCTGTACGCCGAGGTGCTCGCCGGCCAACGCTTCGGCAACGCCCTGGCGGAGCTGGGCACCAAAACCGCTCACGACCGCGTGACCGCCATCACCCGCGATGGCGATGGCTTTCGTATCAGCGGCCGCAAGTTCTATTCCACCGGCGCCATCTACGCGCAACGCATCCCCACCTCAGTGGTGGACGAACACGGTGTGCAGCAACTGGCGTTTGTGCCCCGCAACAGTGAAGGCCTGAGCGTGATCGACGACTGGAGCGGCTTCGGCCAACGCACCACCGGCAGCGGCTCCGTGGTGTTCGATAACGTATGGGTCGCCGCCCAAGACGTAATTCCGTTCCAGAGCGCCTTCGAGCGCCCGACCACCGTCGGCCCGCTGGCGCAGATCCTTCACGCCGCCATCGACACCGGCATCGCCCGCGCCGCCTTCGAAGATGCGCTGCACTTTGTGCGCACCAAGACCCGCCCGTGGATCGATTCCGGCAATGACAAGGCCACCGAAGACCCGCTGACGCTCAAGAGCTTCGGCCACCTGAGCATCCGCCTGCATGCCACCGAAGCCTTGCTGGAACGCGCAGGCGAATACCTCGACCGCGCCCAGGCTGACAGCACTGCCGAAACCGTGGCGGCAGCCTCCATCGCCGTCGCCGAAGTGCGCGCCTTGAGCACTGAAATTTCCCTGGCCGCCGGCAGCACCTTGTTCGAACTGGCCGGCAGCCAGGCCACCCTGGCCGAACACGGCCTGGATCGCCACTGGCGCAACGCCCGCGTGCACACCCTGCACGACCCGGTGCGCTGGAAGTACCATGCGGTGGGCAATTACTACCTCAACGATGAAAACCCGCCACTGCGGGGGACCATCTGATGGCGAAGAAAAAGATCCTGCTCAATGCCTTCAACATGAACTGCATCGGGCACATCAACCATGGCCTGTGGACACACCCACGGGACACCTCGACGCAGTACAAAACCGTCGAGTATTGGACCGAACTGGCGCAAACCCTGGAACGCGGGCTGTTCGATGGTTTGTTCATCGCTGACATTGTCGGCGTGTACGACGTCTACCAGAACAGCATCGACGTGCCGCTCAAAGAGTCGATCCAGCTGCCGGTCAACGACCCCTTGCTGCTGGTCTCGGCCATGGCGGCCGTCACCAAAAACCTCGGCTTCGGCCTCACCGCCAACCTCACCTACGAGCCGCCGTATCTGTTCGCCCGGCGCATGTCCACGCTCGACCACCTGAGCCGTGGCCGGGTTGGCTGGAATATCGTCACCGGCTATCTCGACAGCGCCGCCAAGGCCACGGGCCTGACCGAACAGGTCGAGCACGACCGGCGCTACGACCAGGCCGATGAGTACCTGGAGGTGCTGTACAAACTCTGGGAAGGCAGCTGGGAAGACGACGCGGTCATCAACGACCCACAGGCGCGGGTCTATGCCCAGCCGGGCAAGGTGCACAAGGTTGAACACCACGGCGAGTTTTATCAGGTCGAGGGTTATCACCTCTGCGAGCCGTCGCCGCAGCGCACGCCGGTGCTGTTCCAGGCCGGCAGCTCGGACCGTGGCTTGCTGTTCGCCGGGCGGCATGCCGAGTGCGTATTCATCAGCGGGCAAAACAAGGCCGCGACCAAGGCCCAGGTCGACAAGGTGCGCGCCAGCGCGGTCGAGGCTGGGCGCAACCCGGATGACATCAAGGTGTTCATGGGCCTCAACGTGATCGTTGGCGCCACCGAAGAACAGGCCTGGGCCAAGCATGCCGAGTACCTGAGCTACGCCAGCCCGGAAGCCGGCGTGGCGCACTTCTCGGCGTCCACGGCGATTGATTTTGCCCAATACGAACTGGACGAACCGATCCAGTACGTGAAGAGCAACGCGATCCAGTCGGCCACCAAGAACCTGCAAAACAACGACTGGACCCGACGCAAACTGCTTGAGCAGCACGCCTTGGGCGGCCGCTATATCACCTTGGTCGGCTCGCCCGAGCAGGTCGCTGATGAACTGGAATCGTGGATCAGCGAAACCGGGCTGGATGGCTTCAACCTGACGCGCATTGTCACGCCGGAAAGTTACGTGGACTTCATCGACCTGGTGGTGCCGGAGTTGCAGAAGCGTGGGTCGTACAAGACGGCTTATGAAGCCGGCACCTTGCGCGAAAAAGTCTTCCAAGGCGGCGCCCGCTTACCTGAACAACACACCGGCTCTAATTACCGACACTAAACCAAAACTGTGGATCTTCATCGCTTGCCAAAACACCTTATGACTGGAAATCGATTATGAAAAAGACCCTGCTCACCCACCCAGTCAAAGCACTGGCCCTGGCCCTTGGTTTATTCAGCTCGGCGGTATTCGCCGCCGATGCACCGCTGAAAGTCGGCACCACCGCCGCCTTCGCGATTCCCCTGGAAGCCGCCGTCGCCGAAGCCGGCAAGCAAGGCCTGAAGGTCGAGCTGGTGGAGTTCACCGACTGGATCGCACCCAACGTCAGCCTGGCCGCCGGCGATATCGACGTGAACTACTTCCAGCACATCCCATTCCTGGAAAACGCCAAGGCCGCCGCCGGTTTTGACTTGGTGCCGTATGCGCCGGGCATCATCAATAACGTCGGGCTGTATTCGAAGAAGTACAAAAGCTTCGACGACCTGCCCCAAGGCGCCAGCGTGGCGATTGCCAACGACCCGATCAACAGCGGGCGCGGCCTGCAACTGCTGGCCAAGGCTGGCTTGATCACCCTCAAGCCGGGCGTGGGCTACAAGGCCACCGAAGAAGACATCGTCGCCAACCCGAAGAAGATCAAGATCCTGCAAGTGGAAGCCGTGCAACTGGTGCGCGCCTATGACGACGCCGACCTGGTGCAGGGCTACCCGGCGTATATCCGCCTGTCCAAAACCTTCGATGCCGAGTCGGCGCTGCTGTTCGACGGCCTCGACCACCCGGAATACGTGATTCAGTTCGTGGTCCAGCCCAAAAGCAAAACCGACCCGCGCGTGATTAAGTTCGTCGACATTTACCAGCACTCGCCGGTGGTGCGTGCCGCCCTGGATAAATCCCTCGGCAAGCTCTACCAAGTCGGCTGGGAAGATAAAAAATGACCGCCGCCCACTCTCAACTGCGCGACCTGGGCTTGCCGCCCAGAGACGCCGAGCAGACAGAACTGCACCCGGATTTGAACCGCGCCCATGTGCGTTTTATCAACCTGGGTAAAACCTATGACGGCAGCGTGCATGCCTTGCAAGGCATCGACCTGGCGATCCAGCGCGGTCAAGTGTTCGGCATCATCGGCCGCAGCGGCGCCGGTAAATCCTCGCTGATCCGCACCATCAACCGCCTGGAGCAACCGAGCAGCGGGCGCGTGTTGATTGATCAGGTGGACATCGGCGAATACGACGAAGACCGCCTGGTGGCCCTGCGTCGGCGCATCGGCATGATCTTCCAGCACTTCAACCTGATGTCGGCCAAGACCGTGTGGCAGAACGTCGAGTTGCCGCTGAAAGTCGCCGGCGTGCCCAAGCCACAGCGCGAGCAAAAGGTGCGTGAGCTGCTGGAGCTGGTGGGCTTGCAGGACAAGCACAAGGCTTATCCGGCGCAGCTCTCCGGTGGGCAAAAACAGCGCGTGGGGATCGCCCGCTCGCTGGTGCACGACCCGCAGATTCTGCTGTGCGACGAGGCCACCTCGGCCCTCGACCCGGAAACCACTCAATCGATCCTCGGCCTGCTGCGCGAGATCAACCAGCGCCTGGGCCTGACCATCGTGTTGATCACCCATGAAATGGCGGTGATTCGCGAAATCTGCGACCGCGTGGTGGTGCTCGAACACGGGCGCATCGTTGAGCAAGGCCCGGTGTGGCAAGTGTTCGGCAACCCGCAGCATGAGGTCAGCAAAACCCTGTTGGCGCCGCTGCAACACGGCTTGCCGGAAGAACTGCAAAGCCGCCTGCAACTGACCCAAACCCACGCCGACGCCGCGTTGGTGCTGCGTTTGCAATTCACCGGCAGCGACACCGATGAGCCCGACCTGGCCGCGCTGTTCAGCGCCCTCGGCGGGCGCGTGCGTTTGCTGCAGGGCGGTGTGGAACGGATCCAGGGGCATGCCCTGGGGCAATTACTGCTGGCGGTGAATGGCTCACCGCACACGGCCGAAGAGCTGCGCAATCGCGCCGGGCGTTGGGCACAACAGGTGGAGGTGCTGGGCTATGTGGTTTGATCGCTTATTGCAGGGCGCCATCGACACCTTGTTGATGGTCGGCGTGTCGTCGCTGATCGCATTGCTGGTGGGCATTCCACTGGCAGTATTCCTGGTCACCAGCGACAAGGGCGGCATCTACCAGGCACCCGCGCTGAATCGCGTGCTGGGCGCATTCGTCAATCTGTTCCGCTCCATTCCGTTTTTGATCCTGATGGTGGCGTTGATCCCGTTTACGCGGCTTATCGTCGGCACCACCTATGGCGTGTGGGCCGCCGTGGTCCCGCTGACCATCGCCGCCACACCGTTCTTTGCGCGGATCGCCGAGGTGAGCCTGCGTGAAGTCGACCACGGCTTGATTGAAGCCGCCCAGGCCATGGGCTGCCGCCGCTGGCACATCATCTGGCACGTGCTGTTGCCGGAAGCACTGCCGGGGATCGTTGGCGGGTTTACGATTACGCTGGTGACGATGATCAATTCATCGGCCATGGCCGGCGCCATTGGCGCGGGCGGCTTGGGCGACATTGCCTACCGTTATGGCTACCAGCGTTTTGATACACAGATCATGCTGACCGTGATCGTGCTGCTGGTGATTCTGGTGGCGGTGATTCAGTTGGGTGGCGACCGGTTGGCGCGGGTGCTGAACAAGCGGTGAGGTATAGTCGGGGCATCTTCGATGCCCGGTATTTCCCGTCATGACCCTCAAGCCCGATGACCTCAACCAGATTACATCCGCCACCCTTGGCTATTACAACAAGGTCGCCGAGGACTTCCGTGAAGGCACGCGCGATCATGATGTGAGCCAGAACATCGACGCGTTGCTGCGGCATATCCAGGGCACCGCGCCGTTTACCGTGCTGGACTTCGGCTGCGGGCCGGGGCGGGATTTGCAGACGTTCACGCGCAAGGGCCACGTTGCCGTCGGGCTGGACGGTTCCGAGCGCTTTGCGCAGATGGCGCGCGAGGACAGCGGCTGCGAGGTGTTGCAGCAGGATTTCCTCAAGCTGGATTTGCCCGCTGAGCGCTTCGACGGGATCTTTGCCAATGCGGTGTTGTTTCATATTCCCAAGCAGGAGTTGCCACGGGTGCTCAAGCAACTGCACGGGGCGTTAAAGGCCGGGGGCGTGCTGTTCAGCTCCAACCCACGCGGTGACAACCAGGAAGGCTGGAATGGGCCCAGGTATGGGTCTTATCACGACCTGGCAACGTGGCAGGGGTTGCTGACGGCCGCCGGGTTTGTGGAGTTGGAGCATTACTACCGACCGGCCGGGTTACCGAGGGAACAGCAGCCTTGGTTGGCGAGTGTGTGGCGCAAAATGTAGACCTTCGTCGCTGGTCTGACGCCTTCGCGAGCAAGCCCGCTCCCACATTTGGAATGCATTCCAATGTGGGAGCGGGCTTGCTCGCGAAGGCGTCAGCGGCACAGCTAATCCACCTGGTACACCCTAGGTTTTTCACCCTCTACCAACGCCGTCACACTCTTTCCCGCATACCCTTCTTCGTCCCCTGCAGCAAAGTTCGCCACCAACCGCGTGCCATCGGCAAACGTGGTCTGCTGCACCTGCCGGTCTGCCGTCAGCCAACGAAAATCGGTCATTGCCTGCGTCGCCAAGCGCTCATGCAACGGCCGGAAAAACCGGTCCTGGCGCTGTATCAACGGTATCCGCTGCTTGAGGGTGGCGGCGCTCAAGTGATACAGCGGCGGTACGTTGTACAGCAGCTGGGCCAGCTCGTTCTCAGCCTGCACATTGCTTAATTTCAGGCTGTCGAACAGCCAATGGTGAGTGGTGAGCACCGAGCCGTGGAACACTGCCTGATACAGCGGCAGACGCATCGTCGGGTCGAAATACACCGTGCGAAACGGCTCGTTCAGCGGCACCGGTTTGAAGAACACCGCCGGTTGCTCCGGTGGATACCAGTTGCCCACGTAATAGGGCGACTGCTTGTCCTTGGTCATCTCGCGATCACCCCAACCGATCACCGGCGTCTGCATGCCGTGGGCGAACAGAATGCCCTGGGCCGTCACCGCGTTGCCGTCTTCGGAACCGGCGGGCAGCTTGAGCACAGTGTTCAGCCAACGCGACGCGTCGATATTGCCGTCGGCGTTTTGCGCCTGGGTCATTTCGGCGCCATTTCGGTAGCTGTCGAAGACCATGCTGGTCGCATAGGCATCCAGGAACCAGGCGTTGAAACCGGCCTTGGCTTGCACGGCCTTCACGCGGGCCTCCAGCAGCGGCCTTACGCAGCGCGGGTCGGTGTAATGGCCAGATTGTTGAAAGCCGGTCTTGAGCTTGCCGTCCTTTAACACAATGGCGCAGTCGCGATAGGCCTTGCTGCCCAGGTGGGCGGTGGACCAGTCCGGGTTTTCGCTGCTGGATAACGCAGTTTCATAGGAGTCATACGGCGCCATCAGGTAGCCGGCTTTCACGCCCGCCTGAATCGCTTCGGGGTGCCAGAGGCCGCCTTCCCAGCCTTCGCCCAGGGTCAGCAGCAAGCGCTTTAGCCCAGCGTCTTGCAGCGCCTTCACGGTTTTGCCCGACAGCGTACTGCCCCAGGTGCCGGGGCTGTCGCTCAAGGCGCCGGCAAACGCTATGGCCAGTTCACGGCGCAGTACGCCATAACCGTCAGCAAGTTTGAGCATGTCCGGCTCGTCGGTGGCCTGCCAGGTTTGCCGGGCCTTTTGGTTGATCGCTGCGTTGAGACCACGCAGCAGTACACTCTTTTGATAGCGGTCCAATGGGCGCGACTGAGTCAGTACCTGCGTGGTCTCTTTGTCCAGCAAGCCCTTGAGTGCGTGGCCGCGCAGTACCTTCACCAACAGCGGCCAGTCACGCACATCGTCCGGCCCCAACAGGTCATTGCCCCACAGATAGACATGGCTGGCGCCCAGCAGTTTTTCAGCCTCCGGTGTCTGGCGCAGCTTGTCCGTCAGCGGTTCATAGCGCCCTTGCTCCACCAGCCATTCGCGGTAGCGTTTAGCACCCGCCAAAGGGTCGGCAGCGCCCAAGTGCAGGCGCAACGTCATCGGCGCCCCAGGCTCAAGCGCGGTGAACTGGTGCGCTACTGTCAGCGCCAGCCCGCCACCGTCTGCCTGCCATTGCAGGCGGTTGTGATAGGGATTGGTGAGCAACCAGTTAAGCGTGAAGCGGCCATGATCAACGCCCCATAACGGCAGGCTGAGATCCTGCGTGGTGTTGACCTCGCCCTGTTCCAGCAAAAACGCGTTCCACACGGCGTTGCCGGCGGGCACGTAATGCCCTTCGGCCAAAGGCCAGATCAAGCCTTTACCGATGGCCTCGGCAGGTTGGCGCAGCAGGTGCAGCTCACCGGGTTCGCGCGCACTGATACTCAGGGCAAGGTCGCGCTGCTCGAGGCGAGCGGTCAGGTGGTAGGCGCCGTTATCCCACTGCCAAGTGATGTGTTCAGCATCGGCTTGCAGTTCAGTGACTGCATGTGCGGTGACACCGCTGGAGGCCTGCACCGGCGCCTCGCCCGCCGGCGTGACTCGCAGCGCCAGCGTGGCGGGGTCGATTTCGACATGCCACTGGGCGTTTTCCAGCACGGTGCCAGCCAAGGCCAGCGGAGACAGCAACAGGCAAAAAGCCAACATCAGAGCGCGCATCACACGGGCCTTCCAAATAGGAACAGGCCCGGAGGGTAAAACACTTATTGCCAGCCAAATGTAGGGAAAGTGTTTCCAGGAACCTTCCCACATCGTTGCAGGAAGGTCCCAAGCATCAGGCCTGTTGTTTTTTCGGCTCGCGAATCTTGTACCAGGCCACGTAAAGCGCCGGCAGGAACAGCAGCGTCAGCAAGGTGGCGATGATAATCCCGCCGATCATCGCGTAAGCCATCGGCCCCCAGAACACTTCCCGCGCAATCGGGATCATGCCCAGGCTGGCCGCCGCTGCGGTCAGCAGGATAGGCCGGCGCCGGTGCTCGGTGGCTTCCACCACCGCGTCCCACGGCGTGTAGCCGTCGCGCTCATACGCATCGATCTGCGTCACCAGAATCACCGAGTTGCGAATGATGATACCGATCAGCGCGAGGATGCCGAGGATCGCCACAAAGCCCATGGGCGTGCCCGTGGGAATCAACGCCAGCACCACACCGATCAGCCCCAATGGCGCGACACTCGCCACCAGGAACATCTTCTGCACGCTGTGCAGCTGGATCATCAGGAAGGTCGCCATCAAGAACAGCATCAGCGGCACTACTTTGGCGATGGGGCCTTGGGCCTTGCCGCTTTCTTCAACGGTGCCGCCGGTGGCAACCTTGTAACCCACCGGCAGCTCGGCGCTGAACTTGTCGATCTCGGGTTTGAGTTGCTTGACCAGGTCGGTCGGCTGTATCTCATCACGCACCGAGGCCTTGACGGTGATGGTCGGTTTGCGATCGCGGCGCCACACCAGCGGCTGCTCCAGTTCGTAACGCACCGTGGCGAACGCCAGCAGCGGAATCGAGGTGCCGTTGGGCGTGACAATCTGCAGGTTCTGCAGGGTTTCCGGGGTGCCGCGTTCGGCGTCCTCGGCGCGGCCGACCACGTTGATCAGGTAGATATCGTCGTGCACCTGGGTCACCGACGCACCACTGACCACGCTGTTCATCAACTGCGCCACGTCTTCCGACGACAGCCCCAGTTGCCGCGCCTTGTCCTGGGCGATGTCCACGCGCAGCACTTTGCCCGGCTCGTTCCAGTCGTAGATGATCTCGCCCAGGTGGGTGTTTTTATCCAGCAAGGTCGCCAGCTCAATGGCGTGTTTGCGTACCTGATCGGTGTCTTTGCCGGATACACGATATTGAATCGGGCGCCCCACCGGCGGGCCCATTTCCAGTGGCTGCACATAGCTGCCAATGCCGACAAAGTCATCACGCAGGCGTTTTTGCAGGCGCGCAATCAACGCGCCGCGCTCTTCGAGGCCTTTGCTGACGATCACCAGCTGCGCGTAATAGGGGTTTTCCAACTGCTGGTCGAGGGGCAGGTAGAAACGAATCGCGCCCTGGCCGATGTAGGTGCTCCAACGGGCAATGTCCGGGTCGTCCTTGATGATCGCTTCGAGGCGGTCGACGGCCTTGCGGGTTTCGTTGATCGAGGCGTTTTGCGGCAGGTTAAGGTCGACGAGGATTTCCGGGCGATCCGACGACGGGAAAAACTGGTTCTGCACAAACTGCATGGAAAACACCGACGCCACAAACAAGCCCACGGTGATGCCAATCGCCCACCAGCGGTTACGCATGGCCCAGAGCATGCCGCCATTGAACGCGCGGCCGATGCGCCCCGGCTCTTTGTTTTCGGGTTTAACGTTGGCGCTGAGGATATGCACGCCGATTACCGGCGCGAACAGCACCGCCACCACCCACGACACCAGCATCGCCACGGCAATCACCGCGAACAGGGTGAAGGTGTACTCGCCCGCCGAGCTGGCGTTGAGGCCGATGGGCACAAAGCCGGCCACGGTCACCAGCGTGCCGGTGAGCATCGGGAACGCGGTCGAGGTATAGGCATAGGTCGCCGCCTGCTCCTTGGTTTCACCTTTTTCCAGGCGCGTGATCATCATCTCCACGGTGATCATCGCGTCGTCCACCAGCAGGCCGAGGGCGATGATCAACGCGCCCAGCGACACTCGCTGCATGGTGATGCCGCTGTATTCCATAAACACGAACACCAGCGCCAGCACCAAGGGGATCGAGCACGCCACCACCAGCCCGGCGCGCATGCCGAGGCTGATAAAGCTCACCACCAGCACGATGATCACCGCTTCAAACAGCGCGCTGGTAAAGCCGCCGACGGCCTCTTCCACCACCTCTGCCTGGTCGGAGACTTTGTGCACACCGACGCCCACTGGCAGGTCGGCGGTCAGCTCATCCATACGCTGGTGCAAAGCCTTGCCGAACGACTGAATATTGCCGCCCTTCTGCATGGCGATGGCCAAGCCAATCGCCGGCTGGCCGTTGAACCGGAACATCGGCCGCGCCGGGTCGACATAGCCACGGCTGATGTCAGCGATGTCCGCCAAGCGATAGAAACGGTCATTGAGCCGCAGGTTGACGTTGGCCAGGTCTTTCTCTGACGCGAACTGCCCCGAAGTGCGCACGGAAATCCGCTCCGGCCCGGCCTCGATCACCCCGGCGGGCGTTACGGCGTTCTGCGATTGCAGGCTCTGCACGACCTGGCGCTGATCAATCCCCAATGCCGCGAGTTTGCGCGTGGAGAAATTCAGGTAGATCACTTCGTCTTGCTGGCCGATCATCTCGACCTTGCCCAGGCCCGGCACCGAGCGGATTTCGGCGCGCACTTGCTCCACGTAGTCACGCAGTTGGCGCATCGATAAACCGTCGCCGGTAAATGCGTAGACCGAACCGAACACGTCACCGAACTCATCGTTGAACGACGGCCCCTGCAAGCCCTGGGGGAAGGTGCCGCGAATGTCATCGATCTTCTTGCGCACCTGATACCAGATATCCGGGATGGCCTTGGCACTGGTGGTGTCTTTGAGGAACACGAACACCGTGGACTCGCCCGGCCGCGTGTAGCTTTTCACGTAGTCGAGGGAGTCGAGTTCTTCGAGTTTTTTCTCGATGCGGTCGGTGACCTGCTTGAGGGTTTCTTCCTGGGTCGCGCCCGGCCAACGGGTCTGGATCACCATGGTTTTGATGGTGAACGAGGGGTCTTCCTCGCGGCCCAGGTTCATGTAGGAGAACACGCCCATCAACAGCGCGACGAACATCAAGTACCAGACGAAGGACTGATGCTTGAGGGCCCAGTCGGATAAGTTGAAGCTCCCTTTCATCGCGGGCTGTCCTCGTCGATTTTGACTTTTTGCCCAGGCTTCAGGCTGTTCACGCCAGCGGTGACGATGCGTTCGCCGGGTTTGACGCCGCCGTTGAGCAGCGCGCTGTTGGCGTCACGGCTGACCACCGTGATGTCGCGCGGCTGCACGGTCTGGCTTTGGGTGTCGAGCAGCCAGATGCGGGTCTTGCCGTCGACTTCTTGCAGGGCGCTCAGCGGCAGCTCGATACGCGGTGCGATGGCGCTGCTCAAGGTCACGCTGATCGCCGTGCCGAGGCGAAACGCGGGCGGCGTTTCGGTCAGGGTCAAGCGTGCGCGACGGGTGCGCGTGGCGCTTTGGGCCTGGGGTTCGATCTCGCGCACGATGGCGGTGGTGTTGACGCTCGGGTCGAGTTGCCCGGCGACCAGAAACACGACGTCCGGTGGGAGCCGCTCGGCGAGCCCGGCCGGCAGGTCGATTACTGCTTCCTTGATATCCGGGCGCGCCAGGGTCACCACTTGCTGGCCGGCGCTGACCACTTGGCCGGCCTCGGCATTCCAGGCGGTGACGATGCCGGCGTGGTCGGTGCGCAGTTCGGCATAGTTGAGCTGGTCCTTGGCCTGGTTGACCGAAGCCTTGGCCTGGTCGAGGGTGGCCTGGGTGGTTTTCAGGTCGGTCTGGGCCACGTCCAGCTGAGCTTGGGCGCCAACCCCACGGTTGAACAATTCCTGCTGGCGGCGGGCGTTGGCCTGGGCATTGATGAATTGCGCCTGCACGCGGGCGAGGTCGCCTTGGGCCGAGCGCAACTGGTTTTGCTGGTCGGTGGGGTCGAGCACGGCGAGCACGGCGCCCTTCTCGACTTCGGCGCCCACGTCCACCGCGCGCCTGGCGATGCGGCCGGGTACACGGAAGCCCAGGTTGCTTTCGTAGCGCGCCTGAATCGTACCGGCGAAGCGGCCGAGGTTTTCCTGGTCTTCGGCCTTCACTTCCATGGACAGCACCGGGCGCACCGGTTCGGGCGCAGGTTCTTCCTTGGAGCAGGCGGCCAACAACAGGCTGGCGGCAAGCACTGCCGTCAGGCGCTTCATGGCTGGGCTCCTTGCTGGGCGATCTCGACGACCATGCCGGGGTGCAGCAATTGCCCACCGGCCACCACAACTTTTTCGCCGCCCTTGAGGCCGTCGCCGATAATCACTTTGCCGGTGAGGTAACGCGCCACGCTGACCTTGTGCAGCTGCGCTTTGCCGTCACCGTCGACCAACCACACGGCGGGTTCGTTGAGGTCTTTGGTCAGCGCCGACCAGGGCAGCTCGATACTGGCTTTGGCCGGGCCATTGGCAGTCGCACTCACCACCGAGCCCAGTTGCATGCCGTTGGGCAGGGATTGCAGGGCGATCTTGACCTGCACGGTGCCGGTATTGGCCGCCACTGCCGGCGTGACTTCGCGGACTTTGCCCACGGCCTTGATGCTCGGGTTATCCAGCAGGCTCACGGTGATCGGCGCATCCGGCGGCGGCTCTACCAGCAGCGACTCATAGACATTGAACACTGCATCACGCTCGCCATCGGTGGCCAGGCTGAAAATCGGCACGGTGGCTTGCACAACCTGGCCGACTTCAGCCTGGCGCGCAGTAATCACGCCGGGCGCATCGGCGACCAGCGCGGTGTAACCGAGTTGTTCGCGGGCATTGGCCAGTTGCGCCTGGGCGGCGGCCAGGGCGCTTTGGCTGCTGCGCAGCGCGGCCTGGGCGGCGTCATATTCGCTGCGGCTGGTGTAGCCCTTGGGCAGCAGTTTTTCCTGGCGCACAAAGGCGGCGGCGGTCTGTTTGACGCGTGCCTGTTCGGCCACGACCTGGGCCTGGGCAGAGTCGACGTTGGTCTGCAAATCCTTGGGGTCGAGCTTGGCCAGCACTTGCTTGGCGGTGACGCGGTCGCCCACGTCGACCATGCGCTGGATGATCTTGCCGCCCACGCGGAAGGACAAATCGGTTTGCACACGGGCCTGGATATCACCGGTAAGGGTCACCGCTGCGGCGAAATCCGCCGGCTGCACGGTCTGCACAAACACACGCGAATGCTCCTTGGGCGCGGCCTTTTCCTGGCCACAGCCGCTCAGCAGCGCCAACACGCCAAGACTGAGTAAAAATATCGAAGTGCGACCGCCCATGCAGGCTCCTTTTGCGTGACGCGATGTGCCAGTGTGTATGCGACTGTGAGCTTAGATCAGGGTTCCTTATCTGCATGGAGGATCCCATACTCCAATGGTTCCCATATCGACTGATTACTTATGCTGAAAACCCTGGCGGTGGCCAATTACCGCTCGATCAATAAATTGGTGGTGCCCCTGGACCGACTGAACCTGGTCACCGGCCCCAACGGCAGCGGCAAGTCCAACTTGTACCGCGCCCTGCGCCTGCTGGCGGAAACCGCTCAGGGCGGCGTGATCAATGCGCTGGCGCGTGAAGGTGGGCTGGATTCAACCTTCTGGGCCGGGCCGGAAACCATCAGCCGGCGCATGCGTGAGGGCGAGGTCGCCGTACAAGCCACCACCCGCCAGGACGTGAAGCGTCTGCGCCTGGGATTTGCCGGGGAAGATTTCAGCTACGCCATCTCCATGGGGTTGCCGTCACCCGGCATCAGTTATTTCTCCCTAGACCCCGAGATAAAAAAAGAATGCATCTGGGCCGGCCACCTCTATCGCCCCGCCAGCCTGCTGGTGCAGCGCTCCGGGCCGATGGTTCGGGCGCGTGAAGGGCGCAACTGGGACGTACTGGCCCAGCACACGCCCAACTATCACAGCCTGTTCGACCAGGTCGGCAGCCTGCGCGGCTCGCCGGAAGTGTTACTGCTGCGCGAAAGCATTCGCGGCTGGCGCTTTTATGATCACTTTCGCAGCGACGTGGACGCGCCCGTTCGCCAACCGCAATTGGGCACGCGCACGCCGGTGTTGCATCACGATGGTCGGGATTTGGCGGCAGCGTTGCAGACCATTCGCGAAATCGGCGACCCCGAGGCGTTGCAGCGGGCCGTCAGTGACGCGTTCCCCGGAGCGCGGCTGAATATCGAGCCGCTGCAGGGCGGGCGCTTTGCGATTGAGTTTTATCAGGAAGGCTTGCTGCGGCCCTTGTCGGCGGCAGAGTTGTCGGACGGGACGTTGCGTTATTTGCTGCTGATCGCGGCGCTGCTCACGCCACGGCCGCCGACCATGATGGTGCTGAACGAGCCGGAAACCAGCCTGCACCCGGACTTGCTGCCGGCGTTGGCGCGCTTGATTATCCAGGCTTCCCAGCATTGCCAAGTGTGGGTGGTGTCGCATGCCAGCCGCTTGATTGCGGCGTTGCAGCAGGATGAGGGGTGTAATTCGATTGTGCTGGAAAAGGTGATGGGCGAAACGCGGATTGTCGGGCAGGGGATTTTGGATGCACCGGCGTGGCATTGGCCGGAATAAGTGGAATGAAGATCGTCCCCACGCTCTGCGTGGGAACGCCTCCTGTGACGCTCCGCGTCACGAGTTTAAAAGCTGACGCGGAGCGTCAAGAGCTGCATTCCCACGCAGAGCGTGGGAACGATCATCAACCCTGCCACTTGCCGCCTTCAACAATCACACTCTCAGGCTTGGTGTCATCGCTCAGCTCTTTACGCACATATTGGTCATACAGCTTGAGCAAGAACTTCTCTTCACCCAGCTTCGCCAACTCGGCATTCACCCAGTCACGCAGTTCGATGTTGCCCTTTTTCACCGCGGGCGCAATCGGCGCTTCATCACCGAGTTTTTCTTCCAGCACGCGGTAGCCAGGGTTCTGCTTGGCCCAGCTGAACAGCACCAGGTTGTCCTGCGCATACGCATCACCACGGCCAGCCGACAGCGCTTGCAGCGACTCGGAGTTTTTCTCGAACTTGAGCAATTTCCAGTCCGGGTGGTTTTTGGTCAGCCAGATGTCGGCCGTTGTACCGGTAGTGACGATGGTGGTGCGGGTGGCCAGGTCATCCAGGCTTTTCACCGCGCTGTCTTTAGGCACCAGGGCCTGCACCGCCACTTTCAGGTTGGGGTTGGTGAAGTCCACCGCTTCCTTGCGCTCCGGCGTCACGGTCATGTTGGCGAGGATCAGGTCGACCTTGTCGCTCTGCAGGAATGGAATCCGGCTGGCCGGCTCGACCGCGACGAATTCGACCTTGTTTTCATCACCCAGCAAATCCTTGGCGAATTGGCGGCCTATGTCGGTATCGAAGCCGACATAGCGACCGGCTTCGTTCACAAAGCCGAACGGCGGCTTGTCGGTGAATACGCCGACGATCAGCTTGTCGCGCGCCTTGATCTTGTCGATGTAGCTCGCCGCGGCAGCCGCTGGCTTGGCAGGCTCTTCGGCCTTTTTATCGCAGCCGGCGAGTAAGGCGACGGCAAACAGTGGCAGCAGTAACTTTTTCATATCAGCTCCAGTTCCTTGGCTTTCTTGGGCAGTGTTGAAACAAAGGAGAACTTCTCCAGGAACTGCTGCGCGCGTGCGGTTTGCGGGTTCGTAAAGAATTCTTCGGGGGTATTGTGTTCGAGGATGCGACCGGCCTCCATAAACACCACGCGGTCGGTGACGGCGCGGGCGAAGGCCATTTCATGGGTGACGATCAACAAGGTCATGCCATCGCGGGCCAGGCCCTGAATCACCTCCAGCACTTCCTTGACCATTTCCGGGTCGAGGGCGGCGGTGACTTCGTCAAACAGCATCACTTGCGGGTTCATGCACAGCGAACGAACGATGGCGATGCGTTGCTGCTGACCGCCGGACAGCTGACGCGGGAAGGCGTCGCGCTTGTCGGCCAGGCCCACACGTTCGAGGAGTTTTTCCGCTTGGGCGCGGGCTTCGCGGGGCTCGCGTTTTTGCACTTTCAGCGGGCCGAGCAGGATGTTGTCGAGCACACTCATGTGCGGGAACAGGTGATAACTCTGGAACACCATGCCCACGTCCTGACGCACCTGGCGCCAGTCGGTGTTTTTATCCAGCAGCTCTTTGCCGGCAAAACGCAGGCTGCCGCTGTGCGCGACTTCCAGCCCGTTAAGGCAGCGTAGCAAAGTGCTTTTGCCACAGCCGCTGGGGCCGAGGATCACCACCACTTCGCCGCTTTGCACGCTCAGGTCGATGCCCTTGAGCACCTGTTGCTCGCCAAAGAATTTGTTGAAACCCTGGAATTCGATCAATGCGCTCATGCTTGGGCCCAGCGCCGTTCCAGCACCTTGGAGGCGGCCGACAACGGGTAGCAGATAAAGAAGAAAAACAGGAACAGCACGCCGTAGATCAGTACCGACTCATAGGTGCGTTCGATGATTTGCTGGCCGACCTTGATCACGTCCACCACGCCGATCAGCACCGCCAGCGAGCTGGTCTTGATGATGCGCGTGTAGACGTTGATGGTCGGCGGCGTCATGCGCTTGAGGGCTTGGGGCAGCAGCACGTAGCCGTACAGCTGCGGGTCGGACAAGCCGATCGACAAACCGGCCTCGCGCTGGCCACGTGGCAGCGAATGCAACGCGCCGCGTACCACTTCGCCGACCTCGCTGGCCCCCCACAGCGACAGCACCAGCACCGCGCACCAGAAACTCGGAATGCTCAGGCCGAAGAAAATCGGCAAACCGAAAAACAGCAGGTACAACCACACCAGCACCGGGATCGCGCGGAACAGTTCCAGGTACACCCGCAGTACCGCGTTAATCAGCTTGTTATTCAGCGTACGCAGCACGCCGTACAGCACGCCACCAACGGTGCTGAAGGCGATGCTCAAAAATGAAATCGACAGGGTTTGCGCAGCGCCCTTGCCCAGTTGCGGCAACGACACCCACAACAACTCAAGACCCGAACTGGCCATGCTGGAGCCTCCTTTCCAGGCGGCTGAGCAGCAGCGACAGCGGCAAGAACAACAGCACGCAGATCAGCGTCAGCACGGCGAGCATTTCGTAGGTTTTGTAGTAGAGCGCGATGTAGCTTTTGGTGGTGTAGAGAATCTCCGGCACCGCCACGGCGGAGACCACGGTGGTCTCCTTGAGCAGGAAGATGAAATTGGCGAACAGCGCCGGCAGGCTGAGGATGCCGGCCTGGGGCAGGATCACGTGGCGCAACAGTTGCCAGTCGGACAGGCCGATGGACTTGCCCGACTCGATCTGCGCCAGCGGAACGGCTTCCACACCGGCGCGCAGCACTTCGGTGAGGTAGGCGCCGCCAAGGAAGGTCATGGTGATAATCGCCGCCCAGAACCCGGAGATATTGAACCCCAGGGCCGGCAAGGCGAAGTACACGAAGAACAGTTGGATCAGCAGCGGCGTGTTGCGCGCCAACTCCACATACAGCGCCACCAGGCGCGACAGGTAAGGCGTGCGAAACACCAGCAGCGCCGCGTTGATCAGCGCCACCAGCAGCGAGGTGGCAATGGCGATCAGGCCCACTTGCAGCGTCACCCCCACGGCTTTGAGAAACGCCGGCAAGGTGCTGAGGATAAAAGCGAAATCGAAGGTCATCTTGGGTCCATGACGCCGCAAGGGTAATGCAGCGAGCGCAGTACGAGCCGACGTGGGTAACGCCGGGTAGCGCGAACTTTAAAGGTATAAAAAGCAAAATTTAAATACCCAAATAGCATATTGATATCACGCAAAAAGATAACCGCAGGGTTCGCGGGTTTGGCCGCTGGCGGCTATGGTCTTGGGGTCGCAGGAAAGCTGTTTTTTCGAAGGAATGAGAAAATGAACGAAGCGAAACCGATTGATCCGCAGGAGCTGGTGAAGTGGTTGGTGGCGTTGCGTCGGGCGATTAATAGCCGCAATCTCTGAAACGCTGAAGTTTCAATGTGGGAGCGGGCTTGCTCGCGAATGCGGTGGATCAGTCAGAACATCTGTTACTGACAGACCGTATTCGCGAGCAAGCCCGCTCCGACAGTTTAAAAGCGTGACGCAGAGCATCACAGGAAGCATTCCCACGCGGAGCGTGGGAACGATCAAAAAAAACGCCGACGCTGTAGTAGCCGTCGGCGTTCAAACCTTGAAGGGGGTTTTGGTTACATCAGAACGCAGGCACTACCGCGCCGTTGTACTTCTTCTCGATAAAAGCTTTAACTTCCGGGCTGGTCAGCGCCTTGGCCAGTTTCTGGATAGCGTCGCTGTCCTTGTTATCCGGGCGGGCCACCAGGAAGTTCACGTACGGCGACTTGGCGTCTTCGATGATCAGCGCGTCTTTGGCTGGGTTCAGGCCAGCTTCCAGCGCGTAGTTGGTGTTGATCACATCCAGGTCAACCTGATCCAGCACACGTGGCAGCAGCGCCGATTCCAGCTCTTTGAATTTCAGGTTTTTCGGGTTGCTGGCGATGTCTTTTGGCGTAGCCAGTGCATTGGTCGGGTCTTTCAGCGTAATCAGACCGTTCTTTTGCAGCAGCAACAGGGCACGGCCGGCGTTGGAGCCTTCGTTCGGGATAGCTACGGTGGCGCCATTTTTGAGTTCAGAAATATTCTTGATCTTTTTCGAGTAACCGCCGATTGGCTCAACGTGCACGCCGATCACAGTGACCAGGTTGGTGCCCTTGCCCTTGTTGAAGTTTTCCAGGTACGGCAGGGTCTGGAAGTAGTTGGCGTCCAGGCGCTTCTCGGCAACCTGCGTGTTGGGTTGTACATAGTCGGTGAAAACCTTGATCTCCAGGTCCACGCCTTCTTTGGCCAGGGTCGGTTTCACCAGCTCAAGGATCTCGGCGTGCGGGATCGGCGTGGCGGCAACCACCAGTTTCTCGTTGGCCTGGGCGAAGCTTGCAGTCAGGGCAGCCGCCAGTGCGGTAAACAACAGAACCTTTTTCATGCAGTGTCCTTATCGAAATTCCGGGGCGTCTCTGACGACCGTTTTTTATGGTGTGCCAGCGAAGTGCTATCGCGGCGTGGGATGGACAATACCTAGATTTTTTATTCCCGAACAATATCTTTTATTCACGTTGATATTCCATTTTGTTCATGTAGCCGCTGTTCATCTAGAAAGCTGAGCAAGGCTTGCCGCTCGGCGGCGCTGGCACTGGCGAAAATCCGCTGCACTTGCGCCAGCGGCGAGCCCGCCGACGGCAGGTTCAGGTGCTCGGGCAAAATTTCATCGCCACTGCTCACCAGCAGCGCAAAGTGAATAACATTTTCCAGCTCGCGGGTATTGCCCGGCCAGCTGTGGTGTTCCAGCACGCGCTGGGCGGCGTCGCTGATCAGCGGCACCGGCAGGTCCAGGCGCTGGCTGTAGATGCCGAGGAAGTATTCGGCCAGGGACAGGATGTCGCCGACCCGCTCGCGCAACGCCGGCAGGTCGAGCTGGCCTTCGCTCAAATAATGGAACAGCCGCTCATGAAACTTGCCCGCGGCCACGGCCTGGGCCAGGTCGATGCTGGTGGCGGCGACCAGGCGCACGTCTACCGGGCTGGGCTGATGGGCGCCAACGCGGGTGACTTCATGGTTCTCCAGGGCGGCGAGCAATTTCACCTGAATCGGCAGCGGCAAGTCGCCGATCTCATCCAGGTACAAGGTGCCGCCGTTGGCCGAACCAAACCACCCCGCCCGGCTGCTCGCCGCGCCGCTATGGCTGCCGGCTGCGTAGCCGAACAGTTCGGCATCGGCGTAAGTGGGGCTGATCGCACCGCAGTTGACCGAGACAAATAACCCGGTGCGGTCGCTGCCACGGTGGATATGCCGCGCCAGCAGCTCTTTACCACTACCGGTCTCACCGCGAATCAACACGGGCAAGGCACGCGGCGCCAGGTTTTCAAGCTGTTCACGCAGTAGACGCGAGCGCGGGTCGACAAACACCAGTGCCTTGGCGCGGATGCTCAGCGGGCTTTTTTCGGCGTCGGGGAAGGTCAGCAGTGGCTGGCCGAAGGTTTCATGACTCATGGCAGGCTCCCGCCCCAAATCCACTCAGGGACGGGGCGTTGAAAAGAATTTAGGCGCTGCGCCGGGCGTGATGCTCAAGGCGGTTTTGCAGGCGATAGAGGTAAGCGAAACCCTGCTCCCAACGCTGGTGGCCGGACTTCACATTGATATGCCCGGCGCCCGACAGGATGCCGGCTTCGGCACCCCAATTGCGCGCCAGCTCCAGCGCCCGAGAGGCGCTGACGGCGCTGTCGTTGTCGGAACTGACCACCTGGCTGGGAAACGGCAGCAGGTCGGTCGGGATCGGCGCGAAGTTGCGCAAGGCCGGTGAACAGGCCGGGCGTTCGACATCCGCCGGGGCCACCAGCAAGGCGCCACGTACCTGACGCAAAAATTGCACGGGCGCGGTGGCTGCCCAATGGGCGGCGGTGATGCAGCCCAGGCTATGGGCGATGAGAATGACAGGCGTGCTGTCGGCGGCGATGGCCTCGGCCAGTGCGGCCACCCAGTCTTCGCGACGTGGCGTCAGCCAGTCGGCCTGCTCCACGCGCGCGCTGTTGGGCAGGCTGTTCTGCCAATGACTTTGCCAATGATCTTCTGGCGATCCTTGCCAGCCCGGCACGATCAGATAACGAATCGACTCGCTGTGCATGGGTGTGCCCTCCTGCAGCGTTTAACGTTGCTGACCAGTATAGGGACGGGGGTTATATTCGTTAAGGAATAAGAAGCTATTTATTAATAACCAAAAACTCAACCCAAAAAATAACCAAACTGTGGGAGCTGGCTTGCCTGCGATAGCGGTATGTCAGCCAATACATCTGTAGCTGAGAGATCGCTATCGCAGGCAAGCCAGCTCCCACATTGACCGGGTCACACTGTGGAACTTGAGGCGTTGGGTAAATTTCAGGCAAAAAAAAGGCCGCACCCTGCCAAGGAGACGGCCAAAAAATTGTCGAGGCATTTGAAACTAACGTGCGGTAATCACCGACAACTTGGTGATGCCCGCGCGCTCGATAGACGCCATGGCTCGCGCCACTTCGCCGTAGTTCACTCCATCGTCAGCCTGCAGTTGCACCCGCACATCGGGGTCCTTCGCCTTGGCCGACTGCAGGTTGAATTCCAGCAAGTCCGGCTGGATTTCGTCCTTGTTGATAAACAGTTTGCCGGCGCCGTCGATGCTCACCACCAGCGGGTCTTTCTGCTCCACCGGGGCCACAGCCTGGGTCTTTGGCAGGTTGATCGGGATCGAATTGGTCAGCAGCGGCGCGGTGACGATAAACACCACCAGCAGCACCAGCATCACATCCACCAACGGCGTGACGTTGATCTCGCTCAGCACCTCATCACTGTCTTGCGTGGAGAAGGCCATCTCAGGATGCCTCCTTCACTTTTTGCGGGGTGCCGGCCGCGCTTTTGGTCAGCGCAGGGTGCAGCAGCACTCGGAAGGAATTCTTCTGCGCCAGGCTGTAGAAGTCGTGGGCAAAGTCATCCAGGTCGGCAGCCGTCAGCTTCAGGCGGCGCAGGAAGTAGTTGTAGACCAGCACCGCCGGCACCGCGACGGCGATACCGACGCCCGTGGCCACCAGCGCCGCACCAATCGGGCCGGCCACGGTTTCCAGGCTGGCGGAACCGGCGGCGCTGATCCCCTTCAGCGCTTCCATGATCCCCCACACGGTGCCGAACAGGCCGATAAACGGCGAGGTGCTGCCGATACTGGCGACCACGGCCAGGCCGGTTTCCAGCGAGCGTCGTTCCCGCACGATCTGCTGGCGCAGGGCGCGCTCAAGGCGGTCCTGATGGTTGATGGCCTGGCTCAAGTCCGCTGCGTGCGGCGCATCACCGACCTGGATTGCGGCATAACCGGCCTGGGCCACACGGGCGGCAGCACCGGGTTGGGTTTCGGCCAGTTCGGCGGCCGAGTCGAGACTCGACGCCGCCCAGAACTGTTTGTGGAATTTGCGATCCTGGGCCTTGAGGCGACCGAACTGCAGGCCCTTGAGCAAGGCGAAGCCCCAGGTCGCGACCGAAAAGACCACCAGCAGCCAGATCACCGCGCTTTCGATGGATTCAAGTGGAGATGCTAATGCCATGATGTTTTCCCTCTGTACAGGTCGCGGCGTGTGCAACACACCGCAGCGCAATAGTTAGTGAATCTTGAAATCGATCGGTACGCTGACCCAGCCGTCCTGGGCCACATCGCCCTGCTTGGCCGGCACGAAGCTCCAACGCTTCACGGCGGCCAGTGCGGCGTCATCGAGTTGCTGGCGCCCGCTGCTTTTCTGGATCTGGATCTCACCCGGCTTGCCGCTGGCCAACACATGCACCCTGAGTAACACCGTGCCTTCCCAACCCCGGCGCTGAGCCAGTGACGGGTACTCCGGCGCCGGGTTCTTCAGGTACGCGGCGTTCGCCGACGCGGGTGTAACCGGTGCAGGCGACGGCGGTGCGGCCGGCGCGGGCGGAGCAGGTGGCGCAGGCTTCGGTGGCGCGGGCGGCTGCTCGACCGGCTTCGGTGCGGGCTTGGGCTCGGGCTTCGGAACTGGCTTGGGTTTAGGCTTTGGAATCGGTTTCGGCGGCGCCGGCTTAGCGGCCAATTCATCCACCACCGGCGGCGGTGGCTCAACCACAGGCGGCGGCGGTGGTGGCGGCACGGGCGGTGGCGGTTCAACCACCGGCGGCGCAGGCTGGGAAAATTCGATGGTCATCGGCGGGATCTCCGGCGGCACAATCGGCAGCACCGGCGTCGGCTTCTGGCTCACCCAATAGATCACCGCAGCGTGCAACGCCAACACCAGCAAGCCCAGCAGAAGGCCTTCGCGGCGACTCGAGAAGCGCTTCGGGGTTTGCTGCAAACGCAACTGCCCCAACGGCGCGCGGTGCGGCCGGCCAAGGTCGACCAACTCACCACTCGGTGCCTGGCGCCACTGCGCCTCGGGTGCACTGGCGGCGGTCTGGACATTGCCCATTGATTCACTCCCTACGGTTTTCACACAAAAAACCGACAGGCCTGCAATAGCGGCCGTCGAGGGCTGAATCATCGGGGCCAGACGCTTATCTCATAAAGTAATCTTTAAAGTTATACATAGATCAAAATTGAATATGAGAAACATCCTGAAGCGCCAAAACCACGTCCTGCGTGGCCTGTGACGAAGGCGCTGTTTTTCGATGCTTTTCAGGCATAAAAAATATTCAGAAAAGGCATGGATTGTGGCCAGCCCCTCGCCACAAAAACGGCGCTTGTCGAGCGTTTTACGCTGGACTGTTGGCGCATAAATCAAGCAATTGGCGTTGCAATGTCTGCCCGGCTGCACCCAACCCGCTGCGCCCATACAACGCCAGCCGCACGCCTTGCACCCTGGGCAAACCGCTGTCTTCACCGAGTACCACATGCCCGGCCTGCACCACCCGTCGCGGCAGCAAACTGATGCCCAACCCCGCCGCCACTGCGGAACACACACTGGCCAGACTGGCGCTGGAATAGCCGATGCGCCAATGCCAGCCGCCCACTTCCAAGTGGTGCAGCATTTCATTGCGGTACAACCCGCCCACCGGAAACGCCACCAAGGGCAGCGGCTCGCGCCCGAATGACGGCGTACTGCGGCTGTCCACCCAGCACAACGGTTCCGGCCACGACGCCACGCAGTCGTCGCTGTCACCCATTTGCTTGACCAGCAGCACATCGAATTCGCCCGCTCGGTACTGGCGCTGCAATTGCGGCCCAAGGCCGCTGGTGACTTCCAGGCGCAAGCGCGGAAAGGCCGCCACGAACGCCGACAGCAACGGCATCAGGCGTTCGGCGGCAAAGTCCTCCGGCACACCCAGGCGCAGTACGCCGTCGCTTTGCTGGTTGATCAATACGTCGGCAGCCTCTTCATGCAGCGCGAGGATACGTCGAGCGTAGGCCAGCAAGCGCTCGCCCTCGGCGGTGGCCACCACGCGACGCTGCTCGCGGTCCAGCAACTGGCACGCTACCGCCTCTTCCAGGCGGCGGATCTGCTGGCTCACGGTGGATTGAGTCACGTGCAGGCGCTCGGCAGCGCGGGTGAAATTGCCGCAGTCCACCACGGCAACAAAACTGCGTAACAACACGGGGTCGAACATGGCGCGTCACCATTCCATTTGCCACTGACTGGCATGGTTATATTTAATTTCAGAATACCCCGCCGCCTGGCCATACTTCTTGCCTCTTTTTTGCGCACCCGCAGGTCCTGCATGCCGCTTAACCCGTCATTCCTGAGCAAACTCGCGGGCTGGGGCCTGCTGGTCGTGCTCGGCCTCAACCTACGTCCCATCCTCAGCTCCATTAGCCCGTTGCTCGGCGAGATTCGCCAGGCCACCGGGCTGAGCTTCCAGAGCAGCGCCCTGCTCACCAGCCTGCCCGTGGTGTGCATGGGCCTGGTGGCGCTGGTCGGCGTGCGCGTGGAAGCACGCCTGGGCGAACGGCGCGGCATTGCGTTGGGCTTGATGATGATTCTGCTGGCGTGCCTGGCGCGCTGGCTGATGGGCCAGGCGTCGGCGCTGCTGGTCACGGCGTTGCTCGGCGGTGCCGGTGTGGCACTGATCCAGGCGCTGGTGCCGGCGATGATCAAGCGTGAGTTTCATCACCGCGTGCCGGTAGCGATGGGTGTGTATTCAGCGTCGTTGATGGCCGGTGGTGGCTTGGCCGCGCTGCTCAGCCCGCTGGTGGCCACGTATTTCCAGCAATGGCAGGCGGGGCTCGGCGTATGGCTGTTGCCGGCGCTGGCCGCGTTGCTGCTGTGGGCTTTTTTACCGCTCGGTGCGGCCCGAAGCGCCCGCGTGATGCCGACGTTCAAAGGCCTGCGCAATCGGCGCGCCTGGCTGTTGGCGCTGTATTTTGGCTTGGTGAATTGCGGCTACATGAGCCTGGTGGCGTGGCTGCCTGCGTACTACCAGCAACTGGGCTGGGGCGTGCTGCCGAGTGGTTCGTTGCTGGCGTTCATGACCATCTTCCAGGTAATCGCCGCGCTGTTGATGCCGGTGCTGGCGCAACGCGGTATCGACCGACGCCCGCTGCTTGGCATCAGCCTGCTGGCGCAAACCATCGGCTACCTCGGCCTGATCATCGCGCCGCTGGACTATCCGCACCTGTGGGTAGCGTTGTGCGGCTTCGGCCTGGGCGCCTGTTTTGCCCTGAGCCTGTTGCTGACCCTCGACCACCACCGCGACCCACGCCAAGCCGGGCAACTGGCGGCCTTCGTGCAGGGCGTGGGCTTTTTGATCAACGCGGTTTCGCCATGGCTGACCGGCTGGCTGCGTGAACTCACCGGCCACTTTGTCAGCGCCTGGGTGGTGCTGACGGTAACGGCAGTGGCAATGCTGGTGGTGACGCGGGTGTTCAGCCCGGCCACCTATCGCACCGGGTCAGAAGTCGTAGCGCCCAGTCACGCCTAAGGTGCGCGGCGTGCCCAAGAGGCCTTCATAGCCGCCATTGCCGCCGGTCCACAGCGTGGTGTAGTAGGTTTTGTCGAAGGCGTTTTTCAGCCACAACGACACGTCCCACTGCCCTTGCTGGTAGTTGCCGCGCAGGCCGGTGGACAGGTTCACCACGGCATAGGCGGGAATCTGCCCGTAGTCGGAATCCTCGACCGTGCCTACCGCTTTGGAGCGGAACGCGTAGCTGGCAGTCACGTAGGGTTCGAAGCCGTTATCCAGGTTCCACTTGTATTCGCCGTTGGCGTTGGCGATCCACTTCGAGGCGCCGACCACCTGGTGGCCGGTCAAGTCGCAGGACGCCGGCGCGCCTGGGCGCAGGCTGACTTCCGGTGGGCACGGCGCATCTTTGTAAGACAGGTAACTCACGTCGTTAAACGAGCCGTTGAGGTTCAGCGTCAGGCCCTTGATCGGCACCAACGTGCTTTCCACTTCAACACCCCGCGAGCGCACAGAGCCGGCGTTGGTCAGGTACTGCACGCGGTTGTCCTGGTCGTAGGCGTTGGTCTGGTAGCCGTTGACCTGGGTCCAGAACAGGTTGGCGTTGAGCTGCAGGCGGCGATCCCACAGCGTGCTCTTGAAGCCCAGCTCGGCGTTGTTGGCGCGCTCGGTGCCGATCAGCAACGAGTCGGCGCCGGCCGTCGGCGCGGAGCCCACGGCCAGGTTAACGCCACCGGATTTTTCGCCATGAGACAGCGTGGCGTAGCCGAGCAG
This sequence comes from Pseudomonas sp. D2002, assembly GCF_013385735.1. NCBI lineage: Bacteria > Pseudomonadati > Pseudomonadota > Gammaproteobacteria > Pseudomonadales > Pseudomonadaceae > Pseudomonas > Pseudomonas sp. D2002. Next base: position 116,759 of record NZ_JACAPL010000006.1, on the reverse strand, counting down.
GTTTTCGTTGAAGTGATAACTGAGGTTCAGCAGCCCCGAGGGTGTCGCGCTGTATTGGCTGAGGTCGCCCGAGTCATACACACCGGCACGCCCACGCCGCGCGGTGGCAGCGGCGCCGGTCACCGCAGCACCACCCAGCGGCGCATTGCGCGTGACCCAGGCGCTTTTCTCTTCATAGGTGCCGCGCAGCCCGGCGGTGAAATCCAGGCGCTCGGTGAGGTGCCAGGTGCCTTGGGCGAACAGGGCAAAACTGTCGGTGCGAATGTACCCGTTGCCTACGCTGCTCACATTGTTCAACGCCCCCGTCGGCGTGCCGTTCCAGATATCGGCCTTGGGCCCGTAATAGGCAAAGGATTTGTTATCCAGCGAATTGCCGAAGTAATAGGCGCCCAGCACATAGTCGAAGAAGCCACCGGTAGGCGAGGCCAGACGGAATTCCTGGGACCACTGTTTATCTTCCACCGACACACCGGCGTTGTACGACGCGGGCACGTTGAGCCCGTCGTCATTGCGCGGGGTGAAATTCCACCAGCGGTAGGAACTGACCGAGGTCAGGGTGAAGTCGCTCGGCAGCGTCCAGTTGGCCTCCAGCGATGTGCCGCCTTGGAACACGGTGACGTGCTGGTCGCTGTCCAGGTTGACCTTGCGATGGGTGCCGTCCACCAGTGTCGCGCCCGCCGCCGTCGCCCGGGCCTGGTAGAGGTTGGTGCCATTGATGGTCGGCCCGGTGCTGTAGAGCACGCGGGTGCCGGCGCTGGAATCTTCCTCGTTGTAGTCGCCGATCCAGCGCAGGTTGAAGGACTCGTTGGGCTTGTACAGCAGCTGCCCGCGAAAGCCCTGGCGTGAGCCGCCATTGAGATCGTGACCGTTGTATTCATTTTTGATATCGCCGTCACTGCGCGTGCGATAAGCCGAAAAACGCCCGGCCAAATCATCGGTGAGCGGGCCGGAAATCGTGCCCTTGGTTTGGAAATAACCGTCCTCGCCCAACGAGGTTTCAATGCTGCGTTCCGGGGTAAAACTCGGCGCGCGGGTGCTGATGTTGATCACCCCAGCCGTGGTGTTTTTGCCGAACAGCGTGCCTTGCGGGCCACGCAACACTTCAAGCTGTTCGATGTCCATCAAGTCAAACACCGCCATGCCCGGTCGCCCGAGGTACACGTTGTCGATGTACAGCCCCACGCTGCCTTCCAGGCCGTCGCTGGCCGGGTTGTTGCCCAAGCCGCGAATCGACACGCTGGACTGGCGCGCATGCATATAGGCGACGTTGACGCTGGGCACCAACTGCTGCAAATCCTGAATCCGATAAACCCGCTGACTCTCCAGCGCCTGGCCGCCGATCACGCTCATGGGCGTGGGCACTTCCTGGGCGCTTTCGGTACGCCGCCGGGCGGTCACAGTGACGGTCTCAAGCTGGCCGCCGGCGTTTTCGCCCTTGCTTGCCGGCGCGGGTGTTTCGGCGGCCTGGGTCGGCGACCAACTGGTGCTACCGGCCACCAACATGGCCAGGGGCAAGGACTTCAACAGACTCATAAGCGGCTCCGGAACCCGGAAATATCTGGGCTCAGATATTCCATAAGGTTATTTATTTATGTTTTTACGAACATTTACTGCATAAGAGATAGCCTTTATAAGGAGTCGACCTAATGCATAGCCAATGCATTTCCCGGATATTTTTGATGTGAAAAATGCATATCGATTTGCGCCAGCTTCGCCACTTCATCGCCCTCGCTGAACAACGCAGTTTTGTCGCGGCGGCGTTGGCCGTGAACCTGTCGCAATCGGCGTTCAGCCGCAGCATCCAGGCGCTGGAACACAGCGCCGGCTGCCAGCTGGTGGACCGTGGTCGCAAAGACCTGGCGCCGACCAAACAAGGCCAGGTGTTGCTGGAACATGCGCGGCGGCTGGTCAGCGGCGCGCAGCAATTGGCCAACGAGATCAGCCAGTTCAACGGGCTGGAGGCCGGTGAGTTGCGCTTCGGTTGCGGCCCGGCACCGGCCGCCGGGTTGATCCCGCGTGCCATCGGCAGTTTTATCGGGCGTTACCCCAAGGCGCGCGTGCAGTTCCAGGTGGATGACTGGCAAAGCCTGAGCAAACGCCTGCTCAGCGAAGAGTTTGAATTTTTCGTCGCCGACACCCGCCATTTCGAAGCCAACCCGGACTACCACACCCACCGCCTGCGCGCGCGGCGCTGGTATTTTTGCTGCCGCGCCGGGCACCCGCTGGCCAACCGCGACAGCGTGAGCGCCGCCGAGCTGATGAGTTATCCGCTGGCCGTGACCATCCGCCCACCGAACCTGCGCAAGGTCATCGTCGACTTAAGCGGACGGCCCGATTACCTACCCAATGTGGAGTGCGAAAACGGCTACAGCCTGATGGGCGTGGTGCTGCGTTCGGACGCCATCGGCATCGTCAGCGCCAACAGCGATGTGCTGCACATGGCGCGGGGCGAGTTGGTGTGTTTGAAGATTGACGGGCTGGCCGAGGACTTGGAAGAGCGCTACACCCGCTACGGGATTGTCAGCCGCGCGGGGTATCGGTTGTCGCCGTTGGCGGAGGCGATGATTGAGCAGATCAAGCAGATCGATGAGGCGGATGAGGATGTGTGTGCGCTGGAGAATGTGGCTGTTTGAACTGACGCTATCGCAGGCAAGCCAGCTCCCACAGGGGAATGCATTCCCTGCATGAAACCCAGTCCTCAAATGCACTTGCCAGTGCACCTGCGAACAGCGAAAACCGTGGTCTTTCTTCTGTTCGGTGAAGCCCCATGTCCCAACCAAAACCTGTGCGCAATGTGCTCTACATCATGTGCGACCAACTGCGTCGCGATTACCTGTCGTGCTACGGCCACGCGCATTTGCACACGCCCAATATCGACCGCCTGGCCGCCGCCGGCGTGCGCTTCAGCCGTGCCTACACCCAGGGCACCATTTGCGGGCCGTCGCGGATGTCGGCGTATACCGGGCGTTATGTCAGCAGCCACCAGGTGGCGTGGAACGCGGTGCCGCTGCCGCTGGAAGAGTTGACGATTGGCGACTACCTGCGCCCCCACGGCATCCGTACCGCGCTGGTCGGCAAGACCCACGCCACGCCAAACGTGGAAGCCTTGCAGCGCCTGCACATCGACCCCGACAGCGCGCAAGCCGAACCGCTGAATGAAGTCGGCTTCGACGCCTATTTGCGCCACGACGGCATCTACCCCGACAGCCCGCTGTTCGAGGACAAACGCGAGTCCGCGCCCTACACCCATTACCTGCGTGAGAAAGGTTACGACGGCACCAACCCGTGGCATGAATGGGCCAATGCCGCAGAAGGCGAAGGCGGTGAACTACTCAGCGGCTGGCACATGCGCAACGCCGGGCTGCCCGCGCGGGTGGCCGAGGAACATTCAGAAACCGTCTACACCACCGACCGCGCCATCGACTTTATCCGCGAGCAGGCCGAGCAGCCGTGGTGTTTGCACCTCTCGTATATCAAGCCGCACTGGCCCTATATCGCCCCGGCGCCGTATCACGCGTTGTATGGCGCCGAGCATATCCAGGCGCCGATTCAGCCCCAGCAGGCCAGCGATCACCCGGTGTACCAAGCCTTCCGCCAACACCAGGAGAGCCTGAATTTCTCCCGTGATGAGGTGCGGCTGACGGTGATTCCAACCTACATGGGCCTGATCAAACAGATCGACGATCAACTTGGGCGGCTGTTCGATTTTCTGCAAAGCAATGGCCGTTGGGATGACACGCTGATTGTGTTCACCAGCGACCACGGCGACTTCCTTGGTGACCATTTCCTCGGCGAAAAAGAATTTTTGCTCGAGCCTGCGGTGGGCGTGCCATTGATCGTGCGCGACCCGCGCGCCAGTGCCGACGTCAGCCGTGGTTCGGTGGACGAACGCCTGGTGGAAACCATCGACGCCCTGCCTACTTTCCTTGACGCCCTGGGCCTGCCAAACGCCGACCACCGTTTGGAAGGCCGCTCGCTGATCCCGCTGCTGCACGGCCAGCCCATCACTTGGCGCAACTACGCCATCGCCGAATACGACTACGCCTTCCAGGCCCCGGCCCGTGAGCGTCTGGAGCAGCCCATCGACCGCTGCCGCATGACCATGGTGCGCAGCGAGCGCTGGAAATACCTGGCGTATGACGGCTTTCGCCCGCAGCTGTTTGATTTGGAAAAAGATCCCCAGGAGTTGAATGACCTGGGCGAAGATCCGGCGTATGCGGGGGTGCGCGAGACGCATGTGGGGTATTTGTTCGAATGGCTGCGCGGGTTGAAGCGGCGCACCACTATCAGCCACGCAGAGATCGATCAGCGTGGGCAATGGTTTCGGTATGGTGAGCCGGAGTCGGAAAAAGTGGTGCAGATAGGCGTCTGGTAAACACCACAAAACCAATGTGGGAGCGGGCTTGCTCGCGAATGCAGTCTGTCAGTTGATACATACATCGACTGACACTCCGCCTTCGCGAGCAAGCCCGCTCCCACATTTTGATCTTCCAACTTAGCCTAGAGCCCCTTTGTGGTCTGGCTCCGCTGCCCTTGCACACCCACCGGCACATCGCCCTTGAGCGTTACCCGGCGCACGATGCGTTCCTGGGTGCCGTAGTCGTCCACCGCGTAATGCTGGGTGGCGCGGTTGTCCCAGATCGCCACGTCGCCGGTGTTCCAGCGCCAGCGCACGGTGTTTTCCAGGCGGGTGACGTGGCTTTGCAGCAGGTTAAACAGTTGCGTCGAGTCCGCCTGGGAGTAGCCCTTCAGGCGCTTGACGAAGTGCCCCAGCAGCAAGGTTTTCTCGCCGCTGACCGGGTGCACACGCACCACCGGGTGTTCGGTTTCGTACACCGTGGAGGTGAAAATCTTGCGGTATTCTTCAAGCTTTTCCGCCGACACGTCCGGCTTGCGCCCGGCGTAGTCGTATTCGTTGCTGTGCACTGCCCACAGGTGGTCGGCAAGTGCGCGCAACTCGACGCTGAGGTCGTTGTAGGCGCTGGCGGTGTTGGCCCACACCGTGTCGCCACCGGACTTGGGCGCCAGCACCGACCGCAGGATCGAGGCTTTCGGGTAGGCGTCGACGAAGGTCACGTCGGTGTGCCAGGAATTGGCGCGCTGGCCGCGCGTACCGTCCAGCTCCAGCAGGAACCGCGTGCCGTCACGCACCGGCACGGTCGGGTGGGCAATCGGCTCGCCCAGCAGGTGCGCAAAGGCTTCCTGGCTCTGGTCATCGAGGTGGGTCTGCTCGCGGAAGAAGATCACTTTGTACTGCACCAGCGCCTGCTGGATGGCCTCGACAGTGGCGGCATCCAGGTCACCGGACAGTTTGATGCCACGGATCTCGGCGCCAATGCGGCCGGCGACCGGGTGGATGTCGAGTGCCTGGGCGACGGGTTGAACGGCTAATGCGGCGTTGCTCATGGTGATGCCCCTCATGTGCCTGCTGATGGTGGGATGCTTTCCAGCAACGCTCTATTCATATGCAATTTAGATCTAGCAAATGAATGAATGCTTCGTTGACGGAATAAGAGCTTGCATTTAAAACCTCAGCTCCCCGGGTCGCAAATGCCTTCGACCTATTTTTCAAATGCCGGGAAAGCATATGGATCTTCGCCAACTGCGCTACTTCATCGCCCTCAACGAACACCGCAGTTTCGTGCGCGCAGCGGACGCCATGGGCATCACCCAACCGGCGTTCAGCCGCAGCATCCAGGGGTTGGAGCAAGAGTTCGGCTGCGTGCTGGTCGACCGTGGCAATAAGGATTTGCGCCCCACGCCGGAAGGCCAGGTGGTGCTGCAACACGCGTTGAGCCTGGTGCACGGCGCCGCCCTGCTGAGCAGTGAAGTCACGCGCATGACCAAGCTCGACGCGGGCGACCTGCGCTTCGGCACCGGCCCGGCGCCGGCGGTCAAATTGGTGCCGGATGCAGTGGCGCGCTTTATCAGCGCCCACCCGAAAATCCGCACCAGTTTCCAGGTGGATAACTGGGAAAAACTCAGCCGCGCCTTGAGCCGCGAAGAGATCGAATTCTTTATCGCCGACATCCGCCAATTCGAAGCCGACCCGAACTTCCAGACGCGCGCGCTGACGCCCAAGCGCGGGGTGTTTTTCTGCCGGCCGGGGCATCCGCTGCTGGCCAAGGACAGCTTGTCGACCAACGACATGTTCGACTACCCGCTGGCCTCGCCGCTGATCTCACAAGGCATTCGCAAACTGCTGGCGAACCTGAGTGGGCGCATGGACTTTTCACCGAGCATTCAGACCGAACACTTCCCGGCATTGGTCAAGATTGTGCTGCAGTCCAACGCCATCGGCGTGGGCACCGAGGAAGCCTTTGCCGAAGACATCGCCCAAGGCACGCTGGTGCTGCTGCACTGGCGCAACCTGCCGCAGAACCTGGAGACCATGAGCGCGCGGTGCGGGATTGTCAGCCGCACAGGGTCGCGCTTGTCGCCGGCGGCGAAGGCGATGATTGAGACGTTGGTGGAGGTGGACAGGCAGGAGGTGAGTGTGGCGGTTTGACGGGCCTCATCGCGGGCAAGCCCGCTCCCACATTTTGACTGTGTTCACAGATCAAATGTGGGAGCTGGCTTGCCGGCGATAGCGATAGCCCAGACACCACCAGACTCAGAGCCCCGCCGCCGCCAGGTTCGGCGCCACCCAATCACTCACCTGAAACGACTTGCGGATCAGCCGCTCCTTGGACGCCAGATCCACCGCGTCCTGCAATTTGCCGAGGAACGCCGGGTCCAGGGTCGACGGGAAAATCTCGCTGAGTTTCTGGTCTTTCAAATCATTGGCCAGGATCACCGGCGGGTAACTGGCCCGCGTCGACACCAAGTCAATGTAGGCCTGCTTGTTGCTGTCATCAGTCAGCCATTGCACGGCTTGCTGTTGGGCCTTGAGCAACTTGGCTACGACCTGCGGGTGTTCGTCGACAAACTTGGCGCTGCCCACCAGAACTGCCTGCACGCTGCCGGCGCCACCGATGTCCTTGGTAGTCAGCGGTATCTCGGCCAGGCCCTTGGCTTGCAGCCCTGTGAGGCCTGAACCGCCCCAGGTGGCGTCAATCTGTTTGGCGGCCAGGGCGGCAATGGCGGCGCTGAAGTCCAGGTTGATGACTTTCAGGTCTTTTTCACTCAAACCCTGGCTGGCCAGCGCGCTGTCGAACGACAACTGGCTGGCCGTGCCACGGAACACCGCGACGCGCTTGCCCTTGAGGTCTTGCAAGGTCTTGATGCCGGAGCCCGGCACCACGCCGAGGTAGTGCTTCACACCGCGTGCCGAGGCGCTGAGCAGGCGAGTATCCAGGCCGTTGGAACGACCGATGATCGCGGCCAGGTCGCCGAGGTAAGCCAGGTCTACCTGGCCGTTGGCGAAGGCCTCATTGATCACCGGGCCGGCGCCCTTGAAGTAATTCCATTGGATCTTGATGCCCTGGTCGGCGAAGGCTTTTTCGAAGATCTGCTGGCTTTGCAGCACGTCGGTCACCCCGCCGCCGCTGTGCTGGCTGCCCGCACTGAGGTCGGGCACGGCGATGCGGATTTCCGTAAGGTCGGCCGCGTGCACCAGCCCGGCCAGGGCGGTGCCCGCGAACAGGCTGATCAGACGTTTGAAGGGCAGTTTCATAAGCGCAGCTCCTGGTGGGCGACGGTCGCCTGGGGAGCAGAAAGTAGGCACAGGCCGGACAAAACTTTAAATACTATAAATTCACAATTTAATAGCTTTTAGACCTATGCAGGCTAAAACGCAGGCTCCAGAGGGTTATGCATAAACAGCATCGAAAATATTCTTCGAATGCATTGGATGCGTGCCGGGCAGAGGCTTTAAATGATTTTTCTTATCCCACAATCATCTTGATTGCGTTTTTGTAAGATCGAAATCACATAACGCCCTCGGCGACAACGGAGGTCCTCCATGGCCCGAATTTCACTTTTGAGCCTACCTCTCGCGGCCCCCGGCAATAGCGCCGCACCGCGCTGGCCGAGGCTGAGCGAACGTTTATTGCCATGGTTGCTGCCACTGGGGCTGTTCGCACTCTGGTGGCTGGCCAGCCGTAATCATTGGATGAGTGAACAGATTCTGCCGCCGCCGTCGCTGGTGTGGAGCAGCGCCGTGGAACTGGCCGGCGGCGAGCTGTGGAGCCATTTGGCGATCAGCTTGCAGCGCCTGTTCTGGGGGCTGCTGGCGGGTGTCGGCGCAGGCGCCCTATTGGGTGCACTGCTGGGGTTCAGCGCCCGCGCCGAGCGCCTGATTTTTCCAACCTTCAGCGCGCTGTCGCAAGTGCCGACCCTGGCCTGGATCCCGCTGTTCATGGTGTTTTTCGGCATCGGCGAAACCCTGAAACTGGTGGTACTGGTGAAGGCCATCGTGGTGCCCGTCACCCTGCATACCTTGGTCGGCGTGCGCGACGCCCAGCCCAATTTGCGTGAAGCGGCGCGTGTGCTGCGCCTGCCGACTCATCTGTTGATCCGCCGCCTGATCCTGCCCGCCGCGCTGCCGGCGTTCATGGCCGGCGTACGCCTGGCCCTGGCGGCCGGGTGGACGTCGCTGTTGGCGGTGGAGTTGCTGGCCTCCAGCGAAGGCATCGGCTACCTGATGGTCTGGGCGCGCCAGCTGTTCATGCTCGATATCGTCTTTGTGTGCATTGTGGTTATTGGCGTGCTGGGCGTGGTGATGGACCGCGGCATCGGTTGGCTGGACCGCCAGTGGGTGCACTGGCCGCACCCGGCCACCGCGCAGATTCGTCGCGGGCCACGCTATGAAGGCTGGCAGCGCCTGCAACCGTGGCTGTTACCGCTGCTGTTGCTGGCGCTGTGGCAAGTGGCGACGCAACTTGGCTGGGTCGACCCGAACATTCTGGTCAGCCCGTGGGCGGTGCTGCAAACCACTGGTGCAGGCGTGCTGGATGGCAGCCTGTCCGGCGCCTTGGGCAAAAGCCTGGGGCGCACGTTGAGTGGCTTGCTGCTGGGTGGCGGCCTGGGCTTTGCCATGGGCCTGTGGCTGGGCCTGTCGCGGCGCAGTGAGCGGGTGCTCGGCCCGACCTTGGCCGCGCTGCGCCAGATCGCGATTTTTGCCTGGGTGCCGTTGCTCACGGCGTGGTTCGGTTTGGGTGAATTGGCCAAATCGGTGTTTATCGCCCTGGCGGCTTTTTTCCCGCTGTTTATCGCCACCCAACGCAGCGTCCTGAACCTCTCGCCGCAGTTGCGCGAGGCGGCGCAGGTGTTGCGCCTGAACCTGTTGCAACGCTTGCGCCGCCTGGTGTTGCCAGGCGCGGCGGCGGGGATTTTCGCCGGCCTGCGCCTGAGCCTGATCTACGCCTGGCTCGGCACCATCGGCGCGGAATATTTCATGCCGTCCAACGGCGGCATCGGCAGCCTGATGATCGGCGCCCAACAGCTATTGCGCATGGACGTGATCATGAGCGGCATGCTGCTGGTCGGCCTTACCGGCGCGACCCTCAATTTTATCGGCCAACGCATCGAAACCCGCGCAACCCGCTGGAGACACGCATGAACGCACCTATCGTCAGCTTCAACCATGTGGGCAAAACCTTCGACGTCGATGGCTTCGAACTGGAGGCTATTCGCGAATTCAACCTGGAGATTGCCGAGGGTGAATTCGTCGCGATTGTCGGTTCCAGTGGCTGCGGCAAATCCACCCTGCTGCGCCTGTTGGTTGGGCTCGATACGCAGTTTCGTGGCGAGATTCAGGTCGACGGCAAAGCGGTAAGCGGCATCGGTGGCGAGCGCGGCATCGTGTTCCAGGAACACCGCCTGTTCCCGTGGCTGACCGTGGCGCAAAACATCGGCCTGGGCCTGGTCAACGAGCCGCTGAGCGAGGCCGAGCGCAACCGGCGCATCAGCGATTTTATCGAGCTGGTGGGCCTCACTGACTTCACCCGCGCCTACCCTCATCAACTCTCCGGCGGCATGGCGCAGCGGGTGGCGATTGCCCGTGGGCTGGTGGCGAGCCCGCGCATCCTGTTGCTCGACGAACCCTTCGGCGCCCTTGATGCGCTGACGCGCCAGCAGATGCAGGACGAGCTCCTGGCGATTCGCGCCCGCGCCAAAATCACCACGGTGCTGGTGACCCACGATGTGGAAGAAGCGATTTTCCTCGCCGACCGCGTGGTGGTGATGGAGCCGCGACCGGGGCGGATCAAGCAAGTCGTGGATATCGCCCTGCCCCATCCGCGTCAGCGCAGCAGCTTTGAATTCCATCAACTGCGCGAAGAACTGCTGCACGAACTGATCAGCGACGGCCACTACCAGCCGCCCGTGCGCGAGCAGATTCGTGACCTGCCCTTGGCCTTTATTGCTTGCTGAACGCGAGTTCGGCCTCCGGCTGCGCCTGGCGTTCAAGCCGATTGGCGCGGGCGAAGGTACCGAAATCATTGAAGCGCACGCCCATCTCGCGCATTACGCTGTGCGCCACCTTGGCCGTCATCTGGCGGATGTAAAACGGCTCTTTCACCACAAAATGGTGGATGCCATGGGTGCTGCCGAAGTTGAAGCAGAACGCCTGCAGCGGCCACATCCACCACGGGTTGAGCACTTGGGTTTGCTGGATCACATTGCCCAGCTCCACATCGCCGTAGTAGTGCATGTTGGAGCTGACAAAGTGCAGGCAAAAAGTGCGCAACACGTTGGGGCCGATGATCACTACGGCGGCGATGTCGATCACCTGCATCATCTGCAATGTGCCGGCTGACCACTCGATCGGCGTGCCCGTCAGGCTGGCAATGCCATTGGCGGCATGGAAGCCGAGGAACACATACCACGCGCCCCAATGCAGTAGCGCCAGCGGTGCGTAAACCAGCAGGGAGCGCTTGAGAATCTTGAGTTTGTGCTGCCAGGTCTTGGCGCGCAGCATGCGGATAAAGGCCGACATGACGTTGTCACCCACCATCAGCAACCGCGCAATGCCCCACGGCTCGCCATTGGTGATGGCGCGTTCTTCCATGTCGGTCTCGGTGCCTGACACCTTGTGGTGATTGAGGTGCAGGTGGCGGCGGATCCACGGGTTGATGGTGCTCGGCCGCGCCAGCCACACCAGGCCCATCATCAGGTTGTGCGCAACGCGCTGCTTGCGAAAGTACATGCTGTGGATCAGGTCGTGTTCCAGCTCATGGGTCAGCGAGGCGAAGAAGGCGTTGAGCAGCAGGCACACCCACCAGGCCATATGCCCGGTCATGTACAGCGCCGCAGAGCCGAGCATGCCGAGCAAGGCAAACGCCAGAATGCCCGCGCCCAGCGCGTCCTGGTGCCGCAGCCAGGGGTGCTGCTGGCGCAACCTGAGGCCTTCGGCGAGCACCACTTCACGGATATGTGCTGAACGCTGTTGCGCGTTCATCTGTTGGGGACTTGCAGAAGTACCGTCCATGCTCCCATCCTCTTGTTTACTGATGCGTCCATCCTGCCCCAAGCGATCTGGCAGGACGCTAGCCCCGGACGCCAACTTGTTGACCGCAAGCGCCAATCGTCATGACCGAAGCCACTTCCCTCGCCAGCTGGACCCGCGCCCTGCGCAAACAGCTCGATGCCCTGAACCTCGACAGCGCCGCACTGTGCGCCCAGGCCGGACTTGACCCGCAGCAGATGGACGACCCGAATGCGCGCTACCCGTTGTCGGCCACCACACGCTTGTGGGCGCTGGCAGTGCAGGCCAGCGGCGACCCGGCCATTGGCCTGCGGGTGTCGCGGTTTGTCAGCCCCACCACCTTTCATGCCCTGGGGTATGCGCTGGTGGCCAGCGGCAGTCTGCGTGAGGTGTTTGAGCGGATCGTGCGTTACCACCAAGTGGTCAGCGATGCCCTGACACTGGAGCTTAGCCGAGAGGGCGAACGCTATCGCTTTCGTCTGCTGCAACCGCCCGGCAGCCCGGCGCCGGCGCTGGAAGCGATTGATGCGTTTGCGGCGATCTATGTGCGCACCTGCCGTAATCGTCTGGGCCGTGAATACGCGCCGTTGGCGGTGTACCTGCGGCGGCCGGAACCGGCTGATCCCAAGCCCTGGCACACGGTATTTCGCGCGCCGGTGTTTTTTGGCGCCGAGGAAGACCGCCTGGAGTTTGCCGCGCGGGATTTCGACAGCCACTTGGACGACGCCAACCCCGAGTTGGCCGAACACAATGAAACCGTGCTCAAACGCACCCTCGCCCAGTTGCAACCGCTGACCTGGGAGCGCAAGGTGCGCGCGATTATCGAGGCGCAGTTGCCCGAAGGTGAGCCCAGCGCCGAGCGGGTTGCCCAGGCGCTGCACTTGAGTTTGCGCAGCTTGCAGCGGCATTTGGCGGATGAAGGCTGCCGGTTTGATGCGCTGCTCAATGAGTGCCGGGAGAACCTGGCACTGCTGCACCTGCGCGATCCGCAGTGCTCATTGGCTGAGATCAGCCATTTGCTCGGGTTTGCCGATACCAGCAGTTTTAACCGGGCATTCAAGCGCTGGACGGGGCTGACGCCGGGGCAGTTTCGGGATGGGTTGCGGTAGGTAGATATTCGGTGACTGTAAGGGCCTCTTCGGGAGCAAGCCCCCTCCCACATTTGACGGTGTTCACACTTCAAAATGTGGGAGCTGGCTTGCCTGCGATGGCGATAGCCCCGGCAACCCATAACCGGGATCAGTCAGCGCCCACGATCCCGGCGCAATAATTTCCTTACCCGCGCCACCAGTGCCTTGGCATCAAACGGCTTGAGCAAATAATCATCCTCATGCAATTCCAATCCCCGCAACCGGTCCTCAATCCCGCCCGGCGTGGTCAGGAACAACATCGGCGTCTCACCCTTGAGCCGAATCGCCTGCTGCAACTTCCAGGCATTCAAGCCCGGCAGCATCACATCCAGAATCACCAGCTCGTATTCAGTGCTCTCAACCAGGCGCAACGCCGCCATGCCATTGGCCGCGACTTCGACACTGTAACCGGCCTCGTTCAAGCCCTGGGCCATCCGCCGTGCCTCTTCGGCTTCATGTTCCACTAACAGCACACGCATAACGCACCTCGATTGATCAGGCTTGCAGGCTAACACCCTCAGGTGTGCGCCGCCTCACGCAGTCGCGGCGCATCAAGGATTTCGATCTCGCCATAGCCCAGGCGCACGATGCCTTGGGCCTGCAAGTCCTTGAGCAACGCGTTGGTGGTTTGGCGTGACAGGCTCAACATCGCCGCCAGGTCTTCCTGGGGCAGTTGCAGCACACTTTTTGAGCGCTCGGTATCGCCATAACCTTCCACAATCATCAACAAACGATGGGCCAGGCGAACCGAAGCCGGCATCAGGCTCAACTGTTCGATGTTGATAAAGCTCAGGCGCAGTTTCTGGCTCATCAGCAGCGCCAGGTCGCGCCAGTACTGGGGCGACTCATCGAGGACTTTCAGCAGCGCGTGCTGCGGCACCTGCAACAGCGTGCACGGCCCGACGGCGCAGGCGTCGTGGGTGCGTGGCAGGCCGTCGAACAGGCATATTTCGCCAAACCAGTACGGCAGCTCCACCAGGCTCAACAGCGCTTCCTTGCCGTGCTCGTTCACCGCGCTGATGCGCAAGGTGCCGTCGAGTACGGCATACAGGCCACACGGCGGGTCGCCGCGCTTGAACAGATACTGCCCCGCCGCCAGCTGGCGCGGCCGGGCGTGGGCCAGCAGGCTATGCTGAAAAGCAGCAGGCAAGTGGCTGAACCACTGACCGGTGGCCAGCTGCGCGTGCCATTTCTGTGTGTCCATGAGCACTCCGAAGATTGTCGCCCAGCTGACAGTCAGTGGCAGGCCGACAGGGCATGATCAAACATCCTACAGGAGGAACAACAATGAAAAGCCTCGTCGACCACCTCAGTCAATACGCCGCCTACCACCGCGACCCGCGCAATATCGCCAGCCACTTTATCGGCATCCCGCTGATTGTCGTCGCCGTGGCGGTGCTGCTGTCACGCCCCGAATGGGCCGTCGGCAGCCTGTGGATATCTCCAGCGGTGCTGCTCGCGCTGTTTTCGGCGTGGTTTTACCTGCGCCTGGAATGGGCGCTGGGCGTGCTGATGACGCTGTTGATGGGCTTGTCGGTGTGGGCCGGGCACGTGTTGGCCGCGCAGAGCACAGCGGTGTGGCTGAGCAGCGGGATCGGGATGTTTGTGGTGGGCTGGGTGATTCAGTTTGTCGGCCACTATTACGAAGGCAGGAAGCCGGCGTTTGTGGACGACGTGTCGGGGCTGATTGTGGGGCCGTTGTTTGTGGTGGCGGAGTTGGCATTTCTGGTGGGGTTGCGGGGTGATCTGAAAAGCCAGATCGAGCAGCGCTCGGGGCCAGTGGAACGCCGCGATCTAAAGCCGAGCAAGGTCTAAATGTGGGAGCGGGCTTGCTCGCGAAAGCGGTAGATCAGTCGGTATATCTGTTGACTGACACTCCGCATTCGCGAGCAAGCCCGCTCCCACAGGGGTCTTACGGTGTTTTTAAGCTTTTTGCCAGACCTTGGGTTTGAAGAACAAGGTCTCGCCACGGGCCAAACCGGTCAGGCTGTCGTGGTCTTTCACCACTTCAGCCTCGATCAGCTCGCTTTGGCCTTCGACCTTCAAGGTCACCCGAGTCGTTGCACCGAGCGGCCGAATATCACGTACTTCAGCCGCATGGTGATCTTCCAGCTCATGCCGCGACAGTGACACTTCATGCGGACGGAACAGCACGTGCTGGTCCTCACCCAAATGCAGCCGGTTGGAATCCCCCAGGAAGTGGTACACAAAATCGCTGGCCGGGTTTTCGTAGACGTCGCCCGGTGAGCCGATCTGCTCGATCACGCCCTTGTTCATCACCACAATACGGTCGGCGACTTCCATGGCCTCTTCCTGGTCGTGAGTCACGAACACCGAGGTCAGGTTGATGTCTTCGTGCAGGCGCGCCAGCCAGCGGCGCAGTTCTTTACGCACCTTGGCGTCGAGGGCGCCGAAGGGTTCGTCCAGCAGCAGCACCTTGGGTTCTACCGCCAGGGCGCGGGCCAGGGCGATACGCTGGCGCTGGCCGCCGGAGAGCTGTTCCGGGTAGCGGTCCGACAGCCAATCGAGCTGCACCATGTTCAGCAGTTCGTGGACTTTTACCGCGATCTGGCTTTCATTCGGTCGCTGGTTTTTCGGCTTCATGCGCAGGCCGAAGGCGACGTTGTCGAACACGGTCATGTGGCGGAACAGCGCGTAGTGCTGGAACACAAAACCGACGTTGCGATCACGCACATCGTGGCCGGACACGTCCTCACCGTGGAACACGATGCTGCCGTCATCCGGGGTTTCCAGGCCGGCAATGATGCGCAGCAAGGTGGTCTTGCCGCAGCCGGACGGGCCCAGCAACGCCACCAGCTCGCCACTCTGGATGTCCAGATTGATGCTGTTCAGGGCCTTGAAGGCGTTGAAGTTCTTGCTGACATTACGGACTTCGATCGACATGACTTATTCCTCACCGGCGCTTTTGCGCAGGCGGTTGATACGGTTCTCGCTCCACTGCTTGAGCAGCAGGATGAAGAGCGCCAGGATCAGCAACAGGCTCGCGACGGCAAACGCGGCAACGTGGTTGTATTCGTTGTAGAGGATCTCGACATGCAGCGGCAGGGTGTTGGTCACGCCGCGAATGTGGCCGGACACCACCGACACCGCGCCGAACTCGCCCATCGCCCGTGCGGTACACAGCACCACGCCGTAGATCAGGCCCCATTTGATGTTCGGCACGGTCACGTGCCAGAACATCTGCCAGCCATTGGCGCCGAGCAGGCGCGCGGCCTCTTCTTCCTGGGTGCCCTGCTCCTGCATCAGCGGGATCAGTTCACGCGCCACAAACGGCACCGTCACGAAGATGGTCGCCAACACAATGCCCGGCAAGGCGAACACGATCTGGATGTCGTGGTCTTGCAGCCACGGGCCGAAGAAACCCTGGGCGCCGAACATCAACACGTAGACTAGACCTGCGATCACCGGCGACACCGAGAACGGCAGGTCGATCAGCGTGACCAGGATGCTCTTGCCACGGAACGAGTACTTGCTCACGCACCAAGCGGCGCTGACGCCGAACACCAGGTTGAGCGGCACCGAAATCACCACGGCGATCACCGTGAGTTTCAGCGCCGACAGTGCGTCGGGTTCCAGGATGGCAGTGAAAAACGCGCCGAGGCCATTCTTCAAACCCTGGGACACCACGATAAACAGTGGCAGCAGCAGGAACAGGAAGAACACCAGCCAGCCCAGGCTGATCAGGATACGTCGCGACACCGCGCTGCCACGGCGGGCAGCGTTGGCCGAGGACGCGGCGGAAATAGACGATTGGGACATGTTCCGCGCCTCCTTATGGACGTTCGATGCGCCGCTGCAACAAGTTGATCAGCAGCAGCAGGACAAAGGAAACCACCAGCATCAACACGCCAATGGAGGTGGCGCCGCGGTAGTCGTATTGGTCGAGTTTGACCATGATCAGCAACGGCAGAATCTCGGTTTTCATCGGCATGTTGCCGGCGATGAAGATCACCGAACCGTACTCACCCACGCCACGCGCGAAGGCCAGCGCGAAGCCGGTCAACCAGGCGGGCAGCAAGGCGGGCACGAGAATGTAGCGGAACACCTGCAAGGGCTTGGCGCCCAGGCAGGCGGCGGCTTCTTCGATTTCCCGCGGGATGTCGGCGAGTACCGGCTGCACCGTGCGCACCACGAACGGCAGCGTGACGAAGGTCAGCGCCAGGGTAATGCCCAGCGGGGTGTAGGCGATCTTGAAGCCCAGGTCGGCGGCGAACTGGCCGACCAGCCCGGTGGGCGTGTACAGCGCGGTCAGCGCGATACCGGCGACGGCGGTGGGCAGGGCGAATGGCAGGTCGATCATCGCATCGATGATCTTGCGACCGGGGAAGGTGTAGCGCACCAGCACCCAGGCCAGCAGCGTTCCGATCACGCCATTGATCAGCGCTGCGTAGAGCGCGGTGCTGAAGCTCAGTTTCAATGCCGCCAGCACGCGCGGTGCGGAAATAATGGCCCAGAACTGATCCCAAGTGAGTTGAGCGGCGTGTACGAACATCGCCGCGAGCGGGATGAGTACGATCAGGCTGAGGTACACCACGGTGTAGCCCAGCGTCAGCCCGAAGCCGGGTATGACGGGGGAAATACGACGCGACATAAGAGTCCTTGGTTAAAAGGTAGAAACCACTGTAGGAGCGCACTCTCTGCGGGACCTGGCTCTTCTGTGGGAGCCGGGCTTGCCCGCGATGCAGGCACCTCGGTGTGTCAGCCACACCAGGGTGATGCTATCGCAGGCAAGCCAGCTCCCACACGAGCCCAGCGCCTACAGAAAATCACGCTCCTACAGGTACTTTGGCTTACTGCGCCGAGTAAATCTGGTCGAACACGCCACCGTCGTTGAAGAATTTCGGTTGGGCAGTTTTCCAGCCGCCGAAGTCTTTGTCGATAGTCACCAGGTCCAGTTTCGGGAACTGCTGGGCGTATTTGGCGGCGACTTTCTCATCGCGTGGGCGGTAGAAGTTCTTCGCCGCAATCTCCTGGCCAGCCGGGCTGTACAGGTGCTTGAGGTATTCGGTAGCGATTTCGGTGTTGCCCTTTTTCTCGGCGTTCTTGTCGACCACGGCCACTGGAGGCTCGGCGAGGATCGACAGCGAAGGTACGACGATGTCGAACTTGTCGGCGCCGCCGTCTTCTTTCAGGGCCAGGAAGGCTTCGTTTTCCCAGGCCAGCAACACGTCACCCTGACCGTTGTTGACGAAGGTGATGGTCGAGCCCCGAGCACCGGTGTCGAGGATCGGCACGTGCTTGAACAGCTCTTTCACGTATTCCTGGGCCTTGGCTTCGCTGCCACCGGCTTTCAGGCCATAGGCCCAGGCGGCGAGGAAGTTCCAGCGCGCACCGCCGGAGGTTTTCGGGTTCGGGGTGATCACCGAAACGTCTTTCTTGATCAGGTCGCCCCAATCCTTGATGCCTTTAGGGTTGCCCTTGCGCACCAGGAACACGATGGTCGAGGTGTACGGGGTGCTGGCGTCCGGCAGGCGGGTTTGCCAGTTCTCCGGCAGGGTCTTGCCCAATTTGGCGATTTCGTCGATGTCACCGGCCAGGGCCAGGGTCACCACGTCGGCGCGCAGGCCGTCGATCACCGCTCGGCCTTGCTTGCCCGAGCCACCGTGGGATTGCTGGATCTTGACGTTGTCGCCGGGGTGGGACTGTTTCCAGAAGTTGGTGAACTCAGCGTTGTAGTCCTGGTACAGCTCACGGGTCGGGTCATACGAGACGTTAAGCAACTCGTAGTCCTTGGCAACAGCGGAACCGGCAAACACAGCGCTGGCCAGTGCGGCCAGGGCGTAACGGCGAATCGACGACATAGAAGGCTCCTGAAATTCTTGGGTGTTGGCTTTTCTTATAGTTGCGGGTCTATCGCCGGTGGTGCTTAAGCCGGTTTGTTGCCCGGGTTCTGCAAACGGAATTTTTCCTTGCGTTCGATCTGTACCACTTGGGCGTTGTGCACAGTGATTTCCACCGCGCCAAACCGCAGGTCGCGCAAGGCGCTCTGGATCTCACGCAAAATGGCTGCTTCGTCCTGGCCGTCGACGCTACGTAGAGATGCGCTCATGGTCTCGCTCCTGAAATGAATAGTGCCTGGCAGTGGCGGCACTGCTTGCGGCGTGAGGGCGATAGTAGATAAGCGCGGATATTCTTAAAAATACTATTTAAGAATGTTTATATAACCAGAAAGAATTTTCTGGCAGGACGTGGGGTTGCGCGGGTTTTTGCGACGTCAACACTGTAAATAAGCCGTGCCGAGATCAAAATGTGGGAGCGGGCTTGCTCGCGAAGGCGGTGGCTCAGCCACAGATTTATTGACTGACACTCCGCCTTCGCGAGCAAGCCCGCTCCCACATTTGATCGTATTTCAAGTCCGGATAGCAGGTGCCCGGTGCCAATCAATCTCCTGTGCCGGCATCGGCCGCCCAAACCAATACCCCTGGCCCAGATCGCACTCCTGCTCCAACAGGAACCGCGCCTGTTCCACTTGCTCGATCCCTTCGGCATGCACCTGCATGCCCATGCTTTTTGCCAGGGCGATCACCACGCGCACAATCGCCGCGTCGTCCTCATCCCACGGCAACCCGGCGACAAAGCCCTGGTCGATCTTGAGTTTCTGCACCGGCAGGCGCTTGAGGCGCAACAACGACGAATAGCCGGTGCCAAAATCATCGATGGCCAGGCGCAAGCCCAGCTCGCGCAGGCGGTGCAGTTGCTCAAGGGCGACTTCGGGGTCATCCATCACCGCGCTTTCGGTGACTTCCAACTCAAGGAACGCCGGATCGAGACCGGTGGCGTGCAGCACCTGGGCAACTTGCTCGTACAGCTCGCGCCGGGCGAACAGGCGGCTGGAGACATTCACCGCAACAAAGCTCAGCGGCGCGCCGTCCGCCAACCATTGGCACATCTGGCGACAGGCCTGATCCATCACCCAGGCGTCGATATCGGCTATCAGCCCGGTGCGTTCGGCGATGGGGATAAAATCCCCCGGTGGCACCAGGCCGCGCTCCGGATGCTGCCAGCGCACCAGCGCTTCGACGCCGATCAGGCGGCTGCCGTGCAGGTCATGCACCGGCTGGTAGTAGACGCGCAGTTCCTGTTGGTCGAGGGCACGGCGCAACTCGCTGGCGATTTCCACGCGGTTCTGCGCGTGGGCGGTCAACTCTTCGGTGTACAAGGCGTAGCTTTCGCGGCCGGCGCTCTTGGCCTTGAACAGTGCGGAGTCGGCATTGCGCAGCAGTTGCTGGGCGCTGAGGGCATCACTGGGGAACAGGCTGATGCCGATGCTGGCGCTGATAAACAGCTGGTGGCCATCAAAGATAAACGGCTGCTTCATCGCATCGAGCATGCGCTGGGCCAAGGCGGCGGCCTGCACCACCTGTGGACAACTTTCGGCCAGCACCGCGAACTCGTCGCCGCCCAGCCGCGCCAAAGTCACGCCGGGGCCGAACAGACCTTTGAGGCGCTCGCCCACCGCCTTGAGCAACTGGTCGCCGACGTTATGGCCGAGGCTGTCATTGATGATCTTGAAGTGGTCCAGGTCCAGCAACAGCAAGGCACAGCCACGTTTATGCACCTGCGCCGAGGCCAGTGCCTGCTCGGCACGGTCGGTGAACAGCAGGCGATTAGGCAGGTCGGTCAGCGGGTCGTGGTGAGCGAGGTGGGCCAGTTCGTGCTCGGAATCCTTGATGGCGCTGATGTCGGAAAACACCGCAACGTAGTGGCTGACCTTGCCTGAGTCGTCGTGGATCTCGCGAATGGTTTGCCACTGTGGATAAATTTCACCGCTTTTGCGTCGGTTCCAGATCTCGCCGCTCCATTCGCCCGTGCGCTCCAGGGTCTGGAACACCTGCTGGTAGAAACTCGACGAATGGCGCCCGGACTTGAACAGGCTCGGCCGTTCACCCATCACGTCCTCTCGGCTGTAGCCGGTGATCTCCATAAACGCCCGGTTGACGTGCACGATCAGCCCCTGGGCGTCAGTGACCAGCACGCCTTCTCGGGTGCAATCGAACACGGCGGCCGCCTGGCGCAGGCGTTCGCGGTTTTCTTTCAGCGGTTGCTGCAACTGGTGGGTACGCGCAAACCGCGCGCATAGCAGGTAAATCGCCAGCGCGCTGAGGGCCACCCACACATAGCCGCGCACCTGCAGCCAGCGCCCCAATGCCTGCGGGTCATCGAGAAAGTTGATCAATAGGTGGTGACTGAGCTGGAGCCACACAATGGAAACCAGCAGGTATACCAGCCCCACGCGCAGGGCACCTCGGTACGAAAACAGCATATGGTCAGTAATCCTTACCAAAAAAACAAAATCGCCCTACAAAGGCTGCGGATTATAGAATAAGAAACATCCAGTCACTTCTATCTGAAAGGGCGGCTGGTTTTCTCTGTAGGCTTAGTGATAATGCGTGAGCTGGTTTTTTCTTTATCTGAGGGCCATACAGCCTATGTGGTACAACGGTTTTCTTGACCTGTCAGCCTGGCAACTGGTGGCAGTCACTCTGTTGATGACCCACGTGACCATCGTTGGGGTCACCGTCTATCTGCACCGCTATTCAGCCCATCGCTCCCTGGAGCTCAATGCCGGCCTGAAACACTTCTTCCGCTTCTGGCTGTGGCTGACCACGGCGCAGAACACCCGCGAGTGGACCGCTATCCACCGCAAACACCACGCCAAATGCGAAACCGTTGACGACCCGCACAGCCCGGTCGTCAAAGGCCTGTCCACCGTGTTGCGCAAAGGCGCCGAGCTGTACCGCGCCGAGGCCGAAAACCCCGAGACCCTGCGTATCTACGGCAAAAACTGCCCGGATGACTGGATCGAACGCAAAATCTATACGCCTTACCCACTGTTGGGCGTGGCGATCATGGGCGTCATCGACCTGCTGCTGTTCGGCACCATCGGCATCACCATCTGGGCGATCCAGATGATGTGGATTCCCTTCTGGGCGGCCGGCGTGATCAACGGCCTGGGCCATGCCGTGGGCTATCGCAACTTCGAATGCCGTGACGCGGCCACCAACCTGGTGCCTTGGGGCATCATCGTCGGCGGCGAAGAGCTGCATAACAACCACCACACCTACCCCAACTCGGCCAAGCTGTCGGTGAAGAAGTGGGAGTTCGACCTGGGCTGGGCGTGGATCAAAGTGTTCAGCTTCCTGCGCCTGGCCAAAGTGCAGCGCGTGGCGCCCATCGCTCACCGTGTCGAAGGCAAAGGCCATCTGGACATGGACACCGCCATGGCGATCCTCAACAACCGCTTCCAGATCATGGCCCAGTACCGCAAGTTGGTGATTGGCCCGCTGGTCAAGCAGGAGCTGCAGAAGGTCGATCACTCGGTGCGCCACCAATTCCACCGCGCCAAGCGCCTGCTGTCGCGTGAAACCAGCTTGCTCGATGACCGCCACCATGTGCGTATCCAGAGCATGCTGGAGCACAGCCACGCGCTCACTGTGATCTACGAGAAGCGCCTGGCGCTGCAGCAGATCTGGCTGAAGACCAGCTCCAATGGCCACGACATGCTGGCCGCGATCAAGGAATGGGTGCACGAGGCCGAGGCCAGCGGCATCCAGTCCCTGCGCGATTTTGCCCACCAGCTGAAGACCTATTCGCTGCGCCCTGCAGCGGTCTGACCCGGCGTTCACAGCCCGCTTGTTGTGGTGAGCGGGCTTGCCACAACAAGCCCGCTCGCCACAGTAAAAACACGCAGCAAAACTAGCCCATTCTCCCCGAAAATCGGCCTACAACCGGTTTCTGACGCCATTTCTTAGTCAAGCCGCTCACGGAACTTCACCGCAATTCCCCTCTCTCAATGAACACTTCGCCATCATGGTGACCCTTGTAGTGATCGCTGCTCCATCCTGCGACGCGCCCAGAGAGAGTTGTACCGATGGTTCACGAAAACACCTGTTCACTCGATGCTCCTACTGCCGAGGCTCCTCGCCCGGCGGCGGCGGCCACCCTGTTGGCGCTCATGCACGCCCAGGGTGAGGTCGAACGGTTGAGCGAGCGCGAGCAGTTGCTGAGCTCGCTGCTGGTCAGTGTGAATGCCGTGTTGTGGGCCATTGATTGGGAAACGCGCCGCGTGCTGTACGTCAGCCCAGCCTACGAGCGCGTCTTTGGCCGTTCAGCCGGTTTGCTGCTTGCCGACCACCGCGAATGGCGCAACAGCATCCACCCCGAAGACCTCGACTACGCCGAACACAGCCTCGCCCGCGTGCTGGAGCAAGGCGCCGTGGAGGACCGCGAGTACCGCATCATCACCGCTGACGGGCAGATTCGCTGGCTGAGCGACAAGTGCTACATCAACCAACAGGTTGAGCCCGGTAAGCCGGTGATTGTGGTCGGCATGGCCGAAGACATCACCGAAAAGAAACAGATGGAGCTGGAGCTGCACCGCCTCGCCACCACCGATGTGCTGACGCAGAGCAGCAACCGCCGGCACTTTTTCGAATGCGCCAACCAGGCCTTCGACAGCGCCTGCGCCCAAGGCTCGCCATTGGCATTCCTGTTGCTGGACATCGATGATTTCAAGGACGTCAACGACAGCTACGGCCATCTGGAGGGCGATCAGGTGTTGCGGCGTATCGCCGAGAGCGGGCGCGGCGTATTGCGCCGTGGCGACCTGTTCGGGCGCATTGGCGGCGAAGAGTTCGCCGCCGTGTTGCCCGGTTGTGCGCCGGAGATGGCGTTGCAGGTGGCCGAGCGGCTGGGCAAGGAGATCCAGGCGCTGAGCTTCAGCTTTGAAGGCCGGCAGTTCACCGTGACCGTCAGCCAGGGCTTGGCCAGCTTGCGCGAAGAAGACTCAACCCTGGACAGCCTGTTTGCACGGGCCGATGCGGCGATGTATGAAGCCAAGCGCCAGGGCAAAAACCGCGTAATCGCGGGTTAACCCGAATCAAAAATGTGGGAGCGGGCTTGCTCGCGAATGCGGTGTGCCAGGCGCCGAAAATATTGACTGATCCACCGCATTCGCGAGCAAGCCCGCTCCCACACTTGATCCTCGTTATCAGCTAGGCTTTGCGCACCCGCGTCAGCTCTGACAACCCGACGCGCAGCAAGCGCGCCGTCTTACTGCCGGCCAGCGCTTCCAGCCCTTCGTGCTCAGTCAGGCGCGCCATTTGCGCCGCCAGGTTCATCACCAGCGATTCACGCGAATACACCCCGCCTTCGAGCGAGTAGATCGCCGCAATCAGCTGGCGCAGTTCCAACGGCAAGCGCCAACGCGCGCGCAAGGCCGAACCATAAGCCGCACCAAATGTGTCCAGCGACTCACCAATCGCTTCGTCGTCCAACGCCCCGCCACCCTGGCACCAGTCTTCCAGGCAACGCAACAACGCCAAATCGCCCAGCCGATGCAGAATACCGGCGCTGTAGCAGCGCTCGTGGTCCAGCTCCAGCATGCGTGCCAGGCGGCGGGCATAGTCGGCGGTGTCTTGGGACAACTGCCAATGGCGCTCGGCATACGCCAGCAGCGCCGGGTCACCCAACACGACGTTGTGCTTGAGCGCCAGGCCCAGGATCAGGTTCATGCTTTGCCCGGCCGCCAGCTTGTGCAGCGCCGCCGACAGCGTTTGTACCGGCGTGCCGTGATGGCCGGCGCTGTTGGCGGCGGCGATCAGTACGGCCGTGATTTGCGGGTCGATGCGCACCCGGTCTTCCAGCTGTTTAAGGTCCAGGCCATCGGGTGTGAGGCTGTGCTGGACGGCATCTTTGACGTCCACCCGCAACGGCGCGCCGTCGCAGGCGTCACGGCGGCGCTCCAGGAACACCGGCAAGGTCATGCCGGGCGCCAGCGGCGGGATCTCGCAATACACGCTTTCGCCTTCGTTCAGCAGCAAATCTTGCAGGCGCTGCGTGAGGCCTTCCATGTTCAGCGGTTTGGTCAGGTACGCCGTCGGCGCCAGGGGCAACGCTTCACGCACGCTGGCGCTGTCATTGCGACTGCTCAGCAGGATGAAGGGCAATGAGCGGCGCTTCTGGCGCACGCTGCGCAGCAAGCTCAGGCCATCAACGCCCGGCAGCTCCCAATCCGCCAGGATCAGGTCGTAGGTTTTATCTCGCAGCAGCGTGGCCGCTTGCTGCCCATCTGCACACACGTCCAGCCGTGCGTCGCAGCGCACATTCAACAACACTTGTTTGAGTAAGTCCCGCGACCAAGGGTCCGCCTCGGCAATCAGCACTCGGGGTACAGCCGGTAAATCAACAGCAGTCATCCAGCACGCTCCATCGGCAATGCTGCAACCTTAGACAATCAAGCCCCCTGCGTACAATGAACATGGCCTGAATGTGTTGCATCGGGCACAAAAAAACCCGCCGAAGCGGGTTTTTTCTGTCGATCAGGTCAGCTTGCGCTTACAGCTCGGAGAAGCACTCTTCGATGATCGCCAAACCTTTGTCCAACTGCTCGTCCGGCGAGGTCAGCGGGACCAGCACGCGCAACACGTTGCCGTAAGTGCCGCACGACAGCAGGATCAGGCCCTTGTCACGCGCCTTGGCCACCACGGAGGCAACGGCAGCGGCGTTCGGCTTGTGGCTGTCGCCACCTTCGAACAGCTCCACCGCGATCATCGCGCCCAGGGCACGCACTTCGCCGATCACCGGGTACTTGGCTTGAATGGCTTTCAGGCCAGTGACCAGGCGCTCGCCGACGGCCTTGCAGCGGTCCAGCAGGTGCTCTTCTTCGAACACTTCCATCACGGCCAGGGCCGCGGCGCACGCGATCGGGCTACCGGCGTAGGTGCCGCCCAGGCCGCCTGGGGCGATGGCGTCCATGTATTCAGCCTTGCCGCACACACCGGCCAACGGGAAGCCGCCGGCGATGGATTTGGCGAAGGTGGTCAGGTCGGCGGCAACGCCCATCTGTTCCATGGCGAAGAACGTACCGGTACGGCCTGCGCCAGTTTGCACTTCGTCGGCGATCAGCAGGATGCCGTGCTTGTCGCACAGTTCACGCAGGCGCTTCATGAAGGATTTAGGCGCGACGTAGAAGCCGCCTTCGCCCTGCACCGGCTCGATGATGATGGCAGCGATATCACGCGGCTCGGCATCGTTTTTGAAGATGCGTTCGATGCTGGCGATGGCATCGTCGTCGCTCACACCGTGCAGTTCGTTCGGGAACAGCGCACGGAACACGCCGCCTGGCATCAGGCCCATGCCGGCCGAGTAAGGCACGACTTTGCCGGTCAGGCCCAGGGTCATCATGGTGCGGCCGTGGTAGGCGCCGGTGAAGGCGATCACGCCGGCACGGCCAGTGGCAGCGCGGGCGATTTTCACGGCGTTTTCTACGGCTTCGGAACCGGTGGTGACCAGCAGGGTTTTCTTGGCGAAATCGCCTGGCACCTTGGCGTTGATTTTTTCACACAGTTCCACGTACGGCTCGTAGGCCAGAACCTGGAAGCAGGTGTGGGTCAGCTTGTTCAACTGTTCAGTCACGGCAGCGATAATTTTCGGGTGCACGTGGCCGGTGTTCAGCACGGCGATACCGCCGGCGAAGTCGATGAACTCGCGACCTTCAACGTCGGTCACGGTGGCGTTCTTCGCGGATTCGGCGAAGATCGGGTGAATCTGGCCAACACCGCGCGGTACAGCGGCTTCGCGGCGTTTCATCAGGGATGCGTTGGTCTTGCTCATAAAGTCCTCATTCGCCACTCATCGGGTGGCGTGGTCCAAGGAATACGTGGCGGGGAGGCAACTACGGCAGCATGCGATGATCGACTGCCACAGCTTTCCCGGCCACTACGAATAACGGTGTGAAACACGCAAAGGGTCAGCGCTCTCGTGCCCTCTGCGTTTGCTGCGATCTCTTACCGGTCAGATGCCCAGGCAGAGGTATTTGATTTCCAGGTAATCCTCGATCCCGTACTTGGAGCCTTCACGGCCCAGGCCCGAGGCCTTGATGCCGCCAAACGGCGCCACTTCGTTGGAGATCAACCCGGTGTTGACGCCGACCATGCCGTATTCCAGGGCTTCAGCCACACGGAACACACGGCCCAGGTCGCGGGCGTAGAAGTAGGATGCCAGGCCGAACTCGGTGTCGTTGGACATCGCGATCACTTCGGCTTCGTCTTTGAAGCGGAACAGCGGCGCCAGTGGGCCAAAGGTTTCTTCCTTGGCAACGGCGGCGTCTTTCGGCACGTCAACCAGGATGGTCGGCTCGAAGAAGTTGCCTTCCATCACCTTGCCACCGGCCAGCAGCTTGGCGCCTTTGCTCAGGGCATCAGCGATGTGCTCCTGAACCTTGGCCACGGCTTTTTCGTCAATCAGCGGGCCGGTGGTGGTGCCTTCTTCCAGACCGTTGCCGATCTTGAGTTTGGCCACGGCCACTTTGAGTTTCTCGGCGAACGCGTCGTACACCGAATCCTGAATGTACAGGCGGTTGGCGCAGACGCAGGTCTGGCCGTTGTTGCGGTATTTGGAAATGATCGCGCCTTCGACGGCCTTATCCAGATCTGCGTCGTCGAACACGATAAACGGCGCGTTGCCGCCCAGCTCCAGGGATACTTTCTTGATGTCCTTGGCGCATTCGGCCATCAGCTGGCGACCGATTTCAGTGGAGCCGGTGAAGGACAATTTACGCACGATCGGGTTGCTGGTCAGCTCGCCGCCGATGTCGCCGGCACTGCCGGTGACCACACTGAGCACGCCTTTAGGGATGCCGGCACGGTGCGCCAGCTCAACCAGGGCCAGAGCCGAGAACGGCGTTTGCGAAGCCGGCTTGATCACCATGGTGCAACCGGCGGCCAGGGCCGGGCCAGCTTTACGGGTGATCATCGCGGCCGGGAAGTTCCACGGCGTGATCGCAGCAGTTACGCCGATCGGCTGCTTGATCACGATCAGGCGCTTGTCGGGCTGGTGGCCGGGAATTACGTCACCGTAGATGCGCTTGGCCTCTTCGGCGAACCACTCGATAAAGGAGGCGGCGTAGACGATTTCGCCCTTGGCTTCGGCCAGTGGCTTGCCTTGTTCCAGGGTCATCAGGCGACCGAGGTCGTCCTGGTTTTCGATCAGCAGCTCGAACCAACGGCGCAGCTTGTTCGCGCGCTCCTTGGCGGTCAGCGCACGCCAAGCCGGCAGCGCCTTGTCGGCCGCTTCGATGGCGCGGCGGGTTTCGGCAGCGCCCATCTTCGGCACAGTGCCGAGAATCTCGCCCGTGGCCGGGTTGTTGACCTTGATGGTTTGACCGTTGTCCGCATCCACCCAAGCGCCATCGATAAAGGCTTGTTGGCGGAACAACTGGGTATCTTTGAGCTGCATGTCGGCTTTCCTTAACAGCACCGCGCGCACGCGGAGCGAATTAGAGTTGTTGAAAGGCGCCTTGTGGGCTGCCGTCAGGGAAATCAGCCCCAGCGCGCGGGAACAGTGAAAGAGCGCACGGGAGACAGAGCGTTTGAAATCTCAAACGAATCCTAGGATCAATGGGGGTACAGGGCAATAGTCTGTTCGAAAAAAAGAACGAAAACGGCGCATTTGCCGAATCTTTCTGATCAGCGTGATACGACCGGGTTCCAGCGCCTCGACCACCGGCACCCGGCGCAGGGCCGCTGTGCAGCAATTTCCTACCCATAAACGGCCAAAGACCGGCATGGACGCCCAAGGGCGACATGGGTATGATGTCGCCCGCACAAGCATCCGTAGCTCAGCTGGATAGAGTACTGCCCTCCGAAGGCAGGGGTCGTGGGTTCGAATCCCGCCGGGTGCACCATCTTCTTTCCCTTGTATTACAAAGGGATAGCGCTCCTGACAGAAACCTGTCCTAGTCCTGAAAATCGTTTTTGCCACAAATTTGCCACACTCAAAAGTGGCGGGAATGGTCGAAATGGCAACAATCAGGAATCGCGGCGAGTATCAGTGGGAAGCGCAAATACGCCGTAAGGGCTACCCAGCCCAGCGCAAAACCTTCGAAACCAAATCCGATGCCCAAGCTTGGGCACGCATGATCGAAAGCGAAATCGACCGGGGCATTTTTGTCTCTCGAGTTGAGGCTGAACGCACCGCCTTTCATCAACTTATTGATCGCTACATCTCCGAGATCGCTCCGAAGCACAAAGGCGCGTATTCGGAAATCAAACGCCTGGAAGCGCTCAAGCGGCACCCACTGGCGACACGCATCGTTGCGACCCTCACCTCTTCAGATTTTGCCCGCTACCGTGACGAGCGCTTGAAGATCCGCAAGGGCAATACGATGAAACGTGAGCTGGCTTTGTTTCAGTGCGTGATCGAGGTCGCTCGCCGCGAGTGGGGAATTCATTTGGCCGAGAATCCAGTCCGGATGGTCAGCCGCCCCAGCTACAACGACGAGCGCTCGCGACGGCTTGACCCAATTGAAGAGCAATACATGCTCAGCGCCCTAGAGCTTCGTGAGCGCCATGCTGATGGCACATATGCCGACGCATCGCACAATCCATGGATACGGCCCATCGTCCAACTGGCGATTGAGACAGCGATGCGCCGTGGCTAGATTTTCGAGTTGCGCTGGAAGCACGTGAACCTGGATCGTAGAACCGCGCACCTGCCCGCTACCAAAAACGGCCTGCCCAGAACCGTCCCGCTTTCACCGAAGGCTATTCAGTTTCTCAAGGATTTACCGCGCTCACTGTGCGGGCGAGTCTTCCCCACCACGGCTTATGCTCTCAAGAAGGCGTTTGTGAGAGGTCTGGAGCGTGCAAGGCTGAAATACTTGGGGGATTGCGACGTAGCGCAAGTCACGCCTCAGGAAGACTTCCTGATCAATCTGCGCTTTCACGACCTGCGGCATGAAGCGACCTGTCGGCTTGCGACCAAACTGCCGAATTTGATCGAGCTCGCGAGCGTTACGGGGCATCGGGAGGTGAACATGCTCAAGCGATACTACAACATTACTGCGGAGGAGCTAGCGGCCAAGTTGGGGTGATAACCAACCTCCGTCTTAACCGAGACACTATTTGAATTTAGTGCGCCTTGGTAAATCTTTGCATGTAGGTAGCCCGAAGCGAGGCTCCGCCGTCGCGGATATTCCGAAGCTATTGGTAGGGCCGCCACGCCAATAGGCAGATGGTTCAATCTCAGCAGCAGTTTCCGCAGCTGCGTAGTGGTGCTCTATCGTCTCGCCACCGGAGCACTGCACCTCCTTAAGCGCTGGTGGCTTGGAAATTTAAGCTCGTGCAGCTACAGTACGATATCAAAACGACATCAGACACGGTACAAGGACGAAAAATGACCAGTCAATATTCAAAAGTTCAAGCTCTGACATTGCTCTATAATCTCGCCCCACTAGTACCCGCAAGATTTTTGCAGCAATCATTTTGATGTGTAGCAACCGAACGTTACTGATGTCACGCCACAAAATCTGAGCGACTGCTGCTGACACTCTTACAGAATGTAGCGCATTCATTTAGCAAATCAGGGACAGTCATGGCCATAATCACATCTATACATACAGAACATTTGCACTTAAACATCGACATGCCATGGAATATGCCTACAAACAGGATAACATTGTTAACTGGACCAAATGGCTCTGGAAAAACACAGCTACTCAGCTCGACAGCTCGCTATTTAATTTCTACAAACTCATTAAAAAATAATAACTATTTAACAAACGTGACTTTCACAGGCCAACTTTCAAGTGTAATTTCACAAACATTTAGTCCGTTCTCAAGATTTCCTTCAGCAAAACGAGGTGTTCAGGTAAATTCATTTCTCTCTAGGCATGACCATGAGTTTTATACTTGCATTGGTATAAGCCAAACTAAAACCTATACCGCTAGAACACTCACCAGGCACACGCTAGAAGATGCACTCTACAGGCTGGCAGAAAGCGAAAATATTATATTTAACCTTTTCAGTATTATTAGAAACCTTGGATACAGAGAAAACTTTCGCCTTAAGTACAAGGGCAGGGAAGACCTGAATCACTTCCGGAGAATTATAAAAACACAGGGCATTTCGGAATTTGAACGCGAAATTCGTAAACTTGGCTATGGGCATCCAGGCTCGACAAGATCAAAACTAAGCCCAAGCCCTGACTACGACCTACTTGCATCAGCAATAGAAATCTCCGAGAGATTTCAATTATCATCGAACAATTATGAGCTAGACTTTAATCTTTACGAAAAAAACATCAATGATTTCGCGGCTTTTCAAAGCTTTGCGTTATTAAGAAGACTTGGATTACTAAGACTAGAAGGCTTTCTTCTATTTGACGAAAGAAATCCCATGCCTATGGATGTCACGCAAACCAGTTCCGGACAACAGCAAATGCTGTGCTCAATGCTCAGCTTGGCCAGCGCACTAAAAGATAATTCAATTGTACTTATTGACGAGCCTGAACTCAGCCTTCACCCCACATGGCAATATTTGTATATAGACAGCTTGTACGCAGTACTGAAGCAATTTCAAGGATGCCATATTCTTATTGCAACCCACTCTCCACTTATTGTCCAGCAAGGTGCGAAAAATGGGGCCGACATAATACAACTGCAAAATAAATTCCACCAAAACATACTCAACGATGATCTACATATAAAAAACCACATTTCAGTCGAAAGCACTCTTCTCAACGTATTTGAGACGCCGGTAACAGATAGCACTCACTTAGCGAACGAAATTCTCTCTGCCGTTGTAAGTGCCGAGGCGGACCCAAGCAATGTTGCGAACGCTCTACACACACTTCAAAACCTGTTAAAAATATATTCAAATCCGATAGCCGATGACAGAAAGTCCATTGAGCTCATCAAGCACGCTATCGACTGCCTCAGTTAACAGGTGTAATAATGTACAGACCAAGGGACAAAGCGACTCCCCCGGCTAAGCTTACGAAAATAAGCTCGGCAGAGCATGACATCCTAAAACAAAACGGACAAACCGATCATGAATTCTGGAATGTAAATACCGGTAATCATGTCGCTCTTATCAAAGATTTCCGCAAAGAAATAAAGTCTCACTACTGGCATATACAAGGTAGACGCTGCTGCTATTGCAGCAAGGAATTAGATGCACACCAAGGCAGTTTTGATGCTGAACATATCTTGCCAAAAGTCAATTTTCCACAGTTCATGTTTGAATTTATTAATTTAGCTATCGGCTGCAAAACCTGCAACAGTAGGAAAAGCGACAAGGACATACACAAAGGTGTGACCAACCTAACTGAAGTCCCATTAGACACCGCATATTACAGCATCATTCACCCTCACTTCGATGAGTGGACTGACCACCTTTGCTTTGATATCTATGGTAGAGTCGCACCAAAAAATGATGACGCAAAAGGTATCGCAACGATAAAAATATGCGGAATTACATTCCTTAACGCCGCCAGGCTTGCAGATTATTTCGACCCTGGGCAGAGGAAAGAAGTTCAGAAAGCCCTTGAGATTCTGTGTGGGGAAGACAACTCGGTAAAAAAGCTGAAGAAACTTAAATTATTGAGGCTTTTAGTCGACGACCACGGCCTTGAGAAGGCAGCGCCCATTCTCGATCTACTTGAAGCCGAATACAAAGATAGTGGAGGAAAATTTATTTAGCGCTCATTCCACTGAAATGCCTTTGGTTGCCGCTGCAGTACGGACTATAACTCGCTACTGATTTTAGCGGTTAATATGTATAGGTAACCATTGGCAGATTTTAATATGTACACTAATCGGTAACCTTAATCACTTCGCATCGGATAAGCGCCCTAGCTTCTGCGTCGGTTCGCAGTCGAGTAGACGCAGCCTGATCCCGCTCCAGTTGCCTGAACTGTAAGCGTCCAGGCATCCCGTCTTGCGCAGCTAAGCCGGTTGCCATCGATGCGGCAACAAATCCCCAATCTCACTCGCCCGCTGCGTCGGCAGGCGAGTAAGAACGTCCTTCAGATAAGCATATGCATCGTGGCCGTTGAGCTTGGCAGACTGGATCAAACTCATTAGCGCAGCAGCGCGTTGGCCACTGCGTAGTGAGCCAGCAAACAACCAGTTCTTGCGCCCGAGCGCCCATGGCCGTATCTGATTTTCGAGGTGGTTATTATCTATGGGCACCGTGCCGTCGTTCAGATAACGGCTCAACGCAGCCCAACGTTTAAGGCTTTAATCCAGCGCCTTGGTAATCCCCAAACCTTCATGCACACGCTCGCGCTGGGCGATCATCCAGGTATGAAACGCGTCCATCAGGGGCGCGGCTTTTTCCTGACGTATTCGTCGCCGGACATCCGGTTCCAAATCGCGGACTTCGCGTTCAACCTCATATAAAGCCACGATGTACCGCAACGCTTGCTCGGCCAGCACACTTTTTTTGGTGACGTGTAGGTCGTAGAACTTGCGGCGGGCGTGGGTCATGCAGCCGATTTCAGTGACGCCAAGTGCAAAACTGGCTTTGTAACCGCCGTAGTCGTGACAGACCAACTTGCCTTTCCAGTCGCCCAAAAAGTTACGGGCATATTCGCCAGAACGACCGGGGCTGAAGTCGTACACCACCGCGCTTATCTCGGCGAACGCGGTCGTGGCATAACCCCAAACATATGCTCGGTGGGTTTTCTTTTCACCCGGAGCCAGCATCTGTACCGGCGTTTCATCGACATGCACCACGTTGTGCTCAAGCACGACTTCGCGCAAGGCATCCACCAGTGGCTGTAATTGCACGCCGCAAGCGCCGACCCAACTGGCCAGCGTTGAACGAGGAATCGCGAGACCGGCACGCCCGAAGATTTGCTCCTGGCGGTACAGCGGCAAATGATCGGCGTATTTCGCAACCATTACCTGAGCCAGCAACCCGGCAGTCGGGATGCCTTTGTCGATCACCTGCGCCGGCACCGGCTCTTGAATCAGGGTCTCGCAGTTATTGCAGACCCATTTGCCACGAATATGCCGTTCGACGCTGAACACGCCCGGCGTGTAGTCGAGCTTTTCGCTGACGTCTTCGCCGATGCGCTTGAGGGCGCAGCCGCATTGGCATTGAGTGTTTTCACGCTCGCGATGAATCAGTGTGCGAGGAAACTCGGCAGGCAAAGCGGTGCGTTTGGGTTGCTGGCGGGCTACTGATTGCGCTGGTTTTGGTGCCAGGATTTCAAGCTCTGCTTCGATGGCGGCCAGGTCGGTCTCAATCAGGTCGTCGAGCAAGCTGGCCTGATCAGGGCTGAACGACTCGGAGCGTTTGGCAAAGCGGTGGCGTTTGAGCTGGGCTATTTCGTGAATGAGTTGCTGGTTGCGGGTCTTCTGATGAAGCACCTCTTTGTCGAGGCTCGCCAGCTGCATATCTAGATGCTCAACGCGGTTGAGCAACTGCGCAGCGAGGCTGCGCAGTTGTTAGGTGTCGAGCTGATCGAGAGGAGTAGTAGGAATCATGGTGATGACTCTGCCCGATCTGCTGATCGATGTATGTCATCCATGTCTCTTAATGGTTACGGATGGCTCCGTCAGACCCAATCCGTTGCCAGGGAAGACCGACCACCAGTGCATGGAGCTGCTCAGTATTTAGCTCCATTTTTGGTCACCATGCCGATCACTCGCCCAAGAAAACTTCCCCTGATGTAGGCGGCGTGCCGCCAACCAAACGCCCAGGCCGTCGTGCACCAACACTTTCATGCGATTGCCTCGGCGGTTGGCAAAGAGATAAGCACAGTGCGGCTGCGCCGCACCGAAGACGGCCACGACCCGGGCGAGAGCTTTCTCGGTGCCGGAGCGCGTATCCATCGGCTCGGTGGCCAGCCAAATTGCGTCTATGCGAATCACGAAGCAAGTCCACGGACAAAACGGACACACCCTTCAGGATCGGAATACGGCCATTTCACCGTGATAGTTTGCTCGCCAAATGGCAACTCGATGATCACCGATGGATCGACCTGTCTTTTCGGGGCGACCTTTACCGGAACGAACGCTGGCAGGGTTGCGGGTGGTGGATCTCGGAAAAGTGGCAGCCACTTACGGATCACGTTGGCATTGATGCCGTGACTGATGGCAACGCTGGAGATGGAGGCGCCGGGTTGCAGGCATTCCTGGACAACTTGGGCTTTAAACGACTTGGGGTAAGAGCTTCGTTGGCGCATTTAAGGGCTATCGCGTCCGCTTAAAAATAGGCGGACACCATCGCCCTTAATTTGGGAGGTCGGTAGGTGTGTTCACCGTTCGCTTACGCTGAAGAAATAAAATCGCCAATAGAAAAAAGGGCCCAATTGGGCCCTTAACTATAAATTTTTAATATAAAAATCAAACATCTCAGTGAAAAACCAAAACCCCGTTAAAATTGATTGCAAGCCACCAACATCGTTCACACATGACAATATTGAAAACCGCTTAAAAAGCTGACCCCTGCCTCAGAAATTAAAAATTAATCACTTAAGGTTATCATTAATATAGTCCGCTCGCGCACTATTCCCTGTTTCATCGACGCGTTTAAGAGCCTCATAAACCCGCTTGAGATAGGCACGCCCTTTTTTGCTTTTAGCAGCCTCATCAATAAGAGAAAGTGCTAAGGAAACATCTTCAGTGATTCGACCAAAAATTTCCGGATCAAGGTCGTAGTCTATGAATTTTTTTACTACTGTTTCTTTTAGTCTTGAACAATTATCCCAGTCGATCCAAGAGCCGCGCACCAAACGCGAACTTGCCAGCTTCTCTGTATCGCGCGCGAAACGTTGACTTTCGAACGCTCTATAAACTCTGTTGTAAGAGTACTGCAGCAACTCGGCTGGCGATCTGGACTTCCAACCCAGAGCTCTATTCAGAACAAATGCCGCAAGAAAATCTTCATCTAACCGCCCCAATGAACCTGAAGCACTTCGCAAAGCAATGAGCCAAGGGTCCTCTCCATAACTGTTTGGCACATCGTCGGGGGAAATTTGTTGAGCCATAATGACGAGAGTAGACATCTTGGTCAATTGACCAGATGCTAGCACCGATGCTAGTTTGTTTAGATCACGACATAAAACGAAAAGCCACTCCAGAACGGCCTTGGAATTTGACTTCTCTGACTCCAGCGCGAGAGCCAATTCAGACGACTCAACTTTATTAATAATCGTTGCTGCTGGCCCGACTCTACCAGCGGCAAGCAATGCATATATTGCGACCCCAGCGTCTTGATGAGAAATATGCTCCGCCAGCTGATCATCCACTTTTGGAATATTCCAAAAAGCTGGCAACTTCATTATGTCCGGTCTACGCTTGACTATATCTGTAACGATATCTGAATTAGCCTTCAGCCCCGAGACTAAAAGATCCGACTTAATCTCCGACAAAGCATGAGAAGCAATATTTGCAAGCGCACCTTCCGAATAAAGCGCAGCATGGAAACGATGGGGGGATCGCCGCCACAATTCGATACCAAGTTTGTTGCCCATATCTACTTGCTCTGACGGGTCACTCAGTTGTTCCACTGTATTTAGAAGAAACTCAAACACAACATTTTCTACTCGACCTGGCGACTTCATCGCCTGCCGCGTCACGAGCGAGCGGATCGCTCGAGCCTGCGTTCTCCCGCCGCTATCAAGTGTAACTAAGGCTAACACCGCAGAGGCTAAGTCCGGAGGCTGGCTTTTCAAAAGGCTTCTATGAAGCTCACACAGAGGCAACATAGCACTCCTACCACCATCGACGTCGCCCCCTGTACGTTTAAGGAATTCACGTAAAGTAGAGAGAGAAGGCGCCGTAAGATCCCCCAGCAATGGCAATATTTCATCGGAAACTATAGCTCCGCCCGCGACTACAGCGCTAGGAAACTTAGACCGAAGTTTGTGATCTTTCTCGGGTACGAATTGAAGGTCAAGCGCTACTCCTTTTCCGGATCTATCCATTCCAGAAAGAGTACAAAAACCAAACGAACGCCGTAATCTTGGCCATTGTTGCATCCAGATAGCTGTCGTTAGCTGTTCGTCTGCAAACGGCTCGCCCGCATCGGCTACTACCTGCCGCATGGGAAGAGAATATAACGCTTGAAGCAGCTGCTCAGCACGATCTGTACGATTAATTTCACAGGGGACCGTTTGAATCGGCAACGAAACGGGAGCGCTGTACTGAGCCTTGGTATCTGTGCCTGTGGGACGATTTAAGTTATCAATCAAAGCCTTAACCGAAACAAGTTTAGCCAAATCTGCATTGTCGATAATTAACGAGTGAGTCCAGACACAACCAGGACGGGGCATTTCAGGTGCTGCCCAAGTCCTTGAAAAAACGTACTTCCCACTATGCTCAAGTGGGTATCCTGTGAGATAGCCGCCATCCGAAGGTTTTATACCTGGACCAGACAGGTCACTCATCACTAACATCACGCGACCATCCGCAGCATCTAGCGAAAGTGAGCTAGCAATAAGTCTATGACCGTCGTTGTATCCATGCAGCGCCTGATGGACCAAGATTGTGGGCATTAGTCGATCAGCCATTTTAGCGGCTTGGTCAAATCGGAACAGAGGGCTCCTCCATCTACGACTTTGATCCTGTCGGAAGGGCGCTCAAGATCTCGAAGTCTGTCGGTCTCAGCAAAGCTTTCACCCTTATCTGGATCCTCATAGACACCGCCTTGAGCACTTAGTCCCCAAACTTTCCAGTTCCAAGAATCGCGTCCGCTACGCAAATATTGATTTAGAAGAGGTAGCTTGCTTTCAAGGATCTCCGCAGGCGTCAATCCATCACCTTCAACCTTGTCCCATGCTGAGATGAGAATAGCTAAACGCCTCCTGCCAATATTTAGCTCCCCCGACATGAGCATCTGCAGCAGATCCACGATCCTGACTTGGGTAGGAGCGAGATCGGCGCTCCATTCGACTGCCTCATTTTTTGAAGGTGCTATTCGCATTTTACTCTGCAACATATTCCACTCAACAAGCCAAGCCGGAAGCTTAATCGTGTCCCCGTTGATCATAAGGACGAGTGAAGATGCTGTAAGAGTTTCGAGCATTCCCTTGTCGAGCTCTCTGCGCTCCCACATCCGAGAGAAGTCCTCTCCAGGCAGATCCGGGAATGACACCTCAACCTTATGGTCATCGGCATCTTTGAGTCGCATTGTCACAGCTTTGGCACCGCTCACCTGAGTACGCTGCTGAATCGTTCCAGATCGCCACCGCTTGGCTAGAACATTCAGATGTTCATAATTACCTTGGCTGAGACCATCGAAAGAGAGAACAGTATTTGCGCCCCCCTCACGAACCATATGCCACAGCGCAGCGAGAAAAGTCGTCTTGCCGGAAGAGGGGAGTCCCATAACAGAAATATGAATTTTCCCACTCATTCTTCAGATCTCACATCAGTCAACAAGTCGATCATACGCTCGAAATCAGGAGACACATAATCAACCGACGCGTTTGCAGACACAGTCAAGTTTAGCCAGTACAGCAACAGGTCGGCGACCCCTTCTCCCCTACTGACATGTTTGCAGTCTTGTGGAGATGCCGCGACTATAAATTGCTTCACATCGCCGAGATAAGCTGCATGAGCCCTGATGATTGACTCCACCAGCTCACCGAAATCTCTCTGGACACGATCCGGATCCTGAGATATGACCACAGAATCCTTCTTTGTCAGAACAACTGCTAGCCTACATCCCTTGCGTATTGCCTTTGCTTCGATTAATGCATCCACTATATGAGGCGTTGCGGCCTTAACTTCATGCCGCATCTTCGGATCAGCCAGTTGGGAACCGTTGACCAACAGAGTGATGCAGTCTGCCCTACGGATCTCGTAAAATTGATCGGCCAACGAGATCTGATCGGTGACGGCGAGATAGTCCTCACCTGAGCGGTCGCTTATAAATACGGAAGTAATTCCAACACTTTCTTGATATATATCGAGATGAAAGAATGTCGCGTCTGCGCCACGGCTAGTTCTTTCTGTGTGTGGCGCTACGCCTCGGGAAACCACACGTGCGAGGTGGCAAACCTTCTCAAAACCAATCAGAGTCGACGACCCAGCGAATGCTGCCCCCGAGACAGGCCCCCCTTGAAGAAGGTCATACACTCCCGAGATCAAGCTGGTTTTACCGGAGTCATTCGGCCCTATGAGACCGATTGATTTAGATATGTTCCTTCGCTGAAGAATCGAAGTGTTAACTCGACTCAGCGCCTCACCCGAAGCAAGCGCGATGGTAGGTTCTGGTAGAGGCGCTGGAGCAGCTTGCTCTTCAGTCTCGGGAATGTCGTCGAGAGACAAGCCGCCAACATGGGGGCAGTCTTCAACTTCATATCCTTCAACGCATTTACCATCAGACTCTACTTTACATTCGGCGTTCGTGCAGTTTAACTCGTGGTTCGCCATTTATTCATCCACCTACAAGCAAGAAAAGGTGCTCGCGGTAAAAGAGCTCAGCAAGCTGAACTGATGACATCGAAGCGTCATCGGGTAAGCCAGTCATTGATGACCACACC
Organism: Pseudomonas sp. D2002; assembly: GCF_013385735.1. Taxonomy (NCBI): domain Bacteria; kingdom Pseudomonadati; phylum Pseudomonadota; class Gammaproteobacteria; order Pseudomonadales; family Pseudomonadaceae; genus Pseudomonas; species Pseudomonas sp. D2002. The sequence continues at coordinate 77,959 of NZ_JACAPL010000006.1, read as the reverse complement.
GGCATCCACGCGTCGTCAGAGCCGATCTCGATTCTTTTTTCCAGTGCAAAATGTATAGGCGTAGTAACAGGAGAAATTCTGTTGGACTTACTAATTTCCGCGCCCCACTTGATATCGGCGGCATTGACAGAGTCCAATATATTAATAGACGACCCTGTAATACCACTCCTAGAAAACAGAGCAATTACCGACGCCGGCCCAGGTGATATGTGGGTAAGCTCCCCCAACTCTTTAGCAAAAACAAGTGGTTTCAATGCAGAATCAATATCAGCAAACGGGGTATCTACGGTCCAGCTATGGGCTCCGATTAACCACCACAGCATTTGCAACTCTTCTTCTCCCAGCGATATCTGGTGAGCGAGCTTTTTAGTCACTAAATTTTGATTATCTACAATCTCGCCCAAAGCTTTACTGGCAGCATCGCGAAGGCTATCTAGTTCATTCGTCAACTCATCTGGAGTCATGCTTGCTGAGGCGTCCGCTGAAACCTCGTACTCGATCGTCGGCTTTCCAATTTCGAGTTCTTTGGGGTCTGGACGCTCGTGCTTTTTCTTTGTGAACTCAACTAAAGCTTGCTTCGCAAGATTAACTAGATCCATAGGCAGCTCGACCGTACGCTTGCCTCCAAACGATGCATTCAGTACAGCTATAGCGGCATCTGGCAGCCTAGAAAACAGCCTTACGAGCACGGCGGCTGACAAGATCTGTAGTTCGCGCCGAGATTCTGCTGGGTCAAGAGGGGTGCTGTTACCGGATATGGTTGTCAATAATGTTTGGTGTTTCTTTGCCAAAACTTCGTTTTTACCGCCATTAGCTGGGGCCGCCGTGGCGAAGGCGTAACGGACTAGAACCTCTACAGTCGTGTAATCGGCAGTAGCGGAGGTATCAACCACCCCCTTCCATCTGCGCTTTGCAATCTCACCTTCATCCATAAAAGCTTCGGCATACCAATGCGCGAAATCGGCATTCATCTCCGGCGTCTTCGCCATACTTATCTCTCCAGTTTGGCGACTTCAGCCGCGATCTTTTCCATGATGTTCAACTCCGCGGCACGGATTAATGCTCGTCCATATCGCTCGGGCTCAGGAAGCTTCATTTCGCCCTCCAACAGCAGGTTGAATGACGTCACGATGTCTCGTCGCTGGCTGTTCGATAGGTCCCAGAAACGGTAGAGCAGGTCTCGAGTATCTTCCTCCCCCATGGTCGCCTCCGGATCCTGAATGACCTGCGCAATTGTCGAACACTCTTGAGATACGTCAACAGCCGAAATCGATCCGAAAGCTCCACTTTTAGGCGCGGGTATTTCGGCTTCCACCGGGACCAAAATCGAGGATGTAAAACTCTCTCTGTCCGAACTGGTCTGGATCGAGATAAATCGTTCTGGGTTATCCTGCAACCGGCGCTGAAACACCTCGACCTTCACACATCGCTCGGCTCCAGCGCCTTCCACTTGGAGTCTAATTAGATTGTAGCCCGGATTGTAGGGCTGTTCTTGACGCGAGGGATTTACCGCAGCAGCGCTGAACCGCACGTAGCTTGGGTCCATTATCAAACGCTGTTTGTGCTTGTGGCCAAACACATGGAAAGCGGCACGGGCGTTTAAGGCGTCATCTACGGCATCGCCATCAGCTAACCAATCAATAGGATGATGGCACAACACCATGTTGAGTGTGTTTGGTGCTGGATTGAGTGCCGTTTGTAACGGACTGAGGTACAGATCCCTTTCCTTGTCATCGTTTCCTTCACGACCGGATAGTAACGTCGAAGTCAGACCGTAAATCCTGAGATTAACACCGTTGTCTAAAGGGATGTCTTGATGCCAGAAAGGCTTTGAAGGCCATATCTGACATGCGAAGGGCGCAGCAAAGTCATTGTAGGCAGAATGGGCCTGGAGCAGGAGTTGACCAGTTGTTTCATCTCGCAACTGCTGCTTCAACTTCCATTCGCGCTGATCGAGAGGAGTAGAGGCAATTGCGTATTGGACGTTCTGAATCGGGACGCTTTTTCTGATGATTTCTCGATCTACATCGTGATTGCCAGGCACGACAAAAATGCGCTCTTTGGGACACCCCGAAATATCAGAAAGCTGCTCGATCCATGCTCGCGCTGTCTGATACTCGTCTGGCGCTGCCTTGAACGCAATATCACCACCAAGCAAAATTGCGCCAACGTTACCCAGCTTTTGAACTTGCTGGGCCAGATCCCGCATCATACGTGTTCGGATAGAAAACTCAGGATCCATCTCTTGAACGAGACAGTCCGGCGATTTGAAGTGAATATCAGAGATGTGCAGCATCAACATGAATGTTATTCCTCGCCGCGACTGGTTTACTCACGTCACGCGCCAACAAGATAGTTATATAAGAATGCTCACGAAAACCTTGTGGCCCTGAAGAGTCGGACCATCACCTATCAACTCCGCCCGTAACGTATCTCAGCTTGCGCTAGAGACAGCAGGCTAAATGCTAGGCCCAGTCTACACAACCAACCGCCCTGCGGTAGAGCTTTGATGTGGTCATTCTTCCGCCATGACTAAAACCTGAAAATTTTAGGTGATACAAATGTGTATCTGATCGCTTCCTACCAACATAAAGGAAGGCTACCAGCTAAGGCTTGCTACTACCGAATTAGCCTGATTTTGACTTTCACACAACGGCAAGATGACCACCATAAGAAACATCATTTCACGGGCGAAACAAACGCTACATATTGGGCCTAGCCGACCCTTCAGAAGCGTTACACCTGCTGGTTAAGTAACACTCTTCAAGGCCGACGCACAGAGACAGTGTTACCGTAATAATTCCCTATGAATACATAAGCTTAGAGATCGTCGTTACACCAGTAACATACGTAACACTGTGTTTTAGACGCATGCATACCCCCGCTCCCCGGAAGCATCATTTCCTCCAGCGAACGCCAGATTCGGCCCCCTATCGCAGGGGGACCCTGAGGCTTACTTTGAGACGCGGGGTCGGAAACCCGCGTGATCGTGTCAGCAGAAAAGTGCCCAGCTTAGTGAACAGGTGAACCGTGTGAACTGCTGTTCACCAGTGCATTTGCCCTATGAATCGAAAAGCCGCTGGGGACCCTGGGCATTTCGGATAGATACGGGGCATAGAACCCGCCGGATCTCGTTAGTGGCTGGGCTCCAAAGTTAGTTGACTGGTTGACCGAGTTGACCGGGCCAATCGTTCACCATCCTGAACGAAACCCATGACCGTTACAGATCAGGTAAGGATACCCTTTTCTTTTCAAGATCCTTTCAATTTCAACGTTTAAATTTCAGTAAGCTGGTGCGGCTGCCGCTACCACGATCCCGCGGGTTTCATGCCCCGTATTCGCAGGATATCCTCAGGGTCCCCAGCACATTTATCTACCCGTTTCAGTCGCCGCTATCATTTACCTGAGCAGCATCCGCCCATACTCGTTGACGAGGAGCGAAAAACTTGAGCCCGCTTAAAATTAAGGTCTACGAGGATGGAGACACGACCATATGGATCCCCGTCAGCAGCCGATCCCCTGAGAAGGAAGCGAGAGCACTCCTTCCGTTTGCAGGTTTGAAAGGCTTCTACAAGCACGGGTTCAAAGCTGCGCCTGAATCATCCTCGTATTTCAAAGCACTCGCGTCGATACAGCGCGCGTACCTTCTCAGGGAGAAAAAGATCTTCAGAGTAAAGATGGGTATTGAGGCTCAGCGACGGGACGCTTGGCGCCACGGTCAATCAAGCTCTTCCCTGCTTAGCCCTACGCTTGGCTGGGTAGAAATTCCCGTCAATAAACTGATGGATATTTCCCAGGAGGAATTGGCATTTGAACTCGAGAGCACAGGAGAGTGGTTAGTCTCTTCTAAACGTATCCAGAAAGATCCTGAGGGTCCGATGTTCCGTCAGACGTTTCGAGAGGACCGGACATTTCAACTCGAATTTAGGGCACGGGCCTTAGACTTGTGGGACGCCAAGTGCGCTCTGTCGGGGGCAACATGCGCACTGGAGGCAGCTCACATAAAAGGGGTTGCCGCGTGTAAATCAGATCTCATTGCCGAAGCGATAGACCCATTCAACAGCATAATATTGAACGTAGCGCTGCACGCCTTGCTTGACTCAGGCCTAATCTCATTCACTGATGAAGGGACTCTGTTGGTGTCAGATAATGTCAATGGACATGATCGAGCGGTGTACGGTTTAGAAACACCCCGGAAGGTTCATTTCCATCTTAAAGCCCTTCCCTACCTTGAATATCATCGAAACCATGTCTTTATGAACACCCTTAAGCCTGGTAAGCGAAATAGCCTTTAACCCCACGAAGGCGGTGGCCAGTAGGAAGCGCCGTGTATGCCCACGTGTATGCCTAACCGAGAAACCACTAAGCAGACCCAATAAATACGGGCATCTTACTATCCATTTCAAATGACGCCGGCACCAGATACAGATGAAAAAGCCCCAGGTCGAAAGAGCTGGGGCTTTTTTGTGGGTGAGATTTGGAATATTTGCCGTCTTTGTCTCTAAATGCTTCCCGGCACAGAGAGATGCTGCAAAAGAGTTACATTGCTTGCCGCTGAACAGCATAGAAAACACTCGATCAAGAACACTCAGGTTTTCAGTCTGAATCTCAAAAATAAAGGCGTGTAACACGGCTACCAAGGTGATTAATCGATGACGGGTGGTTATCCAAAACCTTGACTGAGCTATCAAGGACAACTCGGTCTGCTTCTATCGCGAGGCATGACTGCTACGGACCCACCTAAAGCCCTGGAGTATCTGGAGCGCGTCGGTTACTACCGCCTCAGCGGCTACTGGTTTGCCTTTCGAGAGCGCACCGAACTCAACTGAAGCCGGACTTGTTTCATGAAAGCTTTTCCATTCAGCTGGATGCCAAGACAGGGTTAACCAAACATCATGCATGGATCGGAAAACACGCTGCATTGATCAACCGCTCGAACGAAGATTTCATCCGCCATAAAAAGGAAAAGCACGGGCAATAAAAAACCCCTGAGCAGTCTCAGCACCGAAGCGCATCAACCGACAGGGGCCGTGTTGCGAAGAAGTATAAAGGCTTACGATCGCTCGTCAATCGGCAACAGTATTCATCGTCTTACCGTTTCTGCAACACCTCCAACCGCGCAGGCAAGTCTTCATTGGGGAAGCGCTTATGCAACGCCAGCAGCTTTTCATCCGCCGCTCGGGTTTCGCCAGCCAGGCGCAGATCCACAATCTCCTGCAGCCCCTGCTCCAACGACGGCAACACAATCGCCGCACGCTTGCTGACCTTTGCCGCCGGTTCATCCGCCAACACGCTGGCGGCCTCGGCCTGCACGGGCGGGGCGGCGGCCATGCGGGCCATGGGCGCGGGTGCCGAGAACGCTTGCGATGCCGGGCGGGCGGCTTCCTGGTGGAGCGTGGAGAAGGTGGCTGTGGAGATCTCCGGTTGCGGCACGGGTGAGCGCATCACTACGCCGAGCATCAGCGCTACGCCGGCGACGGTGGCGAATGCCATTTGCCAGCGCGGTTGGCGGCAGGCTTGCAGCCAGCGTTGCCACAGGTTCGGCTGTCGCGCGGGGGCTTCATGGCGGGCGGTGTTGAGGATGAAGGCGTCGAGGGACGCTGGCGGTTCGCCCAGGCTGTGTTGACGAAAATGCTGGAGCAGCTCGTCGTCAGGTGTTTGGCGTGAGTCGGTCATGCGGGTATCTCCTCGGCCAGCAGGCGGCGCAGTTTCTGCTGGGCGTAGCGCAGGCGGCTTTTTACGGTTTCCAGCGGAGCGCCAGTGAGGGCGGCGATTTGCGGCACTTCGAGGTCGCCGTGCAGGCGCAGCAGGAAGACTTCGCGCTGGTCTTCGGGCAAATCTTGCAGTGCAGCGTCGAGGCGCGCGTGGTCGCGGCTCAGGCTCAGTTGCTGCTCGGGGCCGGGGCTGTCATCGGGCTGGGCGTGCAGTTGCTCGTCGTAGCTGTCATGCAAAGGGTTATGCACGCCGTGCTTGCGCCAGTGGTCGATCAGGCGGTTGCGGGCAATCTGGAACAGCCATGTACGAAAACTCGCCCGGCCCTGTGGCTGGGTGCTGCTGCGGATCAGGCTGAGCCAGGTCTCCTGGTAAACCTCTTCGGCCAGCTCGGCCTTGTTGCTCAGGGACACCAGGAACCGGTACAGCCCTTGACGGTGCCGCGCGTACAAAACCTCGAACGCAGCGGCGTCACCGCTTCGGTAGCGGGCCAGCAGCGCTTCGTCGCTGGGTGAATCATCTGGTACGGCCATGTAGTGAGCGAACTCCTTTCTTACAGTCCAAACCGATCTATATGTGGGAGCGGGCTTGCTCGCGAAGGCAGTGGGTCAGTTTCCTAATGCATCAACTGACAACCTGCCTTCGCGAGCAAGCCCGCTCCCACATTGGTTGTCGTTAATGCTTAAGGCTCTGCGCCAACTCAACCAGTTGCACGAACTCGTTGCGCAACCCGAACGGGTCATCGCCGCGGGCCGAGCGGGCCAGTGCGGCGGTGTCCTGCAGGCTCATGTTGCCAGTGTAGCGGCCATCGCCCTTGAGCTGTTGGGCGAAGGCTGCAACGGCCGCCGAGAAACGCAGGTCGTCGCTGGCCTGGGTCGACACATTGCTGATGGGCCGCTCGAGCAACTGGCTGTTACCACCCGCCGCAGGCTTGTAGCGCACGCGCAGCATCGCCAACTCAGCCGATGTGTTTTCAGCCGCGGGCGCAGCGGCGTAGCGCAATGGCTCCAACCACCCCTTCTGGCCCTTCGGCACAATTTCGTACAGCGCGGTGACGGTATGCCCTGCGCCGATCTCGCCAGCGTCGACCTTGTCGTTGCTGAAATCCTCCCGCTTCAAGGCCCGGTTCTCATAGCCCAGCAACCGGTATTCACTGACCTGGGCCGGGTTGAATTCCACCTGCAATTTCACATCCCGCGCCACCACTGCCAGGGTTGAACTGAGCTGGTCGACGAGTACTTTTCGCGCCTCCCGCAGGTTGTCGATGTAGGCGTAATTACCATCGCCCGCGTCGGCCAATTGTTCCATCAAGTGTTCGTTGTAGTTGTCCACACCGAAGCCCAGGGTGGTCAGGGATACGCCGCTTTTACGCTGGTTGGCGGCCATCTGCTTGAGGCTGTCAAAATCGCTGACGCCGACATTGAAGTCACCGTCGGTGGCCAGCAGGATGCGGTTGATACCCTTATCGATAAAGCCGGCGCGGGCCATCTGGTAGGCCAATTCAATACCGGACGCCCCCGCCGTGGAGCCGCCAGCGGTAAGTTGGTCGATGGCGTTGCGGATCCTGGTTTTTTCACGCCCGGAGGTGGGTTCGAGCACCACGCGCGACTCACCGGCGTAGACCACCAACGCCACACGGTCCTGCTCGCGCAGCTGGTCCACCAACAATTTCAGCGTGCTTTTCACCAGCGGCAAGCCTTCGCGGCGGTCCATGGAGCCGGACACGTCCACCAGAAACACCAGGTTGGCCGGCGCCAGGTCCGCCACGGCGCGGTCGCAGGCCTTGATGCCGATGCGCAGCAGTCGGGTGTGCGGGTTCCATGGCGTGGGGGCGACTTCGGTGGTCACGCCAAACGGTGAGCCGTCGGTGGGCAGCGTGTAGTCATAAGGGAAGTAATTGACCATTTCCTCCAGGCGCACAGCGCCGTCAGGCGGCAGGCTACCCTGGTTGAGAAAACGTCTCACGTTGGCATAACTGCCGGTGTCGACGTCTGCACTGAAGGTCGAAACAGGCTGTTGTGCGACGCTGTAGACCGGGTTTTCGGGCAAGTTCTGGTAATGCTCTGAAGGTTCGACCCGATCCGGCATGGCTGCGTCGTGCATGACCCTTGGCGCAGCCAGTAACGCAGGGACCGCCGCTCGCTTGATCAAAGCCGCCTCGGGGCGGGGTGTGGCGGGGGTTGGCGCGGCAGGCTGGGCGGCCTCTTGAGAGGATGACAGCCCGCAACCGGCAAGCACCACCAGCAGCACGGTAACGACAACGCCGCCAGCGATGGGACGCAAGAATAAGGGAGCTTGTGGCATGGTGCTGAACCTCAACAGTTAATAATCCGTTCACAGGTTCAGACGCAAAACACCTCTGGTTCGGGTTAAGGATCGTCATTCCTCGCCACACGCTCGCCTTTCGGCAGTCAGCGCCTTGTCAGTTCAAAGAACAAAGAGTTGTCGGCACTTCAGCAAAACAAGTTTCAATATAACTTGATGGCCCGTAGGAAACTTCGACAACTAAGGCACTTCACTGTTATATTCTCTTCGCCGCGCTCTAAAACTCTTAACAACAATAATCACACTGTAAAATTTTCTGTATTTCCAAAGAAGACGTACTAAACACAATTTAAAAGCACACTTTTTTCTTCTGCGAGCAGTGCTTTTAAAATCAACACTCCACACAGGCTGTTTAACGCAAAAATAAACACAGCCGCTGTTACCAAGCATGACGCACTGCGCCATCAAGACACTCAAGAAACATATACCCCATTGGCAATTCATTTATAGAGTGCGAAGGTATTTCCAGCAAACGGACGTGCACTTCCCCTAAAAAAAAGGAATCCATCTCACAACAAAAACATGGATTGCGCTCATGCGAATTGACTTCAGGCCACTTGTATTTCAACAACCGAACCACGCGAAAAATAACCTGGGTCCGATTCTTCGACCGGCGCCTCAATACGCTCCCGGCCTCAGAATTCTTGGTCGATTCCTGCAGCCATTCTTTCGGCATCCATATATACGCCCTTTCGTACAACCGAGGACCCAGCAGCCCTACGTACGCCCCTTCACTGAGCCCCCCACAAGACGCCCGCAAAAGCCTACTACTACAACCCATCCCATCCCATCCGATACACCGACCAAGCGCAGTTGGGACGGTAAAGATCCCACGCTGCGCCCCGACGACCCGTATGTGGCCAACCTGAATAAACGCTCTTTCGATGCACGCCAGGCAAGCGACAACCTCACGCGGGGCAACACCCAGTGGGTTGACCGAAATGGCGACGGCAAAGTCTCGGTGGGTTACTCATTCAACCGAGGTTTCGGGCAGTTCAACCAGAACCAGCAAGCGATGGCGCGCCGTGCGGTACAGGCGTGGAGCGACGTGTCCAACCTGGTCTTCGAGGAAAATGGGTCACGCGCCGAGGGGAAAATGTCGTTTGGCATATCGGGAGTGCCCACCGCCGTCGGCGCCTACCCAGGTAACCGTCCCGACGCAGGCTCGACCCTGTACAACGCCACCCGAGTCACACCCTTCGACTTGATTCATGAGACAGGTCACGCTCTGGGGCTCAAACATGGCGGCAACTACAACGGCAGCTTGCGCCCAGACTCATGGAGCCACGCGCAGGACTCCCAGGCCCACACCGTCATGAGTTACTACAACGCGGCAAAAAGCGGCAAACGATTGGGGGGCGCCGACCCAGGGTCGCCCATGATGGATGACATTTCCGCCATGCAGAAACTCTACGGTGTGAATCGTCAAATCCGTCAGGGCGACACGACGTATGGGTTCAACTCCAACAGCCAGCGGGACCACTACACCCTCAAATCCAACCGGGAAGCTGCGGTGTTCTGCATCTGGGACGGTGGTGGCAATGACACCCTGGACGTCTCCGGCTACAGGGCCAACCAGACCATTAATCTGAGGGCGGGCTCGTACTCCGATGTCGGCGGGCTCAAGGGCAATGTGTCCATCGCCCGGGGCGTCACCGTGGAAAACGCCATAGGCGGTTCAGGCGACGACGCAATAATCGGTAACGACGCCGATAACCGCTTCACCGGCGGTGCTGGGGGCGACCGCATACGCGGCGGTGGCGGCGCGGATACGTTTGACTACAACAGCGCCAGCGACTCCACGCCGAACAACCCGGACACGCTGATGGATTTCACCAGTGGCAGCGACAAAATCGATGTGTCCAACGCCATGAAGAACGCCAATGTCTCCGCCCTGGCATTTGTCAGCGAAATGACCGGCAAGGCGGGTGATGCGGTTCTCCTGTTTGACCAGACCAGTGGAAAAGGCAGCGTGGCTATTGACCTGACAGGCGACGGCAAAGCCGACCTGCTGATACGCACCCACGGGGAGGTCAAACCCGGGGATATCATCGCAACCGCAAACATTGGCGACCTTGCTCAGCCGCTCGCTGACCCGAGTATTCAGTCCGCGCTTACACCCAACCAGCGAGTGCGCCGTTCGATTTCACACACTTACGAAAACGCCAGTGATTCGCCCTATCACAATAGCCATCTGATCAACGACTTCGTCAGTGGCAAAGACAACATCAATCTCACCGAGTTAATAAAAACTTCGGGCACATCACCCACCCGCTTTAGTTAAAGGCGTTAACCCCAGCAAAGTTCGTTTACCCATGAGCCATGAAGCTCACGCTTCACTTCGTCTATTAAAAGGATTCAAGTAGATGTTCTCTGTCAATCACAAAACTTACTCGGCACTTTCTTCATCCGAGTCCACCTATCAAGACACGCCCTTGGCGTCCTACACCACCGATCAAGCCGCGAGGCAGCTGCTGCGTACCAGCCACACCCGAGGCTTCAAATGGCAAGACAAGAACCGCGACGGCGTCATCGACATTGCCTATGAGTTTTTTACGCCACACAACCCGCACGCCGTCAGCAATGCCCCCGAAGGCGCCAGCGAATTAAGTGAGCAACAAAAGAAACGGGCGCGGATGGCCATGCAAGCCTGGGCCGATGTCGCCCGCATCAAATTCTCGGAGAACAGCACCAGCACCGAGGGCCGACTGACCCTGGGCCTTTACGACGGTGACGGCGAGTCCTATGCATCCCTGCCCTTTCCCATGGATTTCAAAAAAGGTGGCGAGGCGTGGCTGGATAACGGCCATGCCCGCCCCCAGTCCGACCGTTACGACCGGCAGGTCATGGCGCATGAAGTGGGTCATTCGCTGGGGCTGGATCATCCTGGGGACTTCACCCGGCAACCCGTCGCACGTCATTACCTTGAGGACACTCAAGCCTACAGCCTGATGAGCTACAACCCCGAGATCAGGAGTGGGCAAAACTTCTCGAAAAACGCTGAGTGGACCCACTACTCGGCGGCGCCCTTGCTGCACGACATTGCAGCGGTGCAGACGCTCTACGGCGCCAACTTCAACACCCGCAGCGGCGATACCGTTTACGGTTTCAATTCCAATACCGAGCGCGACTATTACAGCCTGACGTCGCCGCGGGACGCACCGGTTTTTTGCATATGGGACGGTGGTGGCAACGACACGTTGGACTGTTCCGGCTTCAACCAGAAGCAAACCCTCAACTTGAACGCCGAAGCGTTCTCCGATGTTGGCGGCATGAAAGGCAATGTCTCCATCGCCAAAGGCGTGACGGTGGAAAACGCCATTGGCGGCGCCCAGGACGACACGTTGATCGGCAACCACGCGAGCAATCGATTAAAGGGCGGGGGCGGCGCGGACACGCTGATGGGCGGCGGCGGCGCAGACGTATTTGTCTACGACAAGGCGAGTGACTCGACGGCGGCCAACGCTGACCTGATCACCGATTTTGTCAGTGGCCAAGACAGGATCGACCTCAGAGGCCTGAGCAAAAACACTCGCACGTCACTGCGGCTGGTAAACGCCTACACAGGGCGCACCGGCGACACCGTGGTGAAGTTCAACCCCTACAGCAGGCGGTACTTTGTCGCCATTGACCTTACCGGCAATGGCCACACGGACTTTCTGCTCAAGAGCACCCGATTGATCAGGCCTCACGATATCAGCGGCCTTATCACCCAACGATAACCTTTCAGGTAAACGCGCTGCTTGAGCCGCAAGGCGCAAGCCGTCGGGCTGCCTGTGCACGCTAACTGACAGAAGGTAAATAGCCATGGTCAGAATCAACCCGAACCCCGTCACTGCTTCTTTGAATACACAGGCTGCCGACTCACCCAGCCAACCGCCCACGCCTCCCTCAGGCCAGGGTAACAACAAGAGATCCTACAATACCGATCAGGCCGCCAAACAAATCACGCGATTGGGCTTTCGCTGGAAGGACCTCAATGGTGACGGCGTCATACCCATTGCCTACCGGTTTTTCACCCCGTCGCAAGCAACCTTCAATACGCCCAAGGGCGCCAATGAATTTACCGCTGCTCAGAAAGCCGACGCCGTACGCGCGATGCAGTACTGGTCGGACCTGGCCAATATCACCTTTGCACAGGATGCGCCCGACGCCGAAGGGCAGCTGTTATTAGGCAACGACTCCCAACTCGGCCTTGCCGGAACAGGCAGCTACCCCGGCATCTACAGTAACGGCACGCAGGTGTGGATCTCTTCGGATGGCATGGAACGGCCCTCCACCCAAGACGGTTTCGGGCAATGGCTTATTAACCACGAGATCGGGCATACCTTGGGGCTGATGCACCCCGGCCAATACAACGGTGACGGAGACTACGCCTCACGCGCCATCTATGCCGAAGACACCCGCGCCTACAGCATCATGAGCTACTGGTGGGAAGGCCTGCTCGGGCATGATTTTGCCAAGCACCGGCGCACCCACTACCCCTCCACGCCGATGATGGACGACATCACCGCCGTGCAAAAACTGTATGGCGCCAACTACAAGACCCGCAACACCGACACCACCTACGGCTTCAACTCCAACACCGGTCGTGACGCGTTCAGCCTGCGGTCCGCAGACGATGCCCCGGTGTTCTGCGTGTGGGATGGCGGCGGCAATGACACCCTGGACGTTTCCGGCTTCCATCAGAACCAGCGCATCAACCTCAACGCCCAGCATTTTTCCGATGTCGGCGGCATGAAAGGCAACGTCTCCATCGCCAGAGGCGTAACGATAGAAAATGCCATCGGCGGTTCTGGCGATGACCTGTTGACGGGTAACAACGCCAACAATCGCCTCAAAGGTGGCGCAGGAGCAGACCGACTGACCGGCGGCGCCGGGGCCGACACATTTGTCTACGACAAGGCCAGTGACTCCACCCTCAGTCGTTCCGACCTGCTGATGGACTTCAGCAGCGGGCTGGACAAGATTGATGTGTCCGGGGCGTTGCGTGAGGCGGGTGTCAACAGCCTGCGTTTTGTCCAACGCTTGAGCGGCCGGGCGGGCGAAGCGGTGTTGGGCTACAACCCGAGTACCCGGGAAAGCAGCCTCTCCATTGATCTGAATGGCAACGGCAGCGCCGACCTGTTCATCAGGAGCAGCAGTGCAATCAGGGCCAGCGATGTGATCTCCAATGGCGCCACTGTGCACCTTCCAGTGACGCCCCCACCACCTGTTCCGGCACCTGCACCTACCGTCACATCGCCTACTGTTTCGCGGACCAAACGCAATACCACTCCCTCGCAACGCGCGCCCTTCTCTGTGCAAAACTGGGCCAGTGGGTCGCTTGAGGGTTCGGCCATGCATGCCAGCGCCAAAGCGGTGGGCAGCATTCGCGAAGTGACCGTGCTGCGCGACTCGTGGGGCTACGAGCGGGTTCATTACAACACCTTGGGCACCGGTTCACTGATCGACGGGGGCGCCAGCGTATTGACCAACAAACATGTGCACGACGCCCTCGCCAAAGGCAGCAAGCTCGAGTTGTGGCTGGGTTACACAGAGGATGACAGCGGCCGCATGCGCGTGGAGCGCAAGGTGCCGCTGGATACCCGGCCGCTCAGTAGCGACGCCAACCTGGATTACGCCGAGTTGCGGGTCGACTTGCCTCAGGCGCAGATCAACGCCCTGGCCAAGCAGTTCTCGCCGCTCAAATTGGCCAATAACACCCAGGCCCAAGCCGGGCAAAAAATCTTTATGCCCAACCACGGTCAGCAAGGCCTTGGCATTGCCTTCCTTAACGCCGCCGGCAAACCCACCAGCGTTTTGGGGCAGAACTCCGACAGCGGCGCCCAGAGTTCTTTCTACCATGACGCCTACAAAATACCCGGCACGTCGGGCTCTCCGCTGATTTCGGCCGACACCGGGGAAATCATCGGGCTGCACTACGGTTCGATCATCGGCCAAGTGGGCAACAGCCGCGCCTCGATGGGCGCCGCGACGCGAGCAGAGCTGATCCAGCGGCACCGTAACCAAGCCCGCCAATGATGCCGGCACTCAGAGCCGCATCCGCAGCGAAGCCCCATTCAGTCAATGGTTCGATAGGAGTGATTACTTTGAAAACAAACCTCAGTATGCCTTTCAGTCAGCCTCATCCGATTGACACTCAGCCGGGCGAGGGATCCTCTCGCCCCCTCGGTCTGCAGCCGTCGAATCAAACCTCAAACCCGCATCGTTTTGTACCCCAGGCATTAGGCCAAAAGGTTCAGGAAAGTCGTCAATGGGCCACCTCGGCAGCGAGCGCTGCAAACACCCGTGGCAGCACGTATGACGCAACCCTGCGTGCAGACGATCCCTACTTAAACAGAGCAAACAGGCAGTCCTTTGACAAGCAACGGGCCATAGAGCAGCTCACGCGGCAGACAACCACATGGCAGGACTCGAACCGAAATAACAAAACCGAGATTTCCTACTACTTCAAAAACGAACGGGGTATGGGATTCAACGAATATCAAAAGCAAGAAGCCCGGCGTTCGATCCAGTCCTGGGGCGACGTGGCCAATTTGGCCTTCAAAGAAAACGGCGGCGCGGCAGAAGGGCAATTGACCTTCAAAATATTCAACGGCATCCCCTCTGCCGACGGCGCCTACCCTTATAGCCGCTACAACGGCGGTGTTGGCGGTGATACCCGCTACAACCAGTATCATGTAACACGACCCACCATGACCCACGAAATCGGTCACGCCCTTGGCCTGAGTCACCCAGGTGCCTACGACGGTAAACTAGACGATACGAAACGTGTCTACGCCCAAGACTCCAAAGCCCATAGCGTCATGAGCTATTACAACGCTCAAAGCAGTGGCAAAAATGCCAGTCACGGCCCATTGGCCCCCATGATGGATGACATCAGCACTATTCAACACAAGTACGGCGCCAACTATCAAACCCGCAGGGAAAACAACACCTATGGCTTCAACTCCAACACCGGGCGGGATTACTACTCACTGAACAGCAACCGCGACTTGGCCACTTTTTGCATCTGGGACGGCGCCGGCAACGACACGCTGGACGTCTCGGGTTACGGCACCAATCAAGTCGTGAACCTCAGGGCGGGTTCGTTCTCGGATGTGGGTCACGGTCAAGGCAACGTCTCAATCGCCCGGGGTGTCACGATCGAAAATGCCATCGGCGGCGCAGGCCATGATGCGCTGATCGGTAACGATGAGAATAACCGGCTCACCGGCGGGGGCGGCGCCGATCGACTACGCGGGGGCCGAGGTGCCGACAGTTTTGTGTATAACCGCGCCAGTGATTCCACGCCGCAAAACCCGGACGAAATCATGGATTTCACCAGCGGCAGCGACAAGATCGACGTGACGGGTGCGTTGCGCAGTGCGGGCCTGTCTTCCCTGTCTGTCGTCCGTGCCTGGAGCGGTAAAGCCGGTGAAGCGCAGCTCACTTACGACGAACGAAGCGGCATGGGTTCCGTGGCCATCGACCTGAATGGCAATGGCAGGGCTGACCTGTTTATCAAGACCCATGGGCAAGTCAGGCCAAGTGACCTCTTGCCCCACAGCGCTGCCAAAGTCACGACGCGCGAGACCTCAGGCGATGGTACAACCGTGGCAAAACCGCCTTTCATCTTCGACAGCGCCCGCGATTCGACCTATTCCAATGCTCGGTTACTGACGGATTTCACCAGCGGCATAGACAGCATTGATCTGCGCGGGGTGGAGAAAGAAGCCAATACACGCCTCAAGCTCGTTGAGGCATTTACCGGGCGCATAGGCGATACGATAGTGAAATACAACCCGCAAAGCGGCCGCTATTTCATCGCCATCGACCTGACCGGCAACCGTACGACGGACTTTCTAATAAAAAGTACGCAATTGATCAGCCCCAAGGACATCATGGTTCACTAACAGCGAACAAGCGGCGAAGCATTTACCAACCTGTAAGGGCCGGTAAACGCTCCTTCACAATTGCGTAGCCGGTTTAGTCCGTGCCGTACTTCGGGTTACGCGGCCCGTACAGAATCCCGGTGCGTTGCCCTGCCGACAGCAGGCGCGCACTGGTGATACCGGCAATCGGGTGCGCCGCATCGGTAGAACTGTTGATCACCTGCTTGACCGCCGCCGTGATCAGCATGCCCACCAGGCCGCCGCTGTTGTTGTTGCCTTCCTCGCTGGATGCACGTGCCGAACCGGTCCACAAGGTGGTGCCGGTGCGCAGGTCGACCAGTTTGGCCGAGGCCGTCACCGAGGTGTCGCTGGAGATCAGCATGTACTTGGTGCCGTACTCACTCACGGTGATGTACAGCGCCGCGTCCGCACCAAAGATGTCATGCAGCTTGGCCGGCGCCACGCCCTGAATATCGTTGGCAGTGGTCAGGCCGTTCTGGCGGAAGGTTTCGTCCACCAGAGCAATCGGCAGCACGTAGTAGCCGGCTTCGGCCAACGGGTAGGTGACTTGCGACACCATGCTGTAGGACGCCTGCACTTCCGGCGATTCATTGATCGGCGGCAGTACCAGGATCGACTTCGGCCGCGCCTGTTTGTAGGCCGTGTAATCAATGGTCTTGGGCGCTGCGCAACCGCCGAGCAAAGCCAGGGCCAGCAAGGCGCCGGTGAGTTTTAACAGGCTCATTTAGTGGCGACTCCGGTCTTGGCGTTTTTCAGCAAAAAGTCCATGTAGGAAGCAGACTCGGGGAACAGCGCCTTCTCGGTGCGCAACTCCTGCACCATCTGGTCATCCTTGCCCATGGTCATGTACAGCATGCCCAGGTGCGCGTGGTAACCCGGCGGCGCTTTGCGGCCACTGGCGTTGATCTTTTGCAGGTCGCGCTCCAGCGCCTCGACCTGCGCTTCCTTGGGCTCGCCCTTGAAGTATTCGTAAACCTGCGGCTGGTAGCTTTCCCACTGATACAGGGGTTGGGGCGCCGTGTGGCACCCGGCGACCGTCGCGATTGCTGTCAGCATCAGCGCCAACTTAACTGCCTTGCTCATCCGTGTACTGCTCCTTGAGGTGCTGCTGATCAGTTGCGCGGGTTCCAGGCGCCGGCGTTGATGCCGTCGACGAGGCGGTTGATGGCTTCGCGCATGGCCAGGTCCAGGACCTTGCCATTGAGGGTGGAGTCGTAGCTGGCGGTGCCGCCGAAGCCGACCACTTCGCGGTTGGACAGCGCGTACTCACCGGCGCCCTGAGTGGAATACACCACTTCGGAAGTGCTGATGTTGACGATGTTCAACGCGACTTTGGCGTAAGCCACTTGGGTTTTGCCACGGCCAAGAATGCCGAACAGCTGGCGGTCGCCGGTTTCTTTGCGGCCGAACTCGGTCACATCACCGGTCACCACGTAGTCAGCGCCCTTGAGCTTCTGCACGGTGCCTTTGATCGCGGCTTCCTGGGAGATTTCGCCCATGTTGTCGCGGTCCAGCACGCTGAAGCGGTTGGTCTGCTGCAGGTGAGTGATCAGGATGGTCTTGGCCTGGCCACCGAGGCGGTCAACGCCGTCGGAGAAGATGCCGCGCATGTAGCTCGAACGGTTATCGAACTTGCCCACGGCAATGGGTACGCGCACGCCGGAATAGGCGACGTTGGCGCTGGCGACTTGTTCCACCGGCATCGCGCGATTGCTCTCCGTGGCACAACCGGCCACGGTCAGCAGCGCTGCGGCGGTGAGGCCCGACAGCAGGATTTTGGACAGTGTTTTCACAGGGTGCTCCTAGAGTGAGAGTTCAGCCGTTGCAGCAGGTAACGCTAGCGGGACGGGATATTGCGTAAATCATCGACGATAAAACGGCTCAGCACGCCGGTGTAAAAGGACTCCACGCTCGAGTTGCCGGAGTTGGTCAGCACACCGGCCATGGTTTTCATGTTCTGCCAGTCGCCGCGGTAACCCGCGGGCATGAGCCCCTGGCGAGCTTGGGAAAAGTGCAGTATCTCGGCATCGGCCTTCTTGATCTTGACCGAATAGTTGAAGTCGACACTGGCGAGGATGGTGTTGTCGTCGACGATGGCGGTCATGAAGCCGCCTTGGGTGTCCTGGATGCGCCGCGTATAGATCACGTCAATGTCGAGCAGGTAGTCGGCCTTATCCTTACTGGTGGCGTAGCGCTTGGCCTGGAGCAGTCGATTGATCAGGTCGACGCCCAATTGCTGGCGAACCTTGTCATCCGGCAGAAAGCGCTCGTTCTTGCCCACAACGTCGACGTCGAAGGTGTCGAGCCAGTAAGTGGCAGTCTTGGGAATGGTGACCGGCGCCGGCGAGATGTAGTAATCCGGCTTGGAGGCGCAGCCGGCAATCAGGCAGATGGCCAAGAGAAAGGCAAAAACGCGCATTGCTTTATTCGTCCCTGAAAGGTGGCATGTTGCTCGTGCCGCGGCATTTTACGGGGTTGCCCAACGTACTCAAGCGGTTTCGGTGCGTAGAGCAGGCGGGCTGTTGATAACAATCGTCTTCGCCAGCATGTCACCCAGGCGACGGCGTATGCCGAACAACACAAAAAGGCCATCCAACAGGCTGAACAGCAGTTTGGGCACATTGCGCAAAAACGATTGGAACACGGTGCAGTTGGTGGGGTACGGGTAACCCACCACAGAGGTGCGGCACAGGCGTTTGCCCAGGCTTTGCCCATTGGGCAAGGCATCGCAGAACAGCATGTAACCTACCGCCAGCCAAAACAGCAGGAAGTGCAGGTAGTGAAACACCACGGCGCTGCCTGCTGAAGAAAAATACACCGCGACGTAATCCAGCCAACCCTTCAAGAACAGCAGGAAAAACACCACGGCCATGTCGATGACGTAGCCCAAAAGGCGCTTGCCTGGGCTGGCAAGGTCGTAGCCGGCGGAGGCCGAAACTGAGTCGTTCATAACGCTGTTGATCCCTACGGTGAGAAAGGAAGGTGTATGCCCCGATTGAAGCGGCGGTTTAACGCCTACTTGGGAATAATGATCGGAATAAACATCGGCGCAGGCGCCGGCGGCGGCTTGATCTGACCTTCGCTTTCCACCACGGTGATGCCTTTGCCTTTCAGGGTGTCGAACAACCGCTCGGTCGCTGCACCGTCGTCGTAGCCACCGTCATCAATGGTCACGCTAAAGCCCAACAGACGCTGGCTTTCGGTGAGTTGCACCTGCCGCGCGCGGAAGAACGACCAGATCGAAATCTTCTTCAGGGCCGACAACTTCACGTTGGCCAGCGACTCATACTTCATGGTCTTGCCGTTCCAACCCATCACGTACAGGTCGTTGGCCGTGAGCGCAAACGTGCAGAAGTAATAAGCGCCCGTATTGGAGTTGGGCGTGGTCATCACCACGGCGCAACGGCCATGTTGAACAATGGGGTCCGTGATGCCTGGGAAGTCTTTCACCAGGTCGGAGGGGTACTGCGCGCGGTCGTAATACACCGTCGCCCGGTCGTAGGGTGTGGTGTTGCAGCCGGCAAGTAACAGCGCAACACCCAGCAAAATCCATGCAGCAAAACGCATTGAGTACTCCCTAGGGCAACTGGTTTTTTAACGCAGCTGCACTGTCCATAAATGCTGAGCCTTTGAAGTGATGGCTCTGAGCCACTAGCGTATCGGCAACCCCGTCAAATACATGAGCAATGCTTTTTCGCTTCATCGACGGGCGGCCGCGTTGGCGAACTGCTCAAGCTGCGGTGTGATGCCGTCATCGGAGCTACTCGTATCCATACCGTGTTTATCTCCCGTCAAAAGAACGAGGGTAACGTGAGGAAAAGCATCAACGCCCACAGCGCCGCGCCCGGCACCATGATCAGGTAGTTCCAGACATTGAAGCGGGCATTGCTCGAGCCATCGGCATCACCGGCCGCAAAGTTGAGCATCGCCTGGCCCTTTTGCATCAGGTAAGCGCGCAGCGGGATCGAGATAAACAGCCAGACCGCAACCGCTGCCGTGCTTTCAATGTGATCAGACAGTCTGTCGACGATATGCGCCGCCACCGTGATCACCACCAGCATCGTCGCCCACTGCTCAAAATCAAAAATATACGAGCGGCCCGTGATGCGAATCTGATGGTCGGCGCGCCGGTACAGCTTATGCACAAAGAAAATACACAGCAGCCCGCGTGCCCAGGGCCAGATGTCGGCCTGGGTGGCCTTCTTGTAGTTGCTCCAGTGCTTGAAGGACCAGAAATACATATAAAGGCCCAAGCTCAGGACCGACAAAATAAACAGCTTTCGCTCGGCGATGACGTAAAACTCAGGCGTGACCTGTGGGGCAACTTCAAGATTGGCAGTGGGGGTGGCGAAAACGTTTTCGGTCATTGTTCAGTCCTTGATGATGAAGTTGAAGCCGCCGGTAAAGGCAGCGCTCAATGCGCTTCGCGCTCGCGCTGCTCGGCGCAAATCTGCTCCCAGCCTTTCACGACAGTGCCGGTGTATTTGCCACAGGTCGCGCCCTCCAGATTCGCGTCGAGCTCGTCGCGCTCAGGCGCAAGCCACAGCGCTTCAACCAGATAGGCCGCGCCCGCTGCCAGCACCAGTACCACGGCCAAGCGTGTTGCCAGGTAGCGCGCCGTGGCCCGCGGCGTGCGTGAGCGCTCGAACACAAACGCGAACAGCAGCCCAATGGCGCCCATCAGGAAAACACCCAGCGCCGAGCCGAAAGCGCCGGCGGTGGAGCTGTCGAAGTAGGCCCACGCCAACATAGAGACGCTTGCACTGACGAACATCAGCAGCAGGCAAATTCCCTGCACTAACCGCCATCCCATTACAGGCCGACCTTGAGAGACCGCTCAGACGACCAGGAATCCTGGCCAGCCGGCAATAGCGGCTCGGCAGGAATGCGGTATTTACCAAATGCGGCGATTACGGCCTGGTCTACCTCAGCGTTGCCCGAGCTTTGGATCAATGCGATGTGCGGCACATTCGAACCCGATTTGCCTTGCACTTGCAGCGTCACCGGTTTGCTGACGCTGGCGCGTTGGACGTGCTTGTTCAAGGCAATCTCGATGTCCATCGTCGTGCGATTCAGGCTCTTGCGACTGGTATCACTCCAGACGTCGTTGTAGCGCTGCGTCTGTTCAGGCGTCAGCACCGGCCCTTGAGCGCGAATGCGCTGAATGCCCTTCCACGCGACATCGCCGGCATGCTGGCTGGCCTCCACGTAATACATCATGGCCCCGAACAAATCCTGCGGGCCACCGCGACCCTCCTCCATCAATTTGGCCAAGGCGAGCTTACTTTTATCGCTGTCGCTGCTGGTCAGCGCCAACTGATAAAGCCGGCGCGCCTCCACGTCGTTGCGCGCTTGCCCGTGGCCCTCCTCGGCCATACGCGCCAGCCTCTCGTAACCGATCCCATCCACGGCGGCGACGGACTCATAGAGCGATTTGGCCTTGGCAAAATCTTGCGGTACGCCGCCACGACCGGTTTCGTACAAACCACCGAGCGCAGTCTTACAGCGCACGTTGCCGTTATCGCTTGCGTTACGAATGGATTGAACCTCGTCTGCTGTGAGGCTTTTCGCGCCCTCAGACAGCACGCATTGGACGTTGGCCAGGCTCTGTTCAAAGGAGCTGGGTGGTGCGGAGGCTTGACAGCCTGCGACGAAACCCACGATTGCCAGTACAACCATTGCCTTGTTCATGGGATGCATCCGTGTAATCAGAAAATAGAGAGCAGGCCAGCATTAACGCACTCGCAGGCTTATTTGAGTTCTTTCACCAGATACCCACTGGTGATCTGCGTAATACCCGTGAGTGCGCGGCGCAACGCCTCGGGGTCGGTGCGATACGTGAGCGGCGTGTAGCCGTAGACATTCTGGCCATTGAACGGCGTGACCGTCTCCACCGTGCGCCAGAGCATCTCGTCGCCACGGTCCATGCGCGCCACCACCGTGAGCGTCGGGTACACCACGCTGCTGAAACCCTGGGTCAGGCGAAAGCCCCACTCGCCCACCGTGAGCTCAATTTGCGCGTCGGCCGGCTCATCGTCACCCACGACTTTGAGCGATGAGGTTTTACCCAGGGCATCGATAAAGCCCTGCTTGAGCAACACACCCAAGTCGATGTTTTCGGCGTCCATCACCGTGAGGATCGCCGCAGGCGTCGACATTTCGGCCAGTTGCCCAACCTTCATGCCACCGGCAAACCCCGCGCCGCTCAAAGCCGCCGTGCCCAGCTTGCCCGCGCCGCTGGCCATGCCGACGCCCGCGCCAAGCCCGGCGCCCAGTGCCGCGCCCCAGGCTTGTTCACGGCCCATGTAGACCATGTTCTTTTGCCACTTCACGGGCAAAACCTTGACCGTTTTGACCTGCGCACGGTGTTCGGGCGTGAGGGGCTGGCTGACGCAGCCGCCGAGGATGAGGGTGGAAAGCAGAATCAGTAGAAGGTTTTTCACATCAGTCCTTTAATGTTTTATTCAAGTTGAAGTCGTTATGCGACTTGCCTGCCGCCTTCAAGAACCCAGCAGCAAACTCCGCATCCACGTTTAACAACAACTCCAGCACATCATAAATTTTCCAGCGATGCGGCTCCGGGTTCGCAGCCATCGCCAGCAGATGCTCACGCAGTGCAGGTAGGTATTCGTTGAATTGGTTGCGGCTGACCAACCAAAACATATCGGCGATTTCAAAGGGGCGTTCATTCGACAAATGAATGATTTTAACAATCGGCGCATAGATTTCAGCCCGTGCTCTTTTACCCTCACCCGCATCGGCCAACCTGCAAAAGTAACCAACCAACGACCTCAGCACAAACTTGTACGTCTCATCGTGGCCGTGCAGCCGATGTGAATCAAACCCTTCGAACGTCTGGACGTTGTCAATGATATGAGCGGTATAACTCAAGCCTTCTTGCACGCCCCAACTCGTCAGCAAACGCGCGGCCAACAGCCGCACACCGTCATCGGGATGAGTCCTGAGCAACGCCGTTACGCCGGCGACGCGAGCGTCGGGAATATCTTCCGGGTCCAGGTCTGTCGCATCCACAGCATAATCGGCATGCGGGGGCACGAAGTGCAGCAGGTCATTGAGTTTATCGTCCACGTCTTATCCTCGAGCAGCGCCGGGCTTTGCGGCGTCATAGATGTCGGCAAGGCTGGCCAGAAGGGGTTGCACGTAATGGCAGCCCTGACAAACGATGCGTTCAGGGCGCACGAACAGCAACAACGACCGGGCCTGGGGCCCGGCCGCTTCAAGCGTGTTTAACTCACTTGCTTTCTTTTGCCACGGTGCCCAAGGACGCGTCCTTGACCAGATAACGGCCTTCCACATCGCTCAGCACTTTGAGGCTGTTGCGTGCCACGGCGAAGCCCATTTCGACTTCCTGCTTGAGGTAAACCACCTCACCCGCCTTGACGTTGATCGGCATGTCAGCCCAGTTTTCAGCTTTGGAGCTGATCACGTGCTGGCCCGGCGTCACGAAGAAATAAATGTACTGGTTGCCACGGTTGTAGCCCATCTCCGAGTCGGCTTCCTTGTCATCCAGGAACACGTTGAAGCGCACCATCATCCCCACGTTGCTTGGGCGTACCACGTACACCAGGCCTTTGTCGGCGACAGCAGCCTTGGGCAGCGAGTAGTTCGCCACGTCCGCCTGCATTTTCTCCACCGACGGTGTCGAGGAGCAGCCAAACAGCGTGGCCAGGGACAATACAACAGCAGCTTTGCAGAACAACTTGATCATGTACTTCTTCCTTGTGGTGTAACGGTAGAGCGGGTTGATGCGACGGCGATTGACCGGCGCGGGTGCGTTGATGCGTTTAATCATCGCCAATGTGTCGGCCAGGGAGCTGAAGACATGAGGCGGTGTGTGTGGGCCAGTACTTTGATGCCTTGCGTGGGTTTGGGTGGGGGGCTTATAGTCCGGCCCGTCGCCCAACAAGGGCGATCGGGTTTGGCGACCCGACGACCGTGTGCGAAAGCTTTCTGCTTGCTTGCAGGGGCTTTCGTACCCGCATCACTGCTTTATGGCAGCTGTGCGCGGGAGACCTTCGGGTCTGCCGGAACTCGGTCCCGGTTCGCCAACCTGCGTACAGCTGTCACCCATTCGTTTGGCGACGAAAGGAGACGGCTTCACTTTACTGACCGAGATTTCAAATGAACCAATACATGCCCCTTACGGGTCACGACAGCACCGTCCCCGCTCTGCTCATCGACACCTGTGCGCCCCTCGACGTCCTCCACGACGCCGCCGTGTACCGGATTCGAGCCGTCACCCAACTGCTGGAAAACCTGGCCTTTCGCGAACAGCTCAGCAGCGATGCTGTGGTGCTTCAAGACTTCGCCCAATTGCTGGCCATTCCGCTGCGCGATGGGTGTGATTTGCTTGATGTCATCATGCGCAGGCTCCATGCCGACCCCTCCTGAGTAGAAACCGGGCGGCCCTGGCGCCGCCCAACTGATACGCGCAACGTCACCCATACAACTGACGAAAATACGCATCAACCCAATCGCTGGACCAAAAAGACCGTTCAGAAAATTCAAACGACTCACACACCGCGATGCAGCCTCTGAGTGGCGCCGGTATATCCTCAATGCTCGCCGTAATAGTGGGCAGCAAATACCTGAAATAATCCCCTATCTGGCTCTGCCCCTCATAGCCCACCGGGTAATCTTCATTGGCCACACTGCCTTCAACCCCATGGTAAACATAAAACCCTTTGACCGACGGCACGTTATATTCCGTCAACGCCGACTCCGCTGACGAGTGCTCACCTATCAATGCTTCTACGTCTGCTCTTCGAGCAAGGTGCCGATAGGTGCGAGCGGAATACAGGCCAAGTATCGTTTCACCTTGTTTGCTCTCAGGGTAGGTATCGAACTCGGCAGACTCCTCCCACAGGTATTCGCTCAATCGATCCAACTTCGACTCTACATCAGGCAGCGCTAACAACACGGCCGGCAAACGGCCAAAGCAGTTATTCACCATCACGGCGATTGCGCCTGCCTTGTCCATGGCGAACCACGTGACAATCTCGCCAAAGCCGGGGGTCCAGTCTTTATTGATAGACATTTATTACCGTCCGTTCGTGTGTATTGGCTGCAATAAGGGAAGCGGATTTACTTAAGCGACAGAGGACGTTAGACAATTAGATAAGCCTCCCCTATTTTCGCATTTACCGGCTATATCTCGTGTTATCGCGCCACCGACCGCCACGTCACCAGCCCTTCCAAGCCATGTTCAGACTTCAGGAATTTGAGTACATTTTGCGCCTCGGCTTTTTCTTCAAACGGCCCCGCGTAAAGGTGTGGCGGCTCATCAAGCACTGTCGGCACATCGATGAGCGCCATCTGTGCCGCCATCCGTTCAAACGCCTCATCCGTATCGGCCGTCATACGCGCTACCCAACCGCTGCGATCTCTCAAGGCAATCGGCTCCACTTGCGCCCCGCAGTGCTTACAGCGAGAGGCCGCCGCCTGGATGGATTGATTGCAGGCTGGGCAAGGCCGCAGGTCCGGGTGCACCAGAGCGTCAACACCGGTCTTTGCCAGCCGGGGCATTAACAACACAGCGACCAGGGCGAACGCGGAAAGGAAGAGCGAGATCGCAAACCACCGGGGACCTGAGCGCCCGCGTGTGCTTGCAACGTAAGCCGTGACGGCTGCGATAATGAGCCAGAAGGGGAGTGAGGTACCCATTAGACTTCCTTGTTTGAGTGAGTGGTGCGCCTGTTGAACAAGCAGGTAAAGGAAGAACAGTGGGCCGAATTACTTAAGTGGCGGAGCATTTCGATTAGATAAATCGTCCCCTTTTCATTTTTTAAGCTCCCGGCCACAAGGATTGATCATCTGCATGATCTCTGTATTGGTTGTATAGACAACGGCAGAAGTCCTCGCAACATAAGTTGTCTCACTGGTCCGCCCGGTAGCTTCCACAAAATTACCCTCTGGCCCCACATAGGCTTTTTTTCCTTGCGGCACCATGACGTCGAGCATGAGCTTTTTTTTCCTCATATCCGGTTTATTGTGCACATCGACTGTCCAAACCTGCAGCGCATACTCTTGGGTGAATAAATAGAAATTTGGTGAGGTCTCTCTGGACTCGAAGAGGTGAGCGCACATGACGTCACTGACCATGACTGTTAAGTCGGGTTTATAGTGCTGACTGCTATAACTGACAAGTATCAGTCTTGTGCGCGTCTGTACCGCCAGTGCGTCCTGTGGATGACACGGTGTCATGTCACCATAAGGATAGGTGCACCAAGTCACCTGAGTCATCGTAACAATCTCGTCAGGCCTTACGGAAAGATCCTTTTGGATGGAAATCTGATCCTCGGGCTTTTCGTAGGGAATGCCTGAGCAGCCTGTTAATAGTGTGAAATTGAACAGGATGGCTAGGTAAAGACCTTTTCGGTATAGGTTCCCATATTTCATTGTCGAAGTTCCTTTTCTGCTGCCATGGCTTTTCAACCACTGCTAAATGGACAACCCGGGGTTGGAAAAATTTGGGTCATAACACAATACGAACACTAAGGCATTATTAAGGTCGTGATCTGACCTCGTTTACTCAACTGCTGCTCTGATTCAAAACATTTATTTCGCGCCAATGTATACTTTCTGGCAAATCCTGATTTTGACTAAACAGAGAAAAGACCTCAATCACATCATCAATATTAAACCATTCATCTTTTCTCAATTCAACGCGCCCTCCTCCAAACGACAGTAAAGTCCCATCTTCAAAGTTCGTGCTGGAATTTGAATGAAAACCTCTAAACCGCTTTTTATTTTTAGCGTCATATCGTTCAATGAAACAAGTATACCTACCTCCCGCCACTTGCAAGTAGCTACCTTCATCGTCGGTAATACATGCGAATGAGCTAGGACCATAGCTTTTTAATTTTTTTAGCGTTTTTATAAGCTGCGCCTGACTAACATCAGCTATTACAGGACTATTTTCGGCTTCGAGCTTCATACTTCCACAACAATAAATTGGCAGATTTATTTAAACCACAAAACACTTCTATTCAACATAGTCTGCCCGCACTCTTGGTTAGTCCTATCCCAAAAAACTGTGGGCCATCCTATTTTAACTTTTTGCTGCATCCCTTACACACTTCCAGCTTTATTTCTGACATGCACATAAGTAACAAGTCGACTTTCTGCATCATAATGAACGGTTATCACTTTCTGCTTTAATGAAAACTCACAGCCAGGACTTGTAGGTGCTCTTCCGGGAATACGTATGGAGGGTACATCCCGCACAGGCTGCCCAAGAAGATTGATTGAATCGTCGACAGTCTCAATATCTAGACACTCCCTTTTTGTTTCGGAGTCAGCCTGAAAATACTCCTCCGTGGCCTGATAATAAACTCTGTAAGCCGCAATAACTCCGTCGCCACCGGATTGAAAGTAGATACCGCATTCTGGCAACTTTAAAAACTCATCATCTTCAACTTTAGCGTAATCAACCATCGGCATTGACTTCCTAAAGTTCGCTAAAGCCTCAATCAATGATCCGCCTAAATATTCATTTGGATTCATACTTAATATCCATCCCCAAAGGAAGCAATAAGGAAATAGGGGGCAGACCACCAATTTCTCTATTCGTTTTTACTCACACTTTTTTTGGCGTCCTGATACACCCCAAAAAGTGGTCTGCCACCTATTTCTCTCTAGAAACCAAATAAACACGCCACTTTTCGCCAATTTCATTCTGCGCTAATCTGAATAAGAGGCGAGTAAAGTCGAACACCTCAACAAACAGCCTTTCAACTTCCGACGAAGCATCAAGATTGGCAAGCGCTTGCTCTTGTGAAAATCCCTTCAAATTTCGTAGTCCATGGGCCATCACGGACAGTAGATACGCAGTTTTTATTGATACAGATGATATGAACGGGGGCAGGCTTAACCAGTAAGTCCTATGCTTCGCCTGCAATTTTGCCGTCAGCAAATCCGACCTTCGCAGTATCTGCTGCTTTTGGACCTAATCAGCAGCTGTAAAAAAATGCTTATCTAGATCAACAGGAGGAAACTGACTAGGTAGAATTTTTGACGAAATATCTCTGCTAAGCAGCTTTAAAAGAAACTCAACACAGCCGAAGTTGTAGACCTCCTCTTCCCCCTGATCCGAGCTATGAATAGCAACTTTCCATGAGTCTGGCTCTCCATCAACCAACCAAACGAGGGTTTCTCCATTATCCGTTACCGCCCAAGGAAGAAAAGAACCTTCCTCTGGGTAATCTGGTCTTGGATAGTCCGATAAAAACTCCTGCTTCATTACAGCGTATGCGCCTATAAAGTATTTGCTTTTTTCAAAATTTAAATTTGGATTTTTTGAAAGCGGGTTTAACACCCATACGAAATCGTCTACTGCCCCACATCCGTAAATTGATATGAACTGTTTAAAATCATTCGGTAATCGCAGACTTCCCTCAGATTCAAAGGTCGCCCAAGCCGCATTATCAAAGATTCGCTGAGAAGGTGGCGAAAGAAGACTAATCAGCTTATTTATCATTCTTACTTAACTCCACTCACGTTCGGAATCGATACATCAAGAGTAAAACCGCCTGACCCACGAGCAGACAACGTTACGCCAGTTGGCATTGGGTTTTAACCTGCATAAATAGGTGCCACCCTGTAGCTTACTGTTTTAAATAGTGTAAATAGGGATCAGACTACGATTACACAGTTCTATTTACACGGTAAATCTCGAAAACTTAAAAAATCCGTATCTTTTTTCGAAAAAAAAGCTGAGTTATTAAAGAGCTAATTCTAAAAACCACATATCGACCAACTAAAAATCACGCCCCATAAAAGCGTGGTTTGAGCCCGTCTCACCCTATTTTTACTTTAAATCCCCTCACCAAATCACAATCAAAAAGTTACGTAGATTCCCTTTTTTTCACGAACAGCTCGCTCAAGGAGTTCCGTATACTCTTTTAAACTATCAAGCAACTCGTTTCCGAGCTCCCAATCAGCCTCTTTAATTTTAATCAAACTTTCGCCTACTTCATTTTCTGACTGAAAGTAAGAACCCATTTTCCCAGGATCAAAAAAATGCCCATCCACGCCTAATGGCAGGCCTAAAAAAGGCGAAAAATCCAATTTTCTAAAGTTAGAAATTGACTCTTGAAAGGTTTCCCACTCACCGCCGAATCCCTGATCATCTGTAGGCGTATAATATTTTGTAAGCGCAAAGTCTCCGTACTGATGGATATCTCTATCCTCAATCATGTCCTCCCACGTTTCATCCAGTGGCTCGCCTTCGTATGGATCAACTAAAACACTTTTATTATCTACAATGAAATTTCGAACCTTATCAAAATCTCCCGAGCACAAAGACGACTCAAGCAGCGGTTTGAGCTCACGAGTGAAGGCACTTAAGTCAAAAATAAATGCCTTATGCTCGAAGCTCATAACTTAATACTCCTAGTTTTTTTTGGTAAAAACTCATGGAGCGAATGTAAATTTGTTCTCACAGGTGATCCTGTTTTTGGGTCATAGCGTTGTATGCCTATTGTTTCCGGCAACACTCCCTTCCAAAATAGAGCGAACGCTATCGTGCAACTCTTGGACGACAAATCGTTCTATCAATTTGCCGCCATCGCTCACAATCGTTCCTAAAAACCATAATGAAACTCACCTACCCTGTTTCACCTATCAGCTTTTGTCACATCAGAGTAACAACCAAATTTTGGAATTTTCTCATAATTTCTAGATGGTTCAAAACTTGATCTAGCCTCTTCAAGCTCATGGGGATTAAACTTTTCCCGCCTAATAACAAGGCCACCCTCCTCATTAAAAATGTAGCACTCCCCACCTATAACCTCGTCGCCATCCCCTTGAAATTCACGATGAGTCGCCATAGTCAAAAACAGGTTATCCGCATCTATGACTTGAAATTGGTAGCTCAGATACTCACGACATTTTTTATCTAAAAAACCGACACTAACCATCCCTCTATCTATAGATAACTCAACAAAGCAAGATGGCGCGGAGTCCGACCCAATAAGAGCCGTATATGACTCACCCGAGAGATGCCTAGAATGTGCCAAAGCTTCATCCATAGGTTCTATCGCAACCTTCTTCATCCGAAACCAAGACTTACAGTAATAAATAGGCAGCCCCATCAATACACCTTCCCATTAGTATCTCTAATTAAAACCCCTGCCTTATTCGCAGAGTCCAAAATGGCTTTTGGAATCACTCCATTCTGGGGAGGGACCTCTAGAATAACAGTACCTTGCAATTTTTGACCGCCCAAAGACCCACTAGAAGGGACTTTCGCAATGGTCGCGCCAGATGGATATTTCGTAACAGCCTCACTTATATAGCTCTTTGCTGTCGCCTCTGAAACCTCAGAAAGCTGTGTCAGTTTACGAGAGACGATTTCGCCTTTTATGGGATTATACGAATCAACACGATAATAGCCATTCCCGTCAGGTCGCTGAATATAAACTTCATTATTCGGGTAGCTTTTAGACTGTACCTTATTAAACTCATTACCCGCATCAAGCCGTTGCAGCCATTCAGGCTTAGACGATAGAGCTACAACATCATCTACCTTCCCGGCAGCGCTACCAGTTGCTTTCGCACCAAAATACCCCTCCGGCAGCGCACACGGCCCCGTATTGTGCACCCACGTCTTCAGATCCCCAACGTAGAACGTATGCCCCACATCAACCGTCAGGTTGTACGTCTTGCCCACTGGCAGGTAAAGCTCCAGCGACTCAACCTCAGATGACGTGTTGTCCGTATCGCCATCTGCCAGGGATTGCAGCAGGTCCCCGGGCTTCAGATCGATTACAGAGATAAAGTCGCGCTTGGCCGGTACATAGAACGGGTGGCCGGGGGTGACCAGTAGGGTTTCGCCTTGTGCTTTGCCGTCGGCGCGAACGCTTTTCAGCTTGAGGCGGTAAATCGGTTGGTCGGAGCGTTGATGGGTGGCCAGAATTTTAGCGGCGAAGGGTTTGCCGCCTTTTTCGGGTTTGCTCCAGACCACGTCGCCGACTTTGAGCGACTCGATAGTGCGGTCGCCGTTGGGGGTCGAGACTTTGGTGCCGGCCGCGAAGCAGCAAGGCTCTTTGTAGTTCGAGAGAACAATGTCATTGCGTCGGGTGGCGAACAGGTCATCGGCCCTGGCGAAGCTGCCCACATCACCGGTGTAGACGGTTTGCTCGTATTTCCCAATCGAGGTGGTCGGGGCTGTCGCAGTGGCGCCTGGGCGCTCGAAGCGCACGGCCGAGTCGAGGCTGGTGGGGTTCAGGCCATAGTTGGGGATGTCATCCGCAACGCGTGCGATGCCGCTGCTGCCAAGCGCTTCCTGGCGCCCCACGCTGGCCAAACCGACGTCGCTACGGGCCACAAGTGCGCCGTCGGCCCTGACGACGCTTGAAACCTCGCCAAACTTGGAAACCTGCCCAAATCGGCCGGAAGGCGTGATCATGGTTAAACCATCAGTCAACAACTCAGTGACTTGCGCCGCTGACTCATAGCTGTTGCCTTGCAAGTTCGAGACAAATTCCCTGCCCTTCTGCCTGGTGATAATTTGGCCGCCGCGGTCCACCGAGGGGTCGGCAATCGGCCCCAACAGGGCGTCGGTCACTTCCAGTGGGCTGCTATTACCTAAAAACCCACCGGCAACCTTGGAAAAGCCTTGCACTTGCCCCCATATACTGCGGCCAGCCCCTACCGCCAGGCCTTTGGCAATGTCGACGTAGTCAGTCGGTTTGCCGCTGTAATCCAGGTTAGTCTCGTAGAAATCCACCAACCCTTGGGTGTTGAGCCCTTTCGGATCACCCAGGTAGTCGATGTTGATAGTGCTGTCTTTGAAAGCCGTAGGCCGAGTCGTGCGGAAATCAAGAATCAAGGCCGCTGTTTCATTACCGCTGTACCCACTCGAGCGCCCGTCTGCAGAAGCGTCAGTTCGGGCGTATTGGTTTGCAATAGGCGCAAGCGCAATGCCCAGATTCTGCAAAGTAAGCGTGTCGATAGCGTCTACGTCTTTTTGCGAGATTGACTTGCTCCAGCCCTCATCGGTGTTGTACGCCAGAGCAACGCCCATCAGGCGCGTGGCTTCCTCAACGCTGATCTGCTTCTGTTCCGCCAGCACGGGTGCTTGCTTTTCAATCAGCTCAGGCGCACTTGGGTGCAGCTGCTCGTTGTACCGCTCAACATTGCCCGCTACCCACGCGGCGTCATTCGGGTTGCCGTTAACCAGAGACCCGGCGGCGATACCGATGAGTTGCGCGGTGGCGACTCTGAATTGATCATCGGTGACGAAGCGCTCATCCAGGTACTTACCGAGGTTTTTGTTCGCAATCGCCGTCAAGCCTTCAGCCGCACCGGCGGCGATGGCGCCGGTTTTGAAGTCGCCGCCTCGGGCCGCTGTAAGCGCACCACCGAGGAGCGCATGCAGCAAGACCTTCTGCGTCGAGCCAGGGCTCAGGTCCAGCTCGCTCGCGAGGTTGCCAATGCCATTGTTGCCGGCCGCCGCAGCAAGGTCGAAACCTTGCGACACCAAGGCCGAGCCGAGGTTGTCTTTCAAGCTGCCGCCGTTGATGGCGGTGGAGATGCCACTTTCGATCACCGCATGCGTGCCGCCGCGCAGCACCGCATCCTGGGCTTTCTGCCAGCTGAGCCAATCACTGGAATAGCCCGGGTTCTGTACCGGCCCCGCCGTGGTGACTTTCGCGCCCGCACCCTCGGCCGGGCTTGCGCCCTTGAACCAATTGCTGTCTGCGTAGTTCAACGCCCCGGTTGCCAGCCCGGCGATGGCGGCGTTTTTCAAGCTGCTGCTGCTGAAGGTGTCCTTTAGCGCAAGGCCGAGGTTGCCTTTGTTATTGATGGTACTCACAGCACCGGTACTGGCCAGCGAGGTCAGTGCGGCGGTGGCCATCATGTTGCCAAGCCCGGCACTGGTGGCTGCTACGGCCGCCGACGTACTGGTCGCCGCAACCGCAGCTGTGCCGGCGGCCATGGTAGAACCGGCGCCTACCGCACTACCCGCTGACGCTGCCAATGCGCTCGCGCCACCTGCCGTCACGATGGTGACGATGATGATGACCGCCAGCATGGCCCCCTGGCCCATGCCCGAGTTGCTGTACTTGAAGGAGTCATGCAGCTCTTTTACCTGGCGCCAATCCACGTCGCCGCGCTTCTCGGCTTCTTTGATCCAGGCCAATTGCGGGTCGGCCTTGACCATGGTGTCGATGGTCTGGCTGACGGTTTGCTGGTCGACTTGCTTGACGTCGATTTTCAGGCCATCGACGGCCTCGATGACGGTCTGCCCCTTTGCAACCAGCTCGCTCTGGCGCAGGGTTTCATCGGTTTTGCCTTTGCCCTTCATCGAGAACCAAGCCATGTCGCTCTTGCTCTTGGTATGGCTCTCGTCGTGATAGTCCTTCACGCCTTCAAACGTCACGGCGCCGCCGCTTTTCAGGATCAGGTCGTTGCCGCTGTTGAGCTTGGCGACCTGGTACAGCTGGTCGCCGTTGCTGACCAGGGTCAGGTTGCCTGCGGTCTTGATCTCAGTGCCGACGTTGGTGGTCTGGGTGACTTCGTCGCGCTTGGCTTTTTTCGCGCCCCAACCACCGTTCTCCTTCATGTCATACAACGTATGCGTGCTGTTCTGCGCCGCCAGCAGGTTCAACTTATCGCCGCTGTACAGATACGCTTCATTGCCCGCACTGATCTTGCTCGCCACCAGCGTCGTATCGCGCCCGGCCTGGCTGGTAAAGTTCGCGCCCGCCGTCAGTACGCTGGCTACTTGCGTGGTCTGCTCATCCGCTGTCTTGATGCGTTTTTTGCCGTCTTTTTCTTTGCCTTCGACGTTGTGCATGTCGCTGACGGAGGCGACGTTGAGGTCGCGCCCGGCCTGGATGTTCAGGTCTTTGCCGGCGGTGGCGTTGCTGCCGATGATGTTGACGTCTTGCCCGGCCTGCATGTTGAGGTTGCCGCCCGCCGTGACGGTGGCGGCGAGGTTTTTGACGTCGGTGGTGATGGTGGATTTTTCGCCGCCGTCGATGGTTTTGTGGATCACGCTGGTATCGCTGGCGGCGACCAGGTTGAGGTCGCGGCCGGCGGTGAGGTTGGCGTCGTTACCGGCGACCAGTGCGCCGTGGTTGTTGAGGTCGCGCCCGGCGTCAATGGCCAGGTTGCCACGCGCGGTGATGGTGCTCGCGCTGGCGTCGGTGAGGGTGCGCATGCCCACGCCTTCACGCACTTGGATCGCGGTGTTGTCGTTGGTGATGTCGCCTTTGATGCTGGCAAGGCTGACTTGGCTGCCCCGAATTTCGCCGCCCATGGCGTTGCGAATACTGTCCTGGGCCAGCAGGCTCAGGTTGTTGCCGGCTTCCATCAGGCCGCCGTTGTAGATGCTGCCGCTGCTGACGGCGGAGAGGTTGTTGCTGGCGCGCAGGGTGCCGACGTTGACCAGGTCGCCACCGGTGACCAGGTTGAGGTCACGGCCCTGGATCAGGCTGTTGCCGCGCACGTTGCGCGATTCGGCCTGGGCCAGGTAGAGCACCGGCACGAGCACGGTCTGGCCATCGACCACGCGGTTTTCCATCCACACGATGTCGTGGGTCAGGGCGCCGACTTGCTGGCTGGTGAGCGTCACGCCGACGCTCAGGCGCAGGGCGTCTTTGCTGGCCAGAGCGTTGTCCATCAGGTAGCGGAATTGGTCGGCGTCGCTGAGCAAGCCACCGGCGAGGAAGCGCTGGCCGGTTTGCGCAATTACCGCGTCACGGATCAGGCGGGTTTCGTATTGGCCATCGCCGAGGCGGCGCCAGGCGTTGTCGGAATTGAAGCCGAGTTTGCCGAGCATGTAGTCGGAGCTGAAGAAGCCCGATGCACTGGTGAACTCCGGGTTGGTTTCGATCAGGTAGTGGCTGGTAGGGTCGGCACTTTTGACGAACAGGCCGTAGTCGCCCTTGGGCAGTTGGAAGTACGGCGAGGTGGTCGGGTCGACCGGCGCGAACGGCGTGCCGGTGTAGTCCACGGGCACAAAGCCGCCGCCCGGAGTGAGCGTGACCACGGGCAACACGCTGCCGGGCGCCTGGGCGCTGGCATCGTTAACGTGCTTGCTGAGGTTGATATTGATGCCGCCGACGGGGATGCCGGTCTGGTCGTTGCCGAGGGTGCCGGTCAGTTGCGCCAGGGTGTTGTCGTGCAGCGTACCGTTTTGAATTTTGTTGGTGACGTTGGACAGGTCGACGGTGCCGCCGGCCTGCAGGACGGCGTCGTAGGCGAGGCCACCGTTGGGGGTCCAGGTGGTGACGTCGCTCGTTTGCCGGAACGGTGCGCTGTTGGGTGACAGCGCTTTGAGGGCTTCAAATTTCGCCTGGTCAAAATTACCGGCCGCCGTCGCGTTGTTGAAGGTCGGCACGTCGACGTATTCCATGCGCTCCCACAGGTGCTTGTCTACATGCCCGGGGGTGTTGATCACGATTTTGCGTTGCCCGGTGCGTGTGCCGGAGCCTTCGTTGAGCAATTCCTGGGCGGTGATGCTCAAGTTACCGTTAGCGGCCATCAGGCTGTTGCGGTTCTGCACCGTGTCGCCTTGCAGCAGCAGGTCTTTGCCAGCTACCAGCCGCGCCGAAGCCGAATCCTGGATCGCGGCTTCAAGGTAGGTCTCATTGATGGTGATGGTGCCGCGCCGCCAGCTGTCCTTCTCGCCGCAGTGCTGCCCGCACACCCAGCTCAAGCTGCCGGTCTGGAGGGTTTGCCCCAGCTCGAACTTGTCTTTGGCGTTTTCGATAAAGCCGGCGCTGATGCCGATGTAGCCTTCGCTTTCCACCGTGCCGGAGCGGTTGCTGAACAGCACCGCACGCCCGCCATCGACGCCTGCAAATGTAAAGTTGCCTTTGCTGTAGACGTCGCCATAGCTGTTGGCGAAGCCATTGGCGCGCAGGGACAGGTCGCCCCCGCTGAACAGCAGCGAATCGGCGCCGTTGGTAATGCCGTTGACGGCGGTGAGGTTCACCGCACCTTGAGCGCCCAGCGTGCCACGGTTGCCGATTTGTGCCGCGGCGATATCCAGCTGCTGACGCGCCGTCAGGAAACCAAGGCTGTCGAGGGTGCCCGCCAGTTTGATCTGGGTGTTGTTGCCCGCCAGGCGCCCGCCGTTCTGGCTGAGGTTGTTGGCCGTGACGCTGAGATTTTGCTGGGTGGCAATGCGGCCGCTGTTGGCCAGGTCACCGCTGAGCGTGATGCTCAGGTCGCCGTCGCTGAGCAGCTCGCCGCCGTTGTCGAGGCTGGCCACGTCGATGATCAAGCCCTTGCTGCTGGCCATGCGGTCGCCGGCCTTGAGGGCCAGGCCTTGGGTGCTTTTGTAGGTGAGGGCTTCATTAAGTTGCACGCGGCCCAGGCCGTCTACGCTGCCGAACGCCCAGTCGGCGGTGCCCAGGCCATTGATGGTGCCCTGGCTGCCGGTGAGGCTGGCGGTGTTGAGCCGGAACAGGCCGTTGCCGGCGTGCTGCAACTGGCCGCCCTGGTTGTTCAGGTGCGTGGTGTCGAGGCTGAAGGCGGTGCTGCCGAATTCGAGGGTGCCGTTTTGGTTGTTCAGCGTGCCGCTGAGGTTGAGGCGGCTAGTGGCACCGCCCAGCGCGCGCAGTTGCCCGCCTGCGCTGTTGTCGAGGTTGCCGCCATCAAGGGTCAGGCCCTGGTTGGCTTCGATCAGGCCGCCTCGGTTGGTGAGGGTGTCGCGTGAGGTGAGGCTGAGCTGATTGCCGCTGATCTGGCCATTGCCACTGTTGTCGAGCGTGGCGCCGGTGATCGTCACCTGTTCTTTACCGAACAGTTTGCCGCCACGGTTGGCCAGGGCTTCGACGGTCAATTGCAGGTTGCCGAGCAGGCTGGCCATCAAGCCGCCGCTGCTGTTGTCGACCGTGTTGGCCGTGACGGTGAGGGTATCGCCCTGCACGGTGCCGCCGAGGTTATCCAGGCTGGCGGTGTCGAGCTGAGTGTGGGCGCCGCCGCTGAGGATCAAGCCTTTGCGGTTGCTCACGTCCTGGCCGCTGTAGCTCAGGCCCTGGTTGCCGGCCAGCAGTTGGCCGGCGTCGTTGTTCAGGTGCTGGGCCGCGATGTCCAGGCGCTTGCCGCGCACGGTGCCGCCGCCGTTGTTCAGGGTGGTGAGGGCTTTGACCAGCACGCTGCGTTCGCCCGCGTCGATCACACCGCCCGCGTTGGTCAGCAGGTCGCTGACGTTCAGCGTCACGTCGCCGCCGTTGCTGACCAGCGAGCCTTGGTTGCTGTTGTTGAGGGTCTGCGCAGTGACGTCAACCGATGTGCCGATCAGGATGCCGGCGCTGTTGTCCAGGCGCTCGCCTTGCAGCTGCAACAGGCCTTCGCTTTGGATACGGCCTTGGGCGTTGAGCAACTGGCCTGGCCCCTTGAGCAGCAGGCTCACACCCGGCGCGCCACCGGCCAGCAGGCCGGCGTTGCGGTTGTCGAGGCCCGAGGCACGCACGTCGAGGTAGTCACCCACCACACGCCCGGCGCGGTTGTCGATGTTGCCGCCGCTCACATCAAGCAACAGCTGTTTGCCGACGATTACGCCGTTTTGGTTATCCAGGTTCGCAGCGTGCAGCTCGACATCGCCCTGCCCTGCCTGCAAGCGGCCCTGGGCGTTGTTGAGCTGTTGGGCGGTGGCGAGGGTCAGCTTGCCGGTGTTGGCACTCAACACGCCGTTGGCGTTGCTGCTGACGCTGCCGGCGTGGAGGTTCAGGTCGGTACTGGCCTGGGCGTAACCCTGGTAGTTGTTGAAGGCATTGGCGACGGTGAGGTTCAGCGCGCCGTTATCGGCCTGGATCAGGCCTTTGAGGCTGTTGTCAAGGTCGCCGGCATTCACCGTGAGCGCACCGGCGACCAGCACGCCGTTCTGGTTATTCAGGTTGCCCGCATTCACGGTCAGGTTGCTGGCGATGATTTGGCCGCTGTTGTTGTTCAGGTCGGTGCTGGTCAACACCAGGCTGCCGCCAGACATTTCGATGCGGCCTTGGCGGTTGTCCAGGGACGCGCTGTCGAGGGTCGCGGCCTGGCCTTCGCCGAAGCGAATCAGCCCGCCGACGTTAACGATGGCCGGCGCGTTGAGCGCCAGGTGTTGCTCGCCGTACACACGGGCGGTGGCGCCTCTGTTGGTCAGCTTGTCGGTGCTGACGCTGACGGTTTTGGCCTGGATGATTGCGCCCTGGTTGGTCAGCGTTTGCGCGGCGGTGATCGCCAAGGCGCGGCTGGCCAACAGGTTGCCGCTGGTGTTGAGGGTTTGCGTGTTCACCACCAGGTCGCCGGTGGCGTTGCGGCTGTTATCCGCCGCGACGCCCGCCTCGATGATGCCGGGGTTGGTGATGCTGGCCGCGTTGAGTTCGATGCGCTGGCCGGCGGCCACGCTCTGCTGGTTGACCAAGGCTTGGGCGCTGGTCACCTGCATGTTGCCGGTGGCGTAGACCTTGTCGGTGAGGTTGACGTTTTGCGCGGTGACTTTGATGTTACCGGTGGCCGACGTCTGCGCCATGCTCAAGTGGCCATTGGCATCCAGCTGGATATCGCCGCCGCTGGCGGCCAGCGTGCCGTCGAGCTTCACGCCCACACCGGCTTCGGTGCCGACCAGTTTGATCGCGCCGGCGTACATGCCGCCCAACGCCGAGGAGTCGATAGCCAGCTCCGGCTTGGCGCTGCCGTCGTCGGCGCGCGCGGTGGCTTTCAGGCTTTGGGCATCGACGTCGTTGCGCCCGGCGATCACGGTCAATTCGCGCGCGTTGATCTGCGCATTGATCTTGGCCGAGCGGGTGATGATTTCGAAGCGGTCGACGTTACTCGCGTTCAGGCCCTGGCCGTCGATGGTCACGGCGCCGCCATCGACCTGATAGCGCTCCAGGCGGCCATTCTGGTCAAGGATGGGCTTGCCGGTGGTCAGCGTGGCATTGGGGGTGTTGATAAAGCCGCAACCGCTGCAGGTGATGCCGTAAGGGTTGGCGACGATGACTTTGGCCGACTGGCCCGCCACTTCGGTGAAACCGCGCAACTGGCTGGGGCTGCCGCCGTTGACCTCGTTGAGGATAACGTTGGCCGCGCCGCCCTTGAGGTTGGGGTTGCCGATGATGTAGCCGCCCAGCTGGGTGTTGGTCACCGCGCCCGTGGCGTTGTTGAGGATCACGCCGTTGGGGCCGACGTTGTAGTCCTTGAATTGGTTATGCGACAAGCCACTGCCATTGGGCGTGGCGATGTTCACCACGGGCACGCCATTGCCCGCCTGGCCGACGGTGGTGCCCGGCGCGCTGACCACAATGCCTTCGGCCTGTGCCAGCAACGGCTGCCAGAACAGCGCGTTGGCCAGGATCAGCACCAGGCCGCGCTTGGGCAAGCCGAAGAACGAGTCTCGCGGCTTCAGCGCAGCAGAAGGTTGGCGAGCCAGGAAGGCAAAGTGGCGAACATCCATTGTCATAGTCTCGATGTAACGGGGCGTTGAATTACAGGAAGAAATCCATGCGGAAGTAGATCGGCGCTTCGCGCTCGCTCATCACTGCCGGGCGTTCCAGAGAATGCGCAAAGGTCACGCTGGTGCTGACGTATTTGCCGCGGGCGAACAACTCCAACGAGTTGCTTGAGACCCGGCCGTGCACTTCGCCGTTGTAACGGCCATTGCTGATCACGCCTTGGTCGTAGCCGACGCTGGCGCCGTATTCGGCAAAGGCCGGGCGCATCCAGTCCCAGGTCACCGGGCGCGCCCAGCGCACGTCGTTGCGCCAGTAACCGCCGCTGTCGCCGGTGAGTTGCTGGTCTTTGAACCCGCGCACCGAAGCCGAGCCGCCCAGGCTCATGCGCTGGGGGCTGAACAGGATGTCTTCGCTGCGCTGGCCGGTGGCCAGGCTGGAGAAACTGAACGACTCGCCCCACAGGCTGAACGGCTGCAAGTAGCTGACGGTGGCGGTGTATTTGCGATAGCGCGCACTCGGCAGGCGGTTGCCGTAGGCGTCGCGCTCGTTGTTGGCTTGGGCATCGAACGCGCCGATGCCGTTTTGCATGCCCAGGTCGACGTTGACGAACGCATTGCCGATGCGCCGGCCGTGGTTGATGCCCCATTGCAGCTCGCTGAGGCGGTTGCTGCTGGGCTCGGTGCGGATATCGAGGATGTAGTTGTTGGTGCGCAAATGCGCCACGCCGACGTTGACCGACGTCTTGCTCACGTCGTCACGATGGATCACCCGCTCGGCGCGAAACTGATGGTTTTCGTTGTCGCCGTTCTGCTTGAATTTGAAGCCGTTGGTCACGCCATACGTGCGGTAATCACTCTCGCTGTAGGTGTAGCTGAAGTTCCACCAGCCCCACGGCACGTTGTAGTAGAGCATGCTGTTTTTCGAGGTTTTCTGGTGGTCGCTGACGGCGTCGTGGCCGCCACGCAGCATCAATTGGTCGGCCAGGCCAAGCGGGCTGTCCCACTCAAGGCCGGCGCCCCACTGCTGTTCGCCGGTGCTTTTCTGGCCGTCGTTATTACGCGACAGGCTGGCGCGCCAGGGCTTTTGCGCGGTGTTTTTGACCACCACGTCGCTGCCGCCGATCTGTTGGCCGGGGGTCAGTTCCATTTGCGCCTGTTTGGAGGGCAAACGGTTCAACTGGTCCACCAGTTGTTCGACTTCACGCAGGTTCAGCGCCTCGCCGACCTTGCCGGGAAAGGCCATGGCCAATTCGCGGTCCGTCACCGTGCTGCCTTCGGCGCTTTTCAAGGCTTCGAGTTTGCCTTCCACCACCAGCACTTGCAGATGGCCGGTGGAGAGGTCTTGTTGCGGCAGGTAGGCGCGGCTGGTGACGCGGCCCTTGGTGATGTAGTAGTCGGTGATGACCTTGAGCAACTCATTGAGCTGCGAAACGCCCACGCATTTGCCGATGTAGGGCTTGAGCAGGCGCTCGCGGTCTGAGGCTGCCAGGCTGTCGGCGCCCTTGAGTTCGATGTCTTTGATCGGGAAGCAGCGCGTGTCCGCGGGCAGGGCCGGAGCCTGGGGCTTGGCTTCTTTACCGGGCAGGTCCTGGAGTTCTTGCAACCGGCGTTGCTGCTCTTCGAGCAGGCGGTTTTGCCGGTCACGGATCAGGTCTTGATCCCCTGGCGTGGGGGCGGCGGTGGCACTGTTCAGGCTCAAGCAAGCGAGCAGAAAAGTGCACAGCAAATACCGAGTCCGTGGCAATAACGAAGACATGTTCGATCCATCGAAAATCAAGGGGCGGCAAACTAACATCGAACTAGTGCGGATCCAAGAAGTTGGACTAGTTGCACATCCGTACTAGTTAAATCTGCAAGCCATTGATAAATAACAACAAATAATTATCAAAAAACGGTTGAGCCAGTCACTGGAAGTTTTATTCCGACAAGCGGCAACTGTTTTGATAGCGATTCGATCAAGCGCTGATGAAATGCCACTAGTTGGCCATCAACTACGTGTCGAGTTAGGTTAGTACCGAGGAATAGAGAAAAGTTCGCGGTTGTTTTGTGAATTGGATCCCATTTATCGGATTAGTCTGGTGCAGCGCTTTCTGCTAAATGTGGGATCTGGCTTGCCTGCGATGGCTGATCGTTCCCACGCTCCGCGTGGGAATGCCGCCCCGGACGCTCCGCGTCCAAAGGTTGCGCCGATCTCAAGAGTTGTGCAGTGACGCGGAGCGTCACGGGATGCGTTCCCACGCGGAGCGTGGGAACGATCAAGGTCCTCAGCCTGCGCCTTTGTCTTTTTCCTGCCCCGGCACCAGCGTCAGCCCTGGGCGCTCCACGTCGCGGGACACATGCGACTTCACATCTTCCACGCCGCCCTCTTCGTCGTTGTGGATCACCAGCACGCCGGGCTTGCGAAACTGCTCCAGGTGGCCGTCACCCAGGTTGAAACTTTCACTCAGGCTCTTATCGCTGAGCGCATTGGCCTCGGCACGGCGCTGGGCGAACTTGCGCCCGCGACGTTGCTGATAACGCGCCCAGCTGATCAGGATCACCGCATTGAACAGCGCGATCCAGAAGTAGATTTGCAAGGTGTTGAGCGCCGCAAAAATCGGCGCCTCAATGCGCGGGCCGCCGTGGGTTTCCAGCATCGCGGTAATCCCGCGCGCCAGCAGCCAAACCAGCCCAGCCCAGGCCAGCAGGGTCAACAGTACATCGATGACCCACATCACTGAATTTTGGCGAGTTCTGACCAGTTTCATGGTCACGCCTCCTCTTCGCTAGGTTTAATACCGCGGTCCGGGCTGACCCAGCGTGCGCGCTTCTGATGCTGGTTGAACAGCACCTTGGGAAAGCTGACCAACGTGGTGAGCAGGCTCACCAGCCAGAACACCATCGGGTACCACACGGTCCAGAACAGGGTTTTCCACAGGTCTTTTTCGTAGCGCCGGTCAATCAGGATGCTGACTGCAAATTGCAGCAGGCACACCATCGCCAGCACCAGCCCGGTAAACGCCGGTGGCACCAGCGAGTCCACGGCAATCGCCTGTGGCAGCACCATGAACTTGCCCAAGCCCCAGAAGATCACCGACAGCAGGAAGGTGAAGGCCCAACCGGTGGACAGGCAGTATTCGAACAGCAGCGGCCACAGGTAGCGATGGCGCCATTGCCAGATGCCACGGATGTTTTTGAACAGTACCTCGGCGCCGCCCTGGGCCCAGCGCAGGCGTTGTTTCCACAGGCCGCCGACGGTTTCGGGCATGAGGATCCAGCACAAGGCGCGCGGCTCATAGAAGATTGCCCAGTGATCGAGCTGCAGCTTCCAACTGACATCGATGTCCTCGGTGATCATGTCGGTGCTCCAGTAGTCGATGCGGTCCAGCGCTTTCTTGCGAAACGCAACGACCACACCCGAAACCGTGAAGATCCGACCGAACACCCGCTGGGTGCGCTTGATCAAGCCGATGATCGAGGAGAACTCGCCCACCTGCACCCGGCCGATCAAGGTCGAGCGCGTGCGGATGCGTGGGTTGCCGGTCACGGCACCGAGGCGCGGGTTATCCAGCATCGGCGCAACCATATAGGCCGCCGCATTTTTATCCAGCAAGGCGTCGCCGTCGATGCACACCAGGTATTCACTGCGCGCGGCCACAGCGCCCATGCGCAAGGCCACGGCCTTGCCCTGGTTCTGCGCCAGGTGCAGCACCCGCAGGCGTGGGTGTTCCAATGCCAGGGCATCGAGTACCGCGGCGGTGTTGTCCTTGGAGCCGTCATTGACGGCGATCACTTCGATGTTCGGGTACAGCTGGTCCAGCGCCGCGTGAATAGTATCGGCGGCGTTATCACCCTCGTTGTAGCAAGGGATGATGATCGAGATCAGCGGGTTGCCGGCCAGGATCGGCGCCGGGGTGTCTTCCTTCCACGGCCAGTGACGTTCCCAGTGCAGCCAGAAGTACAGCCCGCCGGCGATCCACAACGCCGACATGAACAGCGGGTAGAAGAACACGAAGTCCATCAGGAACTGCCCGGTGACCAGGAAGATCAGGCCAAGGGGCACACCCAACACCAGCGCCAACACGAATAAAGCCAGGATTCTGTCGAACATGGTCAAGGGTTCCATTGGTTGGAAAGGGCCGGACGTACCGTCTTCAGGTCCGGCGAGTTTTCCAGGAAGTTGTCCGGGTAGTAGCCAAAACTCCTGACCCCCTGGCGTTTGAGCACACCCATCCATTCGGCCATCTGTGCGCCGTCGATGTCCGGCGCGTCCTTGGTCCGCCAGTCCTTGGCTTGCAGTTCAAATACGGTGCGTTGCAAGGCATCAGGGCGCGCCTTGACCGTGGCCACGAGTTTTTCCAGCCAGGCATTGGAGTTTTTCAGCGTCTCGCCTTCCATCAGCGGCATGGCCATCGGCGCGGTCCAGTCGTAGGTCTGGAGGAAGTCATCAAGGTTCTGCGCGAACCAGGCTTCGCTGGCCGGGTTGAGCATCGGCTCGGCGAAGATATTGCGCGCGGTCTGTACCTGCGGCCCACGAATGGCACGCACCTTACCCGCCAGCTCCTGGGTGAAGTCGATCAGGTAGCGGCTCTTGAAGCGCGTCCAGCGTTGCATCACGGCCGGGTCGGCACGCAGCGCGGCGATGCTGTTCGGCAGGCCGTTGGCGGCATAGGCCTTGAGCGCGGCGGAGCTGGCGTCTTCGAAGTCCGAGAGGATCGCGTCGTCGTGGAACAGCACGCCGTCAATCGCCGTGTTGCGCGCCAGGTCTTCGTAGATTTCACCGATTTGCTGACGCACTTTCGGGTCAAACGGCGACAGGCGTTTGTACTGGTCCGGGTCGAGGCCGACCTGGCCGGTTTTCGGGTCCATGCGGGTCACGCGCGGCAAGGA
The DNA here is from genome assembly GCF_013385735.1 of Pseudomonas sp. D2002. Lineage (NCBI taxonomy): Bacteria > Pseudomonadati > Pseudomonadota > Gammaproteobacteria > Pseudomonadales > Pseudomonadaceae > Pseudomonas > Pseudomonas sp. D2002. Next base: position 33,736 of record NZ_JACAPL010000006.1, on the reverse strand, counting down.
CGGGTCCAGGGCAAAACTGAGCACCGGCATCCACGCGTAGATCGCCACATGGCCACGGGTGCGCAGTTGCCAGGTCACGCGGTTGAACAGGTCGCGGCGCACCGGCAGGTAGCGGTTGGGGAAGTACAGCGAGTGCACCAGGCCGTCGCCCTTGGGGTCGGCGAAGGCTTGCAGGAACACGGTGCTGGCGCCCATATCGACGACGCGCTGCACCAACTGGTCGAGGTTGCGCGCCTCTTGGGCCGGGTCCGGGTCGTAGACGTTGTCGAGGTCGACGTGCAGCACGCGCATCGAGGTCTTGGCCTGGGTGCCGACGATGGCGTTGGCGTAATGCTCGCCATCCGGGTCGGAGGCCACCAGGAAGCGCGGGCTGCTCTTGAGGTTGGCGAGGTCATCAAGGCCGTCGTCCAGGGTCAGGGCCATCTTGTAGCCCTGCTCGCCGACGACTGCCAGCGAGGTGCCGTCGGCGGCGCCGTAAGGCCACACCCACACGCGCGGCGCCTTGCCGGTGACGGCACGCAGCTTGTTGGAGATAGCCGTTACGTCGGCACGCATCCGCGCCTGAAACTGCGCTTCGGTTTCATATTTGCCGGTGGCCGCATCATACCGGCGCGTTGCCGCGGCCGGCTCGAGGTTGCCCTGCGGGTTGGCCAGGATGCCGGTGTGGCTGGCGTCGGTGTGGGCGGCGATTTCCACCAGGTGCGACTTGGAAATCTCGCGCACCTGCTCCCAGGTCAAGAAGTCGGAACGCGCCCGTGGCGTGCCGGCAAAGTCCACCGGCTTATTCAGTGGCGTATCAATCCAATACCCCACCGGGGCGAGAATCGCCGGCCAGTTGTACGCACGCAGGATCGGCATCACACGGGTATAGAAGCTCGAATAGCCATCGTCGAAGCTCAGCATCACGGCTTTGGGCGGCAGCTCAGGCCCGCCGCTGCGTGCGGCCAGGATCTGGTCAACGCTGACCGCTTGGTAGCCGTTTTCACGCAGCCAGGCCAGCTGGTCGATCAAACGCTCGGTGCGCACCGCCACCACCGCCTGATCGGGGTCGCGGTCTTCAATGTCGTGGTAGGCAATGCCCAGGAAATGGTTTTTCGGCCACGGCGCTTCACGGGCCGGTGTCGGCCGCTCGGCGGGGGGCGTGTACGGCGCGGGTTGCTGGGCACAGGCACCCGCCAGCAATACACCGAGGACCAATAAACAACGGCTGAGAACGGTCATTGTCAGGCTCTTCTAGAAACGGTAAGTGAGGTCGATGAGCAAGCGCAGATCGCGTTCGCGATCACCGTCATAAGGTCGGCTGATCAGGCTCAGGTTGGCGCCGGCTTCGAGCACGTCGTTCCAGCGAACGCGTTGGCCGTAGCCGATCAAACCGACACCGCCGGTGGAATAATCGCGCTGGCTATAGGTACCCGCACCGACTTGGAACTGCTGACTCCACTGGGTCTCGTAGCGGTGATAGAGCACATGATTGACGGTAACGGTAGGCAACACGCTAAGGTCAGACTTGGGGTTGAAGTACACCGTGTCTTCCTTGGTGTTGTGGCTGGCGCCGACTTCCAGGCCCAGGTCCACTTGCACATGCGGCGAGCTGTAGATGCCTTCGCGGCCGGTGAGCAGCGCTTCGAGCCGGTTGTTGCCGTCGCTGAAGTGCGACGGGCTGACGGACAGTTTCCACTCACGGCTTTCGTTGGCGCGCCAGCGGATAAAACCGCTGCCGCCGTTGGCCGTGACGTCGGCATTCAGCGCCCGCAATGGCGTGGTCGTCAGCAGGTAGCCGAGGCTGCCGCCGTATTGCCAGTTGTCGTTGATGTCGCGGGCAATCGACACGCTCGCGCCTTGCTTGGAGCCATAGCCGTAGGAGTGGTTGGAGACTTCGGCTTCGAGCGTCATGTCGCGGGTGCGACGCTCCACGCCCACGACTTGCCAGCGATGCTGGCCGGTGCCTTCGTTAAAGTCAGCCGTGGCATACCCGGCACCGGCGAACACGCGCCAGTCTTCGTCGATGGGCGGGGTGTAAATCCGACTTTCAATGCCCCAGTCACGGCTGCCCGCGACTGCGCCAACGTCATTGTTGCCGCCACCGCCGTAGCTTTTGCCGGTGTAGGCTTCGACACGCAGTTCGGCCATGTCATGCACATCGCGCAGGCGGCTCAAGCGCTGCACTTGGCGGTTGTCCGGGTTGCGGGCCAGCACGTCGTCGGTCAGCGCATCCATTTGCCGCCATTCCTGCAGGTCCATGGCGGTGTAGGCCTGGGACACTTCCAGGCCGATATCACGCGGGGCCTGGGCCTCGGTTTCCTTGAGGGTGCCTTCGGCACGGCGCGGCCAATCACGGGCGCGGTACATATCGGCCTGGGCCAGGCGCAGGCCGACGTTGCCCGGGGCTTTGGCCACCAAGGCTTCCAGGCCGGTTTCGCTGCCCGGCAGGTCACCGCCGTAAGTGCCGGCCTGGGCCGACAATTGTTGCGCGTCCATCCAGCTGTCGTTGGGGTTGCCGATGGGCAAGCCCTTGAGTTCGACGCGAGGGTTCTGGGTGTTCGCGAGGTTGCTGGCGACTTCGCGCGCCTCCATCACTTTGTCGCTTTCCAGCAGCGAGTAGAACAACGCGGTGCTGTCTTCGACGTGATCGCCGGGGTCGGCGTCCGGCGCCGTTAGCGCCTGGCGATACAACGGCTCGGCTTTTTCCGGCTGGCGTTGATCGAGGTAAGCGGCGGCTACCCAGCGCACGGCGTAGGTTGGCAATTGCACGCCTTCGCCCTTGAGGGTTTCGTAGTCGCGGATCACTTCAGCGGTGCGCGCACGCGCCTTGAGGGCGCCCAGCCGGTCGATGCGCCAGCGCACCACGTCGTCGTGTGCGCTGGGGTCTGGGGCCCAGCGCGCGAGCAGTTTGTCGTAGTCATTAAGGGCGCGATCGGCGATCACGTAGCGTTCTTTCTCGGTGCGCGTGGCGAACTCGGCCATGCGCACGCGCTCGGCGGCGAGGTCGCCTTCCAGGCGGCGCTGGGTCACCGCGTCGAGCACGCCAGGGTGTTTGGCCGACAGGCGCAACGCCGGCTCCGGCAACCGCGCCTTTTGCAGGGCGACGATGTATTCGCGGACCACTTCGGGTTTGTCGCCGGCGCGGATAAAGGCCTGGTCGAACTCGAACAGCGCGTCGTAGTTCAAGCCCGCGCGGGTCAGCGCGTAGCCCAGCGCCATGCGGCGGTTGGGGTCATTCGGTTGCGCCGCCACCAGTGCCCGTGTGCGTTGCACCGCTTCATTGGTTTGGCCGCCGTCGGCCTGGGTCAGCGCCTGGCCCAGTTGCAGGTCAACATTATTCGGCTCACGCAGCAGCGCCTGCTGATACACCGCCAAGGCCTGCGGCCATTGCTTTTGATTGCGATAAGTACGGGCCACCGTGGCGAGCGCCTGGGTGGTCAGGTTGCGATTCTTGCCCTGGGCCTCGTACACCTTCAGCACTTCGGCGTCTTGCCCGGCCCAGCCGGCAATCACAATGTGATCGCTGATCTGGCCCGGCGTCTGGCGCTCGGACGGCAGTTGGCGCAGTTGCGTGAGGGCTGGCGTGAAGTTGCCGTTGCGCGCCTGAATGATCAAGGCGTCGTAGGCAGAGTCTGCAAAAGCGAGGCTGGGCATCAGCAGCTGACTGCACAAGGCCGCACCGATGAGCAGTCGCAACCGGCCTGAAGCACTGAGTGGTAGGTTTCGCAGCATATCGTGAGCTTCCTTACACACGGAAAGCTGTAACGATAGGTGGTCCTGAGCGTTTTGCATCAGGGTGTCGGCGTCTAGTGACCCGACCTAGCTTTCCTGTAGGAACTATCCCCTAGGAATGTAGGGAAAGGCCCAATTCAGAACAATTGTTCAGAATTGCCCACCCACCAGAAAAGCCAATGGGGGAGCAGACTTACCCGAGCTGACCGGTCACCGTCGGCCTATACGCCGACTGTTTGACCGCTGCCTCAGGCAACCCTGCTCCCCCATTTATTTATTTCCGACGGGTGTCGGAAATCTTACTGCGCGCCGCTGACAGCACCCACTTTGGCCATCACAAAGCCAATGAATTGCTCAACGGTCATCTTCTGGCCGTTGAAGGTCACTTCATTGTTGGCGTAATGCAGCTTGGAAACCACGTCAGTGCCCACCAGGGTCGCCAGTTGCGTGCCGACGGCCATGCCGCTGACCATCTCGGCCGCCCCCTGGGATTGCTGCTCGATGGCTTTAGGGTCGGTCACGCCGCCTACCTGCGCTTGCAGGGCCGCAACGTCGGCAATCATGGGCTTGGACAGGGTCAGGTTGGCATCCAGCAGTGCGATGACCTGCTTGCCCAGCTCAACCGGTGGCAGCTCCATCGAAGCGGGTTTGGTCAGGTCCACGATCAGGTTGAATTTGCTTTCGCCGTGGGTGGTTTTCAACGACAGGTTTTCCACCGCCACTTGCGGCTTGGCAGCCAGCACCTGGTTGACGTTGGTCTCGGCCAGGGTCTGCTCGGCTTCGGTCAGTTGCAGCTCAGGCACCGGCTGGCCGGCAGCGGCAGCGGCTTGCACCGGCTGCATCTTGTCCTGGTACAGCTTGGTCAGCACCAGCATGGCCGGAATATCGACGTTCTTCATGCTCAGGGCCATCGCGGCCGAGCCCACAGGCTTACCTTGGTAGCCGATCTCGTCGATCTTGTAGTCAATGCGGCCGGCCAGGTTGTTGTCTTTGGTTTCGCTGGTGTCTTTCTGCTCGAAACCCTTGAGGGTCAGCACGGCTTTCTGTGGGCCGAAGGTGACTTTGGTGTCGGTCAGCTCAACGGTGTTCTGCCCGGTGTAGAAACCGAAGCTGGATTTTTCCAGGTTGCTGGCTACGGTCAGGCCGGACAGCTCAGCGTCGAACGGCACGCCATTGGCGTCGATTACCGCGACTTTCAGGCTGTTCATGTAACCGTTAGCCTTGACCTTCTGGCCTTCGGCGCTGCTGTCGAAGTCCAGGTTGGCGCCGGAGAAGCTCACCGACGACTTGTCGTCCTTGAGCTCCAGAGGCAGCAGCTCGACGTTGCCATCGACTGAGCGGTTGTAGCCGATATTGGCCACGCCTTTAAGCGGCGACACGTCTTTGCTGGCGGCGAACCATTTTTCGGTGGTGGCGTTTTTTTCCAGCGCGTAGTGACTGGTGGCCATGACCGGCAGCCATTTCAGCGACACCAGGCGCGAAAACGGCAGCGGGCCGTGTTCGATGTGGTCGACGAACAGCAGTTCAGGGTTCGGGTTGTCTTCACCGAATACACTGCCCTGGCCTTTAAGGCGGTAGTGCGCGGTGCTGCTGAACAGGCCACGGTCCAGGGACACCAGCTCCAGGCTCACGCTGCCGTCGACGCCGGCCATGGAGGTCTGCAGTTCCTTGTTGGCGCTCTGGATCGCGGTTTGCAACACCGGCTCCAGCTGCTTACCGGTGTACCAGGCGCCGCCTGCACTGACGACGCCGACGGCGACAACGAAACCCAAAAGAACAACTGCTGGCTTATTCATGAAGTGACCTGATCAAATCCTGTGAGAAGTGGGCTGTCTTCCTTGAACCCCGAGGGGGTTGGCTCAAGCCCGCCGAAAACGGGGGAAGATTAGCACTGGCGGCCGCGAACGGCCCAGCTTTTCAGAGGGGTCAGGCCTGCAGTTGGTTCACGTGTACTCCAATTCAATCTCATCGAGCTGGTGATCAAAACTCTTCAAGCGTGCGGTCCAGGTGTACACCAACACCTCAAACTCGCGGTGTATCACGGCATTGCTCGGGGTGTCGGCCTTGGGGTTACAGAAATCCAGTTGATAGCGCTCGCGGGCCATGGCATTGGCCACGTCGGACAATTCCCGGGCGTTATTCAGCCAATGCCTACCGTCGGCGACCTGCTGGTCGAGCAGCACACATTGTTTTTTCAGGGCTTCGAGGCTTTTTTCCAGGGGCGTGCCGGTGAGTTCGCCCATGACTTCCTGGAAGGTGCGCCCGGGCTGCCAGTAACTGCCCCAGAAATAGCGGTCGAACACGGTTTCGACACGGCGCAGGGCGACTTTGGTGTCCCAGATCGCCACGCGGGTCTTGCCCTGTTCGAGCAGCCTTCGTTTCACCCGTTGGTTTTGGTAAGACGCCCACGCCACGACGCCGATGGACAAGGTGCCGATCACCAGGCACGCGCTGTCGAGGAACACCATGGCCTTGTCGAGTTGATGGGCAAGCATGACGCCGTAGAAATAGGCAGCCGATAACAACACCAGTGCGAAGAGCACGCACCAGAAAGCGGGAGCATAAGGGTTTTTCATTATTGGAATCCCCATGAGCAAACGCGAGCAGTGTCAGGTGAGCCGTCACCGCGGCTCACCTGACAAAGCATAGCTTTTAGCTCAGGGTTTGCCGGGCTGTGACGCTTGCGTTCGTCCGCTTTCCCAACCACCGCCCAAGGCCAGGAACAGATCGATCTGGCTCATGGCAACCTGGGTGTTCGCCGCCGCCAGTTGCGCACGCACATCGGTGTAGGTGCGCGTGGCTTGCAGGTCGGCCAGGAACGACGCGCGACCGGCCTGGAAGAAGCGGTGCGTCTGCTCTGACGCTTCCTTGGCGGACGCACCGGCATCGGCCAGCGCGTCGCGGCGTTGCAACTGCGCGGTGTACTGCGCAAGGCCGGTCTGGGTCTCGCGGATGGCGTTGAGCACCACGCCGTCGAAGTGCGCCAGGGCGCCCTGGGTCGCGGCTTCGGCTTCGTGGATGCGCGCGCGGGCGCCGTTGGTCGGCACCGACCAGCTGATCAGCGGGCCAAAGCCCCAGCGGTTGGTGGCCGGCGTGCCCAAGTCGTCAAGAATACCGACGGTGCCCACCGTGGCGCCGATGCTGATGTCCGGGTACAGCGCGCCGGTGGCCACGCCGATACGCGCGGTGGCGGCGGCCAGTTGGCGTTCGGCCTGGCGAATGTCGGGGCGGCGCTTGAGCAGCGCGGCGCCGTCACCCACCGGCAGCAACTGGGCGATGTGCGGCAGCTCGGCGCAAGTGCCGGTGCCCGACGGCAGTTGGTCGACCGGCTTGGCCAGCAGCATCGACAAACGGAACAAGCCTGCCTGGCGCGCTGCTTCGTAGCGCGGCATGTCGGCACGCAAGGATTTGTATTGGGTTTGCGAACGGGTCACCTGGGTTTCATCACCGCGCCCGGCGTCGCGCAGGCGTTGGGTGAGCTTGGTGCTCTGGGCCTGCAGGTCGAGGGACTCGTTGGCAATCGCCAGTTCTTCGTTGGCCGCACACACTTGGGTGTAGGAGCGCACCACGTCGGCGACCAGCGTAATGCGCGCAATATCCGCAGCAGCCTGGGCGGCGTCGGTGGTGGCCTGGGCGCTTTCGATGCCGCGTTGCAAGGTGCCGAACAAGTCAAACTGGTAGGACGTGCTGATGCTGGCGCTGCCGATATTGGCCACCGGGACTTTTTCCGTCAGCAAATAGGCTTCACCCGACTCCTGCAAACGCTGGGCCTCAGCTTTTGCGCCAGCGCTCCAACCGCCGGCGGATTGCGCCTCTTGGGTCTGGAAGCGCGCGCGTTGCAGGTTGGCTGCGGCCACACGCAAGTCGGTGTTGGACGCCATGGCCTGACGCACCAACTCATCCAGGCGCGGGTCTTTGTAGAGTTTCCACCAGTCGGCCGGCACCGGTGCCGACACCACGTTGTGGCCCTCGCCCGCGATCTGCCCTTGCAGGTCGCCGCGGTTGATGGCGGACTTCTCCGGCAGTGTGTAATCCGGGCCGACTACCTGGCAGGCCGACAGCAGCAAACCCAAGCCGGCCGTGGCCAGCAGCGCCGCCGGTTTCATGGTTTTTCTCCCTGCCGGGCTTTTTCTTTGGCGGCGGTCTCGTCGTCGATGATCGACACCGTCGCCGTACGCCCGGCGATCATGCGGAAGTCTGCCGGCACATCATCAAAGGCGATGCGCACCGGAATCCGCTGGGCCAGGCGCACCCAGCTGAACGCCGGGTTGACGTTAGGCAACAGGTTGGAGCCGCTGCTGCGGTCGCGGTCTTCGATACCGGCGACGATGCTCTGCACATGGCCACGCAAGCGTGCGTTGTCACCAATCACACGGATGTCGACAGCCATGCCGACGTGAATACCGTCGAGCTTGGTCTCTTCGAAGTAGCCGTCGATGTGGAACGAGTTGCTGTCCACCACCGACAACACCGGGCGCCCGGCGGTGACGAACTCTTGAGCACGCGGCGCACGGTCGTTGACGTAGCCGTCCACCGGGCTGCGGATCACCGAGCGGTCGAGGTTGAGCTGGGCGGCGTCCACCGTCACCTGCGCCTCGGCCAAGGCCGATTGGGCACGGGCCACGCGGGATTGGCTTTCTTCCAGTTGCTCGCTCGGCACCAGGTTGCCAAGGCCACGGTTACGCTTGTACTCGCGCTGGGCCTGCGCCAGGGTTTCCTGGCGGTCGGCCACGGCGGCCTGGGCTTGGCGCAGCGCCAGCTTGAAGCGGTCCTGGTCGACGGCGAAGAGCACCTGGCCTTTGGTCACCAGCTGGTTGTCGCGCACGTCGACCTGCTGGATCAACCCGGACACGTCCGGGGCGATCTGCACGATGTCGGCACGGATATGCCCGTCACGGGTCCAGGGCGCAAACATGTAGTACATGACCATGCGCCACACAACGACGACAGCGAAGGTCACTATCAATAACGTCAGGACAACACGGCCGATGGTCAAAAAAGGTTTTTTCATGTCATGAGGTATCGACTGAGTGAGTCCACCGCGCCGAGCAACAGCGCGTAGAGCCCCACATTGAACAATGCCCGGTGCCAGACCAGGCGATAGAAGTGAATGCGCGTCAACAGCCCGTGCACCACCAGAAACAACACGTACGTAATGCCCATCAGCACCAGCAGCGTGGGCAGGAACACCCCGCTGATATCCAGATCACCGATCATAAAGGCGCTCCATCAGGCAGCGGCGCTTCCATTTCGGTGCCGCCAATAAATTCCACGCCCGGCAGCAACGACAGGCGCAAGCCGGCCAGTGCGTGCAGCAGATGCAGGCGGGTATCGTCTTCGTCTTGCAAGCCTTGGCCGTTGAGGGCGCGGCGTGTGCGGTCGAGTGTCATCAGCAGACCGCTTGGCGCGGGCAAGCGTTCACCGGCCTTCAGGCACGCCTTGAAGTAACCGCCAACGCCTTCGACAACCTGGTTGAGCAACACCCGTGGCACGCCGTAGATGCGTGGCGAGTACGCCAGCAGGTCGAGCAGGTTCAGTGCCACACGCAGATCACGCAGGGCGGTGCCGGTGTCCTGGTTGATCAGCGCCAGGCGCGGCAGGTGCTGCATCAGGCGGTCGAGCATTTGCGCGGCCATGTGCCGGTGTTCGGCCAGGGTCGCAGGCTCGGTCAGGGTGACGATGTCGCGCCAGCTGAAGCGGGTCAGGCGCTTGGCCGCAAGTTCGGCGCCGAACGGCCGCGCGATCAACGTCCACACAAAGGCGAACAACAGGCCCACAGGCCCGGCCAGGTTGACGTTGGCAAAGTTCAGGAAGTCCGCGTCATACGCGCCCTGGATGCTGATAAACGACGAGGTGTTCACCAGCGTCAGCAGCATGCCGAGGTAGAAACGCGGCTGCACGGTGAGCGTGCCGATGCAAATAAACGGCACCGCAAACGCCAGCACCAGCATCGGGAAATCGTGCAGGTTCGGCAGCACCAGAAACAGGTAGAGGCTGGCGAACAACACCGACATCGCGGTCCAGAAAAAGAACCGGTAGATCTGCGGCGCCGGGTCGTCCATCGAGGCGAAAAAGCTGCAGGCCACGGCTGCCAGAATCACTGCGCTGCCGCCGTCGGTCCAGCCCAGCAGAATCCACAGCACCGAGGCGACGATGATCGCGGTGACGGTGGAAAACGCCGAGTAGAACATCAGGCCACGGTCGAGGAACGGCGTAAGCCGGCCCAGGCGCCAGTGGCGGTACACGGCGCGCCAGGTGTCCTGGCTTTCGCACTGGATGGCGGCTTGCAGGCTGCGGCAGTCTTGCCACAGGTCGATCCACTCCGCCAGGCGATACAGCGCGTTGGAGAACAGCAGCGTGTGACGGTCGTCCAGCGCTTCGCCTTGGGGTTGCAGGGCGTCGACCTGATCACGCAGCACGCGCCAGCTTTCCAGCGGGGCAGTTTGCGTGGTGGTTTCCAGCCATTGGCGGGTGGCCTCCAGCACCGGCGTGATGCGCTCGAGAAACTCCGGCGCGCGGTGTTCGATGGCATACAGCGCGTCGTCGAGCGCATCCACCACCGGCAGCAGGTGAATCATGCGCCCGCGCAGTTCCTTGGTGTTACGCACCGTCTGCGGGCGCGCGCCTTCGTGGGGCAACTGGCCGATCATCAATTCGAGGGTGTTGAACGTGGCGACCATGCCGCTGCGCAGCGTGCTGATTTCTTCAGTTTCCACATTGCGCGTGAGGAAGCGCAGGCTGTAGACCTGCGCGTCGGCAAACCACTTGGCCACCGAGCCGTCGAACACTGGCATCAGGCGACGCGGCCAGAACATCGCGCCCACCACGGCCGCCACGGCGATGCCGAGGAAGATTTCTTCGGTGCGTGCCTCGGCCACATCCCACACCGCCAGGGGGTTATCCACCACGGGCAGCGCGATCAGCGGCAAGGTGTAGCCGGCCAGCATCAGCGCATAGTTGTTGGCGGTGCGCAGGTGCATGGACAGGAACAGCAGAATGCCGGTCCACAGCGCAATCACCACCACCAGCACATACGGCGACTGCACGAACATCGGCACAAAAACCACCGCCGCCGCCGCGCCCATGAAAGTGCCGATGGCGCGGTACAGCGCCTTGGAGCTGGTGGGGCCGACAAATGGGCTGGAGACGATATACACCGTGGCCATCGCCCAATACGGACGCGGCATTTGCATGAGCATGGCGATGTACAGCGCGATCATCGACGCGGCGAACGTACGCACCCCGTAGAACCAGTCGCGAGCGGGCGGGAAGCCGGTAAAAAATCCGTTCAAGAGGTTGCCTCAGCCGCCTCAAAGGCCCGCAGTACACGCAACGCCGCTTCAAGATCGCTTTGGGCAATGTCCGCCAACACGTCTTTGCGCAGGCGCACCAGTTGCACCTCCACCGCTTGCACCAGCTCACGGCCGCGCTCGGTCAGGCTCAAGGCCTTGGCGCGGCGGTCGTGCACGTCTTCGGTACGGCACACGTAGCCGCCGGCGCACAGCTGATCGAGCAGGCGCACCAGCGACGGGCTTTCCATGCCGGAGGCCTGGGCGACCTTTACCTGGTGCACACCATCGCCCAAGCGGCCGATCATCAACAACGGCACGGCGCAGGCTTCGGAAATACCGTAGCTCACCAGCGTGGTCTGGCAGATTTTGCGCCAGTTACGGGCGCCCACCACCATGCTGCTGCTGAGGTTCATCTGGAGTTGTTCGAGGGTTTGAGGCACTGGAGTGTTCGCATACAGTTAGTTTGCTAACTATCAATATGGTGGATGGATCCAAAGCCGTCAAGTTTTGAAACAAATTTGTGATGGGTGGCGCTGGGAGGTGTGGGTAAGTAAAGCGGGTTTGCGCGCGGGTGTTGGATTTTCAGCGACTGCTGCAACACCACGAAACGAATGTGGGAGCGGGCTTGCTCGCGAATGCGGTGGATCAGTCGCCGAATTGACCGGCTGACACACCGCATTCGCGAGCAAGCCCGCTCCCACATTTGGATCAGTTTTTGGCTTCAGGTCTGCTGTTCGACCTGAGCATCCAGGCGGCGCTGAACTTCACCCATCATGCGTCTGCAAATAACGGGCTTCTCACTCGGACGGCTATCGTCCCCAACCGTTTAGTCGACAGGAACTTGCTCTATTCCTTCGAGCATCACCCTACCCGCTTCCTCTTCAATAAACTCAAACACCTCCTCCGGCACGCTGTACTGAAACTGCTTGCGTCGATGCTTCGAAACCTTGCCTTCGTTATCCAGGCACATCATCACCAGCTTCGACAAATCACTGCCACGCACATCGAAGCGCAGGTTTACGGCCTTGATGACTTGGTCGTAGCGACCGAGAAATTCAGTTTCTTCGCGCAGTTCCACTTCCAGTGCACGGCGGGCCATCTGCAGGGTGAATTCGACGCAGCGGGTAGCGTCCCAATAGCGGTAGATCGACGGGTGGCCAACAAAGTCGAAGGCCATTTGATCGCCGTCCAGCCACGTGACGTTCCAGAATTCACGCGTCGGTTGGGAGAACGTTTTGAGTGCCTCCAGATAGGCGGGCTCTTCGTGCTTCATCGCAACGGACACTGGCAACAGCAGGCCATTTTCCAGTGCGCCGTAGTGGCAGAGCGTCTGATGGATCAAAAACCGCGACAGGCGCCCATTGCCGTCCATGAAAGGGTGCAGGAATACAAAGCCAAACGCGGTGACGGCAGCCGCAACAAGCGGGTCGACCTCGCGTACAGGCTGATTGGCGAAAGCCATCAGCTCTTCCATCAGTTCCTGACACAGTTCAGCAGCCGGTGGCACATAGCTCACGCCCGCAGCACCGCGAAGGCCGTTGTGCAGGTGGTTTTGTTCGTGACGAAACGCGGCAGCTTTATCGAAGGGGTTGGAGACAGTGCTGTTTTGCAGCTCCACCAGGTAATCCTCAGTCAGCAGCCGGCCTTCGTGAGCCTGGCGTAACAGCTGAACAAAGCGGCGGGATTTTTCTTCGCTGGGTTGTTCTTTTTCGATGGCGAACGAGTCGCGTGTTTCGTGGAGATAGGCCCACTGAATCGCACGGTCCATCATTTCGGGAGGCAGGGTGGCCATGAAGGACTTGGCGCGGCCCAGCACATCAAGCGACAACAACGCATCCACCTCGGGCGTTCGCTCCACGGTGGCACAGTAATGCAGAGACCCCAAACCGTTGAAGTCCACGCGCCAGCGACTGTTACGGATGCTGGGGCCGGTTACGTAGCGTTCAGGGTCGAATAAAGCAACGACGCGTCCCCGAACGGGAACGGCATAATCCAGAGCCTGCCCTGTAAAACCCTCCCATAGAAAACAGGCTTTGCGGATAAACGCACCATTAGGCGACTCTGCCAACCCAGCGAGAAATGGCTCTGGCCCAAGCCGTTCAAAAGCTTGGGCGAGTACGGCTAGATTTATACCTTCATGTTTAAGTGCAAACAGCACATGCTCAAACAATGCATGTTGCGCGGGGGCCACGGCGGCGGGTACAGCCAGACAATTTCCGATCAGCGTGATTCTGGTCACAGGCTTAATCATCGCCACGCGACGAGGCGCGATAACCTTTAGATCCAGCGCCTCACAAAGATGGGCATAGCCGACTGTTGCCAAGGTGAATCCCCTCAGAAAAAAATCACTGAGGCGATTAAAGCTCAGATTTTTTTACCACTCACTATTTTTTTTTACAAAAACGTCTTATTGAAAAGATTTTTTTACACCTCACGCCCTCTGCGCAACAACACATTCAGCTCATCCACTACCTCTGCCCAGTCGGCATCCTCTCGAATCTCTTCGCGCAAAAACGCCCTCTGACTGGGCGTCCAGAAAAACGCATCCGCCAGGTGCAGTTCAGGCTTCAGCGGTGAATGAACCGTCACAAACCGCTCAATACTCACCGGGTCATCCGGCAGCCCAAGCTGTTTGAACAGTGACGGCAGGCTGTGCACTGGCGATTCCATGGCTGGCTCCTATGAAGACGGTTCCTGCGAGTCTAGCCCACGCGCCAGCCAGGCCAACAACCGCAAGGGGTTGGCCCGGTACAGGTGTTCCGGGCATGTACTTAATGCCGAGGCTTGATTAACGGCAACCCTCGGGCTGCGAGGGCTCTGGCCCGCGGCACAGCACAAACAAGCGCGCCCGTGCCCCGCCGCCGTCCTGCTGCAAAAGCTGGCGCCAGTCGGCGGGAATCGGGGCGAAATCATCCGGCATTTCATTGCTGCTGATCAGCCAGACGCGGTGCGTATCGGCGGGTAATGCCGACAAACGGTCCAGGTAAATACGCCCGCCGTCCTGATCCACCAACGTGCCGAAGCCATAGGCGTTCGGTCGGGTCGGGGTGCCGTCGGGTTTGGGTGGGGTGAAGAGCTGCAATTGGGCGTCGGTCTGGTCGTAATACACGTAGCTCAGGTACCACATCATGTCACTGAGAACGATGCGGTCGTCTTCCTGGTAATTGCGATTGACGAACTCCACCGGCACGTTGAATTGATCATGCTCGTCCACAGCGGCATTGTTCTTCAGGCCCAGCAGTTCCACGCCGACGAACAGTACGAACAACGCCGCGCCCAGCCATGCCAAGCGCGGGGGCAAGCGGTCGATGGCCAACGCCACCAGAATCGGCAAGCCCAGTGCATACACCGTCAGGTAGCGCTCGATGAACACCGGCGAAACAAACGACACCGCATACACCAGCAGCAGCGGCAATAAAAAGAACAGCGCCAGCAGGCAAGCCGGGCGATAGCGCTCACGATCACGCCAGGCGGTGGCACCCACCACCGTGATCAACATCACAGGGAACAGCCAGAACAGCGGCGGCCAGAAGCCAATACCTTCATCCTGAAGCATGAACTGCCAGACCATCGACGGCACGGAAACCAGCGAAACCGGGTCTTCCCAGCCAATGTCACCGCCCACCTTGAGCTGCTCAACGTGTTGGATAAGGTCCAGCAGGTTCGGCAGCCACGGCAGGTACAACGCGACGATCAGCACGTTGGCGCACCACCACGACGGGCGAATGATCAAGCGTTGGCCGGGTGCCTGGGAGCGGCACAACACGCCCAGGTAAGCCCAATGCACCAGCACACACAGCGCGGTGAAATAGTGGGTGTAGAACGCGGCCGCCATCAGCACGACATAGGCGGCCAGGTACCGCGTGCGCTCGGGTTGGCGCACCCAGTACACCAGCGCCAGCGTGGCGCCCAGCAACCACACGGCCAGCAGTGAGTACATGCGCACTTCCTGGCTGTAACGCACCGCCGTCGGAAACAACGCCAGCAGCACGCCCGCCAGCACGGCAGCGCGACGCGTGGACAGCTGCCGCGTGAGCCAGATGCCCAGCCCCACCGCCGCTACGCCGGGCAGGGCACTCATGCCGCGAATCGACCAGATCCCATCGCCAAACAGCTCGATCCACCCGCGCAGCATGAAGAAGTACAGCGGCGGGTGCACATCATGGGCGGCGTGAAACCACAGGTCCTCCATGGCGTACTCGCTGAGCAGCAGGCTCGAACCTTCGTCGCCCCAGATCGCCGAAGCGGTCAGGCCATAAAAACGCACCGCCATGGCCAGCGCCAGAATCGGCACCCACCACAACCGGCTGAGCCAGCCGGCGCCTTCCCAGGCGCCCGAGAGGCGATTGACTGCGGGAAACGTCCCAATTTTGTCGTCTTGCTCTACCACAGACCGTCGCACCTCAATTCCCCTGATACCGCCCATTTCCCGGGCAAACCCTGCACACGTGCAAACAAGCGCCACTCTAGGACAAAAGCCCCGGTTTCGCTCGCTGATTTGCAACCGTCGGGCGGCACGCTGCGGGATTTGACTTGAACCTCATAAACCTGCGACTGCGCCTGGATTTCGCTGAGCATTGCCACGACCAAAAATCGGACAAATCAGCAATTTGTGTAGGCCTTCACCGAAGCCGCTGTCGGATCAAGCTATGATTGGCACCCTCCAAGGACTCAGGATCAAGGACACGTCATGCGCATCGGTTTTCTGTCACCCCTGGCACTGGCCCTGCTTGCCGGCATTTCCCTACCGGCCCAGGCCAGTTCGGACGACTCGTGTTACCCCGACTGGCGGGTGTCGCGTGACACGCTGGATCCCTGCAATAACCTGCCGTTCCTGAGCCCAGGCAATGACAGCCGGGCCAACCTGCGTTTATTGCTGGCCGACAAGAAAGCCGCGCCGCTGGCGCCCAATGCCTTGAGCGAAGATGACCTGGCCGAGGGTTTTGGCCCGGTGCCGTTCCCGGTGTATCGCCTGGTGCCGCGTGGCGAAGCCGAGCCCGTCACATCCGACGCCCCCAAAACCTCGCCACTCGATGCACTGCTTGAACCGCTGGGCATCAAGCGCGACGACGCTAAAGCCGCCGGCGATGCGTTCCTCAATGGCGAAGGCAGCCGCTGCCGCAGCAACGATGAGAACAGCGCTGCCGCGTTTATCCGCCAAGTGATCAAGGCCGACATGCCAGCCGCCGAACGCGATCTGCTGGTGAAGGCGCGCCTGCAATTGCTCACCGCCTGCGAATGGGTGGGCCCGGTGGTCGAGCCGCCGCAAGATATCCAATCGAGCGAAGGCCAGCTGTTTCGCACGTACCTGCAAGCCGCCGCCGACTTCTACACCGGCCGCTTCACCGACGCCGGGCCTGGCTTCGTCGCCACCCAGAACGCCACTTCGCCCTGGCTGAAGGAAACCGCGCTGTACATGACCGCGCGCAACGCACTCAACCAGGCCCAGGCCAACACCTATGACGAAGACGGCGTGCCGCACCTCGACCGTGTGGATAAACCTGCGCTCGCCGAGGCCGAAAAGGGTTTCGACGCTTATCTGAAAACTTATCCACAGGGCGACTACAGCGCCTCTGCACGCGGCTTGCTGCGCCGGGTGTACTGGCTGGCGGACAATAACGAAAAACTCGCCGAAGCGTTTGCCTGGCAACTGACCCAGGCCACCGACGAGCAGCGCAATGTGTCGGTGGATGAATTGGTCGAAGAGGCCGACCTCAAGCTGTTGATGGTCAATAGCGACACCGTCAAGACGCCGATGATCCAGCTCGTCAGCGACCTGATGGTGATGCGTGGCGGCAACCAGCCCGCGCTCAGCCGCGCCGACCTTGAGAAGCAAAAAGCAGCGTTTGCCGATGAGCCGGCGTTTTACGACTACCTGTTAGCCGTGAGCGCGCTGTACGTCGAGCATCAACCGGATGCCGCCTTGAAGCAGTTGCCGCAAAGCGTGCCGTCTAGCCTGAATTACTTCGCCTTCAGCCAACAAACCCTGCGCGCCCTGGCACTGGAAGCCAAGCAAGACTGGAAAGGCGCACAAGACCTGTGGCTGCAACTGCTGCCGCTGGCCAAATTGCCGCTGCAACGCGACCAGTTGGAATTGGCCCTGGCTCTCAACTACGAGCGCAGCGGCCAGCTGGCCAAGGTGTTCGCGGCGGATTCGCCAATCAGCGCCAAGCAAGTGCGTTATATCCTGCTGCGCAACGTTGCCGGGCCGGACTTGCTGCGCCAGCAGATCGCCAAGGCCGACGACCCGGTGGAACGCCAGACCGCACAATTCGTGCTGCTCTATAAAGACTTGCTGCGCGGCCAGTTCGCCACCTTCGCCGATGACCTCAAGCAACTGCCAACGCGGGCACCTGAAGACAAACTGGGCACCAGCCTGGGCTACGTCTACAGCGGCGGCCAGAGCTTGAAGCTGTTCCAGTGGAACGGCGACAAAGCAGAATCCGGCTACAGCTGCCCGGCCATCGCGCAAACCGCCGCCACCTTGCAAACCGATGCGAAAAACCCGCAGGCCCTGAACTGCTTCGGTGAGTTCATCCTGCGCAATAACCTCGACGGCATGCCCCTGGAACAGGCACGCGCCGCCAGCAGCCTGGGCAGCACCGCGGCGCAATTCCCCGGTGAAACCTTCTCGCGGCTTAACGGCTACAAGCAGGTGATCGCCAACGCCAAGGCGCCGAAGAACGACAAGGCCTACGCACTGTTCCGCGCCATCAACTGCTATGCCCCGGCCGGCTACAACAGCTGCGGCGGCGATGACGTTGAGCCCGCCGTGCGCAAGGCGTGGTTCCGCCAGCTGAAAAGCGGCTTTGCCGACACCCAGTGGGGCAAATCGCTGCAGTACTACTGGTGAAACACCTGTGGCTCGGCTTGCTGCTGCTGGCAAGCCCGGCCTTTGGTGCCGTGGACGCTCGCGACTACGACGCCTTCTGGCTGTGGAGTGGCGTCACCCCGCAGCCGGTGCTTAAACAGGCCAACACCCTGTACATCCTGCAAGGCCAGATCAACTCCACCCGCCGCGCACCCGAGCGCGGCGTGCAACTGATCGCCCAGGGCATCGGCATACCGCGCCTCACCCGTGGCGAGGTCTGGGTGGTCTACCGCGCCCACACCCTGCACTGGCCGGAGCGGGTCTACACCCAACTGCTCGGCCAGGTGCAACGCTGGCGCGACGCGGGCAACCCGGTGGTCGGCATCCAGATCGACTTCGACGCCCGCACCCAGTACCTGCACGAATACGCCGACTTCCTGCGCGACCTGCGCCACCGCCTGCCCGCCGACTTGAAGCTGAGCATCACCGGGCTGATGGACTGGAGCAGCAACGCCGACCCAGGCGCCATCGCCCAGCTCAAAGGCGTGGTGGATGAAGTGGTGGTGCAGACCTATCAAGGGCGCCACAGCATCCCGGATTACGCGGCGTATTTGCCGCGCATGAACCGGCTGGGATTGCCGTTCAAGGTGGGGCTGATTCAGGGTGGCGTGTGGGAGGCGCCGGGGTATTTGAAGGGGAATGAGTGGTTTCGCGGGTATGTGGTGTTTTTGCAAAACCAGTGAGCCACGCACGGTTTCCATGTGGGAGCGGGCTTGCTCGCGAAGGCGATGGGTGACGCAACAACGAAGCCCCATCCTAGACCGCTTTCGCGAGCAAGCCCGCTCCCACAATTTGATCGAGTTCGACTGTAGAACCGTTATCGACCGGCGGTTTGCAGCGGATACACCGACTCCCACCCGCCACCCAACGCCTTATACAACCCAACCATGGCCAGCGACACGCCCGTGGAGCTTTCCACCCACTGTTCCTGCGTCGCCAGCAGCGCGCTCTGCACCGTGAGCACGTTGACGAAATCCACCACGCCTTCGACGTATTGATGTTGCGCTGTGCTCAGTGCGATCTGGTTCTGGCGTACCGCTTCGGCGAGGCTGTCGCGGCGCAGTTGGCTGGCGTTGTAGCGGGTCAGCTGGTCGTCGATTTCATGCCAGGCGCGCAGCACGGTTTGCTGGTAGGCAAGCGCGGCTTCCTGTTGCTGGGCTTCGCGCAGGTTCAACATGCCTTGCAGGCGCCCGCCGTTGAACAGCGGCAGGCTGAATTGCGGGCCAAAGGCGAACGCGCGCGAGCCCCACGAGCCGAAATCCGACAGTTGCAAGGCCTGGGAGCCGAGGCTGCCCGACAGGGTGATGCGCGGGTAGAAGTCGCCCTTGGCCACGCCGATGTTAGCGGTGGCGGCGCGCAGGCGCGCTTCGGCCTGGCGGATGTCGGGGCGGCGCTCGGCCAACTCCGACGGCAAGCCGATGGCAACCTGACGCTGGGTTTGCGGCACGGCGGCGTCCTTGGACAACTGCGCGTGCAGGGCTTGGGGCGGCTCGCCCATCAACAGGCTCAGGGCGTTGATCAACTGGTCCTGGCGCTGCTGCAGCTCCGGCAGGCGCGCTTCGATGGCGGCGACCTGGGCGGCGGCTTCGGCCACGTCCAGGTCGGTCGCCACGCCGTCGGCCAGGCGCAATTGCGAGAGCTTGAGGCTGTGGCGCGCAACGTCGAGGTTCTGCTCGGTGACGGCGCGGGTGTTCTGCACGCCGCGTAGCTGGATGTAGTCCTGCGCGGTCTCGGCGAGTACCGACAGCAGTACGGCGCGGCGGTCGTTTTCGGCCACTTGCAGGGTGGCGTCGGCGGCTTCGGTTTCGCGTTTTACGCGGCCCCAGAAGTCCAGCTCCCAGGCGGCGGAGAAGCCCATGTCCCATTGGTTGTAGGCGGACTGGCCATTCTCACCGGACGGGTCGCTCAAGCCTTTGCCACTGTTGCGTTGACGCAGGTAGTCGCCGGTGGCGTTGACGTTGGGATAACGCTCGGCGGTGGTCACCTGGCGCACGGCGCGGCTTTGTTGCAGGCGGCTGCTGGCGAGTTTCAGGTCGAGGTTGTCGGTGAGCGCACGACGGGTGAGCGCCGAGAGTTGCTCGTCGTGGAACACGTCCCACCAACGCTCCTGCAACGGGTCCGTCACCGCGCGGCTGGCGGCTTGGCGGCCCTGGGGTTCGGCCCACTGAGTGACTTGCGGGCCTTGGGGCTTCTGGAAGTCCGGGCCGACGGTGCAGGCGCTGAGGCTGATCAGGCTCAAGGTGAGCCAGGCGAAGTGTCTCATTGCTGCGCTACCTCACGCGGCTGCGTGACCGGCTGGGTGTCGACGCTGGCTTCCACCGACATGCCGACGCGCAGGCGCTCGGTCAGCGGCTGGTTGGGCTCAAGGATGATTTTTACCGGAATGCGCTGCACCACTTTGGTGAAGTTGCCGGTGGCGTTGTCGGGCTTAACCGAGGCAAAAGTCACACCGGTAGCGGGCGCCAGGCTTTCGAGATGGCCGTTGAGCAGCTCGCCGTCGAGGCTGTCGACGCGCACCTGCACGGCTTGGCCGGCGTGCATATGCGACAGTTGGGTTTCCTGGAAATTGGCCACCACATAGGCCTCGGCCAGCGGCACTACCGCGAGGATCTTGCTGCCCGGCGTCACATACGCACCCACCCGCACCGCGCGCTCGCCGACCATGCCGTCCACCGGCGCGACGATGCGCGTGTAGGACAGCTGATAGCTGGCCATTTCCAATGCCGCCTGGGCGCGCTTGAGTCCACCTTCGGCGGCATCGCGCTGGGCGGTGAGGATTTCCACCTGCTTGCGCTCGGCCGCCAGCACCGCCGTGGCATTCGCCAGGCGCGCGGTGGCCTGGTCGATGCGGGTCTTGGCCTGCTGGGCGTTCTGCACAGTGCCCGCGCCCACGCCGGCGAGGTGGTTGTAGCGGTTCAGCTCGTGCTCGGCGAAGGCCACTTCGGCGCGGTCTGCCGACACGGTGGCCTGGGCCTGGGCGATTACCGAGCTTTGGCGCTCAAGGGTCGCGGTAGCGTTTTTCAGTTGAGCCTGGGCGACCAGGGTATCGGCGTCGGCGGCTTGGGCGGCGGCGCGAAAGTCGCGGTCGTCGATCAGCGCCAACAGTTGGCCGGCCTTGACGCGCTGGTTGTCTTCCACCAGCACTTCCTTGATGAAGCCCGCCACGCGCGGCGCCACCAGGGTGAAGTCGGCGGCGACGAAGGCGTCGTTGGTGGTCTGGCGCTTGCTGCCCAGCACGCCCGGCACGACCAGGTAAACCAGTACGCCGACGGCAAACACGGCAATAACGGAGACGGCAATTTTGTCTTTGCGTTTCATGAGAAGTCCTTTCAGTCAGGTCGGTGCGCGCGGTGGAAAAATCCGCGTCGGCATCCAGAAAATCAGCAGGATCAACGCCACCGCGACGGCGGCCATGACGTAATAAAGATCCGCAGAGGTCAGCACCATGGCCTGTTCGTGCAGGCGGTGAGCGAGGCCCGGCGCGTCGCCGTCGGCCAGGGGCGAATTGCCCAGGCCGTCCACCAACATCGTCGAGTGAAAGTGCAGACGCTGCGTGGTCAGCGTGTCCAGCACGGCGGTGGCGATCACGGCGGCGAGGCCTTTGACGGTGTTGAACCAGGCCGAGGCGAACGGCCCGTCCATCGGTTGGATGCTGCCGGTAGAAAGCATCAGCAGTGGCAACACGGCCATGGGCTGACCGAAGATTTGCAGCAGGTACAGGCCATAGAAATCGTCGCGAATCCACTCCGACGTCAGGTGCGCGCTGCCCACGCAGCACAGCACCAGCATGCTCAGGCCGAGCCCCAGCACCCAACGGCAGTCGACCCAACGCAGGTTGCACAGCGCCGCCACCAGCGGCAGCGCGATCAACTGCGGCAGCGCCATCAGCAGCATCACCGGCGCAGTTTGCAGCGGCCGGTAACCCTGCACCTGAGCAAGGAAACTCGACGGAATGATGATCACCGAGGTCAGCACCATCAGCACGCCCGCCAGCACGATCAAGGCAAATGCCAGGTTGCGCAGGCCGAGCATCTGCAACTTGAAGAACGGAATCGGCTGCGACCATTCATTGATCAGAAACAGCACCAGCAACAGCGTGCCGCCACTGAGCAAAAACGTGATCAGGCCGGACTCGAACCAGTCCAGGCGATTGCCTTGCAACAGCCCGATCACCAGCATGCAGATTGCCGGGAAGCCGGTCAGCAGACCACGCCAATTGAACTGCTTGAAGCGCTCCAGGCGCAGTGGGTCCTGGGGCAAGCCGTAGGCCACGGCGGCCATCGCCAGCAGGCATGGCGCGACAATCTGCCAGAACGCCCATTGCCAGCCGACGTATTCGGTCCACAGCGCCGCCAACGGCGTGCCCAGGCTCGGGCCGAAGGTGGCGGTGAGCGCATAGCCGGCCAGGCCATACAGCTTGACGTTGGCCGGCAGAAAACGCAGCGCCACGGTCATCAGCATCGGCGGTAACGCGCCACCGGCCAGTCCTTGCACGGTGCGCAGCACCAGCAGGCTTTCGTAGTTCGGCGCAAATGGGCACAGGATGCCCAGCACGGTGAACAAACCGATGGCGCAGAGGGTGAAGCGGCGCAGGGAAAACGTCACCGAACACCACGGCGCGAAGGCCATGGCCGCCACTGAAGTGGCGGTGTAGGCGGCGACCAGCCAGGTGCCTTCGTCAAAGCCGATATACAGCGCACCCCGGATATCAGCGAGGGCGACCTTGGTGACCATCTCGTTAAGGCCGGACACCAGCACCGCCAGCAATACGCCGACCAGGCCGATGATAATGCGCGGGCCGAACACGGGAGGGTTGAGCGCAGTGGGTTGGGCTGCAGCCTGTAGGGCGGGGGCAGCGAGGGAAGTCATGAACGGGTAACTCGGGGTTAGAAATACCCGAGCAGTTTAATCAGGCGAACCCATGACAAAAAGTTACTTGTTGGCAGCTTATAAGTGCACCATACGCAACTGTTGGCCACCGTTTGACCCTGTGGGAGCTGGGCTTGCCCGCGATGCAAACAACTCGGCCCGCCTGCAAACGTGCGGTGATGCTATCGCAGGCAAGTCAACTCCCACATGTTGACCCCGTGTTGTCGATCGTTCCCACGCTCTGCGTGGGAACGCCTCATGGGGCGCTCCGCGCCCCGCCAGCCCGCGCGGAGTTCGGACCTTGCGCGCAGGTGACGCAGAGCGTCACGGGCTGCATTCCCACGTGGAACGTGGGAACGATCCAGTGCAGGTGAGATTCAGGTGGGCTGCGCTTCGAGCCAGGTGGCGTGGCAGCTTTCGCGCATGGTTTCGCGCAGCCATTTGTGGGCCGGGTCTTTGTCGAAGCGTGGGTGCCAGGATTGCGCCAACATCAGCGTCGGCAGGGAGATCGGCAACTGGAAGGCACGCAGCGGCAGCTTCAGGCGATTGGCACTCAGCAGGGCTTCCTTGGGCACCGGCAGCAGCAGGTCGGAATCGGGCAGCATGAACATCGCGCCATGAAAGCCCGGTGCGATCATTGCCACGCGGCGCTCCAGGCCCAGGGCATTCAGCGCGGTGTCGATTGGCCCACGGGCGATGCCACGACGCGAAATACTGATGTGGGAGTAGCTGGCGAATCGCGCGGCGGTGATTTCTTCGTCGAACAGCGGGTGGTCTTCGCGCGCAAGGCCAACGAAGGTGGTGGAAAACAGGTTTTGCACCTTCACTTCAGGGCTGGGCGGCCTGGAATTACTCACTCGCAGGTCCAGCCGCCCTTCACGCAGCGCCTCGTCGTCGGTGTCGCCTTCGGGCACGAAGCACAGCTCGCACAACGGCGCCACGCGCTCCATGGTGTCGAACAGCCGACCGCCGTAGACGCCGATAAAGAAGTCATTGGCGCGCACACTGAAGCGGCGGCGCAAGGTGCTCAGGTCAACCTCATCCGCCGAACGAAACAGCAACGCCGCCTGCTCCACCACGTTGCGCACCTGGCCTTGCAGTTGCAGCGCCTTGGGCGTCGGCACGAGGCCGCGACCGGCGCGCACCAGGATCGGATCACCGACCGCCTCGCGAATGCGCGTGAGGGTGCGACTCATGGCGGCCGGGCTCAGGTTCATCCGCCGTGCGGCGCCGACCACACTGCCCTCGTCGAGCAAGGCGTCGAGGGCGACCAGCAGGTTCATGTCCGGTAATTGCATGCCAAGCACTCATGGTCGGTGGAGAGTGAATTGCGTGCAATCGTAGCAGGATTAAAACCGCGGGTTCAGCGCTGCATGCCCCAGCGTTTCACCGTCAGCCGTTCGAACGTGTCGAACACCAGGTTTTCCACCAGCAAGCCGATCAGAATCACCACGGCCAAACCGGCAAACACTTTGTCGGTGTACAGCTCATTGCGGTTCTGGAAGATGTACCAGCCCAACCCGCCTTTGCCGCTGGTGGCGCCGAACACCAACTCGGCGGCGATCAGCGTGCGCCAGGCAAATGCCCAACCAATCTTGAGCCCGGCGAGGATCGACGGCAGCGCCGCCGGGATCAGGATGAACAGCACGAAACGCATGCCCTTGAGGCCATAGTTGCGGCCCGCCATGCGCAGGGTTTCGGAGACGCCGAGAAACCCGGAATAGGTGTTCAGCGCCAAGGCCCACAGCACCGAATGCACCAGCACAAAAATCAGGCTGTTCTGCCCCAGGCCGAACCACAGCAGCGCCAGCGGCAGCAAGGCGATGGCCGGCAGCGGGTTGAACATCGAGGTCAGCGTGCTCAGCAGGTCGCGGCCCAACTGCGTCGACACCGCCAACGTGGTCAGGGCGAATGCCAGCACGATGCCGATCAGGTAGCCCTTGATCAGCACCGCCAGCGAGATGCTCACTTTACTGAGCAACTCACCGCTGAGCAGGCCATCGTAGAGCGCGTGAAAGGTCTGCAGAAAGCTCGGCAACAGCAGGTCGTTGTTCTGATAGCGCGCGACGGCCTCCCAGAGAATGGCGAGCACGATCAGGATCAGGCCCTTGCGCAGCCAACCTTGTTGCCACAGGCGCTGGCGCAGCGGCAACTCACGTTCGACGGGGACGCTGAGCAGCGGTTCGAGGTTTACTTCAAATTCCTGGCGCATACGTCGGCCTCTCAGTAAGCGATGCGGATATCGGCGAAACCCAACTCACGTTCGGCCTCGGGCGCTTCATCGAACAGCAGGCGATGAATACGCCGCGCCGACGCCTGGAATTCCACACCGCCGAGGCTGTGCAGGTCGTATTGATGGCTGTGGATTTCGGCACGCACACGCCCTGGGTGCGGCGACAGCAACAGGATGCGATTGCCCACCACCAGCGCTTCTTCGATGGAGTGGGTGACGAACAACAGGGTGAAGCGCACCTCTTCCCAGAGCAGCAGCAATTCTTCCTGCATCTTGCGCCGTGTCAGGGCGTCGAGCGCGGCAAAGGGCTCGTCCATCAGCAGGATTTTCGGCTGCATGGCCAAGGCGCGCGCGATGGCCACGCGGGCTTTCATGCCGCCGGAAAGGGTATGCGGGTACGCATCGGCGAACGCACTCAAGCCAACTTTTTCGAGGTAGTGCAGCGCGCGTTCTTCGGCTTCGCGACGCTTCAAGGTTTTCGACGCCAGCAGTGGGAACATCACGTTCTGCTTGACGGTTTTCCACGGCGGCAGCTGGTCGAATTCCTGGAATACCACGATGCGATCCGGGCCGGGCTGTTCGACCTTTTGCCCCAGTAATCGAATCTCGCCTTCGCAGGGTGTGATAAACCCGGCAATCGACTTGAGCAAGGTGGATTTGCCGCAGCCCGAAGGGCCGAGCAGCACGTAGCGGTCGGCCGGGTCGATCTCGAAACTGACTTGGTGGGTGGCGCGTACCACACGCTCGGGCGTGCGGTACTCGAGGCTGACGTTATCCACCGCCAGTAACGGACCGGCAGTGTTCAGGTTGCTGGCCGCGTGGCCTTGCAGGGGCGCGTTCATTTCATTTCTCTTGCCGGGGAATCAGAAAGGCGCGTCGCCCTGGATGGTGGTGCGAAACAGCTTGCGGCGCAGATGGCTTGGGCAACCGGCGGCCAGGTGGATCAGCGAGCGGTTGTCCCAGAACACCAGGTCGTGGGGCTGCCACTGGTGGCGGTAGATATTGTGCGGCAACACGCTGTGGGCATAGAGCTGGGCCAGCAGGTCGCGGCTTTCGTCTTCCGGCAGGCCAACGATGCGCGTGGTGAAGCCTTCGCTGACGAACAGCGCCTTGCGGCCGTTTTCGGGGTGGGTGCGCACAATCGGGTGCACCACTTCGGCGACCTGGGCGAGCTGCTCAGGCGTGAGGGTTGGGCGCCAGTTGCCTTCGAATTTGGTTTCGCTGTAGCGCGCGGTGTAGGAATGCGCAGCGCTGCGGCCTTCCACGGCTTTACGCAGGTGCTCGGGCAGTTGGTCCCAGGCTTTGTGCATGTCGGCGAACAGCGTGTCGCCGCCTTCGGACGGCAGCTCCTGGGCATGCAGCATCGAGCCGAGGCTGGGCAGTTCTTTGTATGACAGGTCCGAGTGCCAGAATTTGCCCGCGTCGCCCAGGCCGACGGATTGGCCGTTTTCGATGATGTTGGAGACGATCAGGATTTCCGGGTGGTTGGCCAGCAGGAACTGTTTGAGCACATGAATCTGCAGCACGCCGAAGCGGCGACTGAAGGCGATCTGTTGTTCGGGAGTGATGCGCTGGTCGCGGAACACTACGACATGGTGGTCCAGGTGGGCGCGGTGAATGCGCGCGAAATCCTGGTCGTTGACCGCGCGGGACAAGTCCAGGCCGACGATCTCGGCGCCGACGCTGCCGGGAAAGGGGCGGATGTCGAAGGATTGAGCGGTAGAGGTCGCTGTTGGAACAGTAGAGGTGGCGGACATGAGGGCACTCCCGGTCGGACAGGGGAGTGACTTTATAGATATAAGAACGGGCGATTAAATACCGTTAGTGAATATCGATATGGCGTTTTGCGGTAGGCATTAGGAAACATGGTGATGCTGATGGCCCCTTCGCGAGCAAGCCCGCTCCCACATTTGAAATGCATTCCAAGGTGGGAGCGGGCTTGCTCGCGAAGGCGTCGGTACAGGCGATGGAGATTACCGCTCGTGCAACGCCTCGGCCCGCGCCTTGATGATCGGCTTGAGCAGGTAGCTCAGGATGCTTTTCTTGCCGGTGATGATGTCCACCGAGGCCACCATGCCGGGGATGATCAGCAACGGCTTCTCATCGGTGCCCAGATGGCTGCGATCCGTGCGCAAGGTGATCATGTAGTAGGTGGTTTTCTTGTCTTCATCGGTGATGGTGTCGGCACCGATGCGTTCGAGCTTGGCCTTCAGGCCGCCATAGATGGTGTAGTCATAGGCGGTGAATTTGACGATCGCTTCCTGCCCTGGGTGCAGGAAGGCGATGTCTTGCGGGCGGATCTTGGCTTCCACCAGCAGGGTGTCGTTAAGCGGCACGATTTCGACCATGTCGCTGCCCGGCTGGATCACGCCGCCGACGGTGTTGACCAGCAGCTGCTTGACGATGCCGCGCACCGGCGAGGTGACCAGCGTACGGCTGACCCGGTCTTCGAGGGCGCGGCCGGTGGATTCGGCCTTGTTCAGTTCGGTGCGCGCTTCGTTGAGCTGGGTCAGCGCTTCGCTGCGGAATTTGCCACGGGTTTCGTCGATCTTGCGCTGCACTTCCTTGATCGCCGACTCGGCGCGGGGAATCGCCAACGTGGTGGCGTCCAACTGACCACGGGTTTCCATCTCGGCGCGCTTGAGGCGCAGCACTTCCACCGGCGATACCGCGCCCTGGGCCACCAACGGCTCGGACATGTTGATTTCCTGGCGTTGCAGCGACAACTGGCTGCGGTACTGGCCTTGCTTGGAGGTGAACTCGCGCAGTTCCTGTTGGCGCTGCACCAGTTGCTCCTGCAAGCCACCGACTTCGTCTTTCAACTGCTGGCGGCGGCTTTCATACAGCGAGCGCTCGTTGGCGGCCTGGCTTGGCGCGGCCTTGAGCACGTCGTCGGGGATGTTCAGCGGGCGGTCGTCCACTTGCGCACTCAGGCGCTCGACGCGCAGTTGCATGGCCAGGCGCAAGGCTTCGGTTTCACCGGCGTTGGAGACGAACCGCGTGTCATCGAGGCGAATCAGCGGCGCGCCGGCTTCGACGATCTGGCCTTCCTTGACGAACAGCTCGGAGACGATACCGCCTTCCAGGTTCTGAATTTTTTGCAGCTTGGACGACGGAATCGCCTTGCCGTCGCCACGGGTGACTTCGTCGATGCTGGAGAAACCGGCCCACACAACCAAAAACACGAAGAACGCGATGATCGCCCAGATGGTCAGGCGGATAACTCGCGGTGCATCTTCGATCAGCGCTTTGTTGACCTCGGGCAGGGGTTGGCCCTGCAGCGAGTCGGTGCCTTTGAAATAGCGGCCGACCGCGCTTTTGATGGAGTTAAGCAACACTGATCTGCCCCTTTTTCAACGCTTCCATAACCACGGCTTTCGGGCCGTCCGCGAGGATCTGCCCACGGTCGACCACCAGCAGCCGGTCCACCAGGGAGAGCAGTGAGGCACGGTGCGTGACCAGCACCACGGTCTTGTTTTGCACCACGGCTTGCAGGCGTTGTTTCAAGCGTTCTTCACCGGTGTTGTCCATGGCGCTGGTGGGTTCGTCCAGCAGCAAGATGGGCGGGTTGAGCAGCAATGCGCGGGCAAGGGCGACGTTCTGGCGCTGGCCGCCGGACAGGTTCTGCCCACGCTCGCCGACTTGCAGTTCATAACCTTGAGGGTGCAAGCGCGCGAATTCGTGCACGCCGGCCAGTTCGGCGGCTTGCAGGACCATTTCGTCTTCGACGTAACGCGCACCGGACACCAGGTTGTCGCGCAGGGTGCCGGCGAGCAATTGGATGTCTTGGGCGACGTAGCCGATGTTATGGCGCAGTTCGCTCACGTCGATCTGGCGTACGTCCACACCGTCCACCAGCAAGGCGCCGGAGTCGGGCTGGTAAAGGCCGACGATCAGTTTGGCCAGGGAGCTTTTGCCCGAGCCGCTACGGCCGATGATGCCGATTTTCTCGCCGGGCTTGATCACCAGGTTGATATTTTTCAGCGCGGCGTTCTGTTGGTTCGGGTAGGTGAAGTTCAGGCCCCGGCACTCGATGGCACCTTGCAGAGTGCGACGGCTCATGGGGCGCTCTTCGAAATTGCGCTCCTGGGGCAGCTCCATCATCTGGTCCACCGAGGTCATGGTGACCTTGGCCTGCTGGTAGCGGGTCAGCAGGCCCGACAGCGAAGCCAGCGGGCTCAGGGCGCGGCCACTGAGCATGTAGCAGGCGATCAGGCCGCCCATGCTGAGGTTGCCGTCGATGATCTGGTACACGCCGAACACGATCATGATCACGCCGGCCAGTTGCTGGATCAGCAGGGTCATGTTCATCGACAGGCCCGACAGCAACTTCACGCGCAGCTCAAGCCGGCTGAGGGTGCCGATGGTCTGCTCCCAACCGTACTGGCGTTCGCTCTCGGCGTTGTTGACCTTGACTGCGTCCAGCCCGGCGAGGGTTTCGATCAGGCTGGACTGGCGCTCGGCGGCCAGGGCCATGGTTCGTTCCATGGTCGCCACCAGCGGTTTTTGCAGGGCGTAGCCGATGCCCAGGGCAATCGGGAAGGCCAGCACCGGAATCCACACCAAGTGGCCGCCGAGGATGGCGATCACCAGGAAAATCAGCAGGGTGAACGGCAGGTCAATCAGGCTGGTGAGGGTCAGCGACGCGAGGAAATCACGCAGGCTCTGAAACTCATGGATGTTCTGCGCAAAGCTGCCGACCCGCGCCGGGCGGTATTTCATGGACATGCCGACGATGCGCTCGAACAGCGTGGCCGAGATGATCAGGTCGGTCTTTTTACCGGCCAGGTCCAGGCACAGGCTGCGTAGGCTTTTGAGGATCAGGTCGAACAGGTACGCGCCGCAGATACCCACGGCCAGCACCCACAAGGTCGCCGTGGCCTGGTTCGGCACCACACGGTCGTACACGTTCATCACAAACAGCGGCGCGGCCATGGCGATGATGTTGATCAGGAAGCTCGCGGCGATGGCGTCGGTGTAGAGCCAGCGCGAACGCTTGAGGGTGTCGCGAAACCACGAACGCGCCCGAGGAATCAGGGTGCCGTGGTTGACGTCGAATTTATGTTGCGGCTGGGCGAAGAAGACTTTGCCGATGTAGTCGTCGGCCAACAGCTCGCGCTTGACCAGCACTTCACCGCCGTCGCTTTCGCTGAGCAGGACCCGCGCTTCGTCTTCGCCTTGCCAACCGACCAGCACGGTACTGCGACCGTCCTTGAGCAACAGCAGCGCCGGCAGGGCAATCGTCGGGATCTGTTCCAGCTTGCGTTGCAGCACCCGGCCCTGCAGCCCGGCACGCGCGGCTGCGCGTGAGAGCAAGTCGGCACTCAAGCGCTGCGAGGGCAGCGGCAGGCCGGTGGTGAGCATGGCCGCACTGGCCGGTTTTTGATGCAGGGCACAGAGCGCCAACAGCCCGTCGAGTAACGGGTCGTCGTGCAGCGTGCGTGGATCATGACTGAGATGAACTCGACTGACTTCGGATTCCACGCGCTGCACTCTCGACTAACAGTTGGGGCTATTGGGGTGACTCAATTCATCCCAGGCAGTTGGACTTTTGGCTTCACGTCGTTCTGGACGACGGAGGCCATCGGTGCGACCACTCCCTGGCTTTTGAGCAATTCGCCCATGGTCGCCTTGATTCGATATTGAGTAAATAACTGAATGTTCTTGATCTCTTCCAAACGACGGGAAGCGGTGAACAATTCGTTCTCGCTGTCGAGCAAGTCGAGCAGGGTACGCTGGCCCAGGCTGAACTGCTGTTGGTAGGACGTGCGCACGCGGGTGCTGTGATCCACGTATTGCTGGGCGACCGGCAATTGCGCGTTGGCGTTGTTCAAGGCGTTCCAGGCCAGGCCCAGTTCTTCGTTGAGTTGGCGCAAAGCATTGTTGCGGATATCCAGCGCCTGGCTGGCCTGGTAAGACTTGGATTGCAGGTCAGCCTTGTTGCTGCCACCGGCAAACAGGTTGAAGCGCATGCGCACCATGGCTTCCCAACCGTTGCTGTGACCAGCGTCGCCGCCGACGTTGTTGTCGGCATTAGTGCCAAGCTCCGCATCAAAGCGCGGGTAAAAGGTGGACTTGGCCGCTTCGTACTGACTTTCGGCAGCGGAAATATCCGACTCGGCCGAACGCAGGACGGGGCTGTTGTCGAGCATCTGGCGGCGCGCTTCGTTGAAGTCAGCCGGCAGCATGGCCATGAACGGCGCCGGGCGCTCGAGCTGGTCGGGCATCTGGCCGACGGCGCTGAGGTAATTGACTTGAGAGTCGGCCAGGTTGGTCTGCTCGGTGATCAGGTTGTTGCGGGCCTGGGCCAGACGCGCTTCGGCCTGGTCCTGGTCGGCACCATTACCAACGCCGCGCTGGGTGCGCAGCTTGATCTGGTCGTAGATACGTTCGTGGTTGCGCAGGTTTTCTTCAGCCAGGCGCACGAACTCACGGCGAGTCAGCACATCCAGGTACACCTGGGCGACGGTCAACCCGGTGCGCTCGGAAGTACCCAGCAAGGAGTAAGCGCGGGAATTGACGTTGGCTTGTTGACGCCCGACTTCGCTGGAAGTGGCGAAGCCGTCAAAAATCATCTGCTGCAAACGCAGGCTGGATTCGCCCCGGTTGTGCGTGTCCCACTGGTTGCCGTTCGGGCCGCTGACGGCGCGAGTGTTGGAATCGTCAGTACCTTCACGGCCATAACCGGCGTTCAAATCAACGCGAGGCAGGTAACCACCTTGGGCGGCGCGCAATTGGTAATCGGCGGCGATACGGCTGTTCACACCGGCCTGAATTTCCGGGTGCACATCTAATGCCTGCTGCATGGCCTGGGGCAATGTTTGGGCTTGTACAAAACTGGCGGCGAGAGCGAACGGTATAGCCATAAACAGGTGCAGACGCATTTAAAAATTCCCCAGGACTTCTTGTCTCAAATCACAGCGATTGGCCTCGCTGAGTCGGATAATGGCTACCGTAATGACCGTACGTCGGAAAGTTCAAAAAGCGGAACTGCTTCACACATGTAGGACGGTTCGCCGCATAAATATCAATGTGACATTACGGGGCCAATTGTTTAGGATGGCGACCATAAGGTCAATAGTTTGGCATAAACTAGATAGCGAATAAATCTAGCCAAATATTTGACGCCAGTAACTTCTTAGCCTACGCCCCTTTTGTTTGGCCCTCCCCCCGAGCGGCCACATGGAAGTCATCAGAAACGGATCGCCGGAGAAATCTTTAATGAGCAGTGTTGTTGCCATCGTCAAAAGCATTGTTGGTCAAGTTTTCGTTATTTCTCCGGAAGGGGCGCGCCGCGTACTGGTAGAAGGTGATCGCCTGTTCGCGGGCGACCAGATCGACACCGGCATGTCCGGCTCGGTCAGCCTGGAACTGGCTGATGGCCGTACGCTGGACCTGGGTCGCGATACTCAGTGGAGCGCCGATATGCCGGACTCCAGCCTCGACCTGGCGGCGGCCACCGAGCAAGCCGCGCCGTCGGTTGCCGAACTGCAGCAAGCCATCGCCGCCGGCGCCGACCCGACCACCGACCTGGAAGCCACTGCCGCAGGCGCAACCGCTGCCGGTAATGGCGCGGCGGGCGGCGGTCACAGCTTCGTGGTGCTGGACGCGACCGCCGGCCGCGTCGACCCGACTATCGGCTTCCCGACCGGCCCGCTGGGCCAGGCCGGTACGACCCAAACTCAGCTGGCTGGCGCCCAAGGCACCACCGCCTCCGGCAATCTGGTGCTGCAGGCGTCGACCCTGACCCTGAGTGCAACCCCGACCATCACCGAAGCCGGCGGCGTGCTGACCTACACCGCCACCGTGACGCAGCCGTCGACCAGCAACCTGAGCATCACCTTGTCCAACGGCGCGGTGATCACCATCGTGGCTGGCCAAACCACCGGCACCGTCAACGTACCGCTGGCGCCGAACGACAGCCCATACATCGACCCAAGCCAGATCAGCGTGACCGTCACCGGCACCACCGGCGGCAACAACCTGGTGCTGACCATCGACCCTAACCCGGCCGTGACTCAGATTACCGACACCATCGACACCACCACCGTCACCCTGACGGCGGGCGAGACGGTGACCGAAGGTGGCCAGATCACCTACACCGCCACCCTGACCAACCCGGCGCAGACGCCGGTGACCATCACCTTGAGCAATGGCTCGGTGATTACCATCAAGGCAGGCGAATCGGTCGGTACGGTGGTCGTGGACACCCCGGCTAACGACGTCTACAACAACGGCTCTACCGTCAGCACGACGATTACCGGCGCAACCG
This sequence comes from Pseudomonas sp. D2002, assembly GCF_013385735.1. Taxonomy (NCBI): domain Bacteria; kingdom Pseudomonadati; phylum Pseudomonadota; class Gammaproteobacteria; order Pseudomonadales; family Pseudomonadaceae; genus Pseudomonas; species Pseudomonas sp. D2002. The sequence goes on along the minus strand of NZ_JACAPL010000006.1, from coordinate 485 downwards.
GCGGCAACTTTGAAAACCTCGTGCCGAGCACTACGCCTGCGGTGACTACGATTGTTGATTCGATCGATAACACCACTATTTCTCTGACTGCTGATAAGGCTTCAGTGGTTGAAGGTGGGGAGATTACCTACACCGCGACCTTGACTAACAAGGCGCAGACTGACGTTACCGTTACGCTTTCGAATGGTCAGACGATCATTATTAAAGCTGGTGAAACGGTGGGCTCGACGGTGTTTCAGACGCCGGCTAACGATGTTTACAACAACGGTTCGACTGTCAGCACCACCATCGCCAAGACCGAGGGCGGTAACTTCGAGAACTTGGTGACCGATCCGAAAGCGGCTGAAACCACGATTACTGATTCGATCGACAACACCACGGTTTCTCTGACTGCCGATAAAGCATCGGTGGTTGAAGGTGGTGAGATTACCTACACCGCGACTTTGACCAACAAAGCGCAGACTGACGTTACCGTTACGCTTTCG
>NZ_JACAPL010000005.1:0-514304 GCF_013385735.1 Pseudomonas sp. D2002 | reverse complement strand
AATCGCGGTTAGCCGCCTGATCATTGGGAAACACGCCGATGATTCAGGGGCAATGAAGATCAACTGTGGGAGCTGTCGAGCTTTAGCGAGGCTGCGAAGGCGGCGGCACTGTTGGCATAGTGGTCGCCTGACCCACCGCTTTCGCAGCCTCGCCAAGGCTCGACAGCTCCCACAGGGGATTACCTGTGTTGATTAAATCGCGGTTAGCCGCTTGATCATTGGGAAACACGCCGATGATTCAGGGGCAATGAAGATCAACTGTGGGAGCTGTCGAGCTTTAGCGAGGCTGCGAAGGCGGCGGCACTGTTGGGAGAGTGGTCGCCTGACCCACCGCTTTCGCAGCCTCGCCAAGGCTCGACAGCTCCCACAGGGGATTACCTGTGTTGATTAAATCGCGGTTAGCCGCTTGATCATTGGAAAAAACGCCGATGATTCAGGGGCAATGAAGATCAACTGTGGGAGCTGTCGAGCTTTAGCGAGGCTGCGAAGGCGGCGGCACTGTTGGCATAGTGGTTGCCTGACCCACCGCTTTCGCAGCCTCGCCAAGGCTCGACAGCTCCCACAGGGGATTACCTGTGTTGATTAACTCGAGGTTAGCCGCTTGATCATTGGGAAACACGCCGATGATTCAGGGCGCAGTGAAGATCAAAAATGTGGCAGCTGTGGGAATGTGGTTAATCCGACACGGCATCTTTCCCCGCTGCCTTGGACCGGTACAGCGCTTGATCGGCGCGGGCCATCAGGGCGGCCGGGGCTTCGCCCATACGACGCTCCACCACACCCAGGCTCAGGGTCACTTTGAAATCGCCCACGGCGGGTATCTCAGTGATTTTCAGCCGAACCCTTTCGGCCATTTGCCTGGCTGTGTCCAAGGTGCTTTTGGGCAGGATCACCATAAACTCATCACCGCCCCAGCGTGCCAGTAAATCACCGGGGCGCACGCAATCTTCCAGGCCTTGCACCACCTGTACCAGGGTCCTGTCGCCGATGCCATGGCCATGCTGGTCATTGATCGGCTTGAAGTCATCGATGTCCATGGCCATCAGGGCCAACGGCAAGCGGAAACGCTCAGCACGCTCGCATTCTTCCAGCAGCACTTTTTCCAGACGGTAACGGTTGGCGATGCGCGTCAGGGCGTCCTGTTCGGCCAGCAGGCGGTTTTCATTGAGCTGCAATTGCAGTTGCTGATTGACCCGTGACAATTCACGGGTGCGCTCGGCCACCAGCGCTTCCAGGGATTGGTTGCGCTTTTGCAGCTGTTCGATGGAATTCTTGCGGCTATGAATATCGCGGTGCGCGCCGACCATGCGCGCCACCGATCCATCCGGGTTACGGGCAATCACGTAGCCCCGGTCTTCGATCCACAAGTAGGTGCCGTCTGCTTTTTGGCAGCGATATTCGGCTTGGTAATGGGGCGCGCGTTGGCTGATGTAGTTATCAAACACGACCATCACGCTGGGGTAATCCTCGGGGTGAATCACGTTCTCCCAGGTGAACACGCTGTTCTCCAGGGAGTGGCGCGGGTAGCCGAGCATTTCGTACCAGCCGGGGTTGCGGTAGACAAAACCGGTGTTGGCGTTCCAATCCCAGATACCGTCACTGACCAGCTCCATGACGGCATGCAACATGTCGGCGTTGAGCTCGGAAAAGTCATTGCGCAGCGGTTTATTGCCGGAGTGATCGTCCATCTTTGCGCTTCCCTGCGTGCGCTGGCTTGTACAGCCAGTCTTCGTTGACGCCAATACTCCGTGGCTGGCGTTACTGTACATCGGGGCTTGCGCGGTTTGAATAGGGCGGCTGTGCGGCTTTAGTTGGGTGGCTATGAGCCATTATTCCGGGCGAAAAATTGAGGGTGAGCGCTGGTTTACTCCGGCGCCACCATCCGCGTGCGAGGCTTCCCATCTGCGTTGTGCTGGTAAATCGCCTCCGGCTGGCCCTGCTGATTGAAATACACCTGGCCTATGCCCGCTGAATTCCACAGCCGTTCACCTGCCTCGGCATGCTGTGGAATATGCGGCACCACTTGCATGCTGCGGCGGCGAGTGAAGCCGTTGAGCGGGGAGCGCGGCGAGTAGAGCCAGCGATTAAGGCGGTCGAACCATTCCAGCAAGCGCGGTGGAAATTCGTTCTTGATGCCGCTGCTGGTGATCTGCCAGATCCTGGGGCCACCGTTGCGGTGGCGGATCAGCACTTCGTAGACGAACGAGTAATGCACATCGCCCGAAAGGATCACGTAGTTACCCGGCGTGCGCGAGTGGCGGAAGATGTTGAGGATGACCTGGGCGGCGCCGCGATGGGCCATCCAGTTTTCGGCGTCTACCAGCAGTGGGTAGCCACACCAGCTGAACACCTTCTGCACGGTCTCGATCAGCTTGACGCCAAAGATCGGCGCGGGCGAAACGATGATCGCCGAAGGGTGGTCGAGCAGTTCCTGTTGCAGCTCGCTCAAGGCTTCCCAGTCCAGCAGGCCGGAGGGTTGCTTGAGCGCGAACTCACTGCGCCAGCGCCGGGTGCGGGTGTCGAGCACCACCAGGGCGGGCGTGGTGGGCAGTACGTAATGCCAACGCTGGAACTTCAACAGCGCTTCCAGCAGGTCATCGTGCGCACCCGCCTGCAGATGGTTGTCTTGCACTTGGGCGGTCAGGGCCTGGGTTTGGCTCAGCAACTCGCCAAACACATCCGGTTGATTACCCCAACCCTGGCACAGCATGTACGCGAGCAGCGCATTACCGATGATGCGCTTGGAAAACGGATGGCCGTAGGCGGTTTCTTCCCATTGGGCGCTGAGGTTCCAGTCATCGGTGATGTCGTGATCGTCGAAGATCATCAGCGTCGAGAGGTGGGCGAAAACCCGCGCAACGCCTGGCAGGCCGTCACGGAATTTATCGATGTGCACCTGCTCGCGGGCATAGCGCTGGTGTTCCTCGGTGGTCAGCTGCGGCGCTTGCGGTGCGATCAGCGTCCAGGGCGTCGGCGACCACGCCAGCATGTACATCGCGATCACTTCGGCAAAGGTCACCAAGTGATTGTCGGCGGTGCTGCTGGTGAAAATCGGCTTTTTCACGCCACCAAAAAACCGCTCGCGCAGCGTCTCGTTACTCTCCAGTGCCGGTAGCAGGTCGGCGCGATGGTAATAGCTGGCGCGGTGCCCGTAGAGGCTAGTGCTGTCATCCACCACCGCGCCTTCGAGGTATTCGTCAAACAGGCCCAATCGGGCGATCAGCGCATGAATGGCGCGCAGCATCGGCCCGGCGACATCGTCGGCGTAGATCTGATCGCCACTCATCATCAGCAAGGCTGGGCGTTCGGTTGGCGTGTGGGCCTCGGCCAGCAGGCGGTCGACGCACAGCAGGCCTTCGTCGGCGCGGTGATGGGGCTTGCGGCAGGAGCCGTGCACCAACTGGCGGATGCGGCTGTGCAGCACGAAATTGGGTGGCTGGTTTTCGGCATAAAGCAGGTGCGGCGCCCACTCGGCAATGCCGATGTTGTCGATCAGCAGGTCATAGCCGATCGCCACGTCCAACGGCAGGGCGTCGTCCAGTCGTACGTCGATCAGGTGGATGAACGCATGGCGCCCAACGGGCACGACCTGGCAATGCGTTGTGTCCAGATCAATCGTGCGCGTTTCGCCCTGGGGAATAATCAGCTTCAAGGACAACGCCAGGACACGGCTGCCCACCAGCCAGATCACCAGGCGCCGGGGTTCCAGGCGACGTAGCAGTGGGCCGGTAATGACAGCGGGCAGTGTGTTGGGTTGCGGCATGAAGCAAGCAGCTCACAGAAGATAGAACTGAAAGCGTAGCGCAGCGGATGTCAGTGTTTTGTTAACAGGCCATCCGCCGGCGCTTGCGGCGTTAAGTCAGGCGGCCTTGCCCGAGGGAATCCAGGGACGAGTTATTTTTCGACTGAGATTGGGCGTTTTGCTGCAGTGGGTCGCTGACGTTATTCGCAGGTTTTTCCTGAGGCTTGGCGGGCGGCTCGACGGGCTGTATGGCTTGGTTGATGTTATGGGTGTGGAATGGGCTACCGATGATCATGGGAAAACCTCTTGCTCAATTGAAGGAGTGTTCTCGCATCAATATTCCCTTTGATTACGCATCGCTTCAGTGGCATTGGCCGGGTTTACGTTCCCGGCCATAGGTATCCGCATGTTTGGATTGTAGGATCAGGGCGTCTCTCAGGCAGGCTTTGGCACCGTAAACCTGAACTCACTGCCTCGGCCCACTTCACTTTCAGCTTCTATCCGCCCGCCGTGGGCCTGCACGATCCCTTGCGTGATGTACAAACCCAACCCGCTGCCAGTGGGGTTGTTCTCGGTCTGCGTCCAGTAGCGGTCAAACACATGCGGCAACTGTTCAGGCGCAATACCCTCGCCGGAATCGCGCACCGAGAACACGATCTCTTCGCCATTGCTCATGGCGCTGATGCCGATGTTGCCCTGGCGCGGGGTGAACTTGATGGCGTTGCCGATCAGGTTCGACAGCACCTGGAACAGGCGCTCCGGGTCGGCGTGAATCTGCAGGCCGGGCTCGGTGTTGAACGACAGGTCGATGCCTTTCTCCATCGCCAGTGGCGCGAGCAGGGAATAGGCCTCCTCGAACATCTGGCTGACGTCCAGCGCAACCGGTTTGACCACATAACGCCCGGCCTCGATTTTCGAGGTGTCGAGCAAGTCTTCCAGCAGCACGTTCATGCGCCCGGCAGCTTGCTGCATGGTGTCGATGGCCGAGGAAATCCGCCGTGAGGTGTGTGGGCCGTCCGAGCTGAAAGCCTTTTGCATCATGCCGCAGAGCATTGAGATAACCGTCATCGGGTTGCGCAAATCGTGGGACACCACCGCCACCAGCTCATCACGCGCACGCACGGCTTGCTGCTCGCGCAACACTTGGCGGGCCAGGTCGTTTTCCAGGGCGGAGCGGCGCAGGTCGTTGGCGGCAAACAAATCGCCATGGCTCCACTTGGTGGAGATACCGGCCATTTCCACTTTCCAGATTTCAAACGAGGTGCGCGGGCGCAGGCGTAAACCGGCGTCGGAGGTTTCCAGGTTCAGGGGTTTGTTCGGGTCGCCGCTCCAGTTGATGTTCTCTTTCACTTCCGGGCGAAACCACAGCACACCGTTATCCACCGGCTTAGGCAGGCTCATGGCCAACACGCCACTGGCGACTTGCTGGAACTCGGCGGCAGGCGGGTACACCGCCACCAGGTTGTGGCTGGAAAACACCGGTTCGCCGCTGGCTTGCAGCCACTTGTGCAGCGCCCGAATCTGCTCCGGGTGCGGGCAGTTGCCGTAACGGTGCAGCTGTTTGTCTTCAATGATCGCCACGCCGCCCGACAGGGTCAGGTCCATCAGCACTTGCGGCTGTTGGGCCAGGCCGTCGAACACGTTTTGTTCAGAGGCTTTCATCGCGCGATCAAGCAGGGCCAGGGCCTCGACTTTTTCTTCGCGCTGACGGCTGAGGTCCAACGCTTCCATGGCGCTGATCTGCAATGACAACACCTGGCCGATGGTTTGGCAGGCGACACGCAGGTCGTTAGGCACCAGCAGCGGCTCGCGGTTACCGCAACTGATCAGGCCCCAGAGCTTGTCGCCCGCCATCAACGAGATGCTCATGGACGACAACACGCCCATGTTCTGCATGTACTGGCAGTGAATCGGCGACACGCTGCGCAGCGTGGCAAAGCTCAAGTCCAATGGCTGGCCGGTGTCCGGGCGCAGTTTGGGCAGCAGTGGCACCGGCTCGTAGGCGGCATTCGGGATGATGCGCAGCCAGTTGGTGCGGTACAGCTCGCGAGCCTGCTCGGGGATGTCGGACGCGGGGAAGAACAGCCCGTTGAACAGCTCCATGGACGGCGCCGACGCTTCGGCGATCACCTGGCCATGGCCTTCGTCTTCAAAGCGATAGATCAGCACCCGGTCGTAACCGGTCATGGCCTGGATTTCATTCACACTGATTTCGTACAGCGCCTGCAGGGTTTTCGCCGACTGCAGGCGTTGCAGCATTTTGCCCAGGTCACTGGTGCGACCATTCAGGGCGCGCGGTTTGAAATCCTCAAGGCGCGGCTCGAATTCCAGTACCAGCACGTTTTGATGGCGATGCAACAGGCCTTCAAACTCGGCGCCGTTGAGGCTGACGTGCAGCGGCGGCGCATCAAAAAAAGTGTTCTGTTCAGCCATGGCTCGCACGGCTTGGGCGTGTTCTGCGCCAATCAACGTGTGCAGCGGCTGGCCCAGCAGTGTCTGGGGCGCGTGGCCGAATAAAGTGCCTACGTTGGCGCTGACCTGGATGATGTGCAGGTCAGGTTCCGACAGCGTCAGCAACACACCGTGGGGCTGAATTGCGCCCGGAAAGCGAATGGGTTCGTCGGCACAGTTGGCAAGCAGCTCTTCAAAATCGTCGGGTTTCATAGCAGTACCTCCTGGCTGGCGAGCCATTGCTCAAAGCCACTGAATGTCGAACAGGCCGCCGCCACGGCACGCTGTTTGGCGTGCGCATCGAGTGGCTGGCGGCCCAGGTAGTCGAGAAAGTCTTTCCAGCGCCGACCGGTCTCGGCCCCGTAAACATTGAGAAACGCGCCGCCGTTGCTCGCGTCGATGCCCAGCCGTTGGGCCATTTCCCGGCGCAGCACTTGACCGCCCAAGGTGGCGCCTTCGAGCACGTACAGGGCGCCGAGGCAGGCGGCGGGGGCGTCAAAAATGGGCAGTTCGGTGCAGCGGGGCAGGGCACTGATCGCAAGGTCATTCAGGCCGAGGGCGTGCAGGTCGCGCAGCAGCGTGGGCGTTTTCACCCGCAATACGGCGTCGTATCCATCGGCGATCAAGCCGCTGTCGTGCAGTGCCGCTTCGATGGGCGCATAAAAGCCGTAGTACGCCTGGAGCAAGCGCCGATACCAATCGGCATCCAGGTCTTGCGCGAAAAACGGCAGGCGTTTTTCCAGCGCTACATGCAGTAGCCCGGTGCCGTCGCGTAACGCTTCCAGTAATGAGGGCGCACCAAGGTCAGGGGCCTGTGACTGCATTCAATGAGCTCGAACTGTGGGCCTTTCGGCCATGAATGACGCGCGTAAATGGGCGACGATTCTACACAACTCATTGCCGTCAACTGTACGCACAAGGCGAAAAGGCTGACCGACGGATCAGAAAAGTCGCTCCTTGCGTGATTAATGACCACGGGGCAGCGCCTCAAGTTCGCTTTAAGTGATATTGCGGCGCTATCAATGCAGCGAAGAGCCCCGCTGGCTCAGCGCCGTTTGCACGCACTGGACCAAATGTTCGGCACTCCACGGTTTGGGCAAAAACCGCACCGAACCGCCCAGCTGTGCTGCCAACTTGGTATTACCGGAAGTCAGCACCACCGGCACCGACGGCCAGCGATGCGCCACCACCTTGCTCAGGTCGTAGCCGTTGAGCAAACCTGGCATCTGGATATCGCTGACAATCAAATCCACAGGGTCATCGCCGCGTTCCAGGTAAATCATCCCTTCGTCCGCCGAAGGAAACGACGTCACTTGCGCCCCGAAATCCTCCAGCACATCCACCATTAACGAGCGAATAATCTCGTCGTCTTCCAGCACTAAAATCGATGGCTGAGCCATGATCCTTACTCCACCATCAGGGTTCAGTAAGGTGGAGTGGGGAGGGTGTGATTAGGTTCGATTGGATGCGTATGAGGCGATGGATGGTCATTTGGAGGGTCTAGGTTGCGCATCCGCAAGGCATCTTGCACGATACCGGCGCTTACCTGCAAAGGACTGGCCTGATCCCTATTGGCCATCGAACAAGGCCGTCAATCATGAACGCTCCTTCCGCGCTGCTGCTCGACCCAAACCTGGGCAACCGCATGATCAAAGTCGACCACGCCGGCGAGCATGGCGCGATCTGTATTTACAGCGGCCAGCTGTTCATGGCGCGGTTGTTTGCCCCGAGCATGGTCGCCGAACTGAAGGAGTTCTTGTCCCACGAACGCCGCCATCGTGCGGTGTTCCAGGCCGAGTTGCAGCGCCGTGGTTATCGCCGTTGCCGCAGTTATTGGCTCTGCGGGCTGGGCGGGCTGGTGCTGGGGTTGCTCACCGGGCTTTGCGGGCGCAAGGCTATTGTCGCCACCACGGTGGCGGTTGAAAGCGTGGTACTCAAGCACCTGGCCCATCAACTTCACACCTTGCACGACATCGACCCGTTGGCGGTGGCGGCGATTGCTTCCATCGTCGAAGAGGAGCAGCACCACCATGACCACTCGGCCGCGCAGATTGATGTGCGTGACCCGTGGTTCAGGGCGCTCACGCCGGTGGTCACGGCGTGGACCGAAACGGTGATCTGGATGGGCATGCGCTCCTGACAAACAGGCATAATCGCCGCAACAAATGCCGTGGAGCCCACCATGAAGTACGCCTTACTGACCCTCGCCCTGATCCTCAACACCGCACCGGCCTTTGCGGCGGGCGATGCCGAGGCGGGCGGCAAGCTCTTCAGCAAGACCTGCGGCGGTTGCCACAGCATCGGCGAAGGCGCGCGCGGCGGCTTCGGCCCACAGCTTAACGGCATCATCGGCCGCCCCGCCGGCACCACCACGGATTACCAGTACTCCGACGCGATGAAAAACTCCGGCGTGGTCTGGACCCGCGACAAACTCGCCGCCTATATAGAGGCGCCGAAGAAAGTGGTCAGCGGCACGCGCATGATCTTCTGGGGCATCAGTGATCAGGAAAAAATTGAAAACATCCTGGCCTACCTCGAAACCTTCCAGCCCAAATGATCACTCGCGCACGTTTTTAAACAGCATCAACCGCGCACTCTCATGCAACCCGCGCGTCAGCCCCTGCAGGCGTTGAAACTCTTCGGGGTACTGCTCGGCCACATCGTCGCGCGGCGTTGGCGAAGCCAGGTCATGCAGGGTTGGCGAACTGCCGTCGTGTTGCATCTGCAGCAGGAAGTCCTTGGTCACGCCGCCGATAATCGGGAACGTACCCTCGTGCAGCACCAGCGGCACCACACGTTCACCTTCCGGCGCCGGCTGCTGGATGTCGCGACCCATCGCGCCATTGCGAAACGGTACACCCGCCATGCCGGCCACGGTCGGTAGCAAATCCGCCAGGCCCACCGCTTCTTCGATCACCCGCGGTTGCAGGCCCGGCGCGTGGATCAGCATCGGCACATTATTGCTCTCCAGGCCCAGTTGCTCGAAGGCCGGCGCCATGTGCGGGATCTGGCTGATCCGCGTGTTGTGGTCGCCGAAGAACACGAAAATGGTGTTGTCGTACCAGCCACCGGCCTTGGCGATGTCCATCAGGCGGCCAATGTTGAAGTCCAGCAGGCGCACGGCGTTGTATTGCTCGACACTGCGCGAACCGGCGGCCTGGGCTTGTTCCAGGGTTACGTTGCTTAATTCAAACCCGTCGTTGTGCTTGGGGATGGTAAACGGGCGGTGGTTGCCGGAAGTTTGCACGTAGGCGAAGAAGGGTTGGTCCTTGGGCACCGCGCGCAGCAATTGGTCGCCTTCCTTGAACAGGTCCAGGTCGGAGATGCCCCACACATCCACCCGTGGCGAGCGCCAGTGGCTTTCGTCAAACAGCTGCACGCCGTCGATGCTCTGGCGGATCAGCGCATTGATGTTCGCCCAGCCGGCATTGCCGTTGATCATGTAGAACTTCTGGTAGCCCTCGAAGGCATTGATCAACGTATGTTGCCGGGTGATCAGCGGGTTGCGTGTGGCGGTCTCCTGGCGGGTGACATCGGGCACGCCGGTGATGCTCGCCCACACGGTTTTGGCCGTGCCGGTGACGGGCACGTAGAAGTGTTTGAAGAACCAGCTTTGCGTCGCCAGTTTATCCAGGTTCGGCGTGGGGTTCAGCGGGTTGCCGTAGGCACCGACGGCGCTGGTGCCGAGGGATTCGAGCATCACGAAGACCACGTTCGGCGGGCGCTCGCCTTGCAGACGATAGGGCTGCACGCCTTGCTCGCGGATGAAGTTCAGTCGCTGGGGATCGGGTTGGTCAACGCCCAAATACTCGGCAACTTGCGAGTAATGCTCGCGCACCTTGCCTTCATCGAATTGCGATTGGCCGACCTTGAGCGTGTCGTACAAAAACAGCACCGGGTTCAGGCCCACGGCGGCGACCTGGCTGTTGCCGGAAAAGAACGCATCGCTCCAACGCAGCGGCACCGGGTTTTCCAGGTTGAGGTTGGCCACGCGGCCGAGCAGCGCCAGCAGTACGGCGACAACGCCGACCACGGCCACAGAAGCCACCGCCCATTTGCCGATGGGTTTGGCTTCGCGGTCCAGGGTCAATCGTTCCAGGCACACCAATGCCCATACCCACACAGCGACTGCCGCCAGCCAACAGGCAGTTATCCACAGCACCGGGTAGGTTTCCCACACCATCTGCTGAGAAATCTGCGCGTCTTGCACGTAGCGCAATACCGTGGCGTTGATACGCACACCGAGGTAGGCGTAGTGGCCGAAGTCGATGATGTACACCAGGCCGACCACGGCCAGTGCCACCACCAGATAGCCGCGCGCCAGCCAGCGCAGGGCGGGCAGGGTGGTGAGGTTCCAGCGTGGGAACCAGGCCAGCAGCGCCAGCGGCAGCAGGATCAACACCGCCAGGCGCAAGTCGAAACGCAAGCCGATGCCCAGGGTTTCCAGCAGCGCCGGCGTGTTCAAATCCAGACCGGAAAAGCTGATTAAAAACACCAGCCGCAGCGCGGCCAGCAACCCAAACACCAACCCAATAGCGCCCACGCCGTAGCGCAGGCGGCGTGATTGCAACACACCCATCATTGACCTCTACTCAATCTCACAAACACCACCAAGCCAATGTGGGAGCGGGCTTGCCCGCGAAAGCGCTGGTTCAGTGCCACATGTGCTGCCTGACCCAGCGCATTCGCGAGCAAGCCCGCTCCCACAGTTTGAGTTGCATTCATCCAGTGCCCAGCGGATCGCCCCGCCATCATTGACCTCTACTCAATCTCACAAACACCACCAAGCCAATGTGGGAGCGGGCTTGCCCGCGAAAGCGGTGGTTCAGTGCCACATGTGCTGCCTGACCCGCCGCATTCGCGAGCAAGCCCGCTCCCACAGTTTGAGTTGCATTTATCCAGTGGCGAGCGTGTCTGATCGCGCCATCCTTGATCTCGACTCGGTCTCTCAAACATCACAAAGCCAATGTGGGAGCGGGCTTGCTCGCGAAAGCGCTGGTTCAGTCACAGATATGCCGCCTGACCCGCCGCATTCGCGAGCAAGCCCGCTCCCACAGGTTGAATTGCATTAATCCAGCGATTACGCAGTAGCCCGTTAAAAGCGGATCCACCAAGTAATCCCAATAGTTTTCCGAAGCCTTCAGCCGCAGCGCGAACGCCAAGGTGCCCAGCGCCAGCATCCATACTGCCAGCGCATTACGCAGCCACAGCATCAACAAGGCCGCCGCGCCCACCAGCACAATCATCGGCCGAGGGTTAAAGCCCCAGCGGTAGGGGTCGTAATAGGTCAGGCCCATCGTGGCCGGGTACAACAACAGGCTCAGCACGCCAAACAGCACCAGCACTTGCACCTGCTGTGGACGACCAAGCGGCTGCACCACCCCCAATCGACACAGGCTTACCCACGCCAACAACACCAACGTGCTGATCGCCAGGTCATCGGTAAAGCTGCGCACATACGCCGCCAGGGACAGTTCATTCACCGGGATAAAACTCAGCACCACCAACAGCGGCAGCAACCACGGGCGCCACGGCGCGGTAAACCGAAACATGCTCAAGAGTACAAACCCCAGCAGCACAAAACTCAAATGGGCCTGCCACACAGAAACCATCACAGATGCTCCGCCAGCCAGGCTTCGTTGAAGCTGACATGTTTGATAAACGTGTTATTCCACGAGTACACCAAGTGGTACGTGCCGTCCGGGCTGCGGCTGAAATACGGGTATTCGTACTCAAAATCGCAGCCACGTGGTTTGCACACGCGGTAGTCCAGGTTGCTCAAGAAGCGTTGTTCCAGCGGCAGGCGTTTGGCGCCGCTGGAAGCGCGGAAGCCTTCGCCGATGATTTCTTTGTAGGCCTCGTGGGAGAAGGGCTGGCCGAGCGGGTCGGGCGATTGGTCCAGCTCGATCACCGTGCGCCATTGGCTGAACTGCGCGTTGGTGCCGTAGAGGCTGAGCTTGAAGCGCCCGTCCTGCAGGTCGTTGAGGGCGACCAACAAACCGTCGTCCTCGGTGGCCACTGCCGCCAATGATGAATTGGGGTTGGCCGGCTCCAACGGGTACGGCTCGCTCCAGGTTCGCCCGGCATCTTCGGTGCGGCTGGCGAGCACGCGGTGATGGGTTTCGCCGGCGTAGCGCAACATCGCCACGGCGCGCTGGCCGTCCTGCGGCACGATGGTCGGTTGCAGCGAATGCTTGCCACGACTGATGCGGAATTTGTCGATTACCGCGCCGTCCGCGCTCAAGTACAGGTACTCGGCAAACTTGCCCATGAACTCGTGGTACACCGGCAGGCCGATGGAGCCATCGGCATGAAACACCGGCGCGGCACGCACCAAAGTGCTGATGTTGAAGAACGGCGAGGTGACCAATTGTCGAGGCGCCGACCAGTTCACGCCGAGGTCATCGGAGACCATCACGTTGATCGCACTGGTGGCCCAACCGCCGACCGACACCGACACATAAAACATCCACAGGCGCTTGTCCGGCCCCAGCGCAATCACCGGGTTACCGAGTTTGCGAATGTAACGCTGGGTGCCGTCGCGGGTGCTTTCCCGCGTGGCCAGCACGTGTTCGGCGCCCCATTCACCACTGCGTGCATCAAAGCGCGCGGTGCGCACCTGCACGTCCGCAGCGCCTTCGCGCGAGCCTGCAAACCACACGGCCATCAAGTCGCCACCGGGTAGCGCGGTGACGGAAGATGAGTGCACAAAGTCAGTCAGTTGCGAGGACACGAAGCGGCTGGTGTATTGCGGCGCCGTCGCGACCTTCGAGGGTGGCGGGCTCGCTTGGGCAAACGGCGCCAGCACATGGGGCGGATGGCTCAGCCAGGCGGCGATGAATACCCCGAGCAGGCTGCAGATCAGTAGGGCGGAGCGCATAGAGAACCTGTCAGAGAAAAGGATTACTGCGCACGCTCATCCGGCAGGCGCTTCCTGCGACCGGTGAGCATGGATAACGGCAGGTTGTCCTTGACCTGGATACTTTCAAACACGGCGGCCAGCACATGCACACAGACCAGACCCAGCAGCACATTGGCGGCGGTCTCGTGGACTTGCAGCGGCCAGTCGGCGCCCCATAACGCGTCGACTTCCTGCATCAGGAAGCCGCTGATGCCGAGGGTCAGCAGCGCCGACAACATCAACAGCATCACCAGCGCGCCGATAGGCGAATGGCCGAGGCGATGCAGCGCTCGCCCGCTGAACACCGTACGCACATGCGCGCCGAGACGCGCAGGCGTCGGCCAGAAATCCGACCAACGCGCGCTGCGCGGTCCGACAAAACCCCACGCCGCTCGCACCAGCAGCCAGGCCATGGCGTAATAGCCCAGCCACACATGCCAGTCGTCGCCTGCTTCGTTGAAGAAGTAGTTGGCGATAAAGACTCCGGCGATAGACAGATGGAACAGCCTGACCAACGGGTCCCACAGACGCAGGGTTTCGCCTGGCATCAGCCCTTGATCTCAGTCTTCACGGCTTTGCCGGTCACCGGGTCGTGGTAGATCTCGACCTTGCGCTTGTCCTTGTCGAAGCCATAGATTTCGTAGCAGTTGCCGTCGGTGACCTTGAACTTGCTGATCTCATACCCTTCGGCCTTGAGCTTGTCCTGGAAGGCTTTTTCGTCTTGCCACTGCGAGCGCTCGGCGGTGGTGCACTGCGGGCCGGCGAGGGCCATGGGGCTGGCGATAATCAGGGACAGCAGGAGAATTTTGCGCATGGAAAAGCTCTCAGCAGATGTGGGAGATTTCACAGTGCAAAACCAACCTTAGCGCAACCTTAGTTGGCAACGCGCCGTAACATCTTTACTGGAATAGCCCACACTGGAACCCGGCATGATGCCGCCGTTTCCCACAGAGATTCTGCTATGCGCCTACTCCTCGTCGAAGATGATCGTGCCCTCGGCCAGGGCATTCGCGTGGCATTGGGTGCCGAAGGCTACACGCTGGATTGGCTGCACGATGGCCTCAGCGCCTTGCACGCCCTGCGCACTGAAAACTTCGATTTGCTGCTGCTCGACCTCGGCCTGCCACGCCTCGACGGCCTCGACCTGCTGCAGCAACTGCGCGCCGGGCAGCACGACCTGCCGGTGCTGATCCTCACTGCCCGCGATGGCACCGCCGAGCGCATCGCCGGCCTGGATGCTGGCGCCGACGACTACCTGATCAAGCCTTTCGACGTCGAAGAACTCAAAGCCCGCGTGCGCGCCTTGCTGCGCCGCAGCCAGGGCCGCGCGCAACCGATGCTGGAACACGCCGGCGTCAGCCTCGACCCGGCCACCCAGCAAGTGCGCTACCAGGATGAAGACATCATCGTCACGCCGATGGAATACCAACTGCTGCACCAACTGATGGTGCGCCCCGGCAAAGTCGTGACCCGCGAGCGCCTGGCCCGCGCGCTGTATGGCTGGCAGGATCGGGTCGAGAGCAACACCTTGGAAGTGTTGATCCACAACCTGCGCAAAAAGTTATCCACCGAGCTGATCCGCACCGTGCGCGGCGTCGGCTACGTGCTGGCGCTTAAACCATGAGCTCGGTGCGCGCGCGCATCCTCATTCCGGTGCTGGTGTTGATTTTGCTCGGCGACGCGCTGATCAGCTGGCTCGTACTGCGTGACAGCCACCACGAGATTGAAGAAGTCTACGACGCCCAACTCGCCCAAAGTGCGCGCCTGCTGCAAGGCGTACTGCGCCAGCGCGACCCCGGCGAAGCGGATTGGGACCGCCTGTATCAAGCCTTCGACCACGCCATGAGCCGCGTCGGTGAAGGCGGCGTCGCCCACCCGTATGAAACCCGCCTGACCTTCCAGGTGTGGCGCAGCGACGGCGAGTTGTTGGTGCGCTCCGCCGAAGCACCCGTACTGACGGCACCGCCGACCACCCTTGGCGCCCACGACATCATCGACAACGGCAACGACTGGTGCGCCTTCCTCCTCGCCGACCCGCAACAGGGTTTGCTGATTTGGGTGGGCGAGCGTGATGACGTTCGCCAGGACCTGATCGAACGCATCGTGCGCCACACCCTCTGGCCCACCCTGATCGGCGTGCCGCTGCTGGCCGTGCTGATCTGGCTGACCATCGGCTGGGGCCTCAAACCGCTGCGCGCCATGGTGCTGTCGATTCGTGGGCGCAACACCGACACCTTGCAACCACTGCACCTCAAGCCGCTGCCGAGTGACTTGGAACCCATGCAAACCGCGCTGAACCGGCTGTTGGTGCAGATGGATGATTTGCTCGAGCGGGAGCGGCGCTTCATCGCTGACGCCGCCCACGAACTGCGCACGCCGCTGGCGATCCTGCGCATTCACGCGCAAAACGCCCAAAGCGCCGCCACTGAAGAGCAACGGCGCGAAGCCTTGGATTTTCTGGTGAGTGGCGTGGACCGCGCAACGCGCATTGGCAGCCAATTGCTGACCATGGCGCGCATCGAGCCGCAACTGAACAACCCCGTGTGCCAGCGTGTGCAACTGACGGAACTGGTGCGCGAAGAACTCGCTGAGCTGACGCCGCTGGCGATGGAAAAGGGCGTGGAGCTGGTGCTGGAAGGCCAAGAGCAATGTTGGGTGCAAACCGAGCCGGTCGCCCTGGCGATTGCGTTGCAGAACCTGGTGACCAATGCACTCAACTTTTCCCCGGCCGGTAGTGAAGTACGGGTGGTGATTGGTGCCGATTACTTGAGTGTGGAAGACCAAGGCCCGGGGATTGATGAAGCGGAGCTGGGGCGCTTGTTCGAGCGGTTTTACAGCCGTGACAACGCCAATGGCGCGGGGTTGGGGTTGGCGATTGTGGAGATGATTGTGGGCAAGATTGGCTGCCGGCTGACGCTGCACAACCTGGAGCGAGGCGGCTTGTGCGCGCGTTTGGTATTCAACCAAGCCTGATGCGTGTGAAAAATGTAGGGCCCGAACTGTGGGAGTTGTCGAGCCCCAGCGAGGCTACGATGGCATCACCTCCGTGCACCTGCCCAACCCAAGCGCCCGCATCGCTGCTCCGTTACACAACATTCGTTTAAACTCCGCTCCAGCCATCAAACCCACCCTCGATAAGGACATCCCCCGTGAAGCGAATCGCGCTGCTTTCTCTCGCCTTGGCCCTGTGCGCCTGCCAATCCAACCAGCGCGACTCATCGCCCACCTTGCTCAAGGACGGCATCCAACTGCGCCAAAAAACCGTGGCCGTGGATGCAGACCACGCCAAAGTCGTGATGAAAGCCTACGGCGGCACCGCCCCCGTGGAATTCGCGGTGCGCCGCGAAGGCGACGCCGACCAACGCATGGAAACACTCGGCACCGTGATGGACACCGGCGAAGGCCGGGTTTTCAACTGGATCGCCAAACTCAACCAGACGGTCGCCAGTGCCGGGTTCAAGCGTTTTCCACAGTTGGAAATTCAGGCCGATCCAGGCAAGAAATTGACCGTATCCAGCACCGCCAGAGCCTCGCGACCGGGTATTTACTCAGTTTGCGGGCCGGTGTTCAGCAACTTCGTGCCGGAGCGGGCGAAGGTGTATCTGGTGGAGTTTCAGTTCAAAGGGGATAGGTGTGTGCAGCAGGTATTTGATGTGACGGATCCGGCGAATCGGGTGGTGGTTGAGGGGGCGGGGAGTGAGGGGAAGGCGGGGTGAGGTTTAGCTTTTATGTGGTGGAGCCTGCGGGAATACCACACCGTTGAAGGTGTGGGTGCAGCAGTTGCAAAATGGCGTCATCTGTTCGGGCGTTAACTGCGGGTTGACCTTTTGAAGCAGGCCAGCAGCGTCGACGAACAAGCCGCTGTAGTAGGTAGATTCACCGATTGCCACATACTCGTCCTTGTCGACTTCATGTAACGCGACCATCCAGAACACCGGCTCAGGCCGATCCAACCGGGCGTTGGCTTCGCTGAAAACCTTGTCCCACGGCTGACCGACTTTGGACAGGAGAAAGCGAAATAGCGGTGTGTAGTCAAAACCGTGTCGTTGATGGCTGTGCATTGAACCGCGAGTGGACAGTGTGTTTTTTTCACTTTTGGAGTGTCGTTCATGGCGGTAAGCGCGACAGCTACCGTGGCGCACGCCATGGGTTCGGGTGTTGACTGAGCGATAGAGGAGGGGCTTTTTCATTGCATCAGAACGCCTTCTTGGGCTGCTTTGGAGGTGGCGGCCAAGCGCCTTGGTAGCGGAAGGAAATTTGGTAGTCGAAAAGGTTGGGCTCTATTGCATGCTGGAAATACGGCTGAAGTATGCCTATCCAGCGGGGCAGCACGTTGAATACTCCGGCAAAAATCTGTGGTTCCTCGTGCAGGTCGAGTGAGCAAAGAATGCTCTCCTCATCATCGATGTCCGCCGAGTATTCATCCGCTTTTAAGTCATCGCTGAGCTTTTCGTACCAGTACAGTTCAATTTTCATAACCATTTTTGAAGACCCTACTTCCTTGTGCGAAGAAGTGAGCCTACGAGGGGGAATCAATGGCTGATATTGGCCATGTTCGACTATGAGCGTGGGAAAAGTCACCCGGGCATTAAAGGTCCCGGAGCGAGTAGTTTAGGTTGCTCGCATCACAACCTACGTGCGAGTAGGAACGTTCTGATTTTCATCAGGAGCCATCTTCCGCATCAAAGCGTTTGATACGGTCGCGAGCCAAATACGCGATGGATACGCCGAATGCTCACGTTCAACACGCTGTGGAAAAATCATCCTGAAATCTTCGGAGACGCTGCGCCCTGCCGAACCAATGGCGCCAAGAACTTCAGCGACCAATGCGCGATCAACCTGGGTGTGGCCCTTCGCAGATCCGGCGCCGACCTCAGCAAATTAAGTGGCGTGCGCTATTGTTGGCAGCACCCCAAGAGCGAAGGTCACATACTGGCGGCAGAGGAAATGGCCAAGGCTCTAAGCCGCGCGAACGTCTCTGGTTTACAGCGTGTGCAGAAGGTAAAGCCCGAAGACTTCGAGGATGTGCTGGCAGGACAGCAAGGCATCATTTTCTTCAAAGACTTTTGGCGTCGGGGAAGCGAGACGTTTGGAAATCGCAGTGGTGACCACATCGATCTGTGGAATGGGCGGCGGTTGACGGATTGGCTGAGTTACCCGCGTATTCAGTTGGGGTTCTCGATTGAGGGTACGTTCTCGGATTATCACGAGTCCAGGGAGATTTGGTTTTGGAAGGTTTTATGAAGGTTTTGAAAGGCGTGGTGTTTGTGGTTTTGGTGGTTGCGGTGGCGGTTGGGGTGTTTAACGGAGTCTTTGTGGTGGCCTCGGTTTATTTCGGGCCGTTTTATGAGGGGGACGCGGAGCAGAGTCGGAATTTTGGGATCTGGTTGGTGGGGAATGGGGTGGTTGTTTTGGTTGCTGCGGTGGGTGGGGTGGTTTGGTATTGCAGGTATTTGCGGAGGGGGCAGGTATGAGGTTTCAGATGTTTAGGGCTGTAGTTCAATTAGGTATGTTGGGAAGGCAGCGGCGGCTCCGGTTCAGCCGCATAAGGGGGCTGAAGAAGCAGCGGGCGGATGAGAGTCAGAAGGCCATGGAGTCGTTAGCTTTGCAAGCGCAAGTACTAAGAATGGGGTATGAATAGCAGAGTTTGTATTCTCTTGTGGATCATTAAAACATTGAGTGCGGGCACATCAATAACGAACCTCTGACGCGAGGTCTGGGAGTTTGGCAGCTAGTTGCATCAAGCATTGCTAGAGCATTTTGGCTTCGTGGGTCATGAATTCTGAAAAAAACCGTTCCATCCGTAAAATTCAAGCTCTTTGGGCATTTCCATCAAGGCGTTAATAGCCTCCAAAAAGGCGTCCCAGTTTCGACCGTATCAGCCGGGGAAGTTGAGTTCGTTGCCCTGTAGTTTTTATGGGAAATGAATTTGCCCGTTTTCTGACTTTGTTTAGTAGGCCTCGCCAATTTTCTTCACTGCATAAGCTTTAGGGCCTTTTTTTTCTATTTCTAAAATGAATTCAACTTTGTCTCCCTTGGTCAGATTTTTATCTTCATCGCAAATGTCATCGTAGTAAAAAAATACGTCTTTACCCTCTGCTCTTCGAATGAAACCGTAGCCCTTGAATGGATCGAATGTTGTTACAATGCCGTGGATTGGATTTTTTTTGTGCTCCACTATATCTATTCCCATATTTCTGATTTGGTTGGCATGCTTGAAAAACGTGCCTTGAGGGTTTTTCTAAGGGTTTTAGCTGTCGCTTTGTCTGTGCGGCCTAAAATTCCGAGTCTATAAATTACCTTGTTGTAGGCGTCGATCACACCCGGCCTTACATGTGATGATGTGCTTTTGCGTATTAGTTTCTCAGTCTCAAATATTAGTTGTGATTTTTGACGGTCGTCATATAGGGGGAGAACTAATGATAGTTTAGATCTTAGAGCTTTGGCCTGAGAGTGTTTTAATCGTGTTAATCTGGCCACTTGTCCAGAAACTCTGTTCCATAGCTCATGATAAGAGTCTGAGTAACGATCGGTTTCGTGTTCTTTCTCGCAAATGAAAACTAAGTGTCTGATATGCCTTCGATCTTCTCTACGAACCTTAGGGACTCCATGACCAACCCATACGCCCGTAACCTCGTATTTAGCCTTTAGGTCATCTGAACGTTCAATTCTCGTCTTTTTTGAATTGAGGCGAAGCCCATGTTTTTTGAAAATTGCAGCAACTTCAATAATTAGTTTTGTTGACGTGTTTTGGTCGAGGTGTTGCTTTGAAGATATTGTTACGTCGTCCAGAAGGCGAGTGTAGGTGAAACCTTTACTTCGAAGTCTGCTTACTATTGAATATTCAGAGTTGTGAAGTATCAGGTTTGCCACATAGCTTGATGTGCATGCTCCCTGAGGGACTCTGCCGTTTAAAGTTACGAGCTGCGTGAGTAGTGAGCTAACATCTTCGGGGAATTTGAAAAAATATTTGAATACGTCGAGAACGCTGCTTTGTTTTATGTTGTTGTAGAAGTCTTTTATGTCGAGGCTGATTAAATGCTTGGAGCCTGCGTGTAGTTTGCTGTTTTCAATATAGTCTCGAGGGTCGTCAGCATCTTTAATTCCGCCTTGGAGATAGTGGGGGAAAATCACGTCCTCGAAGATTCTGGAGTTAATTCTTTTTTGTATTTTTTTAATTCAAACTTCGGATTGTATACAGTTCGTTCTTTGCCCTTCTTTGAGGTGATTAAGAATTCTGTATACGAGGAGGTGGTGTCGGCGGCGAGATCTTTTAATAAGGACGGTATCACACCTAAGCATTTTGCTAGTGCTTCAACTGAGCCTATAGAAGATGAGGTGTAGTAAGGCCGATCCTTCGCCATTGTTTATCCCGTTTAAAGCAAAAAAGAAGAGAGTCAGTTATTCTAGAAATTTACCCCCCCAAAAAAGCGGAGATAAAAATCCTTAAAACCCAGCCTAGGACCGCTGAAACAGTCAATCCAGAAGCTACATTTGAGCCAATTCTTTTCGAAGCAGGCCTATCTCTAGGGTCTGCCCGAATGCCCTTCTTTTTGGTAGTCACGTTGATAGTTACATTTACGGTAAGCATTTGTATGTTTTCCTTCTGCTACGCAGGAAGCGAATGCCTCCTGTCAGCCAGACCAAAGAGAAAACTTATCAACACAGGAAATATTAATATTGGCTCAAATGGACTCTCAACTTTTACGCCAGACAACCGTCGCTCCATGCAGCCGTTGAGCGCTTAAAGAGCGCGTTCGGAGCGTGCGGGAGGGCGGGGGGCCGGTCTTGATCCCATGTGGGATCGCCAAAACTGAGGCATCGATTTCCCTGTAACGTGACTTTAAAGAGCGGAGCAGACGAGACTCATCTGCGACTTGGATAGTATTGAGGCGAAATCGTGAAGTCAACGCGAGTTGAGCTCTTTATTGAATTTATTTTTGAGATGGGTGTCTCGTCATGTGGCGTGTATTTATCTTGACGTTGAGAGCGCTTTTGGCGTATGTGATTTGTGTGTTTGTTGAGTGTTGCTTTTTAGTCTTTTTAATAAGAGTGACTTAATGAAAGGAAGCGGATTGCCAATAATGAGTTTTTAATTCAATGTGTTACGTTTGCCCAGCTTTGGATGCTTTGGTTATTGGGGATGCGTAGCGATTTTGTGAATTTTCTCGTCACAAACCTCTGCTTTCTGCATTTACTCATTGCGTCTACCTTTGCAGCCGTCACTGCAAATTCAGTGACCGGGCCTGATAACCCGTGGAACAATAGGCGCTGAAGCGTCTCCAGCACCATGCCGGCGCTTTTTTTGCGTCCGCACATCCGTGTTATGGCGGCTGTGCGCGGGAGGCCTTCGGGCCTGCCGGGTTCCTATTGTCCCGGTTTATCAGCCTGCGCACAGCTGCCACCCTTTCGCCTGATAACGAATGTGGCAGCTTCTCGACATTAGGAGCCAAATCCATGAGCGTTTCTGACAGGTCATACCCTCGCAATATCGCAATTCACACCTCCACACAACCCGGAGGTGCCCAATGATCAACCCACCCCTCAACAAAACCCTCGGCATCATCACCTTCTCCACCTGCGGCCAACAGCCCAACCTCCACCGCCTATTCCGCGTCAATTCCGGCGTACCCATTCGCGACGCCCTGGAACATGCTTCCGAACTACTTCACTGCTCCAAAATGCTCGCGCTGGATGCCGCCATGGACAAGAGCGCGGACCGTTATGCCTGGGCAGCGCATTATTTGGGTGAGATGGCTAAGGCGGTGGTGGATGATTTGGCGAATGGGATGTTGCCGAATGGGGTGATGGAGGAGGGTGAGGCTGTTGGTGTGTAGGCGGGTTAGGTGATGGTGTTTGGGCTGGCGTCTTCGCAGCGATGCGGCGACCCGACAAGCCAGCTCCCACATTTTGATCTTGGTACATCCGTGTAAATCGTTTAGCAGTAAAAGAGACCTTGGGACGCCAAGGTCTTTTTTTTGCCTGCAATTCAGGCCAGCAGGTGCTTGGAAATGATCCGCGAAATTTCCACAATCGAAGTCTTCCCGGTGAACTCAAACTTCACTTTCCCCAGCGATGAAAAGTATATCTCCAGCTCCGAGTCCAGATCAAACGTGCCGGACGTTTCCACTGAGTACGCGACGATGTTTTTGTACGGCAGCGAGGTGAAGTCCTTTTTGCTGCCGGTAATGCCCTGCACGTTCACCGCGATGATGCGTTTGGTGGTGAAGACCACGCCGTCGCGCATGGCTTTGTAGGCGTCGATCACTTCTTCACCGTCGAGCAGCAGGGCCGAGACGCGTTCGGCGTATTCGTTGTTTTGTTTGAGTTTGAAGAAGCCTTTGTTGTTGAAGTCGATCATGTGCCTGTCCTTGGGTGAATGGGGCGGTATGCGCCGGCGTGTGTGTATGACGTTTTGCTCGTGGATCTGTATCTAACGGGCTGCTGTTCAGCGCCTTACCATGGCGCCCAGCACACTATTCAAGGAGCGACACCATGCCCGAACTGTCCAGCTGGCTTGCTTATGGCCTGATCTCACTCGGCATGGTGCTCACGCCCGGGCCGAACATGATTTACCTCATTTCCCGTTCGATTTGCCAGGGCCGCACGGCCGGGTTGATTTCGCTGGGCGGTGTTGCGTTGGGTTTCCTTGTTTATATGTTTTGCGCGGCGTTGGGCATTACCGCATTGGTGATGGCGGTGCCCTTTGCGTACGACGCGCTGCGCCTCGGTGGTGCGTTGTATCTGGTGTACCTGGCCTGGCAGGCGGTCAAGCCGGGTGGCCGTTCGCCCTTTCAGGTTCGCGATTTGCCCCAGGACAGCCCGCGCAAGCTGTTCATGATGGGCTTTGTGACCAACCTGCTGAACCCCAAGGTGGCGGTGATGTATTTGTCATTGTTGCCGCAGTTCATTGACCCGAACGGCCATGGCAGTGTGCTGACGCAGTCGCTGATCCTGGGCTTTACGCAGATTGCTATCAGCGTGAGCGTTAACTCGGTGATTGCCATCATGGCGGGCTCCATCGCGGTGTTCTTTGTCACCCGGCCGAGTTGGCAGGTGGTGCAGCGTTGGGTGATGGGCTCGGTGTTGATGGGGCTGGCCGTGCGTATGGCGGCTGAAGGGCGGCGCTAAGTGGGTGGTCGCAACACGGCGTTTGGTTCCGTGCTCAGCGGGCCATGACGTTGACGATCACATGGAGGATGAAGGCAGGGCCGTAGCAGGGCTGGCCGTGTTCATCCTCGATCCGCCAGATCGACGTGACGGTGCAGGTTTCCTTGGGCGCGGCGAATTCCACGGTGATGTGCACCGGCTGGCCAGGCAGGGTTTCTGCGATGGCAATTTCGTTATTCAGGCTGCGTAGGTGTGTGTCCATCACCACTTCCAATGGCGCGCCCGTGGCGGTGCGCCGGGCGATGACGTATTCGCCGTCTACCCGCACCAACTTTCGGCCGCGCCAGGGGCGAGTGCCAAGGTTCTGGAGCTCCCAGGTTTTCTGAAAAACTTCGCCGGGCAGCACCACGGTTTGATCGGGCGTGGTGACGTCTGCATTGAAGACGGCGATATCACTCGGGTCATTCAGGCTGATAGCGCGGTTGGTGGTGGCCAGTGAGTTGGCGTCAGCCGGAGCGCCTGCGAGGTCGGCGAAGTAGCGGAACAGCAACAGCGGAGAAACCTGCAGCGCCTTGGCGAGTTTGATCAGCGTGCGTACGGATGGGTCTTGGGAAGCACCGCCTGCCAATCCGTAGAGGTAGGTTCTGGAAATGCCGGCTTCCTTGGCCAGAACGGTCATGGATTTACCCAGTTCCCGGCTGCGTCGTACGACCAGCGCTCGGAGGGTGTCGCGCGTCTTGATGCTCATAGTCGATTACTCATCCCCAGTCCTTGGTGAAGGTCGTTACGTTGTTCGCCAAAAAGGACAACCTGCTCGCCGCAACGGGTAGTGGCCCATGCACACTCGCACCCTGCTAGCGACGTTGTGAAGGACATGGATAGTCCGCGTTTTGATTGGCTATATCCAGTGTCGCGGTTTCTCGCATGCTTGCGACCTCGTGTTTGTTGCATTCCTTTACAACTATCTCTGGATATAGCTATGAAACAGATAAAAGCGTGCTGTGAATCCATTGCTCGATCAGGCTTTGGCACCCTGCAGATTTCAGATGCGATGCAGCAGGACTACAAAAAGATCATTGATGGGTACTCGGGCATTTCCCA
Organism: Pseudomonas sp. D2002; assembly: GCF_013385735.1. Lineage (NCBI taxonomy): Bacteria > Pseudomonadati > Pseudomonadota > Gammaproteobacteria > Pseudomonadales > Pseudomonadaceae > Pseudomonas > Pseudomonas sp. D2002. The sequence continues at coordinate 489,999 of NZ_JACAPL010000005.1, read as the reverse complement.
AACCACCAAGCAATCATTTTCCTTTGCCGAAGACACTGACGGTTTTTTCCCTTTTGGCGCTGAATATTCGAGTATCGAAGACCACCCGGACTTGTGTGAGCGCTTCTGTTACTGGCCCGCGCATGCGTCGAAGCGAATGGATCTGGAATTCACCCAAAGCCCGTTCTTTACCGCGGTGGATAGTTTTGAGCGCCAGATCAGCGAGCTCGCCCAAGGATTAATGGACGGCATTTGTGCAGAGTTTGGCGTTGCGCCATTAGCACCCTTGCGGTTGGCGTCTTATATCCAACTCTGTGTATACGGTGCTCAGGCCACAAACGGCGCGCGTCAATTTGCTCAGGACCCTCATGAAGATGGGCACATGCTGTCGTTTATCAAGCCTACTCGTGAAGGGCTGGTCTTGGTCAAGGGCGGTTCGTTAGAGCCGGTAAGGCTTCTGGAAGGCGAGATTGCAGTGCTGGCAGGCTCCTTGCTCACCGAGCTTTCCGATCAGTCCATTCCGGCTGCCTATCATGCTGTGCTGGCACCTAAACAGCCGGTCGCCAGAAGCTCATTGATTTACTTTGCAAATCCGAGCCCGGAGCAGCTGCCAACCAGCTTTTTCCGCCGCAAACCCATTGACCTGAACGGCGCCGTCAACGCGCGTCATACCGGTTTCGGCAATCAGCCTATCCAACTTCTTTAATCGCCGTGCGGGTTCGAACATTCCATGTTTCCACACTTCAACGCCCTGTACCTCGAAGGCTTGCTCCTGGGCATCGGACTGTTCGCGGCCCCCGGCCCAAAAGACACCTTGGTGATCCGCCAAGGTGTCGGCCGTGGTCCCATCTGGTGGGTGGTCGCTATTTGTGTGCTGGCCGATGTCCTCCTGATCGCTATCGGCGTCACGGGGTTAGGGTCTGTACTGGAAAGTTGGCCGGCGGTGATGGCGCTATTGCTCTTGTCTGGCGCGGCCTATCTGTTGTGGTTCGGTGGCCAACGCTTGCTGGCCTGCATCCACAACCAGTCCATGCCGGACACTCAAGGCGGCAATTCACAACGCGGGCTGTTACGCACGGCGATGGTGCTCGGCTTTGCCAACCCCTATGCCTGGCTGGATACGGTGGTGCTGATCGGCTCTATCGGCGCGGCCAAACCTGCGGGCCAGCAAGCGCTGTTCGCGACAGGCGCGATGACAGCGTCGTTGGTGTGGTTTGTGCTGTTGGCGCTGGGATGCCAGCGTTTGACCTGGCTGTTTCGCGCACCCGTGGTGTGGCGATGTTTGGACGCTGGCGTTGCAGTGCTGATGGTTTACCTGGCCGGCATGTTGATCGTTGATTCACTGGATATCTTTCAGATAGCCCTGGAGGGTGGTCAGCGGCGGGCTTAGCTCATCAAGGCTGCGGACCTGCTGCACAGCGGCGGCCAGCTTATGCAGCTCGCGCCCGAGTACGGTGTCGGCACCGCCTAAAGTAGTCATTGCCTGGGCAATGCATTCGTTAAGTTTGCGTTGAATCGTGGCCAAATCCCCTTGGCGCACCAACAACCCGAACACCTCGCGCTCATACCCATCCATGACCAGATCGTCCCGCAGAATCGGGCTCGCGCCTTCGGTCTCATGCACCAGCTTGAGAGCAAAAAGCGCAACAGCTTCCAGCGTCAATTCCATGGTCCCGGCTCCTCAACGTCTGCGTTCGCCTGTGTTTACTCACTTTTCTACAGACGAAAAAAAAGACCTTGAATTTCAAGGTCTTTCTTTAAGATGGTGCCCCGAGGGAGACTCGAACTCCCACTCCTTTCGAAAACGGATTTTGAATCCGCCGCGTCTACCAATTCCGCCATCAGGGCTCAATGGCGGCGAAGTATAGAGATGAGATTACCGTTGGTCAATCACGTTTCATGGTCTATTTTCACTATTTCCGCTAGACTTCCCGGCCCTGCTAGACGAACCCCATCATGCGCGTTGCTGACTTTACTTTTGAGCTCCCTGATTCGCTGATCGCTCGCCACCCTTTGGCCGAGCGTCGCGCCAGTCGACTGCTGACCCTGGACGGGGTCAGCGGTGCCCTCGCACACCGTCAATTCACTGATTTGCTTGAGCATTTGCGCCCAGGCGATTTGATGGTGTTTAACAATACCCGGGTGATTCCGGCACGGCTGTTTGGCCAGAAAGCGTCCGGCGGCAAGCTGGAAATTCTGGTGGAGCGGGTGCTGGACAGCCATCGCGTGCTGGCCCATGTGCGCTCCAGCAAGTCGCCGAAACCGGGTTCGAGCATCTTGATCGATGGCGGTGGCGAGGCCGAGATGGTCGCGCGCCATGACGCGTTGTTCGAGCTCAGGTTCGCCGAAGAGGTGTTGCCGCTGCTGGAGCGCGTCGGCCATATGCCGCTGCCTCCTTATATAGACCGCCCCGACGAAGACGCGGACCGCGAGCGCTATCAGACGGTGTACTCGCAGCGCCTCGGCGCTGTGGCCGCGCCGACTGCGGGCCTGCATTTCGATCAGCCGCTGCTGGACGCGATTGCCGCCAAGGGCGTCGAAAGCGCCTATGTGACCCTGCACGTGGGGGCCGGCACGTTTCAGCCGGTGCGTGTGGATAACATCGAAGACCACCATATGCACAGCGAGTGGCTGGAAGTCAGCCAGGAAGTCGTGGATGCCGTTGCTGCGTGCAAGGCGCGCGGCGGTCGTGTTGTTGCTGTCGGCACCACCAGCGTACGTTCGCTGGAGAGTGCGGCGCGTGATGGCGTGCTCAAGCCGTTCAGCGGCGACACCGATATCTTTATCTTCCCAGGCCGGCCGTTCCATGTGGTCGATTGCCTGGTCACCAACTTCCATTTGCCGGAATCCACGCTGTTGATGCTGGTGTCGGCATTTGCCGGTTACCCGGAAACCATGGCCGCTTATCAAGCCGCCATCGCCAACGAGTACCGTTTTTTCAGCTACGGTGATGCGATGTTTATCACCCGTAACCCTGCGCCGACTGCTCCTAAAAAAGCGGGCCCTGAGGAACAATCATGAGTCGTATGTCGTTTGAACTGTTGGCCACGGATGGCAAGGCTCGTCGTGGTCGCCTCACTTTCCCGCGCGGCACCGTCGAAACCCCGGCCTTCATGCCGGTGGGCACCTACGGCACCGTTAAAGGCATGCTGCCGCGTGACATCGTCGCCACCGGCGCCGAGATCATCCTCGGCAACACCTTCCACCTGTGGCTGCGCCCGGGCACGGAAGTGATCAAGAAGCATGGCGACCTGCATGACTTCATGAAGTGGCAAGGCCCGATCCTCACCGACTCCGGTGGTTTCCAGGTGTTCAGCCTGGGCGCCATGCGCAAGATCAAGGAAGAGGGCGTGACCTTCGCCTCGCCGGTTGACGGTTCCAAGGTGTTCATGGGCCCGGAAGAGTCGATGCAGGTGCAGCGCGACCTGGGTTCCGACATCGTGATGATCTTTGACGAATGCACGCCATACCCGGCGGACGAAGACGTCGCGCGTATCTCCATGGAGTTGTCGCTGCGTTGGGCCCAGCGTTCGAAAAACGCCCACGGTGACAACACCGCGGCGCTGTTCGGTATCGTCCAGGGCGGCATGCACGAAAGCCTGCGCAAGCGCTCGCTGGAAGGCTTGGACAAAATCGGCTTTGACGGCCTGGCCATCGGCGGTTTGTCGGTGGGCGAGCCCAAGCACGAAATGATCAAGGTGCTGGATTACCTGCCAGGCCTGATGCCGGCTGACAAACCTCGTTACCTTATGGGCGTTGGCAAACCGGAAGATCTCGTAGAGGGTGTGCGCCGCGGTGTGGACATGTTCGATTGCGTGATGCCAACCCGTAATGCCCGCAATGGGCATCTGTTCATCGATACAGGCGTGCTGAAGATCCGTAACGCGTTCCATCGCCATGATGATTCGCCGCTGGATCCCACCTGTGACTGCTACACCTGCCAGAACTTCTCGCGTGCTTATCTGCACCATCTGGACAAGTGCGGGGAAATGCTGGGTAGCATGTTGAATACCATCCACAATTTGCGTCACTACCAAGTCCTGATGGCTGGTTTGCGCGAGGCTATTCAACAGGGTACATTGGCCGCCTTCGTCGATGCCTTCTATGCCAAGCGCGGGCTCCCTGTGCCGCCCTTGGACTGAGTTTTCCGACCCTAAGATTCACTATTTGCAACTGGAGTGCTAAATGAGCTTTTTTATCTCTAATGCCATGGCTGACGCCGCTGCGCCTGCCGCTGCCGGCCCTATGGGCGGTGGTTTTGAGTGGATTTTCCTGGTCGGCTTCCTGGTCATCTTCTACCTGATGATCTGGCGTCCACAGGCCAAGCGCGCCAAAGAGCAGAAAAACCTGCTGGGCAGCCTGCAAAAAGGCGACGAAGTTGTGACCACTGGCGGCATCGCCGGCAAGATCACCAAGGTTTCCGATGCTTTCGTGGTTCTGGAAGTCTCCGACACCGTAGAAATGAAGTTCCAGAAGGGCGCCATCGCCGCCACGCTGCCAAAAGGCACGCTCAAAGCGATCTGAGTAACAACCTTTACCAATCGACGGGGCGCGCAAGGCGCCCCGCGTTATAAGCGGGCGGCGTGATGCTGAACAAATACCCTCTGTGGAAATACGTACTGATCCTGGCGGTGCTGGCGATCGGTTTTATTTATTCCGCTCCCAATCTTTATCCTGATGACCCTGCGATCCAGATCACTGGCGCCAGCACTTCGCTGCAAGTCAATCAGGCTGACCTGGAACGCGCGAGCAAAGCGCTGACCGACGCGGGCATCCAGGTTAAAGCGGCAACACTGGCGTCTGATGCGAAGGGCGGCTTGCTGCGCCTGACCAAGGCAGAAGACCAATTGCCGGCCAAAGACGTTGTGCGCAAGGCCATGGGTGACGACTACGTTGTTGCGCTGAACCTGGCACAGACCACGCCAAAATGGCTGCGCAGCATTGGCGCGCACCCGATGAAGCTGGGTCTGGACTTGTCCGGTGGTGTGCACTTCCTGCTGGAAGTCGACATGGACAAGGCCCTCGACGCACGCCTGAAGGTCTACGAAGGCGACGTGAAGAGCCTGCTGCGTAAAGAGAAGGTGCGTTATCGCAGCCTGCCGCAGCTCAACGGTGCCATCCAGCTGGGCTTCTCTGACGAAGCTACCCGCGAACAGGCCCGTGCGCTGGTGCGCAAGAACTTCAACGATTTCGACATCGTACCGGCTGACCTGAACGGCCAACCTGTACTGCGTCTGGCGATGACCCCGGCCAAGCTGGCGGAAATCCGCGAATACTCCATCAAGCAGAACTTGACCACGGTACGTAACCGCGTCAACGAGCTGGGTGTGGCCGAGCCGATCGTTCAGCGTCAGGGTGCCAACCGCATCGTGGTTGAACTGCCGGGCGTACAGGACACCGCTGAAGCCAAGCGTATCCTGGGTAAAACCGCCAACCTGGAATTCCGTCTGGCTGCTGAGCCGGGGGCTTCCCGCGCGACTGCCGAAGAATTCGAGTTCCGTGAAGGTAACCGTCCTCCAGCGTTGATCGAGCGTGGCTTGATCATCACCGGTGACCAGGTGACCGACGCCAAGGCGGGTTTTGACTCGCAGCACGGCACGCCTGAAGTGAACATCCGTCTGGATGGCCACGGCGGCGACTTGATGAGCCGCGCCACGCGCAGCAACGTCGGCCGCAGCATGGCGGTGATCTTCATCGAGCAACGTCCGGTTACCACTTACACCAAGCAAGTGGTTGACGGCGTCGAGAAAGACGTGCCGGTGCAAACCTTTAAAGAAGAGAAGAAGATCATCAGCCTGGCGACCATCCAGTCGCCGCTGGGTGCTCAATTCCGCATCACTGGCCTGAACGGCCAGGGCGAATCGTCCGAGCTGGCGCTGCTGCTGCGTGCTGGTGGCCTGGCGGCGCCGATGTACTTCGCTGAAGAACGCACCATTGGTCCGAGCCTGGGTGCCGACAACATCACCAAAGGTATCGACGCAGCCTTGTGGGGCATGCTGTTCGTCTCGCTGTTCATCATCGCCATCTACCGCTTCTTCGGCATCATCGCCACCGTGGCCCTGGCGGGCAACATGGTGATGCTGCTGGCCTTGATGTCGCTGCTGGGCGCTACGCTGACCCTGCCAGGCATCGCCGGTATCGTGCTCACCATGGGTATGGCGGTAGACGCCAACGTACTGATCTTCTCGCGTATTCGTGAAGAGATCGCGGCGGGCATGACCGTACAACGTGCAATCAACGAAGGCTTCGGCCGGGCATTTACCGCGATTCTCGACTCCAACTTGACCACTTTGCTGGTCGGCGGGATTCTCTTTGCCATGGGCACCGGCCCGGTCAAAGGTTTTGCGGTGACCATGTCCCTCGGTATCTTTACCTCGATGTTCACGGCCATCATGGTGACCCGCGCAATGGTCAACCTGATCTTTGGCGGGCGTGACTTCAAGAAGTTGTGGATTTAAGGGGCTGCCATGTTACGTACAATCAACTTCATGGGCGTTCGCAACGTTGCGTTCGGCTTCACCATGGTGCTCACCGTTCTGGCGTTGTTCAGCTGGTTCCATAAGGGCCTGAACTACGGCCTGGACTTCACCGGCGGTACGCTCATCGAGCTGACCTACGAGAAGCCCGCCGACGTCACCCTGGTGCGCAATGAGCTGGTCAAGGCCGGCTATCACGAAGCCATCGTGCAGAGCTTTGGTGCCACTACCGACCTGCTGGTGCGTATGCCTGGCGAAGACCCGCAACTGGGTCACCAGGTAGCCGAGGCCTTGCAGAAGGTCGGCGGCGACAACCCGGCGTCGGTCAAGCGCGTTGAGTTCGTTGGCCCGCAGGTGGGTGAAGAGCTGCGCGACCAGGGCGGCCTCGGCATGCTGATGGCGCTGGCCGGCATCATGATCTACCTGGCGTTCCGCTTTCAGTGGAAGTTCGGCGTCGGCGCCATTGTGTCGCTGATCCACGACGTGATCGTGACCGTGGGTATCCTCGCGTACTTCCAGATCACCTTCGACCTGACGGTATTGGCGGCGGTGCTGGCGATCATTGGTTACTCGCTCAACGACACCATCGTGGTATTCGACCGGGTTCGTGAGAACTTCCGCGTACTGCGCAAGGCGTCGTTGATCGAAAACATCAACGTTTCCACCACCCAGACTCTGCTGCGGACCATGGCGACCTCGATCTCCACGTTGCTGGCGATTGCGGCGCTGATGATCTTCGGTGGCGACAACCTGTGGGGCTTCTCCCTGGCGCTGTTCATCGGCGTTCTGGCGGGCACCTACTCGTCGATCTACATCGCCAACGTGGTGCTGATCTGGCTGAACCTCAACAGCGAAGACTTGATCCCTCCTGCCGCTACCGGCAAGGAGGTCGACGACCGCCCTTGATGGGCGTTTGTTGACACGCTGTTACAAAGAAGGCGCGAGTATTGAACTCGCGCCTTTTTTTTTGCTCCAAGGCTGGGTATAGCGCGGATCGTTCGGTCCGTTTGTGATGGTCAGGAGGTTCAACGTGAACAAGTCGTTGCTGGTTGGTGCGGTATTGGGTGCTGTCGGTGTGACTGCCGGGGGTGCTGTTGCCACCTACAGCCTGGTAAAAAGCGGCCCTGAGTATGCGCAAGTGCTGGCGGTACAGCCGGTGAAAACCCAGATTAAAACCCCGCGTGAAGTCTGCAAAGACGTCGCCGTAACTCGGCAGAAGCCTGTGCAGGATCAACACCAAATCGTCGGCACCGTGGTCGGTGCACTGGCTGGTGGCCTGTTGGGTAACCAGGTCGGTGGCGGTAATGGCAAGAAGCTGGCTACGGTAGCCGGTGCGGTCGGTGGCGGTTACGCCGGTAACAAGGTTCAGGAAGGCATGCAGAACCGCGATACCTACACCACCACGCAAACCCGTTGTAACACCGTCAACGACATTAGCGACAAGGTTGTCGGCTATGACGTGCGGTACACCCTGGATGGTAAAGAAGGTTCGGTGCGTATGGACCGTGATCCAGGTGGTCAGATTCCAGTCGACAAAGAAGGTCGTTTGATTCTGGGTCAGAACCAGCAGTAATTCCAAGTCGGGTGCGGTTCAAAATGTGGGAGCGGGCTTGCTCGCGAAGGCGTAGTGTCAATCAACAGATTTATTGACTGACCCACCGCTTTCGCGAGCAAGCCCGCTCCCACATTGGGTATCGGTTGTAGCTGGAATTGCTGTATCGCCCAAATCCCAGGCATAAAAAAAGCACCCCTCGGGGTGCTTTTTTGTGCTTGCTCGCTTAACGCTTCAGCGAAGCCGGCAGGTGCGGCTGGATCGCCGTCAGTACTGCCTTGAAGCATTTGGTGTTGCCGGCAACTACGTGGCCTTTCTCAAGGAAGTCGTGACCACCGGTGAAGTCGCTCACCAGGCCGCCCGCTTCCTGGATCAGCAGGGCGCCTGCAGCCATGTCCCACTCGGACAGGCCCGACTCCCAGAACGCATCGAAACGACCGGCAGCTACGTAAGCCAGGTCCAGGCTTGCCGCGCCAGCGCGACGGATGCCGGCGGTCTGGCCAACCAGGGCGCGGAACATGCCCAGGTAGTTTTCCAGGTTGTCCATCTGGTCGTCACGGAACGGGAAGCCAGTGCCCAACAGGGCGCCGTCGAGGCTGGTGCGGCCGCTTACGCGCAGGCGACGACCGTTCAGCTGGGCGCCACGGCCACGGCTGGCGGTGAATTCTTCCTGGCGAACCGGGTCCAGCACAACAGCGTGTTCCAGACGGCCACGGTATTTGCAGGCAATGCTCACAGCGAAGTGTGGGATGCCGCGCAGGAAGTTGGTGGTGCCGTCCAGTGGGTCGATGATCCACAGGTAGTCTTCGCCTTCGCCGCTGCCTTTGTGCAAACCGGTTTCTTCACCGAGGATGCCGTGGGTAGGGTAGGCCTTGCGCAGAGCGTCGATGATTTTCTGTTCGGCGGCGCGATCCACCTCGGATACATAATCCTTGGCGTCTTTTTCGTCGACCTTGATGGTATCCAGGCGCTCGATGGAGCGGAAGATCAATTCACTGGCGCTGCGGGCGGCGCGCAGCGCGATATTCAGCATGGGCTGCATGGATGTGTCACCTAAGGTTGTTAAAGAAAGCCGAGCATTCTAGCAGAAACTTTCTTCAGGTGAAGGACGACGTTAGCTTTCATGGCATAACCTTAGGCTGTTCTGTAAGATTTGCTCCCCTTTCCCGTGTCCGAGAGCGCCTCCCTTGCTGCAAAACATTCGTGTCGTCTTGGTCAATACCAGTCATCCCGGCAACATCGGCGGGGTGGCGCGAGCCATGAAAAACATGGGGCTGACGCGCCTGGTGCTGGTCGAACCGCGCGTGTTCCCGCACCACGAGGCCGATGCCCGTGCATCCGGCGCCAATGACATCCTGGAAAAAGCCCAGGTCGTCGCCACGTTGGAAGACGCCTTGGTCGGTTGCAATCTGGTGCTCGGCACCAGCGCCCGTGACCGTCGCATTCCCTGGCCACTGCTGGACCCGCGCGAGTGCGGCACCAAGGTGGTGGAAGAGGCCGCCGGCGGTGCTGAAATTGCCTTGGTATTTGGTCGTGAAGACTCCGGCCTGACCAATGAAGAGCTGCAGCGATGTCATTACCACGTGCACATTCCATCAGACCCTGAGTTCAGCTCGCTGAACCTGGGGGCGGCGGTGCAGGTGTTGAGTTATGAAGTGCGCATGGCCTGGCTGGCCGCTGAAGGTCAGCCGAGCAAGGTTGAAAAGGATGAAGTTGCCTCGACCAAAAGTGGCGAGTTGGCCACCATGGACGAGCTCGAGCGATTCTATGAGCACCTGGAGCAAACCCTGGTGGCCATTGAATTCCTTGATCCGGAAAAACCAAGGCACTTGATGGCGCGCCTGCGTCGCCTGTACGGGCGCAGCTCGGTGAGCCGAGCGGAAATGAATATATTGCGTGGCATCCTCACGGAAACCCAAAAAGCGGCCCGTGGCGAGCTTCTTAAGCGGAAGGATTAAAAATGTTCGAGCGTTTGCGAGAAGATATCCAGAGTGTTTTCCACCGTGACCCGGCGGCGCGCAACGCCTTTGAAGTGCTGACCTGCTACCCCGGCATGCACGCGATCTGGATCCATCGTCTGTCCGGCGCGTTGTGGGGCATGGGCTGGAAATGGCTGGCACGGCTGGTGTCGAACTTCGGTCGCTGGCTGACCGGGATCGAGATTCATCCGGGGGCCAAGGTGGGGCGTCGCTTTTTTATCGACCATGGCATGGGCATCGTGATCGGCGAGACCGCTGAGATCGGTGACGATGTGACGCTGTATCAGGGCGTGACCCTGGGCGGCACCAGTTGGAACAAAGGCAAGCGCCATCCAACCCTGGGTGACGGCGTGGTGGTGGGGGCGGGCGCCAAGGTGCTCGGTCCATTTACCGTCGGCGCCGGTGCCAAAGTCGGCTCGAATGCTGTAGTAACCAAGGCAGTGCCGCCTGGCGCCACGGTTGTTGGTATTCCGGGGCGCATCATCGTGAAGCCGGAAGAAGGCGACGAGCAGGAAGCCAAGCGCAAGGCCATGGCTGAAAAGATCGGCTTCGATGCCTACGGCGTCAGCGAAGACATGCCCGACCCCGTGGCGCGCGCCATTGGGCAGTTGCTTGACCACTTGCAAGCGGTCGACGGCAAGCTGGATGGCATGTGTGGTGCGCTGAAAGAGTTGGGCAGCAGCTACTGTGCGAAAGATCTGCCTGAGCTGCGCGAAGAAGACTTCGCAGAGATCAAGAACGAAACCGCCACCAAGGCTGGCTGAGGTCTCGCATTCGCTGCAAACCCCCTGTGGGAGCGGGCTTGCTCGCGAAAGCGGTAGATCAGTCAAGATATACGGCGACTGACACACCGCTTTCGCGAGCAAGCCCGCTCCCACATTTGAACTTCAGTGTGTCAGGCGGTGCTGGTTGTCTGCTGCTGCTGTTCGATCCCACCCCACCCTGCTATGATTCGCGCGCCCTTTTTACGGGTAATCCTGACTAAAGTACTAGGTCTTATAGTTGACTTAAATACTCGGGAATCGCATACTTGCTCCCATTCTGAAACACCTTGGTACTTGTCCATGAGACTGACTACAAAAGGCCGATACGCGGTAACCGCCATGCTGGATCTGGCCTTGCACGCGCAAACTGGGCCGGTGTCCCTGGCCGATATCTCCGAGCGCCAAGGCATTTCCCTGTCCTACCTCGAACAGCTGTTCGCCAAGTTGCGCCGCAGCAACCTGGTTTCCAGCGTCCGTGGGCCGGGTGGCGGCTACCAACTGTCCCGCGACATGCAGGGTATCCAGGTAGCCCAGGTGATCGACGCGGTGAACGAATCCGTCGATGCCACCAAATGCCAGGGTTTGGGTGATTGCCATGCCGGCGACACCTGCCTGACACACCACTTGTGGTGTGACTTGAGCCTGCAGATCCATGAGTTTTTGAGTGGTATCAGCTTGGCTGATCTTGTGACTCGCCGTGAGGTGCAAGAAGTAGCCCAGCGTCAGGACCAGCGCCGTTGCAATACCAAGGCGCCGCGTCTGGACAAGATTGAAGCGTCCGCCGTCGAGTGACAGCCGCAGAGCTAACGGCACGCCAGCCAGCCTGATTTAGGAGAAAGTCCATGAAATTGCCGATTTACCTTGATTACTCAGCGACCACCCCGGTTGATCCGCGTGTCGCGCAAAAGATGAGCGAATGCCTGCTGGTTGACGGAAACTTCGGCAACCCAGCCTCCCGTTCCCACGTGTTCGGCTGGAAAGCCGAGGAAGCGGTCGAGAACGCTCGTCGCCAAGTCGCTGACCTGGTGGGCGCAGACCCGCGTGAAATCGTCTGGACCTCTGGTGCTACTGAGTCCGACAACCTGGCAATCAAGGGCGCGGCGCATTTCTACGCGACCAAAGGCAAACACCTGATCACCACCAAGATTGAGCACAAGGCTGTCCTCGACACCATGCGCCAACTGGAGCGTGAAGGTTTCGAGGTCACCTACCTCGAGCCAACCACCGACGGTATCGTCACCCCGGCGATGATCGAAGCCGCGCTGCGTGAAGACACCATCCTGGTTTCCGTGATTCACGTGAATAACGAAATCGGCACCATCAACGACATAGCGGCCATCGGCGAGTTGACCCGTTCCAAGGGCATCCTGCTGCATGTTGACGCTGCTCAGTCCACCGGCAAGGTCGACATCGACCTGTCGAAGCTGAAAGTCGACCTGATGTCGTTCTCTGCCCACAAGACCTATGGCCCTAAAGGCATTGGTGCCCTCTACGTCAGCCGCAAGCCGCGCGTACGTATCGAAGCCACCATGCACGGCGGCGGTCATGAGCGTGGCATGCGTTCCGGCACCCTGGCGACCCACCAGATCGTCGGCATGGGCGAAGCCTTCCGTGTAGCCAAGGAAGACATGGCTGCCGAAAACATCCGCATCAAGGCCCTCAGCGATCGCTTCTACAAGCAGGTCGAGAACCTTGAAGAGCTGTACATCAACGGCAGCATGACCGCTCGTGTACCGCACAACCTGAATTTGAGCTTCAACTATGTCGAAGGCGAGTCGCTGATCATGGCACTCAAGGACCTGGCGGTTTCGTCCGGTTCGGCCTGCACCTCGGCCTCGCTTGAGCCTTCGTACGTGCTGCGCGCCCTGGGCCGCAACGACGAACTGGCACACAGCTCGATCCGCTTTACGTTCGGCCGCTTCACCACCGAAGAGCAAGTCGACTACGCCGCGCAGAAAGTCTGCGAAGCCGTCAACAAGCTGCGCGTTCTGTCGCCGCTGTGGGACATGTACAAAGACGGTGTCGATATTTCCAAGATCGAGTGGGCGGCACACTAAATATAGAAGCCGCCACCCAAGCTCTGTAAGAACGTGGCGGAAAACGCAGGCGTTTTTACAGGGTTCCAGAGCGGCCCTGATGAGTGAGGATTCAGTACCATGGCTTACAGCGAAAAGGTCATCGACCACTACGAAAACCCGCGCAACGTCGGCAAGATGAACGCGGAAGACCCTGATGTCGGCACTGGCATGGTCGGCGCTCCGGCGTGCGGCGACGTTATGCGCCTGCAGATCAAGGTCAACGACGCTGGCGTTATCGAAGACGCCAAGTTCAAGACTTACGGCTGCGGTTCCGCCATTGCCTCCAGCTCCCTCGCGACCGAGTGGATGAAAGGCAAGACCCTGGATGAGGCTGTCACCATCAGCAACACCCAGCTGGCTGAAGAACTGGCCCTGCCGCCAGTGAAAATCCACTGCTCGGTACTCGCAGAAGACGCCATCAAGGCGGCCGTTCGCGACTACAAGCAGAAGAAAGGCTTGATCTAAGCATTTGGCGACGAGTAAGGAGTCAACGATGGCTATCAGCATGACAGAAGCGGCTGCGCAGCACATTCGCCGCTCCCTGAATGGGCGCGGTAAAGGTGAGGGGATTCGTCTGGGTGTTCGCACCACGGGCTGTTCCGGCCTTGCCTACGTGCTGGAGTTTGTCGACGAGGTGGTTGCGGAAGACCAGGTGTTCGAAAGTCACGGCGAGAAAGTGATCATCGACCCTAAAAGCCTGACCTACCTGGACGGCACCGAGCTCGATTTCGTCAAGGAAGGGTTGAACGAAGGCTTCAAGTTCAACAACCCCAACGTGCGCGGTGAATGTGGCTGCGGCGAAAGCTTCAACATCTGAGGCTATTCGTGGGTACTCCTTGTCATTTCGCTTTATTCGAGCTGCAGCCGAGCTTTCGGCTGGACCTCGAGCAGCTTGCCACGCGCTACCGAGAGTTGGCGCGTGGGGTGCATCCGGACCGCTTTGCTGACGCTTCCGAGCGTGAGCAACGCTTGGCGCTGGAGCGATCAGCCAGCCTCAACGAAGCCTATCAGACGCTGAAAAACCCGCCTAAACGCGCGCGCTACCTGCTCGCGATGAACGGTGGCGAGTTGCCGATTGAAGTCACGGTGCACGACCCGGACTTCCTGATGCAGCAGATGCAGTGGCGCGAAGAACTCGAAGATTTGCAGGACGAGGCCGATGTGGCCGGTGTCGCAGTCTTCAAGCGCCGTCTGAAAGTGGCCCAGGATGAACTCAACGAAAGCTTCGCAGCCTGTTGGGATGATGCAGCGCAACGTGAACAGGCCGAGCGCCTGATGCGGCGCATGCAGTTCCTCGACAAGCTCTCCTACGAAGTGCGCCAGCTAGAAGAGCGCCTCGACGATTAACCCAGTGCTGCCCGTGCACGCCTGATAGACAGATAAGACCTGATTACCATGGCTCTACTGCAGATCGCCGAACCCGGCCAAAGCCCTCAACCGCACCAGCGTCGCCTGGCGGTCGGGATTGACCTGGGCACCACCAATTCCCTGGTCGCCGCCTTGCGCAGCGGCCTGTCCGAGCCGCTGCCCGACGCCGATGGCCAGGTTATCCTGCCGTCCGCCGTGCGCTATCACGCTGATCGCACCGAAGTCGGCGAGTCGGCCAAGCTGGCGGCGTCTACCGATCCTTTGAATACGGTGCTGTCGGTCAAGCGCTTGATGGGTCGTGGTCTGTCCGACGTCAAGCAATTGGGCGACCAGTTGCCGTACCGCTTCGTTGGCGGCGAATCCCATATGCCGTTCATCGACACCGTCCAAGGCCCTAAAAGCCCGGTGGAAGTGTCGGCCGATATCCTCAAGGTGCTGCGCCAGCGTGCGGAAAAGACCTTGGGCGGCGAACTGGTCGGCGCGGTGATTACTGTTCCTGCGTATTTCGACGACGCACAGCGCCAAGCCACCAAAGACGCGGCGAAGCTCGCCGGTCTGAACGTGCTGCGCCTGCTCAACGAACCGACGGCGGCCGCAGTGGCTTACGGGCTGGATCAGCACGCTGAAGGCCTGGTTGCTATTTATGACCTGGGCGGCGGCACCTTCGATATTTCGATCCTGCGCCTGACCGGCGGTGTGTTCGAAGTGCTGGCCACCGGTGGTGATACCGCCTTGGGCGGTGATGACTTCGATCATGCGATTGCCGGCTGGATTATCACCAGCGCCGGTTTGTCTGCTGATTTGGACCCGGGCGAGCAGCGCAACCTGCTGCAAACCGCCTGTGCGGCCAAAGAAGCGCTGACTGATGCCAATTCTGTCGATGTTTCCTACGGTTCCTGGTCGGCGCAACTGACCCGTGAAGCCTTCGATGCGCTAATCGAGCCAATGGTTGCCCGCAGCCTGAAAGCCTGCCGCCGTGCCGTGCGCGATTCCGGCGTAGAGCTGGAAGACGTGGCCGCCGTGGTCATGGTCGGCGGTTCGACGCGCGTCCCACGGGTGCGCGAAGCCGTTGGTGAAGCCTTTGGTCGCCAGCCGCTGACCGAAATCGACCCGGATCAAGTGGTCGCCATCGGCGCCGCGATCCAGGCCGACACCTTGGCCGGCAACAAGCGCGACGGCGGCGAATTGCTGCTGCTCGACGTGATCCCGCTGTCCCTGGGGCTGGAAACCATGGGCGGCCTGATGGAGAAGGTGATTCCGCGCAACACCACCATCCCCGTCGCCCGCGCCCAGGACTTCACCACTTATAAAGATGGCCAGACGGCCATGATGATTCATGTGCTGCAAGGTGAGCGCGAGCTGATCAGCGACTGCCGCTCTCTGGCACGCTTCGAATTGCGCGGTATTCCGGCGATGGTTGCCGGTGCGGCGAAGATTCGCGTGACCTATCAGGTAGACGCCGATGGCCTGCTCAGCGTGGCTGCGCGTGAACTGGCCTCGGGCGTTGAAGCCAGCATTCAGGTCAAGCCGTCCTACGGCCTGACCGACGGCGAAATCGCCAAGATGCTCAAGGATTCGTTCCAATATGCCGGTGACGACAAAGTCGCCCGCGTATTGCGCGAGCAGCAAGTCGACGCCCAGCGCCTGCTTGAAGCCGTGCAGGGTGCCCTGGATGCTGACGGCGAGCGCCTGTTGGACGCCGAAGAGCGCATGGTCATTGATCTGCAGATGCAGGAATTGGCCGAACTGACGAAAGGCACCGATGGCTACGCCATCGAGCAACAGACCAAGCGTCTGTCGCAAGTGACCGATGCTTTTGCCGCCCGTCGCATGGACCAGTCGGTAAAAGCCGCCCTGGCCGGGCGCAATCTGAATGAAATCGAGGAATAATTAATGCCGCAGGTCATTTTTCTGCCACACGCCGAGCATTGCCCGGACGGTATGGTCGTGGAGGCTGAGACCGGCAAGTCCATCCTCGAAGTTGCCCATGACAACCACATCGAGATCGAAAGTGCCTGCGGCGGTGTCTGCGCCTGCACCACCTGCCATTGCGTGATTCGTGAGGGTTTCAACTCTCTGGAAGAAGCCGATGAGCTGGAAGAGGACTTTCTGGACCGCGCCTGGGGCCTGGAAGCGACTTCTCGCCTAAGCTGTCAGGCCAAGGTTGGGACTGAAGACATCACCGTCGAAATTCCGAAATATTCCCTCAACCATGCAGCCGAAGCGCCGCATTGATTCAAGGAAATGTCATGAGCCTGAAATGGGTTGATGTACAAGAAATCGCTATACAACTTGCTGAAGCTCATCCTGAGGTCAATCCTCTTACTGTGAACTTCGTCAAGCTGCGCAACCTCGTAGTGGCGCTGCCGGAATTCGACGATATCCCGGACCGGGGTGGCGAAAAGGTTCTGGAAGCGATTCAGGGTCTGTGGATCGAAGAAGCAGACGACTGAGCCGCCTTTTTACGCAGTTAGGCAATACCCAATAACCCGCGTATAATTCGCGGGTTTAATTTTTCGTAAATTACCGTTTCTGGAGTTACACCATGGCTGTTCAACGTACTTTCTCCATCATCAAGCCTGACGCTGTTGCAAAAAACGTCATCGGCGAGATCACCACTCGTTTCGAAAAAGCCGGCCTGAAGGTTGTAGCTTCGAAACTCAAGCAACTGTCCAAAGCTGAAGCTGAAGGCTTCTACGCTGAGCACAGCGCTCGTGGCTTCTTCGGCGACCTGGTCTCCTTCATGATCTCCGGTCCTGTTGTTGTTCAGGTTCTGGAAGGCGAAAACGCTATCGCTCTGAACCGCGAGCTGATGGGCGCTACCAACCCTAAAGAAGCAGCTGCCGGCACCATCCGTGCTGACTTCGCTGAATCGATCGACGCCAACGCTGTTCACGGTTCGGACTCCGAAGCCGCTGCTGCTCGCGAAATCTCGTACTTTTTCGCTGCTACTGAAGTAACCGCTCGCTAAGCATCGGCTTAAAGAGTGAGGGTGAATCCATGACTACATCGACTGTAAAAACCAACCTGCTGGGTCTGACTCAGCCGGAAATGGAGAAATTCTTCGACTCAATCGGGGAGAAGCGTTTCCGTGCCGGTCAGGTAATGAAGTGGATTCACCACTTTGGCGTCGACGATTTCGACGCCATGACGAACGTCAGCAAGGCCCTGCGCGACAAGCTCAAGGCCATTGCTGAGGTCCGTGGCCCCGAAGTGGTCAGCGAGGACATCTCCAGCGACGGCACCCGTAAGTGGGTGGTGCGCGTGGCGTCCGGCAGCTGCGTCGAGACCGTGTACATTCCCCAGGGCAAACGCGGCACCTTGTGCGTTTCGTCCCAGGCAGGCTGTGCCCTGGACTGCAGTTTCTGCTCCACCGGCAAGCAAGGCTTCAATAGCAACCTCACCGCCGCCGAAGTCATCGGCCAGGTGTGGATTGCCAACAAATCCTTTGGCAGCGTCCCGGCAACCGTCGACCGTGCCATCACCAACGTGGTGATGATGGGCATGGGTGAGCCGCTGCTGAACTTCGACAACGTGGTTGCGGCCATGCACCTGATGATGGACGACCTGGGCTACGGCATCTCCAAGCGCCGTGTGACCCTGTCGACCTCCGGCGTGGTGCCGATGATCGATGAGCTGGCCAAGCACATCGACGTCTCCCTGGCGTTGTCGCTGCACGCACCCAATGACGCATTGCGTAACCAATTGGTGCCGATCAACAAGAAGTATCCGCTTAAGATGCTGCTCGAATCTTGCCAGCGTTACATGGCGACCTTGGGTGAGAAGCGTGTGTTGACCATTGAGTACACCATGCTCAAGGACATCAACGACAAGGTTGAGCACGCCGTCGAGATGATCGAGCTGCTCAAGAACACCCCGTGCAAGATCAACCTGATTCCGTTTAACCCGTTTCCACATTCTGGCTACGAGCGGCCGAGCAACAACGCCATCCGCCGTTTCCAGGATCAACTCCACCAGGCGGGCTACAACGTCACCGTACGCACCACCCGTGGTGAGGACATCGACGCCGCGTGTGGCCAATTGGTAGGGCAGGTGATGGACCGCACCCGCCGCAGCGAACGTTATATCGCCGTGCGCGAACTTAACGCCGCCGAAGATTTGCCGCAAATTGCTGTGAATCGAATCTGAGAGAGGACCTCTATGCCCTTGCGCCTTGCGCTGCTTTTACTGTTTACCGGCCTCGTGGCCGGTTGTGTTTCATCGGGCCACGACAGCCCTTTGCACACTGATAAAGGCCGTGATGAGGCGCGAGTTGCCTATGTGCAGCTGGGCTTGGGTTACCTGCGCCAAGGGATGAGCGAGCAGGCCAAGGTGCCGTTGAAAAAGGCCCTTGAGCTGGACGGCGACGATGCCGACGCGAATGCAGCGCTGGCCCTGGTGTTCCAGGCGCAGGCCGAGCCTGCGTTGGCCGATGAATATTTCCACAAGGCCTTGGCCGCGCGTCCTGCCGACCCTCGGCTGCTGAACAATTACGGCAGCTTCCTGTTCGAGCAGAAACGTTATGACCAGGCTTCCCGTTATTTCCAGCAAGCCTCCGCCGATGCCCTCTACCCGGAGCGGTCGCGGGTGTTCGAGAACCTTGGGGTCACCTCGATGCGCCTCGGCCAGCGCGACAGCGCGCGCCAACAGCTGGAAAAAGCCCTGCATTTGAACAGTCGTCAGCCACGCGCGTTGCTCGAAATGGCTGAGTTGTCTTACGAAGACAGGCATTATGTGCCGGCACGTGACTATTACGAGCGTTTTAGCCTGCTCAGCGGGCAAAATGCACGTAGTCTATTGCTCGGTGTGCGCCTGGCGACGGTTCATGAAGAACGCGACACGGCCGCACGATTTGGCCAGCAACTCGAACGACTCTATCCCGGTACGCCGGAATATCAGCAATACCTGTCGGAGCAATGATGAAAGCGGCGCACCCGGAAGTTGTAGCAGCTAATCGCGTAAACCCAGGCGAGACCTTGCGTCAGGCCCGCGAAAGCAATGGCTGGTCGCTGGCAGAAGTGGCCCTCAAGCTCAATTTGACCACGACATCGCTGGGCAACCTGGAAGCCGGCGCGTTCGACAAGCTGCCTGGGCATACCTTCGCCCGCGGCTATATCCGCGCCTATGCCAAGTTGCTGGGCATTGACCAGACCGTACTGGTACAGGAATTCGACCAATTCACCGGCACCGACTCCCAGGGCAGCAATGTGCATGGCCTGGGTCGCATCGAAGAGCCGGTGCGGGTTTCCCACACGATTTTGCGAATTGTCAGCCTGTTGTTGCTGATCGCCGTGATCGGCGGTGGTTTTGTCTGGTGGCAAGACCAGGCCTCCCAGCGCAGCAAGGACCTGACCAGCAACGCCATGGAGCACGTCGAAGTCGAAAGCGCCGACGGCACCACCCAGATCCATCCGCTGGATGAGCCGGAAGACCAGGCCGTTGCTGAAGGTCAGGCCGCGCCTGAGACGCCGACCACTGCCGAGCAGCCAGCGCCCGAAGCTGCCACTGCACCCGCTGCTACCGCCGCCGTACCGGCGCCGGCTACTCCGGCCGCCCCAACTGCCCAGGCCCATACGCCTGCAACTGCGGCACAGGCTCCTGCGACCACCGCGCCAGTCGCTCCGGCAGCGCCAGCGGTTTCGCCACCGACCACGCCTGCGTTGATCGCCGGTGACGGGCATATCCAGATTACTTTCATCGCTGACTGCTGGACGCAAGTCACCGATGGCAACGGCAAAGTGCTGTTCAGCGGTTTGAAGCGTAAGGGAGATACGCTTGACCAAGGCGGCAAGCCTCCTTTGACGCTGCGTCTGGGCTTTGCCCGTGGCGCGCAAGTGGTCTACAACGGCCAGCCTGTGGACGTAGCGCCGTTCACCAGTGGCGAGACCGCTCGCCTCAAGTTGGGACAATAGTCATGCACGGCGAATCTCCAATCAAACGTCGCGTATCGCGCAAGATCTGGGTCGGCTCGGTGCCGGTGGGTGGCGATGCCCCCATCGCAGTGCAGAGCATGACCAACAGCGACACCAATGATGTGGCCGCCACCGTCGCCCAGATCAACCGTCTGGAAGCGGCCGGCGTGGACATCGTGCGGGTTTCCGTGCCGGACATGGACGCTGCCGAAGCCTTTGGTCGCATCAAGCAACTGGTCAAGGTGCCGCTGGTTGCAGACATCCACTTCGACTACAAGATCGCCTTGCGCGTGGCCGAACTGGGCGTCGATTGCCTGCGCATCAACCCGGGCAACATCGGTCGCGAAGACCGTGTGCGCGCGGTGGTGGATGCTGCCCGTGATCGCGGCATTCCAATCCGCATCGGCGTTAACGCCGGTTCCCTGGAAAAAGACCTGCAAAAGAAATACGGCGAACCGACCCCGGCCGCGCTGGTTGAATCGGCGCTGCGCCACGTTGAACACCTTGAACGCCTGAATTTCCAGGACTTCAAGGTCAGCGTAAAGGCGTCCGACGTGTTCATGGCGGTAGAAGCCTACCGCCTGCTGGCCAAGGAAATCGTACAGCCGCTGCACTTGGGTATCACTGAAGCGGGCGGTTTGCGCTCAGGCACAGTGAAATCTGCGGTGGGTCTCGGTATGCTGCTCGCCGAAGGGATTGGCGATACTATCCGCATCTCCCTGGCGGCAGACCCGGTAGAGGAAGTGAAGGTCGGTTACGACATTCTCAAATCCCTGCATTTGCGTTCCCGTGGCATCAACTTCATTGCTTGCCCGAGCTGCTCGCGGCAGAACTTCGACGTGGTGAAAACCATGAACGAGCTGGAAGGGCGCCTCGAAGACCTGCTGGTGCCGCTGGATGTTGCGGTGATCGGTTGCGTGGTCAACGGCCCGGGTGAAGCCAAAGAGGCGCACATCGGCTTGACCGGCGGTACACCGAACCTGATTTACATCGACGGCAAGCCGTCGCAGAAGTTGACGAATGACAATCTGGTGGATGAGCTCGAAAGACTGATCCGCGAGAAAGCGGCCGAGAAGGTCGCGGCTGACGCAGCGCTGATCGCGCGCGGCTAAGAACGAATTTAAGGATTAGATGTGAGCAAGTCTCTGCAAGCCATTCGTGGCATGAACGACATCCTGCCGGAGCAGACGCCACTGTGGCGCTACTTCGAGAACACGGTCGCGCGCCTGTTGGATAACTACGGTTACAAACAGATCCGCATGCCGATCGTCGAGTTCACCGAGCTGTTCAAGCGCTCCATCGGTGAAGTGACCGACATCGTCGAAAAAGAGATGTACACCTTCGAAGACCGCAACGGCGATTCCCTGACCCTGCGTCCGGAAGGCACTGCCGCCTGCGTGCGCGCTGTCCTTGAGCATGGCCTCACCGGTGGTGGCCAGCCGCAGAAGCTGTGGTACATCGGCCCGATGTTCCGCCACGAGCGCCCGCAGAAAGGTCGTTATCGCCAGTTCCACCAGATCGGCCTGGAAGTGTTCAACCTCGACGGTCCGGACATCGACGCCGAGCTGATCGTGTTGACCTGGCGCCTGTGGGGCCTGCTGGGCATCCGCGACGCGGTCAAACTTGAGCTCAACAGCCTGGGCACCAGCGAATCCCGGGGCCGCTACCGAGAAGCCTTGGTCGAATACCTGTCGGCCCATCTGGACAAGTTGGATGAAGACAGCCAGCGCCGTCTGAAGACCAACCCGTTGCGCGTGCTTGATACCAAGAACGCCGACACCCAGGCCGTACTGGTCGACGCGCCGAAAATGGCCGACTACCTGGACGACGAATCGCGCATCCACTTCGAAGGCCTCAAGGCTCGACTGGATGCGGCCGGCATTCCGTACGTGATCAACCCGAAGCTGGTCCGTGGCCTCGATTACTACAGCAAGACCGTATTCGAGTGGGTCACCGACAAGCTCGGCGCCCAGGGCACCGTGTGTGCCGGTGGCCGTTACGACGGCCTGGTCGAGCAAATGGGCGGCAAGCCGACCACGGGCGTGGGTTTTGCCATGGGCATCGAGCGGCTGATTCTGCTGCTGGAGACCCTTGAGCAAGTCCCGGAAGAAATCTCCCGTCAGGTGGACGTGTATCTTTGCGCCTTTGGCGAGGCCGCCGAACTGGCTGCCTTGGCCTTGAGTGAAAAAGTCCGCGACCAACTGCCGAACCTGCGCCTGCAGATTAATGCCGGCGCCGGCAGCTTCAAGAGCCAGTTCAAGAAGGCCGACAAGAGTGGTGCGCTGTATGCACTGATCCTTGGCGATGACGAACTGGCCCAGCAAGTGATAGGTTTCAAACCCCTGCGTGGCCAGGGCGAGCAACAGAACATTGCCTTTGATGCGCTCGCCGCGCACTTGGCCACCTGCGTCGTGCAGGGTTGAAGCTGTCGAACAGCCGAATTTAGCGATTAAGGAGTATTGGGGTGTCGAGTACTGATGATGAGCAGCTGGCCGAGTTCAAGGACTGGTGGCAGCGTAACGGCAAGCCCCTGGTTACCGGCGGTCTGCTGGCTTTAGTGGTGGTGTTCGGCTGGCAAGCCTGGCACAAGTATCAGGCCAACCAGTCCCAAGGCGCCTCGATCCTCTATCAGCAATTGCTGGAAACCACGCTGACGCCGGACGGCAAGCCTGATCCTGCCCAAGTGGCGGACCTGGCCGGCAAGCTGAAAAGCGAATTCGGCGGTAGCACCTACGCCCAATACGGCAGCCTGTTCGTCGCGAAAGTCGCGGTCGACACCGGCAAGCTGGATGACGCCGCGACCGAACTGAAGGCCATCGCCGACAAGCCGACCAACCCGACCCTGGGTGAAATCGCACGTCAGCGTCTGGCGCAGGTGTTGGCGGCACAGAACAAGGCTGACGAAGCACTCAAACTGCTCGACGGCGATGCTGACAAGGCATTTGTGGCCACTCGTGAAGAGCTCAAGGGCGACCTGTTGGTCCAATTGGGTCGTACCGACGAAGCCCATGCTGCGTACCAAAAAGCCAAGGCGGCGCTGTCTGATGAAGCGGCGGTCGGTGGCTTACAAATCAAGCTGGACGACTTGGCCAAAGGGGATGCGTGACGTGATCCGTTGGAAACATGCAGCATTGCTGGCTCTGGCCGTTCTGGCCGCGGGTTGCAGCAGCAACAGTAAAAAAGAACTGCCTCCTGCCGAGCTGACCAGCTTCAAGGAAGAAGTGGTCCTGCAAAAGCAGTGGAGCCGCTCCGTGGGTGATGGCCAGGGCGACCTGTACAACCTGTTGCAGCCGGCGATCGACGGCGACAACATCGTGGCCACTGACTCCACTGGCGTGATCATTGCCATGGATCGCATGAATGGCGACGTGAAGTGGAAGAAAGACCTCGAGCTGCCGGTTTCCGGTGGCGTGGGTGTCGGCTACGGCATGGTGCTGGTCGGTACGCTCAAAGGCGACGTAGTTGCTCTGGACTCGGCAACGGGTGAAGAGAAATGGCGCTCTCGCGTGACCAGTGAAGTGCTCTCGGCGCCTGCCACCAACGGCGACATCGTTGTGGTGCAGACCCAGGATGACCGTGTGATCGGTCTGGACGCCGCTACCGGCAACCAGCGCTGGTTGTACGACAGCACCCCGGCGGTGCTGACCTTGCGCGGCACCAGTGGTCCGATTGTGACCAATAACCTGGCCGTTGCAGGCCTGTCGACCGGTAAAGTGGTCGCCCTGGATACCCAGAACGGCGTGCCGGCCTGGGAAACCCGTGTGGCCATCCCTCAAGGTCGTTCCGAACTGGATCGCGTTGTGGACATCGACGGCGGCTTGCTGCTGTCGGGCGAAACTATCTACGTCGCCACCTACCAGGGCCGCGTTGCGGCGCTGGACCTGCAAAGCGGCCGCATCAACTGGCAGCGTGATGCTTCCAGCTATGCCGGTGTCGCCCAAGGGTTTGGCAGCGTCTACGTAAGCCTGGCGTCCGGCACCGTTGAAAGTGTCGACGAGCGTTCCACCACTGCACTGTGGAGCAACGACTCCCTGGCCCGCCGTCAGCTGTCGGCACCGGAAGTGTTCTCCAGCTACGTAGCGGTAGGTGACTTCGAAGGTTACCTGCATCTGCTGAGCCAGGTGGACGGTCGTTTTGTCGGCCGCGAACGTATTGACAGTGACGGCCTGCGTGCCCGTCCGCTGGTTGTGGGTAACATGCTTTACGTGTATGGCAACAGCGGCAAGCTGGAAGCCCTGACCATCAAGTAAAGAACTATGCTTGGGGTAAAACCCAGGCGGCCCCGCTTCGGCGGGGCATGCGGCATTTGAATATGCTGCCCCGAGCACCAGCCGCTGCCTTGCAGCGGCTTTTGTATTTTCTGAAATAACGAAGTGGAGAGCCGCATGGTTCCCGTAATCGCCCTGGTGGGCCGACCTAACGTCGGCAAGTCCACCTTGTTCAACCGCCTGACCAGGACTCGCGACGCCATCGTCGGCGACTTGTCCGGTCTGACCCGTGATCGCCAATACGGTGAGGCAAAGTGGCAAGGGCGCTCCTACATTATTGTCGACACCGGTGGTATCTCCGGTGACGAGCATGGCATGGACGAAAAGATGGCCGAGCAGTCGCTGCTCGCTATCGAAGAAGCCGATGTCGTGTTGTTCCTGGTGGATGCCCGCGCGGGCTACACCGCTGCCGACCAGATGATTGGCGAGCACCTGCGCAAGCGCAACAAGCGTTCCTACCTGGTCGCCAACAAGATCGATAACATCGATCCTGAGGCAGCCCGTGCCGAATTCAGCCCGATGGGCCTGGGCGATGCGATTCCGGTCGCCGGTGCTCACGGTCGCGGCATCACCCAGATGCTGGAAATCGCCCTGCGCGACTTCCCCAAGGATGACGTCGAGGAAGAAGAGGGCGAAGAGGAGATCGTTGCCGAAGGTGAGGAAGCCAAGCGCATTCCTGGCCCGAGCGAAAAAGACGGTATCAAGATCGCCATCATCGGCCGCCCGAACGTGGGTAAGTCGACCCTGGTTAACCGTATGCTCGGTGAAGACCGGGTCATCGTGTATGACCAACCCGGCACCACCCGCGACAGCATCTACATCCCGTTCGAGCGTAACGACGAGAAGTACACGCTGATCGACACCGCTGGTGTGCGCAAGCGCGGCAAGATCCACGAGGAAGTTGAAAAGTTCTCGGTGGTCAAAACCCTGCAAGCGATCAAAGACGCCAACGTGGTGATCTTCGTGATGGACGCCCGCGAAGGCGTGGTGGACCACGACCTCAACTTGCTGGGCTTTGCCCTGGAAGCCGGTCGCGCCCTGGTGATCGCGATCAACAAGTGGGACGGCATGACGCCGAGCGAGCGCGATTTCGTCAAGATCGAGCTGCAGCGTCGTCTGTTCTTCGTTGAGTTCGCCGATATCCACTTTATCTCGGCACTGCACGGTACTGGCGTGGGCAACCTCTACGCGTCCGTACAGAACTCGTTCAAGTCTGCGGTCACCCGCTGGCCGACCAACCGTCTGACCCAGATCCTCGAAGACGCTGTTGGCGAGCACGCGCCGCCGATGGTCAACAACCGCCGGATCAAACTGCGTTACGCCCACTTGGGTGGTGCCAACCCGCCGATTATCGTGATCCACGGTAACCAGATCGAGAAGGTGCCGAAGTCCTATGTGCGTTACCTGGAAAACACCTACCGCCGTGTCTTGAAACTGGTCGGTACGCCGATCCGTATCGAGTTCAAAGGTGGCGAGAACCCGTACGAAGGCAACAAGAACACCTTGACTGACCGTCAGGTGAACAAGAAGCGTCGTTTGATGACTCACCACAAGAAGGCCGACAAGAAGCGCCGCGACAAGAAATAATCGCCGCTTCACGCTGTAAGCTGCACGTTGTAAGAGAGGGCTCCTTTGGAGCCCTTTTTTGTGCGCGACGGTTTGTGCCTTGACCCCGCGCGGCCGGCAGCTTAAAACTTGGGGCTCACCTGCAGGGGCCTCCGATGATCACCAGCAAGCTGCCGAATGTCGGCACGACCATTTTCACCACCATGTCGCAACTCGCTGCCGAGACCGGCGCACTCAACCTGTCCCAGGGCTTTCCCGATTTCAATGGCCCGCAGGCGTTGCTGGATGCGGTAGGCAAACATATCGCCCTCGGCCATAACCAATACGCGCCGATGACTGGCCTGCCCGTGCTGCGCCAACAAGTGGCGGCCAAGATCGCCCGCAGTTATGGCGCCACGGTGAATGCCGACAGCGAGGTGACCATCACCCCTGGCGCCACTGAGGCGATTTTCTGCGCGATTCAGGCCGTGATTCGCAACGGTGATGAAGTCATCGTCTTCGACCCCAGCTACGACAGCTATGAGCCCTCGGTCGACCTGGCTGGTGGCCGCTGCGTGCACGTGCAACTGAGTCTGCAAGGCTTTGCGCTGGACTTCGAAAGGCTCAAGGCCGCGCTCTCACCGCGCACGCGCATGATCATCCTCAACACGCCGCATAACCCGACCGGTGCGCTGATCAGTCGGGCCGAACTGGACCAATTGGCCGAACTGATCCGCGACCGTGATATCTACCTGGTCAGCGACGAGGTCTATGAACACCTGGTGTTCGACGGCGTGCCCCATGTCAGCGTGCTGGCCCACGAAGAGCTGTATCAGCGTGCGTTCGTGGTCAGCTCCTTCGGCAAGACCTACCACGTCACCGGCTGGAAAACCGGCTACGTGGTCGCACCACCGGCGCTCACCGCTGAACTGCGCAAGGTGCATCAATATGTCAACTTCTGCGGTGTGACCCCTTTGCAGTACGCTTTGGCGGACTTCATGGCCGAACACCCGGAGCACGTCGAAGAACTGCCGGCCTTTTACCAGGCCAAACGCGACCTGTTCTGCGACCTGCTGGCGCCGTCGCGTTTCAGCTTTACGCGGGTGACCGGCACTTACTTCCAACTGGTGGATTACTCACAGATTCGCCCGGACCTGGATGACGTCGCCATGTCACTGTGGATGACCCGCGAACACGGCGTGGCGACGATTCCGGTCTCGGTGTTCTACCAGCACCCACCCCAAGGCCAGCGCCTGGTGCGCCTGTGCTTTGCCAAACGCGAGGAGACGCTGCAACAAGCGGCGGAGAAACTATGCGTGATTTGAGTGCACTGCCCGACCTGAACATTGCCCTGGTCCAGACCAGCCTGGTGTGGCATGACCGTCAGGCCAACCTGGAGCATTTCGAACTGCTGCTGGAGCAGGCCAAGGGTGCCGATCTGATTGTATTGCCGGAGATGTTCACCACCGGCTTCTCGATGGAATCGGCCCTGCTCGCCGAGCGGGAACATGGCCCCACCCATGAGTGGCTGCAGGCCCAGGCGGCGAAATACAACGCTGTGATCACCGGCAGTGTGATCATCCAGGCCGCCGACGGCAGCCATCGCAACCGCCTGCTGTGGGCGCGGCCGGACGGCGAAGTGTTGCATTACGACAAACGCCACCTGTTCCGGATGGCGGGTGAGCACGACCACTACACACCGGGTGAGCGCCAGGTGCAGTTCGAATTGAAGGGCTGGCGTATTCGGCCGTTGATTTGCTACGACCTGCGCTTTCCGGTGTGGAGTCGAGATGCTCAGGACACGGATTTGCTGTTGTATACCGCCAACTGGCCGGGTGCGCGGCGTCAGCACTGGAACCGCCTATTGCCGGCGCGGGCCATCGAGAACCTGTGTTACGTGGCGGCGGTGAATCGGGTCGGTACGGATGGCAAGGGCTTTGCCTACACGGGAGACAGCCAGGTGCTGGATTTCCAGGGTGAGACTTTGCTCAGTGCCGGGGAGGCGGATGGGGTGTTTCAGGTGTGCCTGGAGGCGGCAGAACTGGCGGCGTATCGCAGCAAGTTCCCGGCGAACCTGGATGCCGACAGGTTTGAGTTTGTCTGACAGACCGCTATCGCAGGCAAGCCAGCTCCCACAGAAGAATGCATTCCAAATGTGGGAGCGGGCTTGCCCGCGAAGAGGCCATCAGCATCACCGCTGATCCAAAGCAAAAAAGGCCCCTGGATTCTCACCCAGGGGCCTTTTGCATTTCAGCGGTAAGTGTTTACGCCGCCTTCGCTTCCTGCTGGCTCAACGAGCGGTTCAGCGCACTGAACAACGCCTTGAAGCTGGCCGTGGTGATGTTTTCATCAATGCCCACGCCATGCACCGGACGCTCGCCATTCACGCGCAGCTCGATGTAGGCCGCTGCCTTGGCGTTGGTGCCGGCACCGATGGCATGCTCGTTGTAGTCCATGATCTCCACGCCAATTGGCAGGCCGGCTACCAGCGCTTCCAGGGCGCCGTTGCCTTTGCCTTTCCAGTGCAGGTTGGTTTCGCCCTGGCCTTTGCCCGAGACTTCCACCTCGACAAAGCTGTTGCCGTTCTCTTCCTGCAGGCGATGGCTGACCAGCGCGTACGGCGTGTTGGCTTGCAGGTATTCACGCTGCAGCAAGGCGTAGATCTGCGGCGCAGTCATCTCCAGGCCCACGCGGTCGGTTTCGGCCTGTACCACTTGGCTGAACTCGATCTGCATGCGGCGCGGCAGGCTGATGTCGTATTCCTGCTCCAGCAGGTAGGCGATGCCGCCTTTGCCCGACTGGCTGTTCACCCGAATCACCGCCTCGTAGCTGCGGCCAATGTCGGCCGGGTCGATCGGCAAGTACGGCACTTCCCACAGCGCATCGTCTTTCTGCTGGGAGAAGCCCTTGCGGATCGCGTCCTGGTGGGAACCGGAGAACGCGGTGTGCACCAGGTCGCCGACGTACGGGTGACGTGGGTGCACTTGAATCTGGTTGCACTCTTCGACGACTTTGCGCACGCCGTCGATGTCGGAGAAGTCCAGCTGTGGGTCGAGGCCCTGGGTGTACATGTTCAGTGCCACGGTGACCAGGTCGACGTTACCAGTGCGCTCACCGTTGCCGAACAGGCAGCCTTCGACACGGTCGGCGCCGGCCATCAGGCCCAGCTCGGTGGCGGCCACGCCGGTGCCACGGTCGTTGTGGGTGTGCAGGCTGATGATCACGCTGTCACGACGGTTGATATGGCGGCCGAACCATTCGATCTGGTCGGCATAAATGTTCGGCGTGGCGCATTCAACGGTGGCTGGCAGGTTGAGGATCATCTTGTGCTCAGGCGTCGGGTTCCACACCTCGATCACCGCGTCACACACTTCCTTGGCGAACTCCAGCTCGGTGGCGCTGAAAGTTTCCGGGGAGTATTCGAAGGTCCACTGGGTTTCCGGCTGCTGGGCGGCGTATTTGACGAACAGCTTGGCGGCGTTGACCGCGATGGCCTTGATGCCGTCCTTGTCCTGGTTGAACACGATGCGGCGGAACGACGGCGAGGTCGCATTGTACAAGTGCACGATGGCCTTTTTGGCGCCGCGCAGGGATTCAAAGGTGCGTGCGATCAAGTCTTCACGGCCCTGGGTCAGCACCTGGATGGTGGTGTCCTCGGGGATGTGATTGTCTTCGATCAGGGTGCGTACGAAGTCGAAGTCAGTTTGCGAAGCCGCCGGGAACGAGGCTTCGATTTCCTTCACGCCGACCGCAACCAGGGTCTTCCAGAAGCGCAGCTTTTTCACCGCGTCCATCGGCTCGATCAGCGACTGGTTGCCATCACGCAGGTCGGAGCTGCACCAGATCGGCGCCTCGGTGATGGTTTTCGACGGCCAGGTGCGGTCCGGGATATCGATAGTCGGGAACGCGCGGTACTTCGAAGACGGGTCTTTGAGCATGCTCATCGGGAAATCCTTTGTTGTAGGGGCCGAGAAAAGGCGGCCTGCCGTAGAACTGTTTTTAGGGATAAAGCAGGAAGACGAGGCAGATCGATTCAGCCTGGCAGTCGTGCGCTGACAAGGCACAGGCTGCGGTGCTGGCGGAGCTGAATGAGGGTGTGAGAGGTTTTCATAAGCTCAACCCTAACCGCCGGGGTGAAAGATGGCAAGCAGTCGAGAAAAATTGAGATAAGTTCTGCTATTGGCGCTGGAAACGAGATCTTATGGTGTTGAATTGGCTGGAGACTCGTTTTAATTGCGCGCCCTTGATTGGGCGCGCAATCGCTTCACTCAGGGCTGGAACGCGCCGATAAAGATCGCCGGGTCGACCCGCGCGTCGTTGAGGCTGATGTTCCAATGCATATGCGGCCCGGTCGCCCGGCCGGTCGAACCGACCTTGCCTACCACCGCACCGCGTGCCAGTTGGTCACCGACCTTCACGTCGATCTTCGACATATGGCAGAACATGCTGATAAAGCCCTGGCCATGGTCGACGAACACGGTGTTGCCGTTGAAGAAGTAATTGCCGGTCAGGATGACTTTGCCTGCCGCCGGAGTCTTGATTGGCGTGCCGGCACCGACGGCGAAGTCCAGGCCCGAATGCGGGTTGCGTTCCTCGCCGTTAAAGAAGCGGCGCACGCCAAACTTGCTCGACAGCGGCCCGTTGACCGGCTTGTCCAATAGCAGGTTGCTCGGCGTGTTCGGGCTGAAACTGCGGTAAGCCTTGAGCTGCACCGCCAGTTCGCCCTCGATGCGCTTGAGCTGTGCCGGGTCCGGGTTGACCTGGCTTTTGTTCTTCAACGTGATGTGTTGTTCGGGGTACTTCTTGAAACCCACCACAAACGGCAGGCTTTGCCCGCCACTGGTGATGCGCTGGGTGCCGGGCTTAACCGTCAGCGGAATCCCGACAATCGCCAGCCAGTTGTTCTGTTCCTTGACGACCAGCACCGGCCTGTTCTGATAGGTGGCTTTTGGCGCCGCGGCTGAAACGCCGAGGTCGACCACTGCAACGCCACCCGGCACCGGCTTGTTCAACAGCCGAGTGATGTAGCTGTCGGCATGGGCGTTGAAGGTGAGGCACAACAGCATCAGCAGGCTAAATAGACGAGGCATCAATCAATCCAATAACGAAAGGGTGACGGGCGTCAGGTGGTTATCTTCCACCCGCACCTGCAATTGGCCTTCACCGAGGCGCGCGGTCAGGCGCTGGCCGGTGTGGGTTTGCGCGGCATTGCGAATCGCCTGGCCGCGCTCATCCAGCAAGATGCTGTAACCACGGCCCAGGGTCGCCAGCGGGCTGACCACTTGCAGCGTCTGCACCTGGCTTTGCAGTTGCAGGCGGCGCGCCTTGAGGCCTTCGCGCATGGCGCGCGGCAGGCGTTCGGCGAGGCTGTCCAGGCGCTGGCGCAGCAGGGCCAACTGACGGCCGGGGTGCTGACCGGCGAGACGGGTTTCCAGGCGGATCAGGCGTTCGCGGCGGGTATTGAGGCTGCGCTCGAAGGCGCGGCGCATGCGCATGTCCAGGTCATCCAGGCGCTGGGCCTGCTGGCGCAGACGCTCGCCGGGGTGGCGCAGACGGCGGGCCATGCCTTCCAGGCGCAGACGGTCATGACTCAGGCGATTGCGCATCAGCATCACCAGGCGGCGATGCAGGTTTTCGACTTGGCGCACCAGGTGGCTGGCGTCGGGGGCGAGCAACTCGGCGGCCGCCGATGGCGTTGGCGCACGCACGTCGGCAACGAAGTCGCAAATCGACACATCGGTTTCATGCCCGACGGCGCTGACAATCGGCGTAACGCAGGCATCGACTGCACGCGCCACCGCTTCTTCGTTGAAGCACCACAGGTCTTCCAGCGAGCCGCCGCCACGGGCCAGGATCAGCGCGTCGAAACCACGTGCGTCGGCCAACTTTAGCGCACGCACGATCTGCGACACGGCTTCGCGGCCTTGTACGGCTGTGGGGATCAATGTCAGCTCAACGTTCGGCGCTCTGCGGCCGAACACGCTGATGATGTCGCGGATCACCGCGCCCGTCGGCGAGCTGATAATGCCAATGCGTCGAGGATGGGCCGGTAGCGGCACCTTGCGCTCGGCGCTGAACAGGCCTTCGGCGCTGAGCTTTTCCTTCAAGGCATCGAAGGCCAGGCGCAGCGCACCATCACCGGCAGGCTCCACGGTGTCGAGGATCAACTGGTAGTCGCCACGGCCCTCGAACAGCGAGACCTTGCCGCGCACCTTCACCGCCAGGCCATCCTTCAACGCCTGGCGCACCCGCGCGGCATTGTTGCGGAACAGCGCGCAACGCACCTGGGCACCGCTGTCCTTGAGGGTGAAATACACATGGCCGGAGGCCGGGCGGGCGAGGTTGGAGATCTCGCCTTCGACCCAGATATTGGTGAACACGTCTTCCAGCAACACCCGCGCGCGGCCGTTGAGCTGGCTGACAGTCAGGACTTCGCGGTCCAGGCCCAGGCGGGCAAACGGGTCTTTAATCATGAGGAGCGATCTTTAATCATGGGCGGCAGTTTATAGGCATTCGTGCAAGGTTTGGCAGAATTGCTCGACCAGCGCGCTCGGCGTCTGCGCGCAAGCCAGGGCCACGGTGCTGAGGCAGTCCGGGTCGGCCAGAGGCAAAAAGTGCACGTTGGCGGGCGCAATGTCCTGCATGGATTTTGGTAACAAGGCAATACCGAAACCGGCCTGGATCAGTTGCAACTGCGTGGTCTTGCGCGACATCACCCGCGCCGCCTTGGGGAAGAATCCCGCGCGCATGCACAATTCGGCTGACAGATAACTCAAACCACCGCGCTGCGGATGGGGAATCGAGATAAACGCTTCGTCTTTGAGTTGCGCCAACTCCACCGGCGTGTTGCTGCGTGCCAGCGGGTGATTCGGCGGCACCGCCAGCAGCAATTTCTCACTGTATATCGGCACCACCCGCACGCCCTCGCGTTGGCGCAGCACCGGCAAGCGCAACAGCCCGACGTCGAGGCGACCGTCGGCAATCTCCTCAAGCTGCGCTTCGGAAGACAGTTTGACGATGTCCATCGACACACCGGGGCAGCGCTCCAGCCAGGTGCTGATGCCTTGCAGCAAAGCGCCGCTCATCGGCACGGTGCTCGAATGGCTCAGGCGCAGTGTGCCCAATTGCCCATTGCCGACTTGGGTGGCCATTTCGCTGGCCTTGAGCAACTCACTCAACAGGTTGCGCGCCCTGGGGTAGAAGGCTTCACCGGCCGCCGTCAGCCGGGGCTGGCGCGCGGTGCGTTCGAACAGCGGGGTGTGCAGCTGGGTTTCCAGCTCTTTTATCTGCCGGCTCAACGCTGATTGCGCCACAAACAGGCGTTCGGCCGCAGCGCTGAAGCTGCCGCTGTCGGCGATTTCGACAAAGTAGCGCAATTGGCGAGTGGAGATCACGCGTCATGCCTTTTCGAGATGGGTAGAGGGCTTTGATGATATTAGTCGCAACACTCGCTCATCGCTAAAGTGATTACCAACTCTTTCAAGGAAGTGCCCATGAGCCCGGTTGAGCTGATGAGTCAGTGGTCGTTTGGCGGCGTTGATTGGCTGGTGATCGGCCTCGGCATCGTCGTGGCGTACATCGTGTTTGGTATCGCAGGCTTTGGTACGGCGCTGGTCGCGGGGCCGATCCTGATTGTGTTTATGCCCCTGTCGAAGATCATCCCGCTGCTGGTGCTGCTGGATTTTGTCGCCGCCTTTGGCAACCTGCTGCAATCGCGGCGGGACGTGAACAAGCCCGAGCTGTGGCGATTGCTGCCGTGCATGGCAATCGGTTGCACGCTGGGCGTGGTGTTTTTGCTTAACCTGCATTCGGACCTGTTGTTGCTATTAATGGGGTTGTTTATCAGTGCCTACGCGATTTACAGCCTGGCGGTGAAAGCGCGGCCAACGCAACTGGCGGCGGCCTGGTCGATTCCCATGGGCACCGTCGGCGGGTTGTTTGGTGCGCTGTTTGGCAGTGGCGGCTTTTTATATGCGATCTACCTGAACAGCCGTTTGCCCAAGGAGGCGGCGCGGGCAACCCAGAGTGCGTTGATCAGTTGCAGCACGGTGGTGCGCTTGAGCCTGTTCCTGATCGCCGGGGTTTACGCGGATTTGCCGCTGCTGATGTTGGCGCTGTGCTTGTTGCCGGCGATGGCCTTGGGGCTGTGGGTGGGGCGCAGGCTGACGATGCGTATGTCGCGTGAGGCCTTTGTGCGGTTGGTGACGTGGTTGGTGTTGGCCAGTGGGATTGCGTTGATCGGGCGGTACTTGAGCACTTGACCTGATTTCTTCAGGGATTAAGCTGCCAGCCTTCAGGGCCTCTTCGCGAGCAAGCCCGCTCCCACATTTTGAATGTATTCACAAATCAAAATGTGGGAGCGGGCTTGCTCGCGAAGGCGCCAGACGCCACACCGCAGGGCTCCCCGCACCATGAACTCCCAAAGCATCCTTGTTCCGAAAATCTCCACCTTGCCCGTCCACGAACCCCGCGCGCGGGCGATCGTGCGTTGGCTGGTGCGCAAGAACATCATCAAGGAAGAACTGACCACTTGCGGGCGCACCGGCAACCGCATGGCCTATGCCCTGGCCGATGGCGCCCGCGCCGTGGTGCTGCACCCGGAGGCCCTGCCGTTCAATGAGCCGATCAATGGCTTGGAGATCATCTACAAGCGCTGCATCTACACGCCGGCCAAAGGCTTTCTCGAAGAGGCCGGCTGCCCGGAATGCCTCAAGGAAGTCGGCGAGGCGCTGTTCGAAAGCCTGGAAGACTGGATGCCCGGCCACACCGACAACTTCACCTGCCCGCTGTGTGGGCACGAAGATGACATCAACGGGTTTCTGTTCCTGCAGGAATGCGGGTTTTCCAACCTGGGGTTCATCTTCAACAACTGGGCGGAGGCGGGGTTCAAGCAGAGCTTTATCGACGAATTTGCCGACTGGCTGGACCAGAAGATGAGTTGGGTCAAAGTCGAGCTTTAATCCGATCGTCCGATCGTTCCCGCGCTCCTGCGTCCGATCGTTCCCACGCTCTGCGTGGGAATGCATCCCGTGACGCTCCGCGTCACCCTTGCGCTGGGGCAGGACGCGGAGCGTCCAGGGAGGCGTTTCCACGCAGAGCGTGGGAACGATCAATTACCCATCTATCAGTATTACCAAGTTTGTCAGAGTTTTACATTGAGCCCGGCAGGGTGCATGTATATAATGGCGCGCTTCCATTTTCCCGCTCGGGAGCCCCCGCGATGCTGCGTATCAGCCAAGAAGCTCTGACATTCGACGACATTCTCCTAGTGCCCGGTTATTCCGAGGTGCTTCCTAACGAAGTCAGTCTCAAGACCCGCCTAACCCGTGGCATCGAGCTGAATATTCCCCTGGTTTCCGCTGCCATGGACACCGTCACCGAAGCCCGTTTGGCAATTGCCATGGCTCAGGAAGGCGGCATCGGCATCATCCACAAGAACATGACTATCGAGCAGCAAGCTGCCGAAGTGCGCAAGGTCAAGCGTTACGAAGCCGGTGTGGTGAAAGATCCCATCACCATCGAAGCCGACGCCACCGTGCGTGACCTGTTCGACCTGACCCGCCTGCACAACATCTCCGGCGTTCCGGTGCTGCACGATGGCGACCTGGTCGGCATCGTCACTTCCCGTGACGTGCGTTTCGAGAACCGTCTTGAAGTCACCGTCCGCGAAGTGATGACGCCTAAAGAGCGCCTCGTTACTGTCAAGGAAGGCGCCGACAAGAACGATGTGCGCGAGCTGCTGCACAAGCACCGCATCGAGCGCGTGTTGATCGTCGACGACAAATTCGCCCTCAAAGGCATGATGACCGTCAACGACATCGAAAAAGCCAAGGCTTACCCGCTGGCCAGCAAGGATGACCAAGGTCGTCTGCGCGTTGGCGCTGCGGTCGGCACCGGTAAAGACACCGGTGACCGCGTTTCGGCCCTGGTCGCTGCCGGTGTTGACGTGGTGGTGGTCGACACGGCCCACGGTCACTCCAAAGGTGTGATCGACCGCGTTCGC
Source organism: Pseudomonas sp. D2002 (assembly GCF_013385735.1). Lineage (NCBI taxonomy): Bacteria > Pseudomonadati > Pseudomonadota > Gammaproteobacteria > Pseudomonadales > Pseudomonadaceae > Pseudomonas > Pseudomonas sp. D2002. The sequence goes on along the minus strand of NZ_JACAPL010000005.1, from coordinate 454,075 downwards.
TGGGTCAAACAGAATTTCCCTGAAGTGCAAGTGATCGGCGGCAACATCGCCACCGGCGCCGCCGCCAAGGCCCTGGCCGAAGCGGGCGCGGATGCGGTCAAGGTCGGTATCGGCCCTGGCTCGATCTGCACCACGCGTATCGTCGCCGGTGTGGGCGTGCCGCAAATCAGCGCTATCGCCAACGTTGCCGCTGCCCTTGAAGGCACTGGCGTTCCGTTGATCGCCGACGGCGGCATCCGTTTCTCCGGTGACCTGTCCAAGGCCATCGTTGCCGGTGCTTCCTGCGTGATGATGGGCTCGATGTTCGCCGGTACTGAAGAAGCGCCAGGCGAGATCGAACTGTTCCAGGGCCGTTCGTACAAGGCTTACCGCGGCATGGGTTCGCTGGGCGCCATGTCCCAGGCGCAAGGCTCTTCCGACCGTTACTTCCAGGACTCCTCGGCAGGCGCCGAGAAGCTCGTACCGGAAGGCATCGAAGGCCGTGTGCCGTACAAAGGCACCCTGAGCGCGATCATCCATCAACTGATGGGCGGCCTGCGTTCCTCGATGGGCTACACCGGCAGCGCCGACATCGAAGAAATGCGCACCAAGCCAGAGTTCGTACGGATCACCGGCGCCGGCATGGCTGAATCCCATGTCCACGACGTGCAGATCACCAAGGAAGCGCCAAACTACCGCGTAGGTTGAGGCTTCCAGCAAAACGTTAAGTAACCGGGGCTGTTTTCAGCCCCGAGTTGTTTCTGATTTTCTTCACCGAATTGCATAGACGAGACTGACCCCATGGCCCTCGACATTCACGCCCACCGCATCCTGATCCTCGACTTCGGTTCCCAGTACACCCAGCTGATCGCCCGCCGCGTGCGTGAAATCGGCGTGTACTGCGAACTGCACCCGTTCGACATGGATGACGAAGCGATCCGCGAATTCGCCCCTAAAGGCGTCATCCTCGCCGGTGGCCCCGAGTCCGTGCACGAAGCCAACAGCCCGCGCTGCCCACAAGCCGTATTCGACCTGGGCGTGCCCGTCTTCGGTATCTGCTACGGCATGCAGACCATGGCCGAGCAACTGGGCGGCAAGGTTGAAGGTTCCGAGCTGCGTGAATTTGGTTACGCCCGTGTCGACGTCGTCGGCAAGAGCCGCCTGCTGGACGGTATCGAAGACCACATCGACGCCGATGGCCTGTTCGGCCTCGACGTGTGGATGAGCCACGGTGACAAGGTCACCAAGATGCCGGAAGACTTCCACATCCTGGCCAGCACCCCGAGCTGCCCGATCGCCGGCATGTTCAGCGACGAGCGTCGTTACTACGGCGTGCAGTTCCACCCGGAAGTGACCCACACCAAACAAGGCGGCCGCATCCTGTCGCGCTTCATCCTCGACATCTGTGAGTGTGAAGCCCTGTGGACCCCGTCGAAAATCGCTGAAGACGCCATCGCCCAGGTTCGCGCCCAGGTCGGCACCGACAATGTGCTGCTCGGCCTGTCCGGCGGCGTTGACTCCTCGGTCGTTGCCGCGCTGCTGCACAAAGCCATCGGCGACCAGCTGACCTGCGTGTTCGTCGACAACGGCCTGCTGCGCCTGCACGAAGGTGAGCAAGTGATGGCCATGTTCGCCGAGAACATGGGCGTCAAGGTGATCCGCGCCAACGCCGAGGACCAGTTCCTCAACAACCTGGCCGGCGAGTCCGACCCAGAGAAGAAGCGCAAAATCATCGGCCGCACCTTCATCGACGTATTCGATGCCCAGTCCAACAAACTGGACAACATCAAGTACCTCGCCCAGGGCACCATCTACCCGGACGTGATCGAGTCGGCCGGCGCCAAAAGCGGCAAGGCCCACGTGATCAAGTCCCACCACAACGTGGGTGGCCTGCCTGAGGAAATGAACCTCAAGCTGGTAGAACCGCTGCGCGAACTGTTCAAGGACGAAGTCCGTCGCCTGGGCCTGGAACTCGGCCTGCCGTACGACATGGTCTACCGCCACCCATTCCCGGGCCCGGGCCTGGGCGTGCGGATCCTCGGTGAAGTGAAGAAGGAATACGCCGACCTGCTGCGTCGCGCCGACCACATCTTCATCGAAGAACTGCGCAAGGCCGACTGGTATCACAAAGTCAGCCAGGCCTTCGTGGTGTTCCAGCCGGTTAAATCGGTGGGCGTCGTAGGCGATGGCCGTCGTTACGCTTGGGTTGTAGCCTTGCGTGCCGTAGAAACCATCGACTTCATGACTGCTCGTTGGGCACACCTGCCGTACGAACTGCTAGAGACTGTCAGCGGCCGTATCATCAATGAGATCGAAGGCATTTCGCGCGTTACGTATGACGTGTCGAGCAAGCCGCCGGCGACGATTGAGTGGGAATGACGGGGCGTCCGGCATTGCCGGGCACCCACTAGCAAGAAATGCCCTGAAGCCCGCGTAAATGCGGGCTTTTGGCTTTTTGGGGCTCGCCTGCCTCGCCGATGATGGCGGTCGAGAAGGCGCAACGGCCCAGCGCTGCTACCGTCGACATCCCTGCGGTGCCGTACAGTCCGCGTAGATCGCTCACCCGCTAATGGATTATCGGCGGCCGTCGCACACCGGTGATTCGCCGATGCGGCCTTCCTTACACAGGTCAATGTTATCTGTTCGCTTGAAACCTGCGTCTTTCATGCAATAAAACTGCGTGAGTACCTGGTCAATCGGGGTCCTGTCCCCTGTCCCTGTGAGGTTGATGTAGCCGCATGCGGTCATAGCGCTCTTGACGTCCTTTTCAGACATCCCGGCCTTCTTCCAATTGGTAAACTCCGGCGGCGGCGGTTGAAAGCCCCTTCCCGTGCAGCCAACCAGTAATGCAGCGCAAAAACTCAGCAACACGCTTGTTGTACACATGGCGTTATTCTTCATGTTTTGACTCGGATAAGTATGAGATGCCATGGGGTGGACCTTTCCAGAAAGGCTTACTACTTGGTTGAAACCTTGATCGCCGACACATGGGTTATGAAGGGGTGTGAAGTTTGTGCAACCGGTGAGCGCAAGACCATTGGCGTTCCCAAAAAGACGTCGCGGCTGACCGACCGCGCAGCGAGTTCATGGGGAGCCGCCGAATTGGTAGCCTGCTGTGGCAGAGTCTCGTTTTCAATCAATACCAAGGGCTGACGCAGGTATTAGAGAAACTGTGACCGAATCAAATCCGTATCGAACGGTGTTATCCCTTGATCCGGCGCAAACACCGCCTGTGCCTGCTGCGGTGACGCTACTCGTTCTCCCCGTGCTCGAACGTGTAAATCGAACAGAGTCTCCAAATCCGGTTTTGGTGTATGTATTAAAGCTCGCAACATCAGTGATACCCCACTGAGGTTGTTCTCGACGTTATTCCAACGCACAGATGAAGTGAGCCCCAGGTCGGCCCAAATCATGCGTCGTTCCTGCAAATCCATCACAAATGGCAGACAGATCGCTGTGTCGGATGCGATATCGATACGGTCGAACACGGAGCGCGGCTCGAATACTTCACCCGACGCTGTGTCGGTGCGGGCCATCCAGCCAGCGAAGCATTCTGGAAGATCGCAGTACGGTTGCTGGGTGAAAGAGTTGATAGAAGTGACGACATAGCGGATGCCCTTCTTGACGAGGACCTCGAGGTCGAGGTCGATGAACTCCGAAGCCCCGTCAGGCGCGTCGACGATGTCGCCGCTGTGACAGCCGCCGAAATCCTTGAGGTTGTAGTACGCGACCGTTTGTTTGAATACGAAGTTGGCGTCGAAAAATGCCGCGGACAAGTCGATATCCGTGCGTCCTCTGCCATTCTTCCACCACAGGAACAGGCGAATGAAACGTGTGTCAGGTATAGGTAACCGACTGCCTCGCACAAGCGTTCGTAGCGACTTCGATGAGGCACGCTGCGCCAGCGGCACCCTGTATTCACTTAATGCTGGATCTATAAAACAGCGGCCTAGAGGCGGCAGTGACGCAAAACGCGTTACGAGAGCGTCCTCACAGATTCTGACCGCACGAGCCAACACGTCGGGCGCGAGAGGTTCGCGTCGGTCCTTGATTGCATAGACTTTGGCAAATGCACCTTTCGGTGTGAACGCTCGCAGGGGGAGCGGGCGCGGCGCGCGTAAGTGAGTCAGCAATTGCAGCAGGACAGGTGAGGACACTTGTGTGGCAACCACCTCGAACGCGTCGAGAACCGCCTCTGGTTCCGTCGCGCGCCGCAGGGTTACGTCCAGTCGTCGCGCGAATTCACCAGGACGGCTCTGTAGTATGGGCGTAAGCGTGGCGATGTAATGCTGGGCAAGCAATGTTTCAACACGTGATCCAAATGAGTCTGGCGCTTCGTTGCGACGTGCTGCCGCGATGGCGGCTAGCGCTCGTGGGTATTTATCAGCGTAGTCGCCCGGATGTAGTACCTCAGCCAGGCGCTTCCAGCGCTCAGCATGGCGCATCACGTCTTCTACTGCATTGGGTATGCGGTCTAGCAGGCGCAATAGCAGACGGCGCATCGAGCGCTTCATCGCTTTGAAACGTGTCGAAGCTGTTGTCAGTGACACGTCTCCTCCGCTCAGCGCCACCGCGAGCCTTAGCACGTCAGTTGCGGTTTCGACGTTCCGCTCCAGAAACGCATTCACCCGTGCATCGCCAGCGACATGCAGGATAAGTGCGCCGCCAACCTGTGCACGGATTTCCCGGAACGGTACGGCCTCAGGCAGCAGACGGAACACATCGTTTTTGTACTCTCGGATAAACCAGACGACATCAGCTGTGTCGGTTTCTGAGAGCGAAGTGCGCGATGAAACCAGCGGCTCGAGCAGTGATTCGAATTCAGAGGCGCTTCCTGCTTCGATAACGCGGGAAACGAAGTTGCCTTCAAGCATCGCAGGTCGAGAGTGTTCACTCGCTGGTAAGCGCCAAAGTGTGAGGTAGTGAATGACGGCGTTAAGGTACAACTCCGCCTCTGAGGCTGCCAGAACTTGCTCGGGAAAGTCAGGATAAAGCGGTCTGTGGTGTACATGAGCGCCATTTTCCCGCCGAAGAACTGCGACGATTTCGCGCAGCCAGTACTTGAGTTCTGTCGCTGACAGCATGCCGATTTGTTCAATCAGAGGCTCTGACAGCACGCATCTGAACGCCGCGACTTCGCGGACAGCCGATGCGACCTGAGCGCGCGTGGCGCCGCCAGTGCCCATTGGAACGTGAACTTTGCTACGGCGACGCAGGAACAGATCCTGATTCATGCTTGATTTCTCCTTGGTCGCCGTCGTGGACGAGCTGCAGCATTGTTTTACAGTTGATGTAAAAACGCCTGCAAGAAGCAGGCGCAGTGTGGAGAGCGAAACCCCTAGGTCATAGGAGGTTAGAAGGAAGGTGTTCCATAGCCACCAAGGCATCCTACGTCAGGTTGAATCTGTTTGTCAGGTTGCTGCGTATTTCAACGGTAACAAGCTGCTTCGCCAGAAGAACAGGAGCTGATTAGCGACAAGTCGCTTGTCCACCGGCGACGATTGAGTGGGAGTGATCCTGCGATAGCAGGTGAACGCTGAATAACAAAACCCCGGCCATGTGCCGGGGTTTTGTGTTTTGAAATGCGATCAAAATGTGGGAGCGGGCTTGCCCGCGAAGGCGGTGTGCCAGTCAATAAATTTACTGGCTGATCTACCGCATTCGCGAGCAAGCCCCACATTTGATCTCTGTTTGTCTTCTAGCGCCGCGCAATATCCGAAAAATAAAACTTATCCAACGTATGCCGCGACTCGGTGTATTCGAACTGCCGCCCATCCTGCAAAAACGTCTGGTTGCTCACTACGATCACATGGCTTTGACCTTCGAGGTCCAGATGGGTCTGATCGTCCTTGCTGCGCGGCAGTGCCTCGATGGTGCGTTGCGCGTAGCTGATCTGCAGCTGCAACGTCTGTTCGATAAACGCGTAGATCGACTGTTCGGCGATGTCGCGGTCCAGGCCTGGGATCAGGTCGGCGACGAAGTGGTTGATGTCGAGAATCACCCGTTTGCCGCCGATGCGCCGTACCCGTTTTATCCGCGTGATCAGGGTGCCGGGTTCGGCTTCGACGTGTTGCAGCAGTGAACCTTCCAGTGGGAATTGGCTGAATTCGACGACTTCGGTGCGTACGTCATCGCCCAAATCGGCGTGGGTTTCGTGGAAGCTGACGATGCCGCCCAGTTGGAACTCGATGGGGTTTGGCGACAACACAAAGGTGCCCTTGCCGTGGATTTTTTGTGCAAAGCCACGTTCCTGCAACTGCTCAATGGCCCGACGCACGGTGCCACGGCTGGCCTGGTAGGCGTCCATCAGTTCGGTTTCGGAGGGAAGGCGCGTGCCGCGTTGCAGGCGTTCAGTGGTGATGCTGGCAAGCAGATCCGTATAGATCTGGTTGTATTTGCTCATGGTTTGGCTCTATGCCCGACGTGATGAAGGTGAACGGCGCGTTCAAGGCAGGAACCTTAGTGGCAGAGGTGAGGTTTGTCCATTCGACCCCAGTGGAAGAAAAAGAAATGCCTGACTCAAAAATCAGAAATATAAACAATTTGTGACTCGTACAGACGAGTTGTTGATTTAACTCGTACAGACGAGTACTTTTGGCCTCGGCGTGCTGCCAATGACTGCCCCCAAATAAAAAAATCAAAGTGGAAACCAAGCATGAGCCACGACTATTCGACTATTGCCCGCGAGATTCTCGAGAACCTCGGGGGCAGCGACAACCTTGAGCAAGCTGCCCACTGCGTGACCCGCCTGCGCCTGGCGCTCAAGGACCCGAGCCTGGTCAACAGCAGTGCGTTGAACCAGGTCGACCTGGTCAAGGGCTCGTTCTTCACCGGTGGCCTGTTTCAGGTGGTGATCGGCCCCGGCGAAGTGGAAAAGGTCTACGCCGCCTTGCGCGAACAGACCGGCCTTGCCGCCGCCACCATTGCCGACGTGAAGAAGAAGGGCGCCGACAAGACCAACGCCATGCAGCGTCTGGTGCGGGTGTTCTCCGACGTGTTCATGCCGATCCTGCCCGCGCTGATCATCGCCGGCCTGCTGATGGGCATAAACAACCTGATGGGCGCCAAGGGCATGTTCATCGAGGGCAAGACGCTGCTCGAGGCCTACCCGAACCTGGATGGCCTGTGGAGCCTGATCAACCTGATGGCCAACACTTCGTTTGTGTTCCTGCCGGCGTTGGTGGGTTGGTCAGCGGCCAAGCGGTTTGGCGGCAGCGAAATCCTCGGCATCGTGCTCGGCCTGATGCTGGTGCACCCGGACCTGCTCAATGCCTGGAACTACGGCAAGGCCGTCGCCGGCCTCGACGGCCAGAGCCTGCCGTACTTCGATATCTTCGGCTGGTTCAAGATCGAGAAAGTCGGTTATCAGGGGCAGATCCTGCCGATCCTGATGGCGGCGTATGTGATGAGCGTCATCGAGAAATGGCTGCGGGCACGTGTGCCTAACGCAATCCAGCTGCTGGTGGTGCCGATCACCACCATCGTCGTCACCGGCGTGCTGGCCCTGGCGGTCATCGGCCCGGTCACGCGTCACCTCGGTATCCTGATCACCGAAGGCGTGGTCACCCTGTTTGACCTGGCGCCGATGGTCGGCGGGGCGATATTCGGCTTGCTGTATGCGCCGCTGGTGATCACCGGCATGCACCATATGTTTCTTGCCGTCGACCTGCAGCTGATCTCCACCCAGGGCGGCACCTTTATCTGGCCGATGATCGTCATGTCCAACCTCGCACAGGGCAGCGCCGCACTGGGCGTGTTCTACATGACCCGTAATGCGCGGGACAAAAGCATGGCGTCCACCTCGGCGATTTCCGCTTACTTCGGCATCACTGAACCGGCGATGTTCGGGGTGAACCTGCGCTTCAAGTTTCCGTTTTATGCCGCGCTGCTGGGCTCTGCGCTGGGCAGCATTTTCCTGTCGTTGAACAAGGTGACCGCCTCGGCCATCGGCGTCGGTGGTTTGCCGGCGTTTATCTCAATCCTGCCGCAGTACATCCCGGTTTTTGTGATCGGGATGGTCATCGCGATTGTGGTGCCGTTTGTTCTGACCTGTGCGTTGAGCATGAAAATTGTTCGGCCTGGATACCGGGTCGCCTGATCAATCGCTATCGCAGGCAAGCCAGCTCCCACACTTGAAATGCGTTCCCCTGTGGGAGCCGGGCTTGCCCGCGATGAGGCCCGCATGGCCAGTACACAATTTAATTGAAGGAACCCACCATGCAAAACTGGCAACAATCGGTGATCTACCAGATCTACCCTAAAAGCTTCCACAGCCACGCGGGTAACGCCACCGGTGACCTGCTTGGCATCGTGGACAAGCTCGATTACCTCAAATGGCTGGGCGTGGATTACCTGTGGATCACGCCGTTCCTGCGCTCGCCGCAGCGCGACAACGGCTACGACATCAGCGACTACTACGCCATCGACCCGAGCTACGGGACCATGGCCGACTGCGACCTGCTGATCAGCGAAGCGGCCAAACGCGGCATCAAGTTGATGCTCGACATTGTGGTCAACCACACCTCCATCGAACATGAGTGGTTCCAGCAGGCGCGCAGCAGCCTCGACAACCCGTACCGTGACTTCTACATCTGGCGCGACCAGCCGAACAACTGGGAATCCAAGTTCGGCGGCTCGGCCTGGGAATACGAAGCGCAAACCGGCCAGTACTTCCTGCACCTGTTCGACCACACCCAGGCCGACCTGAATTGGGACAACCCCAAGGTGCGCGCCGAGGTGTTCAAGCTGATGCGCTTTTGGCGCGACAAAGGCGTGGGCGGTTTCCGCCTGGACGTGATCAACCTGATCTCCAAGCCTGCCGATTTCCCCGAGGACAACACTGACGGTCGTCGCTTCTACACCGACGGCCCGAACGTGCACGAATACCTGCAGCAAATGCACCGCGAAGTCTTCGAAGGGCATGACCTGATCAACGTCGGTGAAATGTCGTCTACCAGCCTGGAGCACTGCATTCGTTACTCGAATCCGGCGTCGAAAGAGCTGTCGATGACCTTCAACTTTCATCACTTGAAAGTCGATTACCCGAACCTGCAGAAGTGGGTGAAAGCCGACTTCGACTTCCTGCAGCTCAAACAGATTTTTTCTGACTGGCAACTGGGCATGCAGGCCGGTGGCGGTTGGAACGCGTTGTTCTGGTGTAACCACGACCAGCCGCGGGTGGTCTCGCGTTTCGGTGACGACGGCGAACACCGTGTGGTCTCGGCCAAGATGCTCGCCACCGCGCTGCACTTTCTCCAGGGCACGCCGTATGTGTACCAGGGCGAAGAACTGGGCATGACCAACCCTGGCTTCAACAAAATCGAGCAGTACCGCGATGTCGAGACTTTGAACATCTTCCGGCTCAAGCGTGATGCCGGTGAGCCCGAGGCGTCGAGCATGGCGGCGATTATGCAGAAGTCGCGCGACAACGGTCGCACGCCGATGCAGTGGAGCCGCGAAGCCAATGCCGGCTTCAGCAGCGGCGAACCGTGGATCGGTATTCCGGCCAATGCGGCGCAGATCAACGTCGAGAGCCAATTGGATGACCCTGATTCGGTGCTGCATCACTACCGTGCGCTGATTGCGTTGCGTCGCCACGAGCCGCTGATCCAGGAGGGCGTTTATCGCCAACTGCTGCAAGACCATCTACAGGTTTGGGCGTACCTGCGCGAAGGGCAGGGCGAGCGCTTGCTGGTGCTGAACAACTTCTATGGCACGCCCTGCGAAATCCAACTGCCCGAAGGCGTCATCAACGCGGCGAGCGAGCAACGCCTGCTGATCAGCAACTACCCCGACTGCCCATTGCGTACGGGCGCCGTGGTATTGCGCCCTTATGAATCCTTCGTCCTGCATCTCAAGGACTGAAACACCTCCCTTGTAGGCGTCGGCAAGCCGATTCCTACAAGGGGCGCGTCACGCAATAACAATAATAAAAATATTTGGAGTGCTTCATGAAAACAACAATAAAGCTGGGCCTCATTGCCTCATGTCTTACTGCACCTTTTGGCGCTCAGGCGCTGGAGTTTGCCGGTTACTTGCGCAGCGGCGCGGGCACTTCAACGGGCAGTGGCAAGCAGCAATGCTTCCAACTGCCGGGGGCGCAAACGAAGTACCGTTTGGGTAACGAATGCGAGCAATACGCCGAACTGGAATTGCGCCAGGACCTGCTGACCCTCGACGACGGCTCGGTGCTCAGCGTCGATGCGATGGCATCGCTGTATAACAAGTACGACCGCGCCCTGAAGTTCCAGGGCGAAGACAACGGCTCGGCGCGCATGCCGCAGATGTATGCGCAGTGGTCCAACCTGCCCAGCCTTAATGGCGGCTCGCTGTGGGCGGGTCGGCGTTACTACAAACGTAACGACATCCATATTTCCGACTTCTACTACTGGAACCAGAGCGCCACGGGCGGTGGTGTCGAGGACGTGAAAATTGGCGACCTCAAATACAGCTACGCCTTGTCGCGCAAGGACAACCTGTACCAGAAGGAATACGCCACCCGTCACGACTTCAACGTTGCGGGCTTCAAGACCAACCCCGGCGGTGAGCTGGAGTTCGGCCTGAGCTATATCGAAAAAGCCGGCGGCCGCGACGCCAACAGCGGTTGGGCGATCACGGCGCAGCATGTACAAAAACCGTTTCTGGGCGGCAAAAACAAATTCGCCTTGCAGTACGGCGAAGGCCCCGGCACTGGCCTGGGCTACACCGGTAATACAGCCCTGGATAACAGCAGCAAAAGCTACCGCGCCGTGGAGTTTTTCGACTGGCAGGTGACCCCGCGTTTTGGCGGGCAGGTCGAGGCGGTGTACCAGAAAGACATTCGCCCAGGCAGCCAGGACCAGACCTGGATGTCCATCGGCGTGCGCCCGGCATATGCCATCAGCGAGCAGTTCAAGCTGGTCACCGAACTTGGGCATGATCAAGTCGACGCTGCTGGCGGAACACGCAAGCTGAGCAAATTTACCTTCGCCCCGACCTGGTCGCCCAACGGCCCGGATTTCTGGGCGCGGCCGGAAGTGCGTTTGTACTACACCTACGCAACCTGGAACGAGGCGGCCAAACGCGCGGCGAATGAACTGGCGGCGGGCTCGGCGTTGTCCGACACCGGCGCCTACGGCACCGCGCGGCATGGGTCGAATGTGGGTGTGCAGGTCGAATACTGGTGGAAATAACGCGGATCAAATGTGGGAGCGGGCTTGCTCGCGAAAGCGGTGTATCAGGCAACACAGGTATTGAATGAACCACCGCATTCGCGAGCAAGCCCGCTCCCACACGGATTTTTACAGAACAAAACAGCAGGTGAAGTCATGACCACAACTCAACCCCTGGAACTGCTGGCGCCGCTGTCCGGTGTGCTGCTGGCGCTGGATCAGGTGCCCGACCCGGTGTTCGCCAGTCGCATGATCGGCGACGGCCTGTGCATCGATCCCACCTCGCAGACGCTTTGCGCGCCGCTGGCCGGGGTGATCAGCAGCATCCAGGACAGTGGTCATGCGGTCAGCGTTACCGACGACAACGGCGTCCAGGTGCTGATGCATATCGGCCTGGACACGGTAAACCTGGCAGGCCAAGGCTTCACACCGCTGGTAAAGGAAGGCCAGCGCGTGGCGGTCGGGCAGCCGCTGATTGAATTCGATGCCGACTACGTGGCGCTCCATGCACGCAGTTTGCTGACCTTGATGCTGGTGGTCAGCGGCGAGCCGTTTACGCTGCTGACGCCGGACGGTGGCGTGGTGGATGTGGGCCAGCCGCTGTTGCGAGTCGCAACAGGCGAAGCAGCTGAAACGGCGAATGAGGAGGAGGGCGAAGCGCTGTTTTCCAAGCCGCTGACCCTGCCCAACGCCAACGGTTTGCACGCGCGCCCTGCGGCGGTGTTTGCCCAGGCGGCCAAGGGTTTCAATGCAAGCATTTACCTGCACAAGCAAACCCAGAGCGCCAACGCCAAGTCGCTGGTGGCGATCATGGCGCTGCAAACCGCGCAGGGCGATACGCTGCAAGTGAGCGCGGCAGGTGATGACGCCGACGCGGCGATCAACGCCTTGGTGGCGTTGCTGGCCGAAGGCTGTGGCGAGACGGTCGCGGCAGTTGCTGCGGTGGTGGAACCGGTCGCGCCGCTGTCGTCGGCCAGCTTGTTGCGCGGCGTGTGTGCGTCCCCTGGTTCGGCATTTGGCCAGGTGGTGCAAGTGGCCGAGCCAGCGTTGAAGATTACCGAAGCCGGCGCTGGCGAAGCGATCGAGCGTGCCGCACTGGAGCGTGGCCTGCTGGCGGCAACCGAGGCGCTGCAAGCCCTGCAAGCCAAGGCGGCTGGCACTGCCCAGGCCGAGATCTTCCGTGCCCATCAAGAACTGCTCGAAGACCCGACCTTGCTTGAACAAGCCCACGCCCAACTGGCCAATGGCAAAAGCGCTGCCTTTGCCTGGAACCGCGCCACGCTGGCCACCGCCACCTTGTTCCAGGGCATGGGCAACGCGCTGCTCGCCGAACGGGCGGCGGACTTGGCCGACGTCGGCCAACGCGTGCTCAAGCTGATTCTCGGTATCGAGGACCGCGCCTGGGACTTGCCCGAGCAAGCCATCCTGATTGCCGAGCAACTGACTCCATCGCAAACCGCCAGCCTGGACACGCGCAAGGTGCTGGGGTTTGTCACCGTCGGTGGCGGTGCGACCAGCCATGTCGCGATCCTCGCCCGCGCACTCGGCCTGCCGGCGATTTGCGGTGTGCCGGTGCACGTGCTGACCCTGGCTAACGGCAAGCAGGTGCTGCTCGACGCCGATAAGGGCGAGCTGCACCTGGACCCGGACCTGGCCGAAATCGAGCAGCTGCAAGCTGCCCGCCAACAGCAGGTGTTGCGGCGCCAGCGGGAAGTGGCGCAGGCTGCTTTGCCGGCCATCACCCGCGACGGCCACCACGTCGAGGTCACGGCCAACGTCGCCTCGTTGCAGGAGGTTGAGCAGTCCTTGAGCTTGGGCGGTGAAGGCGTCGGCCTGCTGCGTTCGGAGTTCCTCTACCTGGACCGCAACCGCGCGCCCAGCCCTGAAGAACAAGCCGGCACCTACAGCGCCATCGCTCGCGCCCTGGGCACCGAGCGCAATTTGGTGGTGCGCACCTTGGACGTCGGCGGCGACAAGCCGCTGGCCTATGTGCCGATGGAAAGCGAGACTAACCCGTTCCTCGGCTTGCGCGGTATTCGACTGTGCCTGGAGCGCCCGGAACTGTTGCGCGAACAGTTCCGCGCAATCCTCGCCAGCGCCGGTTTCGCACGGCTGCATATCATGTTGCCAATGGTCAGCCTGCTGTCGGAACTGCACCTGGCACGCACGATTCTTGAAGAGGAAGCGCTGGCGCTGGGGCTCAAGGAACTGCCGAAGCTGGGGATCATGATCGAGGTGCCGTCTGCGGCCTTGATGGCCGATGTCTTCGCCCCGCACGTGGATTTTTTCTCCATCGGCACCAATGACCTGACCCAATACACCCTGGCCATGGACCGCGACCACCCGCGCCTGGCCAGCCAGGCCGACAGCTTTCACCCCTCGGTGTTGCGCCTGATCGCCACCACCGTCAAGGCCGCGCACGCCCATGGAAAATGGGTCGGTGTGTGCGGCGCGCTGGCGTCCGAAGCGCTGGCGGTGCCGGTGTTGATCGGGCTCGGCGTGGATGAGTTGTCAGTCAGCGTACCGCTGATCCCGACCATCAAGGCCACCGTGCGCGAGCTGGACCTGGCGGACTGCCAAAGCATCGCCCGCCAAGTACTGGGCCTGGAAGAAGCAGCCCAGGTTCGCGAGGCCTTGCGTCTGTATCACGCGGCCACGGTTGAAACCTCACCTGTTGTGGAGCACTGAGCATGTTCGAGAAATTACAGCGCGCGTTCTGGAAAGCCCTGACCCCGGATTTGATTGCCGAGACGGTAACGGCGCCGACGCCGACGTCGAGCCTGTTGTCGGCCGATGTACTGAATGCATTGGGTGGCGCGGATAATCTCAAGTCACAACAACGCGTGGCGCTGACGCGGGTGCGTGTGCAACTGCAGGATGCGGGGCGGTTGGATGCGCAGGCACTGAAGGCGGCGGGTGTGCCGGGCGTGATGGTGTTGACGGGCGGCGTGGTGCACCTGCTCACCGGCTTCTGAAGCCAGGCGCAGATCAAAAATGTGGGAGCGGGCTTGCTCGCGAAGAGGGAGTGTCAGTCACCAGATGTATCGACTGACCCACCGCATTCGCGAGCAAGCCCGCTCCCACATGAGTTATGGGTCGTTTGGGAGATTGGGGTTAAAGCTGCGGGTTATCTTCCGGCGGCTTGGTCTTATCCACACCCGGCACATGCAAGTTGCCTTCGACCACCTGGTTGCCTTCCAACTGCGGCTGCGTGACCCAAGTCAGAATGTCGTAATACCGCCGGATGTTCGCCACAAAATGCACCGGCTCACCTCCACGAGCATAACCGTAGCGAGTCTTGCTGTACCACTGCTTCTGCGACAGGCGCGGCAGCATCTTCTTCACGTCCAGCCACTTGTTCGGGTTCAGGCCGTCCTTCTTCGCCAGCGTGCGTGCATCTTCCAAGTGGCCGGTGCCGACGTTGTAGGCGGCGAGGGCGAACCAGGTGCGGTCCGGCTCGGCGATGCTGTCGTCCAGCTCATCCTTGATCTTGGCCAGGTATTTGGCGCCGCCCATGATGCTTTGCTTGGCGTCCAGGCGGTTGGACACGCCCATGGCCTGGGCGGTGTTCTGGGTCAGCATCATCAGGCCACGTACGCCGGTCTTGGAGGTCACGGCCGGTTGCCACAGCGACTCCTGATAACCGATGGCGGCGAGCAGGCGCCAATCGACTTTTTCTTCCTTGGCGTAGGTCCGGAAGTGCTTCTCGTATTTGGGCAAGCGTTGCTGCAAGTGCTGGGCAAAGGTGTAGGCGCCGACGTAGCCGAGTACATCGACATGCCCGTAATAGCGGTCTTTAAGACGCTGCAGGGTGCCGTTCTTTTCAACTTTATCCAGGTAGCTGTTGATCTCGTTGAGCAGGCTGTTGTCATCACCCGCCGCCACGGCCCAGCTCTGATTGCTGGCATTGCCGAGGTCGAACGCCACGCGCACGTTGGGGAAGTACACCTGGTTCATCGCGACTTCGTTGGAGTCCACCAGGGTCAGGTCGATTTGCCCCTCGTCGACCATGCGCAGTAAGTCGACCACCTCAACGGCGTCGGATTCTTCGTATTCAATCGCAGGGTTCTGCTTTTTAAGCGCCGCCAGTTGCTCGGCGTGGGTGCTGCCCTTGAGCACCATGATCTTTTTGCCCACCAGGTCCGCCGCCGTGGTCGGGCGGGACTGGCCATTGCGGTAGATGATCTGCGGCGTCACTTCCAGGTAAGGATGGGAAAAACGCACCTGTTGCGCGCGCTGCTCGCTGCTGACCAGGCCGGCGGCGGCCAGCACCGGACCGTTGGGTTTGCCCAACTGGCCGAACAGGTCATCGAGGTTGTCGGCGGTCTCGATCTCCAGCTTCACCCCCAGGTCATCGGCAAAACGCTTGACCAGTTCGTATTCGAAACCGGTTTCACCGTTGCGGTCCTGGAAATAAGTCGCCGGGCTGTTCCGGGTAATCACCCGCAATACGCCATCCTCCTTGATTCGCTCGAGCGTGCTGGGCTTATCAACACAGGCGCTGAGCATCAGGAAGAGTCCGGTTGCGATGAGCCATTTGGCACATCGCGGGCGCAAAGCAGTAGGGGAGAACATCTGCGCAGTATACGCAAACGACCCACGGCGCCATATATCGACAGCAGGGGACTTGTCTGCTAGCACCCCTGAAACTGGGCTGCAGCCCGCAGAAACGCGGGTTGACGAGGGTTTGTGACGGTTAAAATAACTGCGCGCAACCCGGTGAAAAACGCCCCGATACTGTGCAAAGCGTGCCAACTGACGTTCGGCAACGGCCAGCCGTGCCGTTTCGGGTGCCGTTGGCGGCGGTTTACGCTAGAATGCACGGCCTCAAAGCACACCCCCTTCCCGAGGCTGTCCCGAAGATGTTGATCCTGCGCGGCGCTCCTGCCCTTTCTGCCTTTCGCCACAGCAAACTCCTTGAGCAACTGAGCCAAAAGGTTCCAGCGGTTACAGGCTTGTATGCTGAATTTGCTCACTTCGCCGACGTTACCGGCGTATTGACCGCCGACGAACAGCAAGTGCTGGCACGCCTTCTGAAGTACGGCCCAAGCGTTCCCGTTCAAGAGCCTAATGGCCGCTTGTTCCTGGTTCTGCCACGGTTCGGCACCATCTCGCCCTGGTCGAGCAAGGCCAGTGATATCGCCCGCAACTGTGGCCTGGAAAAAATCCAGCGCCTGGAGCGCGGTATCGCTTTCTACGTCGCCGGCCAGTTCAGCGATGCCGACGCCGAGCTGATCGCCAGCAGCCTGCACGACCGCATGACCCAGATCATCGTCAGCCAGCTTGAACAGGCTGCCGGTCTGTTCAGCCATGCCGAGCCAAAACCGCTGACCGCGATTGACGTGCTCGGCGGTGGCCGTGCCGCCCTCGAGAAGGCCAACACCGAACTGGGCCTGGCCCTGGCCGAAGACGAGATCGACTACCTGGTCAACGCCTTCAACGGCTTGAAGCGCAACCCCCACGACATCGAACTGATGATGTTTGCGCAGGCCAACTCCGAGCACTGCCGTCACAAGATCTTCAACGCCAGTTGGGACATCGACGGCGAAAGCCAGGAAAAAAGCCTGTTCGGCATGATCAAGAACACCTACGTGATGCACAGCGAAGGCGTTCTTTCTGCTTATAAGGACAACGCCTCGGTGATCGTCGGCTCCGTCGCCGGCCGTTTCTTCCCGGACCCTGAAACCCGCCAATACGGCGCGGTGCAGGAACCGGTGCACATCCTGATGAAGGTTGAAACCCACAACCACCCGACCGCGATTGCCCCGTTCCCCGGCGCAGCCACCGGTTCCGGCGGTGAAATTCGTGACGAGGGCGCAACCGGCCGTGGCGCCAAGCCAAAGGCGGGCCTGACCGGTTTCACCGTGTCCAACCTGCAGATTCCAGGCTTCGAACAGCCGTGGGAAGTGCCGTACGGCAAGCCTGAGCGCATCGTAACCGCGCTGGACATCATGATCGAAGGCCCACTGGGCGGCGCCGCGTTCAACAACGAATTCGGCCGTCCGGCGTTGACCGGTTACTTCCGTACCTTCGAGCAGTCCATCACCACCCCGCGTGGCGATGAAGTGCGCGGCTACCACAAGCCAATCATGTTGGCCGGCGGCATGGGCAACATCCGCGAAGAACACGTCAAGAAAGGCGAGATCCTGGTCGGCTCCAAGCTGATCGTCCTCGGCGGCCCGGCGATGTTGATCGGCCTGGGCGGCGGCGCAGCTTCCTCCATGGCCACCGGCACCAGCTCGGCGGACCTGGATTTTGCGTCCGTACAGCGCGAAAACCCGGAGATGGAACGCCGCTGCCAGGAAGTTATCGACCGTTGCTGGCAGTTGGGTGACAAGAACCCGATCAGCTTCATCCACGACGTCGGCGCCGGTGGTTTGTCCAACGCCTTCCCGGAACTGGTCAACGATGGCGACCGTGGTGGTCGTTTCGAGCTGCGCAACATTCCAAACGACGAGCCGGGCATGGCCCCGCACGAAATCTGGAGTAACGAATCCCAGGAACGCTACGTACTGGCCGTTGGCCCTGAAGACTTTGCGCGCTTCCAGGCCATTTGCGAACGCGAGCGTTGCCCGTTTGCGGTAGTCGGCGAAGCCACTGCCGAGCCACAGCTGACGGTGACCGACAGCCACTTCGGCAACAGCCCGGTCGACATGCCACTCGAAGTGCTGCTGGGCAAAGCCCCGCGCATGCACCGTTCGGCCGTGCGTGAAACCGAGTTGGGCGATGACTTCGACCCAAGCAGCCTCGACCTGACCGACAGCATCGAACGCGTGCTGCACCACCCGGCCGTGGCCAGCAAAAGCTTCCTGATCACCATCGGCGACCGCACCATCACCGGTCTTGTGGCCCGTGACCAAATGGTTGGCCCATGGCAAGTTCCGGTGGCTGACGTTGCCGTTACCGCCACCAGCTTCGACGTCTACACCGGCGAAGCCATGGCCATGGGCGAGCGCACGCCGCTGGCCCTGCTGGACGCCCCGGCGTCGGGCCGCATGGCCATTGGTGAAACCCTCACCAACATCGCTGCATCGCGCATCGGCAAGCTGTCCGACATCAAACTGTCGGCCAACTGGATGTCCGCTGCCGGTCACCCCGGTGAAGACGCGCGTCTGTACGACACCGTCAAGGCTGTCGGCATGGAGCTGTGCCCCGAGCTGGGTATCACCATTCCGGTGGGCAAGGACTCGATGTCCATGGCCACCCGTTGGAACGAAGACGGCACCGACAAGAGCGTCACTTCGCCGCTGTCGCTGATCGTCACCGGCTTTGCGCCGGTTACCGACATCCGCCAGACCCTGACCCCGCAACTGCGCATGGACAAAGGCACCACCGATCTGATCCTGATCGACCTGGGCCGTGGCCAGAACCGCATGGGCGCCTCGATCCTTGCGCAAACCCACGGCAAGCTCGGCAAGCACGCGCCGGACGTGGATGACGCCGAAGACCTGAAAGCCTTCTTCGCCGTGATCCAGGGCCTGAACGCCGACGGCCACCTGCTGGCTTACCATGACCGTTCCGACGGTGGTCTGCTGACCAGCGTGGTAGAGATGGCCTTCGCCGGTCACTGCGGCCTGAACATCGTGCTCGACAGCGTTGCCGAGGATGCATCCGAAATCAACGGCATCCTGTTCAACGAAGAGTTGGGCGCCGTGATCCAGGTTCGCCAGGACGCTACCCCGGACGTACTCGCACAGTTCAGCGCTGCTGGCCTGGACGATTGCGTGGCGGTGATCGGCCAGCCGATCAACAACGGCGAGATCAACATCTCGTTCAACGGCGACACCGTGTTTGCCGGCCAGCGCCGCTTGCTGCAACGCCAGTGGGCCGAGACCAGCTACCAGATCCAACGCCTGCGTGATAACGCCGACTGCGCCGAACAGGAATTCGACGTGATCCTGGAAGAAGACAACCCGGGCCTGAGCACCAAGCTCAGCTTCGACGTCAACCAGGACATCGCCGCGCCTTACATCAAAAAAGGCATTCGCCCACAGGTTGCCGTACTGCGTGAGCAGGGCGTCAACGGCCAGGTGGAAATGGCGGCCGCGTTCGACCGCGCCGGCTTTAATGCGATCGACGTGCACATGAGCGACATCCTCGCCGGTCGCGTTGACCTCAACGCGTTCAAGGGCCTTGTCGCCTGCGGTGGTTTCTCCTACGGTGACGTGCTGGGTGCCGGTGAAGGCTGGGCCAAATCGGCCCTGTTCAACAGCCGTGCCCGCGACGCATTCCAAGGCTTCTTCGAGCGCAACGACAGCTTCACCCTGGGCGTGTGCAACGGTTGCCAGATGATGTCCAACCTCAGCGAACTGATCCCGGGCAGCGAGTTCTGGCCGCACTTTGTGCGTAACCGTTCCGAGCAGTTCGAAGCCCGTGTCGCCATGGTGCAGGTGCAAGAGTCCAACTCGATCTTCCTGCAAGGCATGGCCGGTTCGCGCATGCCAATCGCCATCGCCCACGGTGAAGGTCATGCCGAGTTCGAAAGCGAAGAAGCCCTGCTCGAAGCCGACCTGTCCGGCTGCGTGGCCATGCGTTTCGTCGACAACCACGGCAAGGTCACCGAAAGCTACCCGGCCAACCCGAACGGCTCGCCGCGCGGTATCACCGGCCTTACCAGCCGCGACGGTCGCGTCACCATCATGATGCCGCACCCGGAGCGTGTGTTCCGCGCCGTGCAGAACTCGTGGCGCCCGGAAGAGTGGAACGAAGACGGCGCCTGGATGCGCATGTTCCGTAACGCTCGCGTGTGGGTGAACTAAGGCGGTGTACAAGCTCAGCTTCTTTGTGCCCGCAAGCCATGTGGAGACGGTGAAAACCGCCGTCTTCGCCGCTGGCGGCGGGCGTATCGGCAACTACGACAGCTGCGCCTGGCAAGTGCTGGGCCAGGGCCAATTCCGCGCATTGGACGGCAGCCAGCCGTTTCTCGGGCAGGTCGGCCAGGTTGAAGTGGTTGAAGAGTGGAAGGTTGAGTTAGTGGTGGCGGATGAGTTGATTGTGGCTGTTGTGGCTGCTTTGAAACTCAGTCATCCGTATGAAACACCGGCGTATGAGGTGTGGCAGTTGGCGGATTTTTGATTCGTCGGCTGTTAAAACAAGAAACCCGCTGGGCCAGTTTGGTCAGCGGGTTTTTTGTTGGCTGTGATGGCCTCTTCGCGAGCAAGCCCGCTCCCACATTTGACCGCATTGCCACGTCGGGCACCGATCAAACTGTGGGAGCGGGCTTGCTCGCGAAGGCGTCGGGACAGGCACCTCAGACCTTTCCCACAGGCCTTTCAGGTTGTCCCTCGGAACTGGCCTCAATAGCCTTGCTCGGTCGCTGAAAAGTCAGCGATCGGGATTTGAACTCAAGACCCGTTCAGCAACCTTGCCTCGGCTTGAGATTCAATGATGGATTTTCCAGATGTCGTTGTTCCCCGACTAAATACGAGTACCCCGTTGGGCCAGGCGTTGATTTCAATGTTCAAGTCCATTGAGGTGGAGTTGATGATTGAGGGCGCCAAACCAGGCACGGTCAAGGTCATAGTGTTCGGCGGTTGTGCTGTTCATCTGTATACGCATCACCGCGTCTCCACTGATGTCGATGCAGAAATCTATTGTGCGAATACTCGAGACAAACTGCGTTTACGGACATTGCTGGCGGAGTTTCCAGAAGAGTTTTTCGATGAGCAGTCTGGCCGTGTCATGGAGCTGAACTACGATCTGCAATACAACACTGGTTTTGGCCCGCTTCACGAAGACTACTGGGAGCGAAGTCTTCCCCTCGAAGAGTTTCCTGATGGGTCTGCACTGCATCTTCACATAGCAGCGCCTATCGATATTGCGATCTCAAAACTGGGCAGAGCGACTGATCAGGATGTAAGCGACATCATGGCGCTGCTCAGGGCAGGCTTCATTGCGACCACTGAGTTCCGTCGGCTGGCATTGCAGGCGATTGATATGTATGTTGGCAACAAGGAACCACCTAGATCCATCCTGACCAATATTCTGCACGATTATCTGGAGACTGAAGTTGACGAAGCCTTTTAACGCTCCCGTCCTCTCATCCGCCTTGGATACGCTGGTCAAAAGCCCTTTGAATCAGGCTGACGACGCCGCGCTTGTCAGTGCAGCGAAAGCAGTCTGGTACTCGGACGCGAACCTTGTGGGCGAGGTGAGGGCTTTTCTGAAGGCACATTCCAGTGAAGTGGAGCTTCGTCGCGCAGGCTACTTGCTTGAGCGCTTTACGCGCTTTTCATGTGCGACGGATTCCAGGGTAATGGAAGCGTTGAAGGCGCTTGAATTGTTTTCGGCTTCTGCTGCCAAGCAAAACGTGCAGCCACAAGGCGCCGTTGCGCTGCGCAGCCGTCGTGATGAACTGGCGGTGTCTTGGGGGCTGAGTGAGGGGTTGGGTTTAAAGGCTCAAGCGCTGATGCCTTTCCAGACTCGCCATTACGAAGCCGAACAGCGCGCGGCGTCTGCTTAGGCATAGATCACAAACAAACAACCCGGCTTGGACCGGGTTTTTTATTGTCTGCGATATTTTCAAGTCTCGGAGGTTTCCCACAGGCCTTTCAGGTTGTCCCTCGGAACTGGCCTGACTAATCTTCTCGGGTCGCTGCCAATGTGGTGACCGGGACTGCAAGCCCGCCGATAGTTTGTTAGTACTCAACAGCACACCTATAATCGTGCCGCTTTCATAAAGCGGTTATTGAGTCATGGTGGCTGTGTGCGGGAGATCCTCGGGTCTGCCGGGGTTCCTAACAACTCGGTCTTGCAGGCCCGTACACAGCTGCCACCCATCATCTGCAAGTGATGTCGGTAGCTCCCATTTTTGTTAGGAGTTTTACCATGATCAAAGACAGTCCCAATCCTCCATCTGATTCTCAATCTACCGACCATATTTTCACTGTACTCCCCAACCTGAACAGCGAAACCCTGCTCGCCAACGCCTCCCAAGACCTGGCATCCGTGCAGGCGCTGGCGGGCAATCTGGCGTTTGACATCGACGGCCCGCAGCGTGATGCGGTGCTGGGAATTCATCGGATGCTGGAGGGTATCCAGTTGATGGTGGATCGGGTGCTGGATCTATTTGAGGTGCCTGAACAGAAGTAATCGGGCGTCTATGAGGCCCATTCGCGAGCAAGCCCGCTCCCACATTTGACCGCATTGCCACGTCGGGCAGGGATCAAAATGTGGGAGCGGGCTTGCTCGCGAAGAGGCCAGAGCCGCCGCTACTCTTGTAAGCCCTGGCGCCGACCCCGCGGCCACCGACCAACCGCTTGATCGTTCCCACGCTCCGCGTGGGAATGCATCCTGTGACGCTCCGCGTCACCCTTGCGCAGGGCTTGAGCGGGACGCGGAGCGTCCGGGGCGGCATTCCCACGCAGAGCGTGGGAACGATCGGTCAGGCGTTGATTGGGCGGGTAACCAACCGCTCCAGTGCCTCGCCCAATCCAGTGGCCTTGTCACCAATCAACAAGTGCCAAACGCCACTGTCCAGCTGGCTCACACCCTGGCAACCCAGCGCCGTCAGGTCAGCTTCAGACAACACCGAATCATCGCCCAGTTCCACCCGCAATCGGGTCACCGCCACGGCGTCCAACTGCCGTACATTTTCACGGCCACCCAAGGCCTTCAGCCATTTCTCGGCCTCTTGCACATTCACCGCAACCGGCTTATCCACAGGCGCAACCGCCACCGGCGCAGTGGCAACAAACGACGGCATGGCCAGGCGAATCTCATCAGCAATGCTGTCGGCCATCGGCCCGACCACCACCTGCAAGCTGCCGCCGTTACCCGGCCGAACCACGGCCATCGCGCCGAGTGCTTTGAGCTCTGCATCCACCGCCTTGTTGCGATCCACCATGTCCAAGCGCAGACGCGTGGTGCAGGCGCCAACACTCAGCAAATTATCCGCACCGCCCAGCGCACGGATATACGCCCCGGCCCGTTGGTTATCACTCATCGCCTCAGCCTGCACCACCTGGATATCTTCACGACCCGGCGTTTTCAGGTTGAAGCGGCGAATGCAGTAGTTGAACACGCTGTAGTAGATCACCGCGTACGCCAGCCCGACCGGGAACACCAGCCAGCCGTTGGTGGACTTACCCCAGCCGAGCACCATGTCGATAAACCCACCGGAGAAGGTAAAACCGAGGTGGATATTCAGCATGTTGGTCACGGCCATCGACAGGCCCGTGAGTACTGCGTGAATCAGGTACAAAAACGGCGCCAGGAACATGAACGCGAATTCAATCGGCTCCGTCACGCCGGTCAAAAACGAGGTCAGCGCCATCGACAGGAAAATCCCGCCCATCACTTTGCGGCGCTCCGGCAGCGCGTTGCGGTACATCGCCAGGCACGCGGCGGGCAGGCCGAACAGCATCACCGGGAACATGCCGGTCATGAATTGGCCGCCTTTCGGGTCGCCGGCGAAGTAGCGGGTCA
Organism: Pseudomonas sp. D2002; assembly: GCF_013385735.1. Lineage (NCBI taxonomy): Bacteria > Pseudomonadati > Pseudomonadota > Gammaproteobacteria > Pseudomonadales > Pseudomonadaceae > Pseudomonas > Pseudomonas sp. D2002. The sequence goes on along the minus strand of NZ_JACAPL010000005.1, from coordinate 430,520 downwards.
GGTCGCCCGTGACGACGGCGCCGGTGGTCGGGTCGGTAAAGGTGCCGAACACAAACCACGCCATGTTGTTGAGGATATGGTGCAGGCCGGTAACGATCAGCAGGCGGTTGAACACGCCGAACACGAAGGCGCCAAAGCTGCCGCTTTCCATCAGCAGCACGCCGAAGCTGTTGATGCCGTGCTGGATCGGCGGCCAGATCAGGCCAAAGATCACGCCCAGGGCAACCGCCGAAAACCCGGTGACAATCGGCACAAAGCGTCGCCCACCAAAGAAGGCGAGGTACTCCGGCAGCTTGATGTCCTTGAAGCGGTTATACAGCCCGCCCGCCATCAAACCGCTGGCGATACCGGCGAGCATGCCCATGTTGATAGTGGTGTCCATCACCTTGAGCGTGGAGACCATCACCAGGTAACCAATCGCCCCGGCCAGGCCCGCCGTGCCGTTATTGTCGCGGGCAAACCCCACGGCAATACCGATGGCGAAGATCAGCGCGAGGTTGGCGAAAATCGCCTGCCCGGCATCGTGCATCACCGCAATGTTGAGCAAGTCGGTGTCGCCCAGGCGCAGCAAGAGGCCGGCGATCGGCAGGATCGCGATCGGCAGCATCAGCGCGCGGCCCAGGCGTTGTAAGCCTTCGATAAAATGTTGGTACATGGCGTGTCTCCCTATTCTTGTTGTTTTCAGCTCAGCGGCCAGTGGTGTTGACAGGCTTGGCGAACCGCCTTGGCGCTGCTCAGGTCGAGCAGGCCGAGGCTGAGTTGCCGGCATTGAGCCGCGTCCAAGTGGCGGACACGGTCCTTGATTTCTCCGATTTGCGGCGGGCTTACCGACAGCTCGCTGACGCCCAGGCCGACCAGCACCGGCGTGGCCAGTGGGTCGGACGCCAGGGCGCCACACACGCCGACCCACCGCCCGTGTTTGGCTGCGCCCGCGCAGGTCTGCGCGATCAGCCTGAGCAGCGCCGGGTGCAGCGCATCAACGCGAGCGGCGAGGCCGGCGTGGTCGCGGTCCATGGCCAGGGTGTACTGGGACAGGTCATTGGTGCCGATGGACAGAAAGTCCGCATGCTTGGCGAGTTGCTCGGCCATCAATGCGGCGGCGGGCACTTCGATCATCACGCCCAGCTCCGGGCGTTGGGTCAGTTCCAGCTCGGCGCACAGCTCATCCAGGCGCTGGCGGATTTGCAGCAGTTCGTCGACTTCACTGACCATCGGCAACAGGATGCGGCAACGCTCCAACGGGCTGACTTGCAGCAGCGCGCGCAGTTGCTGGTCGAGCAATTCGGGACGCACCTGGGCCATGCGAATACCGCGCAAGCCCAACACCGGGTTGGCCTCGATGGGCAGCGGCAGGTAGTCGAGCTGTTTGTCGCCGCCCACGTCGATGGTGCGGATGATCACCGCCTTGTCGCCCGTGGCATCCAGCACGGCTTGATAAGCCTGGCGCTGTTCCTGTTCATCCGGCGCGGTGCGACGGTCGACGAAGAGGAATTCGGTGCGCAGCAGGCCAACGCCATCGGCGCCGTTCTCAAACGCCACTTGGGCTTCGGCGCTGGAGGCGACATTGGCGGCCACTTCGATGCGCACGCCATCGCGAGTTTGCGCCGCTTGGTGCGCCTGAGCCTGTTGTTGCTCGCGGCGCAGTTTTTGCGCGTCGAGAATCTGATGCACCTCGGCATGACGCGCTTCGCTGGGAGCCAGTTCCAGGCGACCATTGGCCGCGTCGAGTACCACGCGTTGGCCTTGCGGCACATCGAGTACTTCCGCGCCCAACGCCACCACGCAGGGCAGGCCTTTGCCACGGGCCAAAATCGCCACGTGGGAGGTGGCGCCGCCTTCGGCCATGCAGATGCCCGCAGCGTGTTGCGCGCTCAGTTGCAGCAGGTCGGATGGCGTCAGTTCATGGGCACTGACAATCGCCCCGGCAGGCAATTCGAAGTGCCAGGCTTCACCCAGCAGCGCGCGCAGCACCCGTTGCTGTAAGTCGCGCAGGTCATTGGAACGCTCGGCAAACAGCGGCTTGCCGAGTGCCAGCAATACCGCGCATTGCGCCTGGATCGCATCGCGCCAGGCGTGGGTGGCGGCGCTGCCTTGTTCGATGGCGGCGGTGGCCGCTTCCAACAGGGCCGGGTCTTCCAGCAGCGCGAGGTGGGCGGCGAAGATCTCTTCTTCATCAATGTTTTTGCGTTGGCGAGCGTGGTCCAGCGTCGTGCGGATCTCGCCACGCACTTGCTCAAGGGCCGCATCCAGGCGTTGCAGTTGTTCGTCGGCGGAATGGTTGCGGGTGTCTGCCGGCAGTTCGATACCGCTCAAGCGAAACATCGGCCCACAGACCAGGCCGGGCGCAGCACATACGCCTTGCAGCACGCCAACTTCGGTATTCGCAGGGCGCGCAGCAACGGCCACCGGCGCGTGATGTTCTTCACTGACGGCCACCGACAGCGCCGCCACCAACGCCTGCAACGCTGCCTCGCAATCCTTGCCGCGACAGGTGACACGCACTTCGTCGCCTTCACCGATGCCCAGCCCCAGCAAGCCAATCAGGCTGTCGCATGGCGCCGACTTACCGGCAAAGTGCAACTGCGCGTGGCTGCTGAAGCCTTGCGCGGTTTTGCGGATCAACGCAGCGGGGCGTGCATGCAAACCGCCACGGTGAGTAATGCGCACGCTGGCGCGGACTTCGGTCACCGAGTTATCCACAGCTGCCTGCGGTGCTGCCGCCGAGCGCGGCACAATCACCAGCAAGGGCTCACCGACCTTGACGGCGTTTCCCGCCATCGGCCGCAGTTCAAAGCGCTCGCCATTGGTGAGGATAATCAGGCTGACCAGGCTTTTGCACTGGCGCGCAATGCGGTCCAGATCAAACTGCACCAGCGCCTGGCCGTTGCTGACCCGCGCGCCTTCCTTTACCAGCAGCGCAAACCCTTCGCCGTTCAGTTCCACGGTGTCGATGCCGACATGCATCAATACCTCGGCGCCGTTGTCTGCACGCAGGGTCAGCGCATGCCCGGTGCGCGCGACGTGGATGATCACGCCGTCACACGGTGCGTGCAGGCAATCGTTCAGCGGGTCGATGGCCATACCGTCGCCCATCGCGCCGCTGGCGAACACTTCGTCGGGAACGTTGCCCAGGGTCAGCACCGGGCCACTGAGTGGGGCGCTTAGGGTCAATTCGTTATTCTTGTTGGACATGGGCACGGTACTCATCAGGAAAACGCGACTCAGTGAGTGCGGGTAACTTTGCTCAGGTGACGCGGCTGGTCCGGGTCCATGCCCCGGGCTTGCGCCAGGCCTGCGGCCATTACGTAAAAGCTCTGGATCGCCAGGATCGGGTCCAGGCTCGGGTGTTCGGCGCGGCTCAGGGTCAGGTCGCGTTCGCTGATATCGTCCGGCGCGGCCAGCAGCACACGGGCGCCGCGTTGGCGCATGTCGGCGGCCAGGCTCAACAGGCCGGCTTGCTCGGCGCCACGTGGGGCAAAAATCAGCAGCGGGTAGTTCTCGTCGATCAAGGCCATCGGCCCGTGGCGCACTTCGGCGCTGCTGAAGGCTTCGGCCTGGATCGCCGAGGTTTCCTTGAGCTTGAGCGCGGCTTCCTGGGCGATGGCAAAACCGGCGCCCCGGCCGATCACCATCAAGCGCTGGCTGTCACGCAGGGCGTCGATGGCGGTGCTCCAATCCTGCTTCGCGGCGGCACGCAACTCGTCAGGCAAGGCGCGGCAGGCTTGCAGCAGGTCGGCCTCCTGGTTCCAGTGGCCGATCAATTGCGCGCTGGCGCTGAGGGTGGCGATAAAGCTTTTGGTCGCCGCCACGCTGTGTTCCGGCCCGGCGCACAGCGGCAGGTGGAATTCGCAGGCGGCTTCCAGCGGTGACTCTTCTGCGTTGACCAGCGAAATGCTCAGGGCACCGCGTTTGCGCAGCAGGCGCAGGCTGTTGACCAGGTCCGGGCTTTGCCCCGACTGCGAGAAACCGAACGCCACCTGGCCGCTGACTTTCAACGGTGCCTGCAACAAGGTCACCACCGACATCGGCAACGACGCCACCGGAATGCCCACGTGCTGCATGGCCAGGTAGGCAAAGTAGCTGGCGGCATGGTCCGAACTGCCGCGCGCAATGGTCATGGCCACTTGTGGCGGCTGACGGCGCAGGCGACCGGCGACTTCTTCCAGCAGCGGGTCCAGGCGTTGCAGCTGCGCCGCGACGGCGTCACAGGAGGCCAGGGCCTCCTCAAGCATTTTTGAAGTCAATGGTTTCTCCTTCGACCATTACGTCGGTCAATGTCAGGGAACGATCCAGTCGCACGCAGTCGGCAAAGCTGCCGGGTTGCAGGCGGCCGCGTTCTTCCAGGCCCAGGTAATCCGCAGGAAATTGCGACAGGCGTTGTGAGGCTTCGCTGATCGGCAGGCCGATTTTCACCAGGTTGCGCAGCGCCTGATCCATGGTCAGGGTGCTGCCGGCCAAGGTGCCGTCCGCCAGGCGCACGCCGCCCAGGCATTTGGTCACGGTGTGGCTGCCCAGCTTGTATTCGCCGTCGGGCATGCCGGCGGCGGCGGTGGAATCGGTGACGCAGTACAGGCACGGGATCGAACGCAGGGCCACGCGCATGGCGCCGGGGTGCACGTGCAGCAAGTCGGGGATCAACTCGGCGTACTTGGCGTGGGCCAGCGCGGCGCCGACGATGCCCGGCTCGCGGTGATGCAGCGGGCTCATGGCGTTGTACAAATGCGTGAAGCTGGTGGCGCCGGCGGCGAGGGCGGCGACGCCTTCTTCATAGCTGCCCAGGGTGTGGCCGATCTGCATGCGCACGCCGCGTTGGCTGAGCGCGCGGATCAGGGCGTCATGCCCGGCGATTTCCGGCGCGATGGTGATCACCCGGATCGGCGCCAGGCGCAGGTAGGCTTCCACTTCGGCCATCAGCGCGGTGTGGGCGAAGTTGGGTTGGGCGCCGAGTTTGCCTGGGTTGATGTAGGGGCCTTCCAGGTGCACGCCGAGTACACGGGCGCTGCCGGTCGGGCGTTGTTCGCAGAAGCTGCCGAGTTCGCCGAGCACACGGGAGATTTCGTTCACCGGTGCCGTCATGGTGGTCGCCAGCAGTGAGGTCGTACCAAAACGCACGTGGGTGCGGGTAATGGTCTCGAAGGCGTCGACGCCTTCCATGATGTCTTTGCCGCCACCGCCGTGTACGTGCAGGTCGATAAAGCCCGGCAGCAAGTAGGGCAGGTCGTTGTCGGCCGGGTCGCACGGCGTACCTTCGATGGCGACCACCTTGCCGTGTTCGTGCACCAGGCGGCCGCGAATCCAGCCGTGGGGCGTGAGGATATTGTCTTCGGACATGGGCAGTTCTCTAACGTCGCAGTTCAGCGGAATAGTCATGACGGCGCAGCTCTGCGACAAAGTCGTAGTAGTCGTTGCGGCAGTAGGTGTCGGTGATTTCAATTGGCGTGTTGTCGGCGGTGTAGCCGACCCGCGTCATCAGCAGCATGGCGGTGCCGGGGGCGATGCCCACCAGCTTGGCGAACTCATCCGAGGCGTTGATCGCCTGGATGTGCTGCAGCGCGCGCACGATGGGCTTGCCGATGCTTTCCAGGTATTCGTACAGCGAATTGCCGATGGCTTGCGGGTGCGGCAGCACCGAGGCGGGCATGGCGGTCATTTCAATCGCCATCACCGTGTCATCGGCTTTACGCAGGCGTTTGAGGCGCGCGACTTTGTCGGTGGGCGACAGGCCCAGGCGGATCAGCTCTTCGTGGGTCGGCGGGGTGATGTCGCGTTCCAGCCATTGCGAAGTCGGTACAAAACCTTTCAGTCGCAGCATCTCGCTGAAGCCCGACAGGCGTGACAGCGGTTGTTCCAGGCGCGGTGTGATAAAGGTGCCGGAGCCTTGGCTGCGGCGAATCAGGCCTTGGGCGAACAACACTTCCAGCGCTTTGCGTGCGGTCACCCGCGAAATGCTCAGTTGCTCGCTGAGGGCGCGTTCCGACGGCAAGGCCTGCTCGGATTTCCACTGGCCGGCATGGATCGCCGCTTCCAGGTTGCGCGCCAGCTGCAGGTACAGCGGCGTGGATTGTTTGTCGTCGGGGCGCAGCGTCAGGATGGGGTTCATCTGTGAAGGTTCCGATGCGGTTATTGGAGTGTTGTCGCCCGGTAGTGGCCGGAAATTAATACCACTTAAATACCATGTCAATGCTGCCAAAACGGTGCGAATCCCGGTTTGTGGGCGCTTTAATGGTGCCTGGTATCAAGTGGTATTAGAGAGGTCTTTATCGCGCGCAGAACTACGCAGCCCGGCGTGGTGAACTGGTATTCACCGGCAGGCGCTGCCAGGGGCAGGAATTATTTTCAGATTATTTTACGAACGGTACGAAACTAGGGGCGAATCTCGATCATGGTGCCGTCTTTGACCAGGTTCCAGACTTCGCGCATGTCCACGTTGCGCATGCCGATGCAGCCGTCGGTCCAGTCCAGGGTGTGGAACCACTGCTCCGGGTATTCCTCGGTGTCGGGCGTGCCGTGGATCATGATCATGCTGCCCGGTTTCACGCCTTCGCGGCGCGCGCGCGCGGAGTCGCTGATGTTCGGGTAGGAGATGTGCATGGCCAGGTTGAAGCGGTCGCTGGTTTTGCGCCAGTCGATCCAATAGAAACCTTCCGGCGTGCGGCGGTCGCCTTCAACCAGCTTGGTGCCTTTGGGGTTTTTACCGAGGGAAATGCGATAGGTCTTCAGCGGCTTGCCGTCATTGATCAACTGCAACTGGTGGGCGGACTTGAGCACCAGGATTTTTTCCACAGGTTTGCCCCCGATGATTTCCACCGTGGAGGCCGACGAAAAGGTAGCGAACGACAGGCAGATCAAAGCGAGCAACAGACGCATTAAAACGGTTTCCCTTAGAGGCTATCTGCCGGTTTTTTTATTCGGTGGGTTTGCCCATGGGCGGTACAGCTTCGCTGCGCACCGGGAACGCCTGCTGCCGACGGTCAGCGAAAAAGTATTCTAAAGTACGCCCGACCGTGCGGAAAGCCAGCTCTGACCAAGGGATGTCGGCTTCATCGAACAGCTTCACTTCAAGGCTTTCGGGGCCTGCGGCAAAGTCGAGGTCGACCAGTTCGGCGCGGTAGAAGACATGCACCTGGCTGATGTGCGGCACATCGATCAGCGTGTAAATGCTCAGGTTGCGCACGCGGGCGCAGGCTTCTTCCAGGGTTTCGCGGGCAGCGGCCTGTTCAACCGTCTCGCCGTTTTCCATAAAGCCTGCGGGCAGGGTCCAGTAACCCAGGCGCGGTTCGATGGCGCGGCGGCACAGCAGCACTTTATCGCCCCAGACCGGCACGGTGCCGGCGACGATATTGGGGTTTTGATAATGAATGGTCGAGCAGTGATCACACACATAACGCAGGCGTGTGTCGCCTTCGGGAATGCGCTGGGTGACCGGTTTACCGCACTGGCTGCAGAAGTTCATGCTGGGGTTCCTGGAGAGTGGGCCTATCTTGGCTTGACGGGCAGGGCCCTGCAAGTTGTCGTTTCGCGACATGCGCAGGGTTTGGGGTTGGGTGCCTGCCCGCTTTGGTGCATGATGCAAGGTAGCCAACAGACCGAGATGACTCATGCTGGACGAGCTACTTCGCCGGGTAAGCAATCACACCCCTCATACACTGGAAACTGACGGGCGTTTCCCCGAGGCCGCCGTGTTGGTGCCGATCACCCGCAGCGACGAACCTGAGCTGATCCTGACCCTGCGCGCCAGCGGCCTGTCGACCCACGGCGGCGAAGTGGCGTTTCCTGGCGGGCGGCGTGACCCCGAAGACCCGGACCTGATCTTTACTGCGCTGCGCGAAGCCGAAGAAGAAATCGGCCTGCCGCCCGGTCTGGTGGAAGTCATTGGCCCGTTGAGCCCGTTGATTTCCCTGCACGGTATTCGCGTGACGCCCTACGTCGGCGTGATTCCCGATTACGTCGAATACCTCGCCAACGATGCAGAGATCGCTGCGGTCTTCAGCGTGCCTCTGGAGTTTTTCCGCCAGGACCCGCGCGAACATACTCACCGCATCGATTACCAGGGCCGCAGTTGGTATGTGCCCAGCTATCGGTTTGGCGAATACAAGATTTGGGGGCTGACGGCAATCATGATTGTCGAGCTGATCAACCTGCTCTATGACGACGCCAAGATCAGCCTGCACCACCCACCTAAAAGCTTCATCAATACGTAAGCCATCGCTTGAATGGCAACGCCGTGAGGACACACCATGAAATACCGCCTGGGCGACGCCCGCGTCGAGACTCATCCGCAAAGCTGGGTGGCACCTAACGCCACGCTGGTCGGCAAGGTCAAGCTGGAAGAGGGCGCCAACGTCTGGTTCAACGCGGTGTTGCGTGGCGACAACGAACTGATCCTGATCGGCAAGAACAGCAACGTGCAGGATGGCAGCGTGATGCACACCGACATGGGCTACCCATTGACCCTGGGCACCGGCGTGACCATCGGCCATAACGCCATGCTGCACGGCTGCACGGTCGACGACTACAGCCTGATCGGCATCAACGCGGTGATCCTCAATGGCGCCAAGATCGGCAAGCATTGCATCATCGGCGCCAATTCGCTGATCGGCGAAGGCAAGGAAATTCCCGATGGCTCGCTGGTGATGGGTTCGCCGGGCAAGGTGGTGCGCGAACTCACCGAGGCGCAGAAGCGCATGCTCGAAGCCAGCGCCGCGCACTATGTGCATAACTCGCAGCGGTATGCGCGTGACTTGGTTGAGCAGGAAGAATGAGCCCGATCGAACGCCCTGTTGCCTCGCCGTGCGTGAGTATCTGCGCGCTGGATGACGATGATATCTGTACGGGTTGCCAGCGTACGGTGGATGAGATTACGCGCTGGAGCCGCATGGACAATACCGAACGCCGAGTGGTGTTGGGGTTGTGTCATGAGCGGGCGAAGGCGAGTGGATTGGTGTGGATGATGCCGGGGAAATCCGGCGCCTGACAGATTGCTTTCGCGAGCAAGCCCGCTCCCACATTTGATAGCGTTTAACCTGTAGGAATGCGGTCAAAATGTGGGAGCGGGCTTGCTCGCGAAGGGGCCCTCCCAGACGACATATTTCCAATTGTGAAGTACCCTGTGCCGATTGCTCACAGGTCCATCTCCATGCTCTTCCTGATCGCCTACATCAGCAGCGTCGTGCTGATCAACTTCGCCTTTTCCACCGCGCCGCACCTGGACGTCATCTGGTCCGCCTGGGGTGGCCTGGTGTTTATCCTGCGCGACATGGTGCAAACCCGCTTCGGCCACGGTGCAATCATCGCCATGCTGGCGGCGCTGGTGCTGTCGTATATCACCTCCGATCCGTCCATCGCCCTGGCCAGTGCCACGGCATTTGCAGTGTCCGAGTGCATCGACTGGCTGGTGTTCAGCATCACCAAGCGCCCACTGCATGACCGCCTGTGGATAAGTTCGGCGCTGAGCATTCCCCTCGATACGTTTATCTTCTTCGGCCTGATCGGCGCGCTGACGCCGGCAGTGGCGGGCACGGCATTGGTGTCTAAATTCGCCGGCGTCACGGTAGTGTGGCTGATCATGGCCTGGCGCATGCGCAAACGCGCCGTCGCCAACTGAGGCCAATTCTTGCAGTTCATGTAAAATGCCGGCCTTTCTCCCCATGATCCGCTCCCCTGAGGACCTGAGATGACCCGAATCGGAACTCCATTGTCGCCAACCGCGACCCGCGTTTTGCTGTGTGGCTGCGGTGAGCTGGGCAAGGAAGTGGTAATCGAACTGCAACGCCTGGGCGTTGAAGTGATTGCCGTGGATCGCTACGCCAACGCGCCGGCCATGCAGGTTGCGCACCGTAGCCACGTGATAAACATGCTCGACGGCGCCGCCTTGCGTGCCGTGATCGAGGCGGAAAAACCGCACTTTATCGTGCCGGAAATCGAAGCCATCGCCACTGCCACGCTGGTTGAGCTGGAAGCCGAAGGCTTCACCGTGATCCCGACCGCGCGGGCCACCTCGCTGACCATGAACCGTGAAGGCATTCGCCGCCTGGCTGCCGAAGAGCTGGACCTGCCGACCTCGCCGTATCACTTCGCCGACACCTTCGAAGACTACAGCAAGGCCGTGCAAGACCTGGGCTTCCCGTGCGTGGTCAAGCCGGTGATGAGTTCCTCGGGCAAAGGCCAGAGCCTGCTGCGCAGCGCCGATGACGTGCAGAAAGCCTGGGATTACGCTCAGGAAGGCGGGCGTGCCGGTAAAGGCCGCGTGATCATCGAAGGCTTTATCGATTTCGACTACGAAATCACCCTGCTGACCGTGCGCCACATCGGCGGCACCACCTTCTGTGCGCCGGTCGGCCACCGTCAGGAGAAAGGCGACTATCAGGAATCCTGGCAGCCGCAAGCCATGAGCCCGATTGCCCTGGCGGAATCCGAGCGGGTTGCCAAAGCCGTGACCGAGGCGCTGGGTGGCCGTGGTCTGTTTGGCGTGGAATTGTTCATCAAGGGCGATCAAGTGTGGTTCAGCGAAGTGTCGCCGCGCCCGCATGACACCGGTTTGGTGACCCTGATTTCTCAGGACCTGTCGCAGTTTGCCTTGCACGCTCGCGCCATTTTGGGCCTGCCAATTCCGCTGATTCGCCAGTTCGGGCCTTCGGCTTCGGCGGTGATCCTGGTGGAAGGGCAGTCGACCCAGACCGCATTCGCCAACCTCGGCGCGGCCTTGAGCGAGCCGGACACGGCGTTGCGTCTGTTTGGCAAGCCAGAAGTGAATGGTCAGCGCCGGATGGGTGTGGCGTTGGCGCGGGATGAGTCGATTGAGGCGGCGCGGGCCAAGGCTACTCGTGCTTCCAAAGCTGTTGTAGTCGAGCTGTAACTTTACCTTGATCGTTCCCACGCTCCGCGTGGGAATGCCTTATGTGACGCTCTGCGTCACGCTTTGGGACGCAGAGCGTCCCGGGCTGCATTCCCACGCAGAGCGTGGGAACGATCTTCGCTCAGGCGACCTTGTTCAGGTCGTTATCCCGCGTCTCTTTCAGGCACAGCACAGCAATCAAGCTGAGCAACGCTGCCGCCGACACATACCCGCCGACATAACTCAGCCCACCCATCGCCACCAGCTTGGTCGCGAAGAACGGCGCGGCTGACGCACCCACAATCCCACCCAGGTTATACGCCGCCGAAGCGCCGGTATAACGCACGCGGGTCGGGAACAGTTCCGGCAGCATCGCGCCCATCGGCGCGAAGGTCACGCCCATCAGGAACAACTCCAGCGCCAGGAACAATGCCACTGCCCAGGTCGAACCATGGGTCAGCAGTGGCTCCATGGTGAAGCCCGACAGAATCGCCAGGATCGCGCCGACGATCAGCACCGGCTTGCGCCCGTAGCGGTCGCTGGCCAAGGCCGCCAATGGCGTGGCCAGGCCCATGAACAACACTGCAAAGCACAGCAAACCGAGGAACATCTCGCGGCTGTAGCCCAGTGTCGATACGCCATAGCTCAGGGAAAACGCGGTGGTGATATAGAACAGCGCATAACACACCACCATCGACGCGGCGCCCAGCAGCACCGGCAGCCAATGCTGGCTGAACAGCTCCATCAATGGCACTTTCACCGGCGCTTCTTTGGCCACGGCGTTGGCGAACACTGGGGTTTCATGCAATTTGAGTCGTGCATACAGGCCGACCATCACCAGCGCTGCGCTGAGGATGAATGGGATGCGCCAGCCCCAACTGCGGAACTGCTCGTCGTTGAGGCTCATGGCCAGGATCAGGAACAGGCCGTTGGCGGCCAGAAAGCCGATCGACGGGCCCAGTTGCGGGAACATGCCGAACCACGCGCGCTTGCCCTTGGGCGCGTTTTCGGTGGCCAGCAACGCCGCGCCACCCCATTCGCCGCCAAGCCCCAGGCCCTGGCCGAAGCGCAATACGCACAACAGGATCGGCGCCCAGGCGCCAATGCTGTCGTAACCCGGCAGCAAACCGATCAGCGTGGTGCACACGCCCATCAGCAGCAACGAGGCGACCAACGTCGACTTGCGGCCGATACGGTCGCCGAAGTGGCCGAACAGGGCCGAGCCCAGCGGGCGGGCGATAAAGGCGATGCCGAAGGTCAGGAACGACGCGAGCATCTGCGCAGTGCCGGAGGTCTGCGGGAAGAACACCGGGCCAATCACCAGCGCAGCAGCCGTGGCGTAGATATAGAAATCGTAGAATTCGATGGCGGTACCGACGATGCTCGCGGTTGCAACTCGTGCGGTCGAGTTAAGCGGGGCGGCGGTCGCGGCCTCGTTGTAGGTGGTGCTCATTGAGGTATCCCTGACGGTCATTGCGCGTTTGGACGCGGATTATTATTGGTCGAACACCCATGGGTCAGGGGTGTGCGCGGGGCGGCTCGGGATGGGAGCAAACACCGGTCAGACACGGTAAAGCAGTGCCTGGACGCGCTGAGTGCGGGTAGCACGCGGTCGGGCGGGGCTTGGGTAAGCCGCACCGATTATAGGAAGGGGTTTGCGGATCCAACAAGGGGCTCAGTCACGATCTATCAAACGCTGCAAATCAACTGTGGGAGCGGGCTTGCTCGCGAAAGCGGTGGGTCAGTTAAAGATGGGCTGACTGATCCACCGCTTTCGCGAGCAAGCCCGCTCTCACATTGGAATGCGCAGTGCCAGAAAGCTAGGCGGCGACGGGCACGCGGCTGGTGTGCCAGATCAGCACCTTGCTCACGCGGTTGTCCTCGGTCTCAAGGATTTCCAGGCGATAGCGGCCGATCTTCAGGCATACCGCACAGTCTGGAATGGTCTCCAGCGCTTCGGTCACCAGGCCGTTGAGGGTCTTGGGGCCGTCGCTGGGCAGGTGCCAGCCGAGGCTTTTGTTGAGTTCGCGGATCGAAGCGGCGCCGTCGATGATGTAGCGGCCGTCGGGTTGCGCTTCGATATGCGGGTTGTCTCCCGCCTGATCGCTTTCGAATTCGCCGACGATTTCTTCGAGGATATCTTCCAGTGTCACGATGCCCAGCACTTCGCCGTATTCGTCCACCACCATGCCCAGACGGCGCTGCTGTTTGTGGAAGTTCAGCAGTTGCAGCTGCAACGGTGTGCTTTCCGGTACGAAGTAAGGCTCGTGGCAGGCGGCGAGCAGGGCTTCTTTGGTCAGGCTGGCATCGGGCAGCAGGTGCTGGATCTGCCGCGTATTGAGCACCGCTTCGACCTGGTTGATGTCGCTGTGAAACACCGGCAGGCGCGTGCGCTGGGAGGTGCGCAGTTGCTCGATGATTTCCTCGACCGAGTCATCCAGGTTAATGCCGTCCACTTCGCTGCGCGGCACCAGGATGTCATTGACCGTGATGTTGTCCAAGGCGTGGATGCCGGGCATGCCGGGCGTGCGGTTTTCGTCGGCCTCGGGCTCCGGTTCATCGTCGTGATCGGGCAGTGGTTCGTCGCTCTTTTTTACCACGCCGGATTTGCGTGCGAACGGGCGCAGCAGTAATACGCTGATGCCATTGAGCAGCCAGGCCAGCGGATAAAGGATTTTCAGCGGCACACCCAGCAGCGTGTTGCCAAAGCCCAGCACAGCTTGCGGGTGGCGGATTGCGAGGGCGCGAGGCAGGTAGTCGGCGAGCACCAGCAAAATCGCGCAGGAGATCAGCCAGCCGAGCCAAGGGCCGTTCTGCGCCCAGGCGTAAATCGCCAGCAGGGTGCAGAGAATCACCACGGCGGCGCGGCACAGGCTGTTGCACAGGATCAGGCTGTTGCGCGGGAAATTCAGGCGGGCGGCCGCCTTGTCACCCTGGCGTGTGCCGGGGCGCAGGGCCAGTAAGTGTTGTTGCGCGGCCTCGATGGCGGTAAACAGCGCGGCCCATAACACCAGCAAGGCAATTACCGCGAGCATCGGCCCAAGGGGCAAGTTGTCCATGATCGCTGCCCGTCAGATATGCAGGATGTATTCGCGAACCAGCTTGCTGCCGAAATAGGCCAGCATCAGCAGGCAGAAACCGGCCAGGGTCCAGCGGATCGCCTTGTGCCCACGCCAGCCGAGGCGGTTACGCCCCCACAGCAACACGCTGAACACCACCCAGGCCAGGCACGCCAGCAGGGTTTTGTGCACCAGGTGTTGGGCGAAGAGGTTTTCGACGAACAGCCAGCCGGAAATCAGCGACAGCGACAGCAGCGTCCAGCCGGCCCAGAGGAAGCCGAACAGCAGGCTTTCCATGGTTTGCAGCGGCGGGAAGTTCTTGATCAGCCCGGAAGGGTGCTTGTTTTTAAGCTGGTGGTCCTGCAGCAGCAGGAGCAAAGCCTGGAACACCGCGATGGTGAACATGCCGTAGGCCAGGATCGACAGCAGGATGTGCGCGAGGATGCCCGGCTCCTCGTCGATCACCTGCACGGTGCCGGTCGGGGTGAATTGCGCCAGCAGCACTGTAAGCATTCCCAATGGGAATAGCAGCACCAGCAGGTTCTCGACGGGAATGCGGTAGCAGGCCAGCAGCGTCAGGGCGATGACGGCTGCGGCGATCAGGCTGGCGGCGCTGAAAAAGTCCAGGCCCAGGCCAACCGGCGTCATCAAGTGGGTGAAAAGGCTCGCGGCGTGAGCCAGCAGGGCGACGACGCCCAGGCCGACCAGCAGACGTTTGTCCGCTTTTGTGCCTTGGGCCAGACGAGTGCCCTGATAGAGAGTCGCAGCGGCGTACAAAATGGCGGCGGCGAGGCTGGGTAGCAAACTGGGTGACAAGGGGACCATAAATCCTGATAGACAAGCCCGAAAGGCGCTGAGTTTGGCACACACCTGCGCTGCACGAAAGACTCCCGGGCCAGAGAGCGGGTGTGCACAGGCGCAGTCTTCGCTATAATCCGCGACCTGCCCACGCCGCAGGCTCGCCGAGCGCTGTTTTTAATAGCGATTTACCCCAGCCTGGGCCGCCACTACCTCGGTCTACTAATGCATTTCGATGAATAGGGCCTGAAAGGATCGCGCATGTTTGAAAACTTGACTGACCGTCTCTCGCAGACGCTGCGCCATGTAACCGGCAAGGCCAAGCTGACCGAGGACAATATTAAAGACACCCTGCGTGAAGTGCGCATGGCGTTGCTGGAAGCCGACGTTGCCTTGCCTGTGGTCAAGGACTTCGTCAACTCGGTCAAAGAGCGCGCAGTGGGCACTGAAGTGTCCCGCAGCCTGACGCCGGGCCAGGCCTTTGTGAAGATCGTGCAGGCCGAACTCGAAAGCCTGATGGGCGCGGCCAACGAAGACTTGAACCTCAGCGCCGTGCCGCCAGCCGTTGTGCTGATGGCCGGTCTGCAAGGTGCGGGTAAGACCACCACCGCCGGCAAGCTGGCGCGCTTCCTTAAGGAGCGCAAGAAGAAGTCGGTGATGGTGGTGTCGGCCGACGTGTACCGTCCGGCGGCCATCAAGCAGCTGGAAATGCTCGCGGGCGAAGTGGGCGTGACCTTCTTCCCGTCCGACCTGAGCCAGAAGCCGGTCGACATTGCCAACGCGGCTATTAAAGAAGCCAAGCTCAAATTCATCGACGTGGTCATCGTCGATACCGCCGGTCGCCTGCACATCGATGAAGAGATGATGGGCGAGATCAAGGCGCTGCATGCTGCGATCAACCCGGTCGAAACGCTGTTCGTGGTCGACGCCATGACCGGCCAGGATGCGGCCAACACCGCCAAGGCCTTCGGCGACGCACTGCCGCTGACCGGCGTGATCCTGACCAAGGTCGACGGCGACGCCCGTGGCGGTGCCGCATTGTCGGTGCGTGCGATTACCGGCAAGCCGATCAAGTTCATCGGTATGGGCGAGAAGAGCGAAGCGCTCGAGCCGTTCCACCCTGAGCGGATCGCCTCGCGTATCCTCGGCATGGGCGACGTGCTCAGCCTGATCGAGCAGGCCGAAGCCACGCTCGACAAGGACAAGGCCGATAAGCTGGCCAAGAAGCTGAAGAAGGGCAAGGGCTTCGACCTCGAAGACTTCCGTGATCAGCTGCAACAGATGAAGAACATGGGCGGCCTCGGCGGCCTGATGGACAAGCTGCCGAACATCGGCGGTGTGAACCTGGCGCAAATGGGCAATGCCCAGGGCGCGGCAGAGAAGCAGTTCAAGCAGATGGAAGCCATCATCAACTCCATGACCCCGGCCGAGCGCCGTGACCCTGAGCTGATCAGCGGTTCGCGCAAACGTCGGATCGCCATGGGTTCCGGCACCCAGGTGCAGGACATCGGTCGCTTGATCAAGCAGCACAAGCAGATGCAGAAGATGATGAAGAAATTCTCCGCAAAAGGCGGAATGGCCAAGATGATGCGCGGCATGGGCGGTATGTTGCCCGGCGGTGGCATGCCTAAAATGTAAAGTATTCGAGCGGGAGCCCAGCTCCTGCTCCGACCCACAGGGATGTGGGATCTCCAGCAAACCCGCCGTTGGCGGGCGCTGACTCGCCGTTTTAACCGACGGCTCTATAGCAGATCTGAGTGGCACGCTGATAGGCGCCAGAAAAAGACATTTGCAAAAGTCCGGATATTCCTTAGAATATGCGGCCTTTCGGGCACCTATGCCCGCTGTGCATTTAGATTTGCAGCACCGACTACAGGAACGATGTTCACATGCTAACAATCCGTCTTGCCCTTGGCGGCTCCAAAAAGCGCCCGTTTTACCACTTGACCGTAACCGACAGCCGCAACCCGCGCGACGGTTCGCACAAGGAACAGGTTGGTTTCTTCAACCCTGTTGCTCGTGGTCAAGAAACTCGTCTGTCCGTGAACCAAGAGCGCGTAGCCTACTGGCTGAGCGTGGGTGCACAGCCATCCGAGCGCGTAGCAAAACTGTTGAAGGACTCGGCTAAGGCCGCAGCCTGAGCAATATGAACGCGACGCCAGCTGTTGCTGATGATTTGATCGTTATCGGCAAGATTTACTCTGTTCATGGCGTTCGCGGCGAAGTGAAGGTGTATTCCTTTACTGATCCGACTGAAAACCTGTTGCAGTACAAAACCTGGACGCTCAAGCGCGAAGGGAGTGTGAAACAGGTTGAGCTGGTCAGTGGACGCGGGAGCGATAAGTTCCTGGTCGCAAAGCTCAAGGGTCTTGATGATCGTGAAGAAGCGCGTCTTCTGGCCGGTTATGAGATCTGCGTGCCGCGCAACCTGTTCCCTGAATTGACCGACGGCGAGTACTACTGGTACCAGCTGGAAGGTCTGAAGGTTATTGATCAACTCGGGCAATTGCTCGGGAAAATCGATCATCTTCTGGAAACCGGCGCCAATGATGTAATGGTGGTCAAGCCTTGCGCTGGCAGCCTGGATGATCGCGAACGCCTGTTGCCGTATACCGAGCAATGTGTGTTGGCCGTCGACCTGGCAGCGGGCGAGATGAAGGTGGAATGGGACGCGGACTTCTAAGCGTGGCTAATTTGCGCATTGAAGTGATCAGTTTGTTTCCCGAGATGTTCTCCGCCATCAGCGAGTACGGCATCACCAGTCGGGCGGTGAAACAGGGGCTGTTGCAGCTTACCTGTTGGAACCCGCGAGACTACACGACGGATCGACATCACACTGTGGACGATCGCCCATTTGGCGGTGGCCCGGGCATGGTGATGAAGATCAAGCCCCTGGAAGACGCGTTGGTTCAGGCCAAGGCCGCCGCCGGGGAGAAGGCGAAGGTAATTTACCTGTCCCCTCAAGGCCGTCAGCTGAAACAGGCTGCGGTACGCGAACTGGCGAATGAGGAAGCACTGATCCTGATTGCCGGTCGCTATGAAGGCATTGACGAGCGGTTTATTGAAGCTCATGTCGATGAAGAGTGGTCGATTGGGGACTATGTCCTGTCTGGTGGCGAGCTGCCGGCGATGGTCCTGATAGATGCGGTTACACGACTGCTGCCTGGAGCTTTAGGGCATGTGGACTCCGCGGAGGAAGATTCCTTCACGGATGGTTTGCTGGATTGCCCGCACTACACCCGACCGGAGGTGTATGCGGATCAGCGTGTTCCCGACGTATTGCTAAGTGGCAATCACGCACACATCCGGCGTTGGCGTTTACAGCAGTCCCTTGGTCGGACCTATGAACGACGCGCCGATCTTCTGGAAAGCCGCTCGCTTTCTGGAGAAGAGAAGAAGCTGCTCGAGGAATACATCCTCGCGCGGGACGATAGTTAACAACGTATCGATGGTAGGTCCGACGACTTACCTTAGGAGCACAGCATGACTAACAAAATCATCCTTGCACTCGAAGCAGAGCAGATGACCAAAGAGATCCCTACCTTTGCCCCAGGCGACACTATTGTCGTTCAGGTGAAAGTGAAGGAAGGCGACCGTTCGCGTCTGCAAGCGTTCGAAGGCGTGGTAATCGCCAAGCGTAACCGTGGTGTGAACAGTGCTTTCACTGTTCGTAAAATCTCCAACGGTGTTGGCGTAGAGCGTACTTTCCAGACCTACAGCCCGCAAATCGACAGCATGGCCGTTAAGCGTCGCGGTGACGTACGTAAAGCCAAGCTGTACTACCTGCGTGACCTGTCCGGTAAAGCAGCTCGCATCAAGGAAAAACTGGCTTAAGTCCAGCTTCCCGATGCAGAAAAAAGCAGCCTACGGGCTGCTTTTTTGTGCCTGAAATTTGTCAATTTGCCGGTAATTCCCCATGACCACCCGCCTCGAAGAAATCCAGCGTCGTACCGACCTGTCCGTGACCCACGTGACCAAAGCCGTGTTCCCGCCGACCACCAACCACCACAACACCCTGTTCGGCGGCACTGCGTTGGCCTGGATGGACGAAGTGTCGTTCATCACCGCCACGCGGTTTTGCCGGTTGCCGCTGGTGACGGTGTCTACCGACCGCATCGACTTCAACCATGCAATCCCGGCCGGCTCCATCGTCGAGCTGATCGGCCGCGTGATCAAAGTGGGCAATACCAGCCTCAAGGTTGAAGTGGAAGTGTTCGTCGAAAGCATGAGTGCCGATGGCCGCGAAAAAGCCATCCAGGGTGTGTTCAGCTTTGTCGCGATCGATGCTGACAAGCGCCCGGTGCCGGTATTGCCCGGGTTTGTAGACTGATCCGGTACCGAGTCGCGGCTATCGCAGGCAAGCCAGCTCCCACAGATTTGTTCAGTGTTGATCCTGCTATCAGGCAAAACACAAAACCCATGTGGGAGCTGGCATGCCTGCGATAGGATCTACCAGTCACCCAAGAAATCAGCCTGAGCCCCTATGCCCGCCATTGACCACCCTCTGATCGACCGCTTCCTCGATGCCCTCTGGCTGGAAAAAGGCCTGTCAGACAACACTCGCCAGGCCTATCGCAGCGACCTGGCCCTGTTCAATGGCTGGTTGCAGGAGAAAAACCTCGAATTGATCAATGCCGGTCGCGAGTTGATCCTCGATCACCTGGCCTGGCGCCTGGAGCAGAACTACAAGCCACGTTCCACCGCGCGATTCCTCTCGGGTGTGCGTGGCTTTTATCGTTATTTGCTGCGCGAAAAGTTGATCGCTATCGACCCGACCCTGCAAATCGATATGCCGCAACTCGGCAGGCCATTGCCCAAATCCCTGTCGGAACCCGACGTCGACGCCTTGCTCGCTGCGCCCGACTTGAGCGAAGCCATTGGCCAGCGCGACCGTGCCATGTTGGAAGTGCTCTACGCCTGCGGCCTGCGCGTGACCGAGCTGATCAGCCTGACCCTGGAGCAAGTCAACCTGCGCCAGGGCGTGCTGCGCGTGATGGGCAAGGGCAGCAAGGAACGGTTGGTGCCGATGGGTGAGGAGGCGATTGTGTGGGTCGAGCGCTACATGCGTGATGCCCGTGGCGAATTGCTCGGTGGGCGGCCCAGCGATGTGCTGTTCCCCAGCCTGCGCGGCGAGCAGATGACCCGCCAGACCTTCTGGCACCGCATCAAGCACCAAGCCAAAGTGGCCGGGATCGGCAAGGCGCTCTCGCCTCACACATTGCGACACGCGTTTGCCACCCATTTGCTCAACCACGGTGCGGATCTGCGCGTCGTGCAAATGCTGCTTGGGCACAGCGACTTATCCACCACCCAGATCTACACGCATGTCGCGCGGGCGCGCTTGCAGGATATGCACGCCAAGCATCATCCGCGCGGATGAAATTACGTGGGAAACGGCCCAATTTACCCACCGCAGTCTGCCCTGTGGCCCAACTGTGGTAGGCTTTGCCGGTTAGCAAAGGGGACGGCCTCAGCCCGTGTTTTCAGACCGGTGTTCCTTCCCGTCCCTGCATCTGCCTTCAGGAGTTCCCATGCGCTTGACCCAGATTATTGCCGCCGCAGCGATTGCGTTGGTTTCCACCTTTGTTGTCGCCGACGACGCCGCCGAGCAAACGATTCGCAAGAGCCTGGCCAACCTGCAGCTCGACACACCCATCGAAAGCATCAGTGTCAGCCCGATGGCCGGCCTGTATGAAGTCAAACTCAAGGGCAGCCGCGTGCTGTACGCCAGTGCCGATGGCCAGTACATCGTCCAGGGCTACCTGTTTCAATTGAAAGATGGCAAGCCGGTCAACCTCACCGAGAAAGCCGAGCGCCTGGGCGTGTCGAAGCTGATCAATGGTATTCCGGTGGCTGAAACCGTGGTTTACCCGGCCATCGGCGAGACCAAGACCCACATCACCGTGTTCACCGACACCACCTGCCCGTACTGCCACAAGCTGCACGCCGAAGTGCCTGCGCTGAACAAGCTGGGCGTGGAAGTGCGCTACGTAGCGTTCCCGCGCCAGGGCCTGGGTTCACCGGGTGACGAGCAATTGCAGGCAGTCTGGTGCTCGGCCGACAAGAAAGCCGCCATGGACAAAATGGTCGATGGCAAGGAAATCAAGTCCGCCAAATGCGCCAACCCCGTTTCCAAGCAGTTCGCCCTGGGCCAGTCGATTGGTGTGAACGGTACGCCGGCCATCGTTTTGGCTGACGGCCAAGTGATTCCGGGCTACCAGCCGGCGCCACAAGTTGCCAAACTGGCACTGGGTGCGAGTAAGCAGTAATCGTCGAGCCTTGACGATCATGGCCCGCCGAACAGTCGGCGGGTCATTAATTGAGAGCCGCAGTTGTGCGGCTGTTTTCCACGGCCGACCTTGAGTCGGCCGTTTCATGGGGAGTTCTTCAGTGAAACCGGTCAAAGTAGGCATCTGTGGGTTAGGGACCGTCGGTGGCGGCACCTTCAACGTACTTCAGCGTAACGCTGAAGAAATTTCCCGCCGTGCAGGGCGCGGGATTGAAGTGGCGCAAATTGCCACGCGTTCGCCAAAGCCTCAGTTCCAAACGACCGGTATTGCGATTACCAACGATGTCTTCGCCGTGGCCACCAACCCTGAAATCGATATCGTCATCGAGCTGGTTGGCGGCTACACAGTGGCCCGTGACCTGGTGTTGCTGGCCATCGAGAACGGCAAGCACGTGGTCACCGCCAACAAGGCGCTGATCGCCGTGCATGGCAACGAGATCTTCGCCAAGGCCCGCGAGAAGGGCGTGATCGTTGCGTTCGAAGCCGCCGTGGCCGGCGGCATCCCGGTGATCAAGGCGATTCGTGAAGGCCTGTCCGCCAACCGCATCAACTGGGTGGCCGGCATCATCAACGGCACCGGTAACTTCATTCTTACCGAAATGCGCGAGAAGGGCCGTACCTTCGAAGACGTGCTGGCCGAAGCCCAGGCCCTGGGCTACGCCGAAGCCGACCCGACCTTCGACGTGGAAGGCATCGACGCTGCGCACAAATTGACCATCCTGGCGTCCATCGCCTTTGGCATCCCGCTGCAGTTCGACAAGGCCTACACCGAAGGCATCACCAAGCTGACCACTGCGGACGTGAATTACGCCGAAGCGCTGGGCTACCGCATCAAGCACTTGGGCGTGGCGCGCAGCACACCGGCCGGTATCGAGCTGCGTGTGCACCCGACGCTGATCCCGGCCGACCGCCTGATCGCCAACGTCAATGGCGTGATGAACGCGGTGATGGTCAACGGCGATGCTGCCGGTTCTACATTGTTCTACGGCGCGGGCGCCGGCATGGAGCCAACTGCTTCGTCGGTGATCGCTGACCTGGTGGACGTGGTTCGCGCCATGACCAGCGACCCGGAAAACCGTGTACCGCACCTGGCCTTCCAGCCGGATTCGCTGTCGGCTCACCCGATCTTGCCGATTGAAGCATGCGAAAGCGCCTACTACCTGCGCATCCAGGCCCAGGATCATCCGGGCGTGTTGGCCCAGGTGGCGAGTATTCTGTCGGAGCGCGGTATCAACATCGAGTCGATCATGCAGAAGGAAGTCGAGGAACAAAACGGCCAGGTGCCGATGATCCTGCTGACCCACCGCGTGCTCGAGCAGCACATGAACGATGCCATCGCCGCCCTCGAAGCCCTGCAAGGTGTGGTCGGCCCGGTGGTGCGGATTCGCGTCGAGCACTTGAACTAACCGATTTGTTCCAGGGGCCCCGCGCATTCGGCGGCCTCTGTTCGAGAATGTTTTAGAGGAGCCAGTCATGCGTTACATCAGCACCCGCGGCCAGGCACCGGCCCTGAATTTCGAAGACGTTTTGCTGGCAGGCCTTGCCACTGACGGCGGCCTGTACGTGCCGGAAAACCTGCCACGCTTCACCCAGGAAGAAATCGCTTCCTGGGCCGGCCTGCCGTACCACGAACTGGCGTTCCGCGTGATGCGCCCGTTCGTCACCGGCAGCATTCCGGATGCAGACTTCAAGAAGATCCTGGAAGAGACGTACGGCGTGTTTTCCCACAGCGCCATCGCGCCATTGCGTCAGCTCAATGGCAACGAGTGGGTGCTTGAGCTGTTCCACGGGCCGACCCTGGCGTTCAAGGACTTCGCTCTGCAACTGCTCGGTCGTCTGCTGGATTACGTGCTGGAAAAACGCGGCGAGCGCGTGGTGATCATCGGTGCCACCTCGGGTGATACCGGCTCGGCGGCCATCGAAGGTTGCAAGCACTGCGAAAACGTCGACATCTTTATCCTGCACCCGCACAAGCGCGTGTCGGAAGTACAGCGTCGCCAGATGACCACCATTTTTGGTGAGAACATCCACAACATCGCCATCGAAGGTAACTTCGATGACTGCCAGGAAATGGTCAAGAACAGCTTCGCTGACCAGAGCTTCCTGAAAGGCACACGCCTGGTAGCGGTGAACTCGATCAACTGGGCGCGGATCATGGCCCAGATCGTTTACTACTTCCATGCAGCGCTGCAGCTGGGCGGCCCGGCGCGTTCGGTGTCGTTCTCGGTGCCGACCGGCAACTTCGGCGACATCTTCGCCGGTTACCTGGCGCGCAACATGGGCCTGCCGATCAACCAGTTGATCGTCGCCACCAACCGCAACGACATCCTACACCGCTTCATGAGCGGCAACCAGTACGTCAAGGAAACCCTGCACGCGACGCTGTCGCCGTCGATGGACATCATGGTCTCGTCGAACTTTGAACGCCTGCTGTTCGACATGCACGGTCGCAACGGTGCTGCCCTGGCCGAGCTGATGAACAGCTTCAAGAGCGGTGGCGGTTTCAGTGTCGAGCAAGAGCGCTGGACCGAAACCCGCAAGCTGTTCGACTCCCTGGCCGTGGACGACGCACAGACCTGCGAAACCATCGCCGAAGTCTATGCCCAGACTGGCGAGCTGCTCGACCCGCACACCGCTATCGGCGTGAAGGCTGCGCGCGAATGCCGTCGTAGCCTGGACATTCCGATGGTGATCCTCGGCACCGCTCACCCGGTCAAGTTCCCGGAAGCGGTCGAGAAGGCAGGTGTGGGCAAGGCGCTGGAATTGCCGGAGCACTTGGCTGACCTGTTCGAACGTGAAGAGCGTTGCACGGTGCTGGCCAATGACCTGAAGACAGTGCAGGCGTTTGTCAGCCAGCACGGGAATCGGGGCAAGCCGTTGTAAGGCGAACCGCGTAGACAAAAACGCCGCTTTCCCTTCCTTGGGTCAGCGGCGTTTTTTGTCTGTCATGTTGCAAGCGCATGCTGGTTGACGTCACTCCCTGACGACCGCGTAAAGACGATAAAGCGAACTTTCCTACGACATAACCAGTCACTTAGGATAGAGGCAGCTGCCGTTGAAACGATTGTTCCCGAACTATTGAGTGGTGATCGAGATGGAAAATATCAGCCTATTGCTCGAAGAAGCACTGAGCCCTTATCAGGTTACGTTGACCACCTCGGGTGTGCAGGACGAGTGCCTGGTGACCGTGAAGAATCCGGCCGGTGCCATCGTTGTCGAGCGTGAAGTCGACCGCGCACAATTGACCGACAAGCGCGTTTTGGTGGATGTGGTGGATTGCCTGTTGCGCGACCTGAAAATCGCCGAAGGTCGCCTGGAACCCTCGGTCATCGCGGCCCTGCGTAACGCTGCACAGACGCGTGGCGCTGCCGTCGCATGAAGAAAAATTTAATCGGCGAAACTTCCTACAGCATGGCCGGTCAGATTTTGTAACAGCAAGAGCAAACATTGTGCTCCGGTGTTTGTGGCTTGTTGTACTGGTCTTTGTAGGCCACGTTTAACCCCGAAGTGTCTCCCCACTCTTCGGGGTTTCTTTTTGCCTGCGATTTACCCTGTGGCTGCTCAGGGCTCGGGGGAATCCTGGAAAAACCTCGGGTTGTCGCGCAAATACTGTTCACGCATGCCTGGGTCCAGCCATGAGGCGTAGGATTGCTGCAGTTGCGCCTGTGGGATATCGCGTAGTACCCGGTCAATGCGCGTCATGGCCTGGCGGCCTTGCGGCGTGTTCGAGCAACCGATATGCGTGCGCTGGTAAGGCGCTGAGCCTTTGATGGCGTAGAACATCAGGTCTTGGGCGGCGATGCCCTGTTGCTTGGCGTGATAGCGAATTTCTGGCCAATAGCCCAACACCGCTTCCAATCGCCCCAAGCGCTGCATTTGCAACAGGCTCCCAAGGGCGTCATTGCCGTAATGGAGTGCCAAGGTGTGTGAGTCAACGCCTTTGAGCTGTTCATCGATCACAGGGCCATAGCTGCGCTCGGCGGTTGCGCCGATCCGTGCCTTATGGGAGTCGAGAAAGGCTTGCAGGTCGAATTGGCCCTCGACGATAAACGGCGCCAGTGCTTGCTGCTGGCTGCGTCGGATGGTCACCCCATTGGCCACCGCCACAAATGCCTGTTTGGAAAACACCACGTACTTGGCGCGTTCCGCGGTCCACAACAGCGACGGGTCGCAGGTGAGGGAGGGCGAGCGCAACATTTGAATGCCGCGCGCACGGTTGACGTGCATGACCGTGTGGCGGTATTCCGGCAGGCGCTCGCTGAGTATCGGCAGCAACTGGTCCAGCGCCCCTTGGCCTTTCTGCGGGCCCTCGAAAATGGTGATGGGCGGCAAGTCACGCAGCAGCCAAATCAAGGTTTCCTCGGCGTGCGCAAAGAATGGCCATACGCCGAACATCGCGCCGGCGAGGTACAGATGGATGAGCCGGCGCTTGCGCGGACGAGCCATCAGATCGCGCCATCCTCACGCAAGCGGGTAATGGCTGGCGCGTCATAGCCCAACGCGTTGAGCACCACGCTGTTGTGCTCGCCCAACTGCGGGCCGACCCATTCACAACTGCCGGGGGTGTCCGAGAGCTTGGGCACAATCCCCGGCATCTTGAAGTCCTTGCCGCCCGGTAACTGGGCCTTGAGAAACATTTCCCGCGCCAGAAACTGAGGGTCGCCAAGCATGTCTTCAGCGCTGTAGATGCGGCTGGCGGGCACGTCTGCCGTGTTGAGCTGCTCGACGACCTGGTCCAGCGGCAGCGAATTGACCCAGCGGTCGATCACGCCGTACAGCTCATCGCGGCGGCTATCGCGCCCATCATTGCTGGCCAGTTGCGGGTCATTGGCCAAGTCCTCACGGCCGATCGCGCTCATGAAACGCTTGAAGATCGCATCACCGTTGGCACCGATCTGCACATGCTTGCCATCGGCGCTGGTATGGATCGACGACGGCGTGATGCCGGGCATGATGTTGCCGGTGCGCTCGCGGATAAAACCGAACACATCGAACTCCGGGATCATGCTTTCCATCATGGCGAAAATGGCTTCATACAGCGCCACATCCACCACCTGGCCCAGGCCGCCGTTGACTTCACGATGACGCAGCGCCATCAGCGCGCCGATCACCGCCCACAAGGCGGCAATCGAATCGCCGATGGAAATCCCGGTGCGCACCGGCGGTCGGTCTTCGAAACCGGTGATATAGCGCAAGCCGCCCATCGATTCACCCACCGCACCAAACCCCGGCTGGTCTTTCATCGGCCCGGTCTGGCCAAAGCCTGAAAGACGCACCATCACCAGCTTGGGGTTCAGGGCATGCAGGGTTTCCCAGCTCAGGCCGAGTTTTTCCAGCACGCCGGGGCGAAAGTTCTCGATCAGGATGTCGGCATCCGCCAGCAACTGTTTGAGGATCGCCAGGCCATCCGGATGCTTGAGATTGAGTGTCAGCGACTTTTTGTTACGTGCCTGCACGAACCACCACAGTGAAGTGCCTTCATACAGCTTGCGCCATTTGCGCAGTGGGTCGCCGCCGTCCGGGGATTCGACCTTGATCACTTCGGCCCCGAACTCGGCACAAATACGTGACGCAAACGGGCCGGCGATCAAGGTGCCCAGTTCGATGACTTTCAGGCCGGCAAGCGGTTTGGCATTAAACGACATGAGGATCCTTAGCAAGCGCAGGGCGGTGGTGTGATGCCTTTTAACATAGGCGAGCGGCCCAGGGATAAGGATGATGCAGTGCAGTATTCGTTGATTGGCCCCACCATCGGTTAGACTGGCCGCCTTTCCCTGTCTCTAGAAGCCCGTTCATGGCCCAGCCGTCCACGACCTACAAATTCGAACTCAACCTCACCGACCTCGATCGTTCGGTGTACGAGAGCGTCAAACAGACCATCGCCCGCCACCCTTCGGAAACCGAAGAGCGCATGACTGTGCGCCTGCTGGCCTACGCCCTTTTCTACAACGAGCAGCTGGCTTTTGGTCGTGGCCTGTCAGATGTAGACGAACCAGCCTTGTGGGAAAAAAGCCTGGATGACCGCGTCCTGCACTGGATCGAAGTCGGCCAGCCGGATGCGGACCGCCTGACCTGGTGTTCCCGTCGCACCGAACGCACCACGTTGCTGGCCTATGGCAGCCTGCGCGTCTGGGAAGGCAAAGTAGTGCCGGTGGCGAAAAACCTGAAAAATGTGCACATCGCCGCCGTGCCCCAGGAAATCCTGGAAACCCTGGCCAAGGACATGCCACGGGTGATCAAGTGGGACGTGATGATCAGCGAAGGCACGGTTTTTGTGACTGACGACCGTGGCCAGCACGAAGTCCAGCTGGAATGGCTGGCCGGCGAGCGCGGTTGACCCTGTAGGTGCCGGCTTGTTTGGGAGCTGGCTTGATGTGGGAGCCGGGCTTGTGTGGGAGCGGGCTTGCTCGCGAAAGCATCACCTCGGTATGGCTGAAAGACCGAGGTGTCTGCATCGCAGGCAAGCCAGCTCCCACAAGCTGGCTCCTACACAAGCCGGTTTCTACAGTTGATCCATGTTGTTTTCAGCATTGTTGTTTAACCGTTGTACTAGAAGAGAAGTTTCCGTCACCCCATGCGTATCGATCCTCGCCCGTTGCCTGCTGTCCTGCCGTTTCTCGGTGAATTGCCACCGCTGTTGACCCGTCTCTACGCCGCACGCGGTGTGCAGTCCGAGGCCGAGCTGGACAAGAGCCTTGCGCGGTTGATTCCTTACCAGCAGCTCAAGGGGATTGATGCAGCGGTGGACCTGCTGGTGGTGGCCTTGGAGCAGCGCCAGCGCATCCTGATCGTCGGTGACTTCGACGCCGATGGCGCCACAGCCAGCACCGTGGGCACCCTGGGCCTGCGGTTGCTCGGCGCGGCCCATGTCGACTACCTGGTGCCTAACCGCTTTGAGTACGGCTACGGCCTGACCCCGGAAATCGTCGCGGTGGCGCTGCAGCGCGAGCCACAGTTGCTGATCACCGTGGACAACGGCATCTCCAGCGTCGAAGGCGTAGCGGCGGCCAAGGCGGCAGGGTTGAAGGTGTTGGTCACCGACCACCACTTGCCGGGTGATGAGTTGCCGGCGGCAGATGCCATCGTCAACCCGAACCAGCCTGGCTGTGAGTTCCCCAGCAAGGCGCTGGCCGGCGTAGGCGTGATCTTTTACGTGCTGATGGCCTTGCGCGCGCGGTTGCGCAGCCTGGGTTGGTATGACAACAAGCCTCAGCCGAACATCGGCGAATTGCTTGACCTGGTGGCCTTGGGCAGCGTCGCCGACGTGGTGCCCCTGGACGCCAATAACCGCATCCTCGTCCATCAAGGCCTGGAACGTATTCGCGCCGGCCGTGCGCGGCCGGGGATCAAGGCGATCCTTGAAGTCGCCAAGCGCGATCACGCGCGCATCACCTCCACCGACCTCGGCTTTATCCTCGGGCCACGCCTGAACGCCGCCGGGCGCCTGGACGATATGAGCCTGGGCATCGAATGCCTGCTCACTACCGACGTCGCTGCCGCACGGGAAATGGCGGCGCAACTGGACGGTATGAACCAGGACCGCAAATCCATCGAGCAGGGCATGCAGCGCGAGGCGCTCGCCCAGCTCAAGGACTTGCCGGTGGAGTCGATGCCTTACGGCTTGTGCCTGTTCGACCCGGAATGGCACCAAGGTGTGATCGGCATTCTGGCGTCGCGGATGAAAGAGCGCTATTTCCGCCCGACCATCGCCTTTGCCGACGCCGGTGATGGCCTGCTCAAGGGCTCAGGGCGCTCTGTGCAGGGTTTTCATATCCGTGACGCCCTGGCGGTCGTGGCGAGCCAGCATCCCAACCTGATCGCCAAATACGGCGGCCACGCGATGGCGGCTGGCTTGACCTTGCCTGAAGAAAACTTCCCACTGTTTGCCGAAGCCTTCGACGCTGAAGTGCGTCGGCAACTGCGTGAAGAAGACCTGACTGGCCGACTGCTGTCTGACGGTACGTTGGCGGTGGAAGAGTTTCACCTGGAACTGGCGCGCGCCTTGCGGCATGCCGGGCCGTGGGGGCAGCACTTTCCCGAGCCGTTGTTTCACGGCGTGTTTCAGTTGGTCGAGCAGCGCGTCGTGGGAGAGCGGCACCTGAAGGTGGTGCTCA
The DNA here is from genome assembly GCF_013385735.1 of Pseudomonas sp. D2002. Taxonomy (NCBI): domain Bacteria; kingdom Pseudomonadati; phylum Pseudomonadota; class Gammaproteobacteria; order Pseudomonadales; family Pseudomonadaceae; genus Pseudomonas; species Pseudomonas sp. D2002. The sequence continues at coordinate 401,426 of NZ_JACAPL010000005.1, read as the reverse complement.
AGAGTGAGTGCGGGTCGGTGAAGCTCGATGGCATTGCGTTTGGTGTAGACCGTGAAGTCTGGCCTAACCCGACAGTGCGTTGGGTGGAGTTGGCCTACAAGCTGGACGTGAACGAGTTTCGTGGGAATGAAACTGTGCAGTTGATGATTGCGCATATCGAACCGCGCTAGTTTTCACCAGCGCCACAAAAACAATGTGGGAGCGGGCTTGCTCGCGAATGCGGTGTGTCAGTCAAAGATGTTGTGACTGATCCACCGCATTCGCGAGCAAGCCCGCTCCCACATTTTTAATCCGCGTACAGCTCGGGATTACTCGGCTTTGTCTTTAGCCTGGTGCTTCACGATGATGTCCACCAAGCGCTGTGCCAGCGCCGGGTAGTTCTCATCAAAGTGATGCCCGCCCGGCAGTTTCACCGCCTCGCCAACCGCCGTCTTGTCGGTGCAGCCACTTTCGTCGACTTCTTCGGCGCCATAGATGCACACCACTTTGTCAGCCGGCAGCTTGGCCATTTCCGGGCCGGTCGCGGCTTCTTTGCCGGCGTTGCCCAGCCAGCCTTCCACTTCGATCTCAAAGCTGCCGGTACGCGCGAAGGCCAGCAGGATGATCGCGTCCACACGCTGTTGTTCGTTTTCCGGCATGCGGTTGTAGATCGCGGGCAGTACGTCGGCGCCGAACGAGTAGCCGGTCAGCACGAAGCGCTTGGTGCCCCATTTCTGCCGGTAGTGTTGCATCAACTCGGTGAGGTCTTTGGCGCTCTGTTCCGGGGTCTTGTGCTGCCAGTAGTAGCGCAGGGTGTCGATGCCCACCACCGGGTAGCCGATCTTGGCCATTTCACCGGCCACGTCGCGGTCCAGGTCGCGCCAGCCGCCGTCACCGGAGAGGAACAGGGTGACGGTGTCCTTGGCTTGGCCGGCCGGTACTTCAACCACAGGAATCGCCAGGCCGCCGTTGTCCGAACCCACCAGCTGCTTGCGCAGTTCGTTGTTCAGCACTTGCGGGTAATGAATGTCGTAGTCGCTGATGCTGGTGGTGGCGCGCGGGGTGTCGCGCACGAAGCTGGCGGCATCGTCGTCAGGGTTGTCGTTCCATGCCACCAGCCAATTGCCGTGGGCGGCGGTTTTCGGCAGTGGGTCCTTGCAGCCTTCCTGTGTCATGGCGAAGCCGACCGAGATGGCGTTGGCCTTGTCGTCGGTCTGTGCGGCCAACCAGCGCCAGGCCAGGCTTGCGCCAGGGCCAATGCCGCTGACCAGCGTCGCCGGGCCTTTAAGCTGGCCCAGGGCGCTTTGCAGCGCTTGTTCCTGCAACTTGCAGTCGTCTTTGGGCAGGATCACTTGAACGATTTGCGCAGAGCCGCCCTGGCTCAGGGCAATCAGCTGGCTGTCGGTCAAGGTTGCATCGGCCAATACGGCCACAGCCACACGGGCTTTTGCCGAACCGGCAGGGGTGACACGGGTCATCACCGAACCGTCGGCCTGGGGCAGTTGTTCCAGGGTCGGTTGCGGGGCAGGGCGGTTCCAGTACCAAAAGCCACCCGCCGCGATCAGCGCGAGCAGCACTACAAAGGCCAATACATACCGCCAGGAGCGTCGAATCATCAGCGTTTCACCAATCCAGTCAAGCCGCCCGCAATCAGGGCGGCGGTATCGGCCAGTGCCACCAGCGGATCAAGTCCTGCGGGCACGGCCATATAACGGGGTTCCCAGTCAGGCTGGAACTTATCTTTGAAGCGGCGCAAACCTTGGAAGTTATACAGCTGCTCGCCACGGCGGAACACCATCGAGCCCAAGCGTTGGGTCAACGGCGCGCCACGGCGTGGTTGCAGGCCCGACAACGGCACCATGCCGAGGCTGAAGCGGGCGTAGTCGTGGTTCTTATAATGTTGAATCAGGCCAACCATCATGAATTCCATGGTCAGCTTCGGCGCGTCCGGGTGCGCACGCATCAGGTCGAGACTGGCCAGGTCGTGGTTGTAAGTCTCGAGCAGGTTGGCGAAGGCCACCGGGCGCCCTTCGAAGCGAATGATCGCGATGCGAAAGTGCTTGAGGTAGTCGTCGCTGAAACGGCCCAGGGAAAAGCCCTTTTCCCGTACGTTCTTGCCGGTCAACCAGGCATCAGAGATGACCTTGAGTTCATCCATCGGCGCCTGGCCCGGGTCGAAGATCTCCAGGGACAAGCCGTCCCGGGTGCCACGGTTCCAGGTGTAGCGCAAATCCTTCATCTCTTTGCCCTTGGCTTCCAGGTCAAAGCGTTTCAGGTCGACGCGGGCCTCTTCGCCCAGCTTGATCGCGGTGAGGCCGATGTCCATGTAGTACGGCAGGTTCTCGGCGCGGACCTGATAGAAAACCGGGCGTGCGTGGTGGATGTCACACAGGTCACGGAACTGCCAGATCATTTCGGCGCGTGGTTGAGTCGGGCCGATCGGGTCATACAAGGCCACCAGGCTGCGCCCGCGACGCGCGTACATCAGGAAGGCTTCGTCGTTAGGGTGGAACAGCAATGCTTTATCGCCGGTCAGCGCCAGGCCGCCGTCGGGCTGGGACGAGGCCATCAGGATCTTGGTGGCGCGCTCCAGTTCGTCCGGCGTCGGCAGGTGGATCACCGGGCGCGCGGTGCGCAGCAGCCAGGTCAGCGACACGATCACCAACAGCACCGCCGCGCCCAGCAGCGAGCGCAGGCCGCGTGGGGCGTTGGCGTCCAGGGTGAACTGCCACCACAGTTGGTGGCTGTACGGCACGTCTTGATAAGCAAACAGCAGCAGCCAGATGGAGGCGCCCAGCACGCAGACGCTGGCCACCAGGTACAGCGGCGAGAACGGCAGTTCGGTCAGGCGGCTGGCGCGGTAGAACGAACGCCGGAAGATCGCCAGCAGCACCGCCGTCATGATCATCAGGCTGGCTTCTTCCCAGTCGAAGCCTTTGAGCAGCGAGAGCAGGGCACCGGTCAGCAGCAGCACCATGGTCAGCATCCAGGCGGCCGACAACCGCCGACGCAAACCCTGTGCGAGCAACAGGCACAACACGCCGATCAAGCTGGCGCCAAAGTGCGAGGCGTCAATCAGGCGGTGGGGAATCAGGAAGCCGATGTTTTCCAGGCGTGAGTCGATTTCCGGCGTTGCGCCGGAAAACAGCAGGACCACGCCGGACAAAAAAACCAGCACGGCCAGCACCGGTGCGGCCAGGCCTGAGGCAACCCGCAGGCTTTGCTGGGTCTGGAACAGACGCTGGGCCTCGTTGACCAGCAGGAACACGCAAGCGATCAGCAGCGGCAGCACCACGTAGATCATGCGGTACAGCAGCAGGGCGGCAGCCAATGGCGCGGCGCCGAGCTTGTCGGCGAAGGCGGCGAGCAGAATCGCCTCGAATACACCCACGCCACCCGGTACATGGCTGAGCACACCGGCGGCCAGGGCCAGCAGGTACACCAGCAGGAACGGGCCGAACGGCGGTGCTTCCGGCAGCAACATATAAAGAACGGTGGCGGCCGCGGCGACGTCCAGCGCGGTGATGATCAGTTGCAGGAACGTCAGGCGCCGGCCCGGCAGGCGCAGGGTACGGCGCCCGGCCTTGACCAACAGATTATCCGGGTAAGGTTGCTCCGGCAGGCGACGACGATAGATGCCGATGCACAGCGCGGCGGACAGCACGAGTACTGCAGCGGCGATGCCGCCGAGCAATCCTTGGGATAAATGCAGGTAAGTAGAGGCGGCTGGCAAATTACTCAGGGTGGCCAACGCGGCCAGTGGCGGCAACGCCGTGCCCAGCGCCAGGCTGGCGAACACGGTCATGTGGGCGACTTCTGCAGCGCCGATGCCATGGCGTGCATAAAGACGGTAACGCACCGACCCGCCCGAGAGCATCGACAGACCAATTGCGTTGCCGATGGCGAAGGCTGTGAAGCCGCCCATCGCCAGGGTCTTGGCCGGCAGTTTCACCCCGGCATAGCGTGCGCCGGAGAATTCATAACCGAGCAGAATGATGAAGCCGGCGACCGCCGCCGCAAACGCGCCGAGCAGGGCGGGCTTGGGCACTTCCAGGATCGAGTCGTGGAGGGCGTACAGGTCCAGTTCCAGCAACAGGTGTCGGCAGGCGATCAGGGCGATTGCGAACAGCAACAGAGTAACGGCCAACCCAATGGGCTGACGGTATTTACTCAACAGATCCAGCCAGCGCAAACGGGTGGGTGGAATCGGTTGTGTCGCTGTGACGGTGTCTTGTGGTTCAGACGAGTTGGCGCGCATCAATCACCTCGTGGATTGTGCGCGACAGGATGGAGGTATCCAGCCAAGTTACCAATCCCTATGGACAAAATAATTACAAATATTAACGCGTATCGCCGGGTGCGGCGACTGCGGCCATTAGTCGTAGAGGATAGCGCTTGAGCATTGAGCATAGCTTGCAAAGACATGGACTCAACAAACCGCGCAGGGTTTCATGAAAGATGCCATGCCATTGTTTCAGAAGAACTTTTTCACCGGATACAAAAAAGGCCACTCTTTCGAGTAGCCTTTTTTGATGTTTGGTTGCGGGAGCCGGATTTGAACCGACGACCTTCGGGTTATGAGCCCGACGAGCTACCAGACTGCTCCATCCCGCGTCTGTGGGCGGCATTCTACAGCCCAGCGGCGGGGTGTCAACCGTTAATGGGCTGATGGGTCAAATTAGTGTGAAATAGCTGTTTTGAACCGGCTACGCACGGTAAGTGCGCGAAGGGCAAAGACTTTTTTGTCTTACAATTTTCATACATAGCAAAAACAGGCACGCACAAAAAAGGCCACTCTTTCGAGTAGCCTTTTTTGATGTTTGGTTGCGGGAGCCGGATTTGAACCGACGACCTTCGGGTTATGAGCCCGACGAGCTACCAGACTGCTCCATCCCGCGTCTGTGTGTCGGCATTCTACAGAGGAACGCAGATGTGTCAACCTGTGAATTGAAGAAAAGCGCTTGTGGTTCAATCGTTTAGCTCTCCAAGACGGGGTTTGGAACGGCTCGGGGCCAGTCTGGCCGTGGGTTTCGGCTCTATCGGAAGGCTGATTTCGATTGATAAAATAAATTCATCTGTGAAATTTCCTACCGCTCAAGCGGAAGAATCAAACTACTGGTGCTATATACAGGGGTGAGTGCGATACTGGCCACCCGTTGGATTACACCCTCTGTTTATATGACGCAGCGCAAAATCATCCACGTCGACTGTGATTGCTTCTACGCCGCCATCGAGATGCGCGACGACCCGAGCCTGGCACAAAAGCCTCTGGCCGTTGGCGGTTCGGCGGACAGGCGAGGGGTGATCGCCACCTGCAACTATGAAGCGCGGGCGTACGGGGTGCGTTCGGCCATGTCGTCACGCCACGCCTTGAAGCTGTGCCCGGACCTGACCATCGTCAAGCCGCGCATGGAGGCTTATAAGGAAGCGTCGAAGGAAATCCAGACGATCTTTCGTGACTACACCGACCTGATCGAACCGCTGTCGCTGGATGAAGCCTACCTGGATGTTTCCGACAGCCCGCATTTCGGCGGCAGCGCCACGCGTATTGCCCAGGACATTCGTCGTCGGGTTTCCAACCAGTTGCACATCACCGTGTCCGCAGGCGTTGCGCCGAACAAGTTCCTGGCCAAGATCGCCAGCGACTGGAAAAAACCCAACGGCCTGTTTGTGATTACCCCGGATCAGATCGAAGACTTTGTCTCCCAGTTGCCGGTGAAAAAGCTGCACGGTGTCGGCAAGGTCACCGCCGACAAGCTGGCGCGCCTGGGCATTGAAGACTGCCTGCAGTTGCGTGACTGGAACAAGCTGGCGCTGGTGCGTGAATTCGGCAGTTTTGGCGAGCGCCTGTGGAGCCTGGCGCGTGGGATTGATGACCGTGTGGTGCAGAACGACAGCCGTCGGCAATCCATCAGTGTGGAAAACACCTACGATGTGGATCTGCCGGATCTCTCAAGTTGCCTGGCGAAGCTGCCCGAGCTGATGGAAACCCTTGCCGGGCGCATGGCGCGCATCGACAGCAGCTATCGCGCGGGCAAGCCATTCGTCAAAGTGAAGTTTCATGACTTTACCCAGACTACCTTGGAGCAGGCCGGGGCAGGGCGGGACCTGGAAAGTTATCAACAGCTGTTGACCCAGGCGTTCAATCGGGGCGGCAAGCCGGTGCGGTTGCTGGGGATTGGGGTGCGGTTGCTGGATTTGAGCAGTGGTAATGAGCAGCTTCAGTTTCCCTGGTAGAAACCGGGAGCCAAATGTGGGAGCGGGCTTGCTCGCGAAGGCGCCGTGTCAGTCGATACATTCATCACTGAAACACCGCTTTCGCGAGCAAGCCCGCTCCCACATTTAGATCTTTACCTGTCTTGAGATCCTAGTGAGCGCCTGGGTCTGCGACGAGCCGCCCCGCATCCTTGGTCAGTGCCTGCAGGAATTCCTGCTGTAACTCCGGATCATTGCGAGTCAGTTCGATCAGGCTCTGCTCCAGTTCACTGGCTTCTTCCTCCAGGCCCAGCTCCGACAGGCGCTTGACCCGGTGCACCCACTGGTTGACTTCATCGTCTTCCAGGTCGTCGTAAATCAGGCCATGGGCTTCCAGCAACTTGCCGCGCAGGGTGTTGCTGATCGCCAGGGTCGAGTCCGAATGCACGTCGTCCTGGCCATCTTCCACGCTGATCTTCAAGGTGCTGATGCGGTTCAGGTCCTGTTCGGCAAATGGGCTGTCCAACAGGTTCAGGCGCAGGACGCCATTACGGTCGGTGGTCAGCTCATGGGTTTGCTTGCCGGCGGTGACCTGTACCGGGCGTTCGCTCCACGGCAGGCTCGAATACTCCGTGCGTTTGTCGCGCTGGACTTCATCGATACCCGCCAGGTTCTGTTGCGCACGGCCGTGGGATTGCACGTTCATGAACGGGTTGATGCCGTCCACGCCGTAGCTCAGCCAGTCGCGGGTCATGCTGGTGGGCAGGTTGCCGAGGGCGAAGATATTCGCCACGTTGGCACCCGCGCCCGCCACTAAAGCGACCGCGCCCAGGGGCATTTCGTAGATTTTGCGCCAGGGTTGGTAAGGTGTGTAGCGATCGTAACGGCGGGTGACTTCGTATTCGGTGACCTCAAAGGTCTTCTGCTCGTGAATGCGAACCCGGCGTTGCGGCAGTTCGAGCACTTTGGGTTCACCTACATCGATCTGCAGGCTGTGGTCGAGCAATTTGCGCTCGACCCGCTCCTCGTGCTCACTGCGTTGCGACATCTGGTTGGCGCAGCCGCTGACCAGCAGGGCGCCGCACAAGGCGGCGCCCCCCAGGGCTCTGGTGTTTCGCTTGAACATGACTTCTCTTGATCTGGTTTTCAGCGACGAATACGCGCCTGAAGGAAAGACAGCACGTCAGCCACCGGCAACGGTTGGGCTTCGGCTTCGGTCCGGCTTTTGTATTCCAGATTGCCATCGGCCAGGCCGCGGTCACTGACCACGATCCGGTGCGGGATGCCAATCAGTTCCATGTCGGCGAACTTGATGCCCGGGCTGGTTTTCTTGTCCCGGTCATCCAGCAGCACTTCAAAACCGGCAGCCGTCAGTTCGGCATACAGTTTGTCGGTGGCTTCGCGAACTTGCTCGGTTTCATAACGCAGCGGCACCAACGCCACCTGGAACGGCGCCAGGGCGTCACTCCAGATGATGCCTTTCTCGTCGTTGTTCTGCTCGATGGCAGCGGCAACCACGCGGGATACGCCAATGCCGTAGCAGCCCATGTCCAGGGTGATCGGCTTGCCGTTCTCGCCCAGCACTTCGCACTTCATCGCCTTGCTGTACTTGTTGCCCAGCTGGAAGATGTGCCCGACTTCGATGCCGCGCTTGATTTCCAGGGTGCCCTTGCCGTCCGGGCTTGGGTCGCCTGCAACCACGTTACGCAGGTCGGCCACGGTCGGCACCGGCAGGTCACGTTCCCAGTTCACGCCGAAGTAGTGCTTGTCGTCTATGTTCGCGCCGATACCGAAGTCGCTCATCAGCTCGACCGAACGGTCGATGATGATTGGCAGCGGCAGGTTCAGCGGGCCGAGCGAACCGGCACCGGCGCCAATCGCGTCGCGCAGTTCGGCATCGGTGGCCATGACCAGCGGGCTGGCCACGCCAGGTTGCTGGGCGGCCTTGATTTCGTTGAGCTCATGGTCGCCACGGATGACCAGGGCGATCAGCTTGCCTTCTTCCTCGGCGCGCACGATCAGGGTCTTGATGGTCTTTTCAATCGGCAGATTGAATTTTTCCACCAGGGCCGCGATGGTCTTGGTCTCTGGCGTGTCCACCAGGCGCAGCTCTTCAGTCGGTGCCGGGCGGGAGGTCTCGCGTGGCACAGCTTCGGCTTTCTCGATGTTCGCCGCGTAGTCGGAACCGTTGCTGAAGACGATATCGTCTTCGCCGGACTCGGCCAGCACGTGGAATTCGTGGGAACCGGCGCCGCCGATGGAACCGTTGTCCGCTTCAACCGGGCGGAATTTCAGGCCCAGGCGCGTAAACACGTTGCAGTAGGCCTGGTGCATGCGGTCGTAGGTGACCTGCAGGGAGGCCTGGTCGGCGTGGAACGAATAGGCGTCCTTCATGATGAATTCGCGGCCGCGCATCAAACCGAAGCGTGGGCGGATTTCGTCACGGAATTTGGTCTGGATCTGATACAGGTTCAGCGGCAGCTGTTTGTAGCTGCTCAGCTCGTTGCGCATCAGGTCGGTGATCACTTCTTCGTGGGTCGGGCCGGCGCAGAAATCGCGGCCATGACGGTCCTTGAAGCGCAGCAATTCAGGGCCGTACTCTTCCCAGCGCCCGGATTCCTGCCACAACTCAGCCGGTTGGGTGCTCGGCATCAACACTTCCAGAGAGCCGGCGGCGTTCATTTCTTCGCGAACGATGGCTTCGACCTTGCGCATCACCTTCAAGCCCATGGGCAGCCAGGTGTACAGGCCGGAGGCCAGCTTGCGGATCATGCCGGCGCGCAGCATCAGCTGATGGCTGATCACAACCGCGTCGGAAGGCGTTTCTTTCTGTGTGGCGAGCAAATATTGACTGGTACGCATGGTAGGCCGTTGTCGGTTGCTTGGACTTGAAATGACTTGGGATTGTACGGGCGCAAACTGCTGGAGTACAGGTATCAGAATGCAGAGGGGTCTGTGGGAGCGGGCTTGCTCGCGAAGGCGGTGTATCAGTGATGCATGTATCAACTGACACTGCGCCTTCGCGAGCAAGCCCGCTCCCACATTGACCGAGGAGTGTCACTCCTGTTCAGGCGGGCTCAACCGAATCCGTCGATTTTCCTGAAACCAATGCAAGGCAATCAGGAACAACGTCGGCACGCCCAGCAGGCAGGTGATCAGGAAGAAGTTGTGATAACCGAACTTCTCCACCATCACGCCTGAATAGCCGCCAATCAGGCGCGGCAGCAACAGCATGATCGAGCTGAGCAACGCATATTGAGTGGCCGAGAACTTCAGGTTGGTCAGGCTCGACAAGTAGGCGACAAACGCCGACGTGGCCAGGCCCGAGCTGAAGTTATCCAGGGAAATGGTGAAGATCAGCATCTGCAGGTCGGGGCCCATGTCGGCGAGCATCACGAACAGCAGGTTGGTGGCGGCCGAGGCGACGCCGCCGATAAACAGGATCGGCAGGATCCCGAAGCGCACGATCAGCAGGCCGCCCATACCGGCGCCGAGCAGGGTCATGATCAGGCCGAAGATCTTGCTCACCCCGGCGATCTGGTCCTTGGTAAAGCCCTGGTCGATGTAGAACACGTTGGCCATCACGCCCATCACGGTGTCGGACATGCGGTAAGTGGCAATCAGCCCGAGCAGCAGCAACGCCTGCCAGCGATAGCGCAGGATAAAGTCGTTGACCGGCGTCAGCACCGGCGCCAGGCCGCGACGGCCCATGGCCGACAGGCACAGGGTGGTGAGGATGATGTACAGAATGGCGCGCAGGAACGCGCGGTCTTCCATCAACAGCTCCCACAGGCTTACGCCATGGAACAGCACGCTGGCAAAATCGGTGTTGTACAGCTGGGTGAACATCGCCGGGACCGACACCAGCAGCACGATCAGCACAAATACAGAAACAAGCTGGTGCACGAAGCTGTAACGGCCGGCCTGCAACTGGGTGCGCAGTGGCACGTTGGGTTCGCGCATGAACAGGGTGGTGAGCAAGGCGGGGATCATCAGCACACCGAACAGCACGTAGGTACCGGTCCAGGCCGAGTGTTTATAGTTGAACCCGGTCGAGCCGAAGCCTTCGGCAAAGAACAGTGCGCCGGCCGTGGCCAGCAGGGCCGCGATGCGATAACCGGACATATAGCTGGCAGCCAGGGCTGCCTGGCGGCTGTCGTCGGCGATTTCCAGGCGATAGGCGTCCACCGCAATGTCTTGGGTAGCCGAAGCGAAGGCAACGATGACGGCAATGGCGATCAGCCAGGACAGGTGTTTTTGCGGGTCGCAAAAGCCCATGCCGATCAACCCGAGGATCACCAGCGTTTGGGCCAGCACCAGCCAGGAACGACGACGTCCGAGTTTACCCAGCAGCGGCAGGCGCCATTGGTCGAGCAGCGGCGACCATACCCATTTAAAGGCGTAGGCCAAACCGATCAGGCTCGCATAACCGATGGTCTCGCGGGCCACACCGGCTTCGCGCAACCACACTGAAAGCGTCGAGAACACCAACATGTAAGGCAAGCCGGCGGCGAAGCCGAGCAACAACAGTACTAACGTCGAGGGGCTGGCATAGGCAGCGAGCGCGGCGCGCCAGGTTTTACGGGGCATGGGCTGGAGTCTGCCTCAGATTTGCGGAAACAAAGCGCGCACTCTAACCGCTGTGCTCTACCGGGCGCCAGCCATGACGCTGAATATCAACGCGATTGTTCAGGATACTGACGCCTTCACTGCGTAAACGCGCACGTTGTTCGTCGCCTGAGGCACTGCCCACCGGCAGACTTATCCGACCACCGGCACCCAGCACTCGGTGCCAGGGCAGGCGAGTGTCTTGCGGCAGTTGGCTCAGCGTGCGCCCGACCCAGCGGGCCGCGCGGCCCAACCCGGCCAGATGGGCCAGTTCGCCGTAACTCACCACGCAGCCCTCGGGCACTTGCGCCAAGGTCAGGTACAGCGCGGTGCGGCGCATCTCGGCGGGGCTTTGATGAGTATCGTCGGGTGGATTCTCTGTGGGCATCGTCAGGGTCTTTGTAAGAAACGTCTGTAATCATGCAGGTGAGAATTGAACTCAATATAAATACTTGAGTCAGTCCTAGCTATCTAACACGATAACGCCTCTTTTTCGCCAACTCCGAGCCCCCAATACGCTTATGTTGTCCAGAACCCTGCTGTGCCTCGCTGTTTTCAGCGCCTCCACGCCCTTGCTTGCCGACACCGTCTGGTTGAAGAACGGTGACCGCCTGACGGGCAAGATCAAGGTCTTCGACGGTGGCAAACTGCTGATTCAGACCGACTACGCAGGGGCAATCCCGGTGGACTGGAAACAGGTGAAGACCCTGGAAAGCGACCAGGAGTTGCTGGTCAAGCAGGACGCCTACAGCGGCGAGAAGGCCAAGTCCTTGAAGGCAGCGGAGGATGGCAAGGTGGTCTTGGCCAATGGCGAAGCCCCCAAAACCGTGGAGCTGGCGAGCATCCAGCAAATCATCAAGCCCAAGCCTGTGATTGAAGACCTGGTGTGGAAGGGCAACGTCGACCTGGCGCTCGACTACAAGCGTGCCGACAAAGACACCAACGACTACGACGTCGACTTCAAGACCACCGCCCGTCACGGCCAGTGGCGTCATACCGGCCAGGGCGAATACAACCGCGAGTTCCAGGACGACGTCACCACCACCGACAACTGGGCCCTGGAATATGACTTGGACCGCTTCCTCACCGAGCATTGGTTCTGGCAAGGCCGCCTGACCTACAAGCGTGACAAGGTTGAAGACTTGTCCCGCCAGCGCACCGTCGGTACAGGCCCGGGCTACCAGTTCTGGGACGACGAACTGGGGGCGTTCTCCCTCGGCTCGCTGGTTAACCGCACCGATTATGAATATTCCAATGATCTCAAGACCAACTTCTATTCCCTGGCCATGAAGTGGAACTACAACCGCTACCTGGTGGGTAAAACCGTTGAGTTCTTCACTAACGGTGAGGTGGGCAAGCCGCTCTCCGGGCCGGCCAAGTACTCTCTGGATTCGGAAATGGGCCTGCGTTACAAAGTCACCGAGTGGGCGTCTCTGAACCTCAAGGCCGAACGCGACATCATTGATGGCGATTCGAAAGGCAGCTTGAGCAAGACCCGTTATACCGCAGGCTTTGGCGTGGCCTGGTAAAAGCAGCACGGAGCGCTCTGGCAACCTGCGCGGTTATTGATTACCTTGTGTTGAGATTCATTCCCATAGACGCCATAGGCTATGGGCGGCTGATTACCCGAGGAGTCATACGTTGAGCGCGCACGTTGCCAAGAACGCCCGAGAGCTGTTGCTCAAGGAATACCGTGGGGCTCTCTCCACATTGTCCAAAGCCATGCCCGGGTTTCCCTTTGGCTCGGTCGTGCCGTATTGCCTCGACGAGCAGGGCCGACCGCTGATCCTGATCAGCCGTATCGCCCAGCACACCCATAACCTGCTGAAAGACCCCAAGTGCTCGCTGCTGGTAGGCGAGCGCGAGGCCGATGAGGTACAGGCCGTCGGCCGCCTGACTTACCTGGCCGAAGCCGAAAAACTCGAAGACGCCGACGCCATTGACGCGGCCGCCGAGCGTTATTACCGCTACTTCCCCGATTCCGCCAACTACCACAAGGCCCACGATTTCGACTTCTGGGTGCTCAAGCCTGTGCGTCATCGTTATATCGGCGGGTTTGGCGCCATTCACTGGGTCGATCAATTGACCCTGGCCAATCCGTTCGCGGGCAAGGCCGAGCGCAGCATGATCGAGCACATGAACAGCGATCACACCAAGGCCATCGCGCATTACGTCGCGTTGACCGGCTTGCCGACCTTTGAACCGGCGCAATTGGCCGGCATCGACAGCGAAGGCATGCACTTGCGCATTGGCCAGTCATTGCACTGGCTGCCCTTCGCAGCGTCTTGCAACACTCCGACACAAGTACGCGAAGCCCTGGTTTCATTGGCTCACGCCGAGGTCTGGCCGAAAAAAGAGCCTGCCAGCGCTTGAATTCACGAAATGGCGACGTCATCTAGGGTGGACTGGCAAGGCATTCTTGCGTTGAGGAACCATTTGATGCGCCCTTTTTTATTGCTCTTTCTGCTATTTCCGGTGTTGGAGCTGTTCGTATTCGTTCAAGTCAGCGGTGCGATCGGGTTTTTCCCGGCCCTGTTGCTGATCATTCTCGGCTCGATGCTCGGCGTTCTGGTGCTGCGCGTCGCCGGCCTGGCCACGGCGTTGCGTGCCCGTGAAAGCTTGAACCGCGGCGAACTGCCAGCCCAGACCATGCTTGAAGGCCTGATGATGGCTTTGGCCGGCGGCCTGTTGATCCTGCCGGGTTTCATCAGCGACGTGGTCGGCCTGGTCATGCTGCTGCCGGTCACCCGCAAGCTGCTGGCCGGCAAGATGCGCCAGCGCGCTGAAGAGGCTGCGATTCGCCAGCGTGCGTTCGCCGACGACCTGCAACCCCGTGGCGGCCCGGCCCCGCGCCAGCCGTTGGGGCGTGAAGGTGATGTGATCGAAGGCGAGTTCGAACACCGCGACAGCAAATAACCGCTTTATGAGCACGGCACCTTCGGGTGCCGTGTTGCATTTGGTTGCCGGCAGACACAAAAAATTTCCGCTGCGACCCCTTGTAATAAGCTTATGCGCCCTTATGTAACGGTCACCGCAAGGTTTCTGGTGGCGACACCAGACAGACTTCCGCGTCTTGCTTGGCGAGGCGCGACCGGCACCGCCGGAATACAACCCGCCGGTACCGATACCGGCCGATGAAAAACACAATTAGGAGAGATCGACAATGAGCAAGCTTCGTCCTCTGCACGACCGCGTCGTAATCCGTCGCAGCGAAGAAGAAAAGAAAACCGCTGGCGGTATCGTTCTGCCAGGTTCGGCTGCTGAAAAAGCCAACCACGGTGTGATCATCGCTGCAGGCCCAGGCAAGGCTCTGGAAAACGGTGAAGTACGTGCGCTGGCTGTGAAAGTGGGTGACAAGGTTGTTTTCGGCCCTTACTCCGGCAGCAACACTGTGAAAGTCGACGGCGAAGACCTGCTGGTAATGAGCGAGAACGAAATTCTCGCCGTTCTGGAAGACTGATTCCCCGCTCATTTTCCCGTTACTACAAAGTATTTAAGGAATATCGATCATGGCTGCTAAAGAAGTTAAATTCGGCGATTCCGCCCGCAAAAAAATGCTCACCGGTGTCAACGTCCTGGCTGACGCAGTAAAAGCGACCCTGGGCCCGAAAGGCCGTAACGTGATCATCGAGAAGAGCTTCGGCGCTCCGACCATCACCAAGGACGGCGTTTCCGTCGCCAAAGAAATCGAACTGGAAGACCGTTTCGAGAACATGGGCGCGCAGCTGGTCAAAGACGTTGCCTCCCGTGCCAACGATGACGCAGGCGACGGCACCACCACCGCCACCGTTCTGGCTCAGGCTATCGTCAACGAAGGCTACAAAGCCGTCGCTGCCGGCATGAACCCGATGGACCTCAAGCGCGGCATCGACAAGGCGACCATCGCCGTTGTTGCTGAGCTGAAAAACCTGTCCAAGCCATGCGCCGACACCAAGGCTATCGCTCAGGTAGGCACCATCTCCGCCAACTCCGACAGCTCCATCGGCGACATCATTGCCGAAGCCATGGAAAAAGTCGGTAAAGAAGGCGTGATCACCGTTGAAGAAGGCACTGGCCTGGAAAACGAACTGTCGGTTGTAGAAGGCATGCAGTTCGACCGTGGCTACCTGTCCCCGTACTTCGTCAACAAGCCAGAGACCATGGTTGCCGAGCTGGACAGCCCGCTGATCCTGCTGGTCGACAAAAAAATCTCCAACATCCGTGAAATGCTGCCAGTACTGGAAGCCGTTGCCAAAGCCGGCCGCCCACTGCTGATCGTTTCCGAAGACGTTGAAGGCGAAGCCCTGGCGACGCTGGTTGTGAACAACATGCGTGGCATCGTTAAAGTCGCAGCCGTCAAGGCTCCAGGCTTCGGCGACCGTCGCAAGGCCATGCTGCAGGACATCGCTGTTCTGACCGGCGGTACCGTTATCTCCGAAGAGATCGGCCTGAGCCTGGAAAGCGCCACCCTGGAAAACCTGGGCAGCGCCAAGCGCGTGACCATCTCCAAAGAAAACACCATCATCGTTGACGGTGCTGGCGTAGAGCAGGACATCCAGGCGCGCATCACTCAGATCCGTGCCCAGGTTGCCGAAACTTCGTCCGACTACGACCGTGAAAAACTGCAAGAGCGTCTGGCCAAGCTGTCCGGCGGCGTTGCAGTGATCAAGGTTGGCGCGGGTTCCGAAGTTGAAATGAAAGAGAAGAAAGCCCGCGTTGAAGACGCCCTGCACGCAACCCGTGCAGCCGTTGAAGAAGGCGTGGTACCTGGCGGTGGCGTTGCGCTGATCCGTGCTCTGGAAGCGCTGGTTGACCTCAAAGGCGACAACGCTGACCAGAACGTCGGTATCGCTGTACTGCGTCGTGCCGTTGAAGCACCGCTGCGCCAGATCGCTGCCAACTCCGGCGACGAGCCAAGCGTTGTGGTCAACGAAGTCAAGAACGGCAAAGGTAACTACGGTTACAACGCTGCGACTGGCGTCTACGGCGACATGATCGAAATGGGCATCCTGGACCCTACCAAGGTGACTCGTTCGGCACTGCAAGCAGCAGCTTCCATCGGCGGTCTGATCCTGACCACCGAAGCGGCAATTGCTGATGCACCGAAGAAAGAAGGCTCGGCTGGCGGCGGTATGCCAGACATGGGCGGCATGGGTGGCATGGGCGGCATGATGTAAGCCAGCCTTACCCGGCTACTGAAAAACCCCGCCTGCAGCGATGCAGGCGGGGTTTTTTTATGGGCTTTATCCAATACATCAACCGATGGAGCGGCGCCGCAACAGCTTTTTGAAGGTCATGCCCCGGGCCAGCGTCAGTTCGGCATGCGGCATAAGTGCCAGGGGTTGCGATGCAGCAGCTTGGTTGAGTGGGTGAGTGACAGGCAGGTGCGCGAGTTTTTCAGCGCGGGTGGCTCTGGGCCGCCTCCGGTGTTCGGCTACAACGACCCTGCCTGTCACGCTTGGGTAGCACACGGCTTTGCGTGTGTAGTCGGCGACGTATTGATCTATGCGTTGCGCTGGCGAGTGTGTGACCGCCAGTGGCAAGGCCGACGCTGTGCCGGTGACGATGCACAACGACAGCAGCAGCGTGAACAAATGCTTCTTGGGGGGACGCATGTACGGGCTCTCCAACCTGGGATTCAGGCGGCAGAGAGTAGGGGGAATGGCAGCGTCTCGCTGTCACCGGCTGTAACACGCTATCTAGAGTGGGCGCAGCGGCAACACCAGGGTCAGGCGTGCACCGCCCAGCGGGCTGCGGGCCACCGTCAATTCACCGTGGTGCCACTGGGTCGCACGTTTGGCCAGCGCCAGGCCGAGGCCGAAGCCGCCGGGTGCGTCGCCGCCCATGGCAAGCCGCACAAAGGGCTCGAAGACCTTTTCGCGGTTTTCCGCGAGGATGCCGGGCCCATCGTCATCCACGTGCAGCACCAAGTGATGTTGCCCCTGATACGCCGCGCTGACACACACTTGCTCGCGGGCATAGGTGATGGCGTTGCTCAACAGGTTACGTACGATCAGGTGCAACAAGGCGCGGTCGCCGACCAGTTCCAGCCCGGCCGGCTCGGTTTCCAGGCTCAACCGCCGATGGTGCCCGTCGAGCAAGGCGAACTCTTGATGCAACCACTCACGCAGGTTGATCGGTTCGTGTTGCAAGTCGGTCGGCGCGCCCGCAAGGCGAGCAAACGCCAAACTGGCGCGAACCAAGGCTTCGAGCTCTTCGACATCGATGAGCAAACGTTCTTGAAGGCGCGTTCGGGTGGGCGGGTCTTCGCTTTTGCCCAGCAGCGATAAGGCAAAGCGCATGCGCGCCAGGGGCGTGCGCAGTTCGTGGGACACCGCCTGGGAGACTTCGCGGTGGCGTTCACTCATGGCGCTGATGTCCCGTGCATGCTGTTGCAGCGTCAGCAGCAACGGTGTCCATTCCTTGCCCATGGCGGGCAACATCACGTTCGGGCTGCGCGCCAGTGTCGCCAGGCAGGTATTGAGTGTGTGCAGGTCGGTGTGGCGCCGCCGGTGCAGGCGTAAACCAATCCCGAGCAGTAGCAGCACCGGCAAGCCTGCGACGCAGGCGGTGATCCAGAACACCGGGAATTTCAGCAGGTCCTTGACCTCGGCGCTGCCCCACATGGGGCCGAATCGGATCACGGTTTCGTCGTCGAGCGGGAAGTAGCTGATGTCTTCGTCGCTGTTCAGCGCCGGTTGCCTATGTTCCAGCATGACCATGGCTTCCGGCGGCAGCTCCACATCGTCCAGCGCGATCAGGTTCACCGGGTACTGAAAGTGCGCCCGCAGGGTATCCATCCGCGCTTCGCGCTGGTCGGCGGGCACGCCTTTGAGCTGTTCGGCCACCAGGTAGCCCGGCCCGGCCATCAGGCGCAAGAAGCTGTCATCACCCACAAATACTGAGGCGTTGGTGCACAGCCAGAGCAGGTAAAGCGTCAAGCCGGTCCAGCCCGCGCCGGCCGTCGCCACCATCCAGGGCCGCAGGTTAGAGAACACGCGCGGCCTCCTGCGGGATTTCGACGAACAGATAGCCTTGGGCCGTAATGGTCTGGATGGTCACCGGGCATTCCAGGCTCATCAGCTTTTTGCGCAAGCGCGATACGCGCATATCGATGGAGCGGTTGAGCCCGTCGTATTCCAGGCCGCGCAGGCTTTGCAGGAGTTTTTCCCGCGTCAGCAAGACGCCGCAATGGCGGGCAAAAATCGCCAGCAATTCGAACTCCGCAACCGAGAACTGCAAGGGCGCGTCATTCAGCCAGGCGAAATGGCTGTTGAGGTCCAAGCGAAACGCGCCCCACTGGTAATACGCGCGAGGGGCTTGCGGGTGGCGGCGCAGCAACGAGCGAATCCTGGCCAGCAACAACTGCGGGTCGACAGGCTTGACCACGTAATCGTCTGCCCCGACGTTGAACCCGGTGAGCTGTTCGGCGTTTTCGTCCAGCGCGGTCATCATCAGGATCAGCCCAGGGTATTGGTCGCGAATCTGTCGGCACAGAGTGAAGCCGTCGATACCCGGCAGCATCACGTCCAGGATCAACAGCGCCGGCTGCTCGTCGCGAATGCGCTGGGCGGCGCGGTCGCCCCGGTGCTCAATGGCCACGGTGAAACCTTCGGCGCGCAGAAACTCGGCGGTCAGCGCGGCCAGTGGGCGGTCATCTTCAATCAGTAGCAGGGTGTCGGACATGAACGGGCGTCGTCGCCAGGGAATGGGCGCAAGTGTTACGCCCTTGCCCTGTGGCAGGCAAGGGCTTGAGTGGGGCTGTCAGCGGATGCTGATGGCCGCAGCCTCATCCTTCGGCGCTTTCCAGCTCAGCAATTGCTGTTTGAAGCCATAGCTGGCGGCCTGGTAGTAGGTGATTGCGCGCAGGATCAATGGGTCATCACTGCCCACGCGCAACTCCTGGCTTTCGGCCAAGGCTTGGTCATGGCGACGCAGGCCCAGGCGGGGGCTGAGGATTGCCAGGTCCTTGCCGTCAAACAACCCCAGGTGCTGGTAGTTGCCGACCACCACGCGCGGCGGCAGCGGGTTGTCCTGCAACAGGTTGCGGCCGAAAAACGTCGACTCGTAGCTCAGGTTGATCAGGCCCAGCAAGGTCGGCGCCAGGTCGATCTGGCTCGCCAGTTGCGCGGTTTCCCGGGCGTCGATCAGCTTGGGTGCATAGATAAACAGCGGGATCTGGTAGTTGGTGATGGGCAAGTCTTCCTTGCCCGCGCTGCCTGCGGTGTGGTCGGCGACGAACACGAAAATCGTGTTATCGAACCACGGCTTCTGGCGTGCCGCCTCAAGGAACTCGCCGATCGCGTGGTCGGTGTATTTCACCGCACCGTCACGGCCATTGCCGGATTTGATATCGATGCGCCCGTCCGGGTAGGTGTAGGGGCGATGGTTGGAGGTGGTCATCAGTTGCAGCAAAAAGGGCTGCTGCTTGGCGTAATCGGCGTCGGCCAGTTTCAGGGTTTGCCGGTAGAGGTCTTCGTCAGCCATGCCCCAGGCGTTTTTGAACGAGATGTCGGTTTCCGGAACGCTGCTCTGGTCAACGACGCGATAACCGTTGCCGCTGAAAAACGCGTTCATGTTGTCGAAGTAACCGCGCCCGCCGTAAACAAACACGCTGTCGTAGCCGATGGCGCTGAGTTGCTGGCCGAGGCTGGCGAAGCCGCTTTCACGGCCTATGCGCTTGACGATTGAACGCCCTGGCGTGGGTGGAATCGCCAGGGTAATCGCTTCCAGGCCACGGTCGGTGCGGGTGCCGGTGGCGTAGAAGTTATTGAAGTACAGGCTTTGTTTGCGCAGGGCATCCAGGTTCGGCGTGAGGTTACGCCCGTCGCCATTGCTGCCCATGTATTTGGCGCTGAAACTTTCGATGGTCACCAGCACGATATTGGGTTTGCGCAACGTGCCGGGGTTGTTGATTGCGCGGCGGATGTCCAACGGGTCTTTGCCAATAAAGCGCGCATTGGGTTCGCTGAGTTCGGCACGCAACTGCTTGGCGACCACCTCGGTGGGCAGGCTTTGGTAGAACTGTGGGTAATCCAGCTCGTTGTTGCGAAAGGCCGCAAAGAATTGATACGGGCCGTTGCTCGCCAGCTCGTTCTTGTAGGCGTTGCCACCTTGGGCGCGCGGGCTGTCCTGGCTGATCAGTTGCAGGCTGAGGCCGGCGACAATCAACAGGCCCAGGGCGTTAAGCAGGCGACCTCGCAGCGGCGGCAAGGGTGCGTTCATGGCGGCAATGAACGGATTGCGCAGAACCACACTCAACACAACCGCGAGCATTGCCAGCAGGCTGAGCAGCTTGCCGATCGGGTAAGACTCCAGCAGGTTGTTCAACACTTCGTCTGAGTACACCAGGTAATCGACGGCGATAAAGTTGAAGCGCACGCCGAACTCATCCCAGAACAGCCACTCGGCGACCGACGTAAACAGCATGGCGAACAGGCTGACGGTCAGCACGGCCTGCAGGAACCAGCGGTGGCCACGGCGGCGCCACAGCGCAGGCGGGCAGAGCAGCAGGTACAAGCCCAGCGGCAAGGCGGCATAGGCAAGGAAGCCGAGGTCGTATAACAGGCCCACGCCAAACACCGGCAGCAGGTTGCCGCCGACTTCATCCAGATGGGTAAGCAGCAGCACGCTGCGCGTCAGCAAGAAAACAACCAGCCAGGCGCCGGTGACGAGCAGCAAAAAGCGCATAGGCGCCGTTTTGAGAAACCCCATGTCTACATTCCTTATATCAATGGGCGGTGATCTTCAGCCTGACACTGTAGTCAGTTTGTGAAGCTATAGTGAAAAACTTGTTGGTTCGTGCAATTGGTTGAAAACCTTTATCGACAGGCCCTCAAGGTCTATCCCTGAGCCACACTTGGCCTTAAGCTGCGCGAGCCAACACGGCCGTTACCGCGTACGGAGACACTGCCCATGCGAATTTTATTGGTTGAAGACAACCGCGATATTCTGGCCAACCTGGCCGATTACCTGGGGCTGAAGGGCTACACCGTGGACTGTGCGCAGGACGGTTTGTCAGGCCTGCACCTGGCTGCCACCGAGCATTACGACTTGATCGTGCTCGACATCATGCTGCCGGGCATCGATGGCTACACTTTGTGCAAACGCCTGCGTGAAGACGCGCGCCGTGACACGCCGGTGATCATGCTCACCGCCCGTGACCAGTTGGACGACCGGCTGCAGGGCTTCAAGTCCGGCGCCGATGATTACCTGCTCAAGCCGTTTGCCTTGTCGGAATTGGCCGCCCGCATCGAAGCCGTATTGCGCCGCGCCCAAGGTGGCGGCCGCCGTGCCCTGCAGGTTGGCGACTTGAACTATGACCTCGACACCCTGGAAGTGACCCGCGAAGGGCGCCTGCTCAAACTCAACCCCGTGGGCCTGAAATTGCTCGCGGTGTTGATGCAAAAGAGCCCGCATGTCTTGCGCCGTGAAATTCTCGAAGAAGCCCTGTGGGGCGATGACTGCCCGGACAGCGACAGCCTGCGCAGCCATGTTCACCAATTGCGCCAAGTGATCGATAAACCGTTCGCCAAGCCGCTGCTGCAAACGGTGCACGGTGTGGGTTATCGCCTGGCCGAGGGTCGTGATGGAGTTTAAGCAAAGCCTTGCCCAACGGATCATCATCGCCTTTGCGTTGATGAGTGCATTGGTGGCGGGGGCGTTCGCCATGGGCATCGTCGCGACCGTGCACCTGGTGGAAGAAAAACTCATCTCGGCAGGCCTGGGCGGCGACTTGCAACGCTTGTTGCTGATGGACAGCGTCGAGGACTGGAGCCACCGGCCCGAGCCCGACCAGCTGTTCTATTTCAGCGGTGGGCGCGGGGATTTCGAACTGCCCAAGGATTTACGCCATCTGGAACCGGGCTTTCACGAGGTGTTCCGCGAGTCGCTGTCGTATCACGCCATGGTCGAAGTGGTGGATGGCCGGCGCTATGTGCTGCTGCAAGACCAAAGCGATTTTGAAGAGCGCGAGCGTGTTCTGTTCGCCGTGGTGCTGGTGGGCTTCGTGCTCAGCCTGGCGCTGGCGGTGTTTCTCGGTTGGGTGTTGGCGCGCAAAGTGATGGCGCCGGTGGTGCGGCTGGCCCGCCAGGTGCGACATCGCGACCAACTGCTGGGCCTGGCGCCGCCGCTGGCGCCGGATTACGCGGCCGATGAAGTCGGCGAACTGGCGGTGGCCTTCGATGCCACCTTGGGCCGCTTGCGCCAGGCGTTGTCGCGCGAGCAGCTGTTTACCAGTGATGTCAGCCATGAATTGCGCACGCCATTGATGGTGCTGGCCAGCTCCTGCGAGCTGCTGCTGGAAAACCCGGCCATCGACCAACGCGGGCGTAATCAAGTGGAACGCATCGCCCGTGCCTGCGAAGAAATGCGTGAACTGGTGCAGACCTTCCTGATGCTGGCGCGCGCGGAACATGATGAAGCGGCGATGTCACCGCAGGTGACGCTGGCGCAGGTCGCTGACGATTTGCTCGGCATCTGGCGCGAGCAAATCGAGCGCAAGGGGCTGGAATTGATTTACCAGCCCGGCAATCCTTCGGATGCGCGTTACAACACCACCTTTCTGCATGCGGTCATGGGCAACCTGTTGCGCAATGCCCTGCATTACACCGAGCACGGGTTTATCCGCCTGACCCTTGAACCCAGCGGTTTTGTGGTGGAAGACACCGGTGTAGGGATTCCCGAAGACAAGCGTGAGGCGATGTTCGAGCCGTTTGTGCGTGGCAGCGAGAAGCGTGGCGAAGGCCTTGGCCTGGGTTTATCGCTGGTGCAGCGCATCTGCGAGAACCAGGGCTGGACGGTCAGCCTCAACCCGATGGACCCCCACGGCTGCCGTTTTCACGTCCAGTTGAGTCAGGTCAAGCCCTGACGCATGTCCCTGCCGTTATCCTGCCAGACATCGCCGTAATTCGGCGAAGATGGCCCCATGATATCGCTTGTGTCTGTAAAGTCTTGAAATGTATGAGATTGGACAGGACAAGTTTTTCACAACGGGTTGACCAGTTGATCACAGGGCGGTGCTTAAGGTTGTAGGCATCAGCTACTGGAGATCCGTTGATGTCTACCCCGATCAAACTCGATTTTTCCGAAAAGTACGACGATCAGCACGCGCAGAATTATTTGCTCAAGCATCAGGACAATCTGGCTCGCCGGTTGTCCCACAAACGCGACGAGCAATTGGCGCGCGGTGCGCTGGCCATGGCTGGCGAACCTGGCCTGGTGTTGGACCTGCCCTGCGGGGCCGGGCGTTTTTGGCCGTTGCTGGCTGAGAAACCCAACCGAGTGATTATCGGGGCCGACAATTCGGCGTCGATGTTGAAGGTGGCGACCGTCGCTCAGCCGGCGGACGTGGTGAAACGGGTACGACCCTTGCAGACATCTGCCTTTGATATCGAT
The DNA here is from genome assembly GCF_013385735.1 of Pseudomonas sp. D2002. NCBI lineage: Bacteria > Pseudomonadati > Pseudomonadota > Gammaproteobacteria > Pseudomonadales > Pseudomonadaceae > Pseudomonas > Pseudomonas sp. D2002. Next base: position 378,269 of record NZ_JACAPL010000005.1, on the reverse strand, counting down.
TTGCCTGACAATTCAGTCGACAGCATCTTCTGCATGCGCTTGATGCACCACATTGGTGACCCGGCGCACCGTATGACGATACTGCGGGAATTTCAGCGGGTTACCCGCGACAGCGTGATTATTTCGCTGTGGGTGGACGGCAATTTCAAGGCCTGGAAACGCAAGCGCGCCGAAGTGAAACGTCGTAGTAAAGGTGAGCAGGAAGGTTACCAAAACCGGTTCGTGTTACCGGCTGCTACTGTTGAGGCAGAGTTCGAGCAGGCCGGTTTCCGTGTTCAGGAATCCCTGGACTTCATACCGCTCTACGCCATGTGGCGTGTGTATGTATTGCGTAAGAGGTAACAGGATGGCAGTTGAGTGCGTAGTAGGCAGTCATGTAGCTCCCGAAGAACGGTTTGATTATTTTTGGCGCCTGAAGGGCGAATGGGTCGAGGAACCCAATCGTCGACGCGGCGGTGAAAGTGGTGTGCAACGCGTGATCAGCCCCAATGGTCGTTTGCTCTACAGCAAGCGCCAGACCGGGCATATCTACCGCAGTTTGCTCCACCCGTTCGGGCGCCCGACGGTGTTGCGTGAACGTGATGCCCTCAAGGGCCTGCGTTCACTGGATGTACGAGTGCCTGAATTGGTGTTCTGCGAGGCGCGCCGCGACCCCGAGCACCAGTGGAAAGCGCTGCTGGTGACCGCGTCGCTCGACGGTTTCGACGAGATCGAAAACTGGTACGCCGCCGGTGGCCGCGAGCAGTATGGCGAGGTGGTGCATGAGCGTGTGCTCAAGGAAGTGGCGGGCACCCTGGCGCGTATGCACAAGGGCCGCTGGCAACATGGTTGCCTGTACATCAAGCACATCTTTTTACGGGTGACGGGTGAGGGCGACTCGGCCAATGTGGAAGTGGCGTTGCTGGATTTTGAGAAATGCCGCCAGCGTTTGACCGCTTATCGGGCCGCCTCCCATGATATGCAGCAACTGCGGCGCCATTCGTCGTGGAGTGATACAGACTGGAAAAAACTCAGCTACTTTTACGAGACGGCGTTTGGCAGCGCTATCAAGGGTTTAACCAGATGAAGCTAGAAATAGCACGAGGTTTGTTCCTGGTCGGTGCGTTGGGCATTGCAGCCCTCGCATTGGCTGCGTGGGAACAACCTCGCACACAAGTGCTCAGTGCGGTGCAAGGTAGCGGGCAATGCCTGCTGCCGCGCGTCGCCAAGACGAGTGTGGCGGTCAAGCCTGATCATGAGTTGTTGCTGTTCATGTTCGGGATGTCTCAGGGCATGAGGCCGCAGAGTTGAAACGATTCAAACCCCCAAGAAAGGGCCTTGCGATGCGAGGCCCTTTTTTTGTACTTGACCTGAACGTTTACAAGTAACGTCGAGCCGAAACGCCCAATGTTCAGCATCGGGCGCGGCGTTCAAGGCATCTGGGATGGGGCAACGTTGACTTGGCCGGATGGGGGGCCAGCAGTGATGACATAAGGCACATCCGGGTTCCAGATGCCTTTAACTTTGTCAAAGTACACATAGACTCCGTGATTCGGTTCGATTTCCAGAGGCTTCGAAAGAGAACTATTGTCCGTGTTAATAAAGGTAGATTTATCCGATTTGTTTAATACCATTACAGCGCTGCCATAATCATTCGACTTTTTGGGTAAAGTTAGTTTTTCTGTAAACCCCATAGTTGAATTATCTAACCGATACACCAATGGGCCATTATCTGGCACCTTCGGCATAACGCCTATCGATGTAGAACCACCAGTTCTCACGTCGTCATTGGGTGAAGGGAAATATTCGGTAGTTGCGGCAAATACCTGAGTTGACATCAGTAAACAGGCCGCGAGGATTAGTTGTTTCATACTGTAATTCCTTTTTAAGATATCCAATCTAAACTACTGCAGGCAGTCGCCAATAGTGACCGCCCCGACACCATAACGAGGAAAGAAATAGCGGTGTACTGTGAGAAATGACAGTTTTTAATTCGATATGGGAATAAGCGTTATTCCGGAATAAAGCTGAACATGAATCGCTCTTCGCCCGCGGAGTTCGCTGAAAGCATCTACAACCGCATGAAGGCTCGTTCCCGCGCGGGAGAACGAGCGTGCTGATGTCAAACCAAGTGCAAGTGGTTATCCCAAAAACCCGACGGCAACTCCAACGGTTTAGCCACCAACGGCTGCTGGCGGCAGTCATAAAAGCGGCAGCGCCCCTGGCCTGACGTCACCACAAAACCGTCCGCTACCGCGCCAACCCCGGCGCAGTCGGGCAACGGCCCATCCAGGCGCAGCTCGCCGCTGTCCATGTCCCAGATAAAAAAGCGATTGCCCCGTGGCGCAGTCAACGCCACCAGCCGTAACTCACTGTGTACCGCAACGCTGGCGGTGTAATGCCCCATGGCCTGCAACTGCTCATCGGCCACCGGAAACGCCACAAACGGCTGCCCTGGCCGCTTGATTGCCAGCAACTCGGAGCGCTCCTGAGACGCGCCCATAAACTGCTGCCCCGTGAGGATGGTGCCGTCGCCGGCAATCCCCATATGGCGCACGCTGTTCATTTGCTGCCCCAGGGTTTCCTTGCTGATCAGGCTGCCGTCGCGGCGCATCAGCACCAGGCTCGGCTCCATGGCGTTGAGGTTCATCTCCACCCGGCTTTCAGCCTCGGTGCGAATGCCGCCGTTGGCGACCACCAAGGTCTCACCGTCCGGCATCCACGACACTTGGTGCGGGCCGATACCGTGGGTGGAAATTTCCCCAGTGTGCACCAGCCGCTCACCTTCGAACTTATACACACCCAGCAACCCACGGCCCGGGTCGGATGTGTCGTTCTCGGTGGCATACAGCCAGTCGCCGCTCTTGTGGATGACCGCATGGCCATAAAAATGGCGATTGGCATTCGAGGTAATGGTCTGCAGCAGCGCGCCGTCACGCAGGTTGATCAGGTAGCTCTCTGTGCCCGGACGCCGGGCGACGAACAGCGCAATCGGCAGCGTCGGGTGGTTGATGATGTCGTGGCACCGCTGGCCAACCTGGGTGGCAAACACTTGCTTGCCGTCCAAGTGATAACCCACGGCATAGTGTTTGCCATCCACATCATCGCGCGCCGACAGCAGCAACGGGCTCTTTGAGCCCTTTTGCTTGAACAGCGTCCAGCCACCCAGCGTGATTGCACTGAGCAGCACGCTACCCACCGCCAAAGCCTGTCGCCTGAGCATCATCAGTCACCGTCGTTGGCGTTAAAGCCCAATTGGATGCCCAGCGCCTTGGCCAACTCGCCTTCGTGCAGGCGGTGGACTACGTTGAGGCTGTCGTAAATATCGTTGAGCTGCTGACGGCCGGCGTCGTCGGCCAGCAGTTCATTCAGCGTGCGCTGGTTGCTGGCGAACAGTTTCAGTGAAGCGGCATAGGCAGCGTCGATCTTGTCGGCCAATGGTTTTTGGTCCGAAGGCAACAAGCCACGCAGGCCTTTGTTGTCGACGCCGGCCCATACGGTCTGGGCGGCGGCCAGGCTGGCTTGCAGGCTTTGCAGGGACGACTGGCTGCGCCACGCATCGGCCTGGAACGGCTGCGGGATGCCCTTGGTCTGGCGGCCCATCGGCGTGCCGAGTTTTTTCTTCAGCGTATCCAGCGCGGTCACTTGCACGCGCAGCAGATCGGCGATGGCTTCGTGGGAATCGGCGTAACGCTGGTTCGGAAACTTGGTCATTTGCGCGAGCATGCCGTCGGTGCTGTTCCAGCTCGCCAGGATCTCTTCAGCCAGGGCTTTCTGGCGCTCGCCGATTGCCACCAGCAGCGGGCAGTAGCGGGCCTTCTGAGCTTCGTCGGCGACGTCGGTCTTGGCGTCGTAGAGGATGTATTCGTAGGCCGACAGGCCCTGTACCACCACGCTGGATTTGGCCAATGCGGCGCCGTCGATCTGCGGCTGGGCGGTGACCAGTTGCTCGACTTGTCGGCCGACCAGGTTTTTCTTGTCCGGCCAGAACTGCACTTGCCACGAGCGGTTGCCCTCGGCCAGTGGGCCGATCAGCAGCGGTTGCAGTTCGGCCCAGGCTTTTTGCGCGTGGAGGAAGTCGGCGCGGGCGGTGTCCAGGCTTTCCTTGCCCTGGCAGTAGGCCAGCGCGCTGACGGCCAATTGGCGGTCGGCTTCAACCCAGCGGCTGTAGGTCGGCAGGATCACTTGCTTGGCGATGGCCGCCGAGGTCACCGCTTGCGGGTCCTGCGGCGAGCAGGCGCCGAGGGCTAAGGCGGCCAGGCTGGTGAACAACAACTTGGGACGAAACATGTCGAGCTCCCTTCGGTAATTGGGGCAAATCTTATAGAGAATTCAGGAACGCCAGCAACGCGGCACGCTGCTCGGCATTAAAGGACAACACATGCTGCTGCGCCGCCTGTGCTTCACCGCCATGCCAGAGCACGGCTTCGAGCAGGTTGCGGGCGCGGCCATCATGCAAAAACTGGGTGTGGCCACTGACAGTCTGTGTCAGGCCAATGCCCCACAACGGCGGCGTGCGCCAGTCGCGGCCACCGGCCTTGAATTCGCTGCGGTGGTCGGCAAGGCCTTCGCCCATGTCGTGCAACAGCAGGTCGCTGTAAGGGCGAATCACTTGGTTGGCCAGTTCGGGTTCGGCAGCGTTGGCGGCCGTGGTGAACGTCGGTTTGTGACAGCCCTGGCAACCGGCCTGGTAGAACAGGTTTTTACCGGCCAGCACCTGCGGCGTGTCGACGCCGCGGCGCACCGGCACGGCCAGGTTGCGGGTGTAGAACAGCACCAGGCGCAAGATGTTATCGCTGACTTCCGGCTCGCCATCGGGGCCGTTACCGTTAGGCGCCTGTTTGCAGGCGACTTGGGCGTCGGTGCAGTCATCAAAGGGTCTCAGGGACGTGGTGAGGCCCATATCACCAGAAAACGCGTGAACATTTTGTTGATTGAGGTTGGGTTGCCCGGCTTTCCAGCCGAAGCGGCCGAGCACGGTTTTGTGCTGGGCGTCATCCCAGACCCAATTGGCGCGGCCGACGAGGGCTTCTTTGTCGGCGGTTTTCGGGTCGGTGTTGCGCAGCACATCGGCGTCGCTGATGGCTTCGAGCAAGCCCAGGCCAATCATTGGCGGGGCGATGCGCGCCGAGAAAAGTGTATCCGGATGCATCGGGCCATAGCCGAGTTGAGTGATTTGCAGGTCCGGCTTGCGCAACTCGACCACCGTGCCGTCCTTGAACGTCACGTGGACCGGCGTGTAGTCGACCCGCACTTTGCCTTCCGGCGCCACGCCCGGCACCGCCATGTCTTGCAATTGCCCGCCGTAGACCGGCTCGGGCACTACGCCGAGCTGTTCGATGAGCTTGGCGTAGGGCTCAGCATTTGGAATCGACAGTCGCACCAGCATCGACACTGCATTCGGCGCGTCCGGCAACGGCGGGTGGCCACGGCCATCCTTGATATGGCAGTTCTGGCAGGCGTTGGTGTTGAACAGTGGGCCAAGGCCGTCGCGCGCGGTGGTGGTGGACGGCGCGATCACCCAGGGGCTGCGAAAGAAGCTGTTGCCGACACTGAAGTCCAGGCGGCGAGTGGGCGCCAGGTTGGCCGAGGGCAGGGAAAACGCGTTCTGGTCGCGCTTGTTTACCGTCGTCGCGCCGCCGGCTCGCGCTTCACCGGGCTCTGCCTTGGTGAAGCGTGGGGCGTCATCGCAGGCCGTCAGGCTCAAGGCCATCAATGCTGCGCACAGGCGAAATAGCGAACGGAACATCGAAATTCCTGAACGGAGGCCGAAAATTAGGCCGCAAAGTCTAACAGGGCAGGGCGGTTTGAATAAGAGCAATTATCGTTTGGTCGAATCCGAGTCATTCCCGCTAGAATGGCCGCACATTTTTCTCTGGAGGTGGCCAATGCAGGCTCTCGACGCTTTGCTCAACCGTGTTTCCGTGCCGCGTTTGCTGGAACCGGCACCGACCCAGGAGCAGCGCGACGTGCTGTTCGCCGCCGCCATGCGCGCGCCGGACCACGGCCAGTTGCGCCCTTGGCGTTTCCTCACTGTGGAAGGCGCGGCCCGTGAACAAATGGGCACGCTGTTGGCCGAAGCGGCGCGCCTGCAGGACGCCGACGCCCCGCAAGCTGTCATCGACAAAGCCCAGAACGGCCCGCTGCGCGCACCGTTGGTGGTGGTGGTGATTGCCCGCCTGCAAGAACATTTCAAGGTGCCGAAATCCGAGCAACTGCTGGCGGCCGCGTGTGCGGCCCACGGTATTCTGTTGGCGGCATATGCACAGGGGATCGGCGCGGTGTGGCGTACGGGGGAGTTGTCTTACTCGGCCCACGTGGCGAAAGGCCTGGGGCTGACGGCGGATGAGGAAGTGATTGGCTTCCTTTACCTGGGTACGCCGCAGAACCCGCCGCGCACTGCGCCGAAAGAAGACCTGACGCCGTTTGTTACAGCCTGGACTGGTCTGTAAGAAAGCGCAGATCTGCTTTATGTGGGAGTGGGCAAGCCCGCTCCCACATTGGGTCCCCATTGTTTCGAAGTCCGAGGTTTACACCTTGAACTGATCCATCAACTTCATCTGCTGGCTGGCCAGGGCGTTCAACTGGCTGCTGATGGCCGCCGACTCGGTGGCCTGGCCGGTGAGAGTTTCAGTCACGGTGCGGATCGCCGACACATTGCGATTGACCTCTTCAGCCACGGCGCTCTGTTGCTCGGCGGCGCTGGCGATTTGCAGGTTCATGTCGCTGATCACCGTCACCGCATCGCTGATTTTGCCCAGCGCTTGCACGGCTTGATGGATCTGCCCCGCGTTGCTCTGGGCCTGGTGTTGGCTGGAATGCATGGTCGCCACCACGCCGCGGGTGCCGCTTTGGATGCGCTCGATCACCAGGCGAATTTCTTCCACCGAATCCTGAGTGCGTTTGGCCAGGTTGCGCACTTCGTCGGCCACCACCGCAAAACCACGCCCGCTTTCCCCGGCGCGCGCTGCTTCGATGGCGGCGTTGAGCGCCAACAGGTTGGTCTGCTCGGCAATGCTGCGGATCACTTCCAGCACCGAGCCAATCTGCTCGCTGTTCACCGCCAGGGCTTCAACTTCGCCTACGGCTTTGCTGACTTCTTCGGCGAGGGTGGTGATGTCGCGGGTGCTCTGTTCAATGATCGCCATGCCGTCACGTGCCGACTGGTCCGCGCCGCGCGCTGCGCTGGCGGCATTGGAGGCGCTGTTGGCGACGTCGTGGGCGGTGGCGCTCATTTCGTTGGAAGCGGTGGCCACCTGGTCGATTTCGCGGAACTGCACCTGCATGCCTTCACTGGTCTGGCGTGCGATGGCCGAAGACTGATCCGCCGTGCCACGCGCCTCGGTGATGCTTTGCTTGATCTGCGCGATGGTCGGTTGCAGCTTGTCGAGGAAACGGTTGAACCAGTTGGCCAGCTCGCCCAATTCGTCTTTCTTCGAGTAGGTCAGGCGCTGGGTGAGGTCGCCTTCGCCGCTGGCGATATTCTTCAGCATCGCCGCCACGGTATTGATCGGGCGGGTCACGCCGGTGGCGGTCAGCCAGATCAGCAATAAGCCCAGCAACGCGGCGGTGGCGCCGACCAGCAACGCCTTGAGCATGCCGGCCGCCTGGGCTTTGTCGAGTACGCCTTGCAGTTTCAAGGTGTCGGCCAGCATCACGGTTTTCGGCAGTTTGATCACGATGCCCCAGGACTTGGCGTCGGCAATCGGCTTGACCGGGTACACGGCGCGAATCGTGTCGTCTTGCTCGCGGATCGTGCGCGTGTCGTTGGCCAACAGTTGCACGATTTCCTTACCCTCGGCGCCCAGGGTGTCGATCAGGTTTTTACCGACGCGCGCCGGCTCACCGCTGTAGGCCGCGATCAACCCGGTGCTGGACAGAATCTCCAGGTGCGCCGCCCCGTCGAACAGTTCTTTTTGTGCCGCGTCCGTCACCGCCTGCAAGGTATTGAGGGCCAGGTCGATACCGACCACGCCGATGACCTTGCCGTCGACGATCAACGGCAGCGAGATCGTGGTCATCAGCACCTGCTTGCCGGCCACTTCATCGGAATACGGGTCCAGCAGGCAAACGTTGCGCGTGTCCCGTGGGCAGGTGTACCAAATGTTGTAGGGCGTACCGCTGAGGTTGGGCGTGGTCTTGGTCAGGTCTTCCTCGACCATCACCGTGTTCAGGCCTTCACCGGCGGCGCGGCTCCAGTAGCTGGAGAAGCGCCCTTTTTCGTTGGAGACGCGGGCTTTGTCGTCGACAAACTCGCTGTCCTTGCCATCCAGGCCATTGGGTTCGAACGACAGCCAGATGCCCAGCACCTTGCTGTTGCGCTCGAACGCGGTCTTGAGGCTCTGGTTGAGTTCTTCACGCAGTGCGCCGGCTTCCAGCCCGCGTTTGGCGGCTGTGGTGCGCAGGCCTTTGATCTGGTCGGCCAATGCTGTGATCGCCACCAGGCTTTCGCCAAAGGTTTTCTGCAGTTGTACGGCCTGTTCGCCGGCCTTGGCCTGCAACAGGTTCTGCACACTGGTGGTGAGCATGCGCGAGCTGGATTCGCTGACCATGCGGTTGTTCTGGTCGGCCTCGTAGAGGTTGACGCCGACGATCAGCGCGATCACCCCAACCAGGCAGAGGCCCGACAGCAGCACGATTTTCAAGCGGATAGAGAGGGTGTCGAACATAGGTTCACTCGCGATTGGACTTGTTGACCTGCAAGCAGGGCGAGCCAAGTCCATTCGGCGCTTATGTCCGGAACATCGGCGTAACTAGATGTTTCATGAGGGGCAGGCGATGAGCGGTAGGTAAAAGACTACACGCCGCGTTATACGGGCGTTGCGAGCCGTTCCGGGCGTGACCAGATCCACAGGTTGCCCAGGCTCATTCCGGCAATCGCCAGGTAGATCGGCCAGTCGTGATCGAGCATCACCAGCATCAAGCCGGCGCACAGCAGCATGCTCACGGTGGCGCTGACTTTGGCACGCCGCGCGATGATCTTGCCGTTGCGCCAATTGAACAGGATCGGGCCGAACAGGCGGTGGTTTTCCAGCCAGGCACTCAGGCGCGGCGAGCTTTTGGTCGCGGCCCAGGCGGCGAGCAGGATGAATTCGGTGGTGGGCAAACCCGGTATCACAATCGCCACCAACCCAATGCCCAGGCTGACGTAGGCCAGCAGGCCGAAGAGGAGCTGGGCGATTTTTGAGGTGGATTGGGTTTTGCCGGGCATGGGTCGAGTGATCACAGAAAATTAGTTTGAAATGAGATCTAAATGTGGGAGCGGCGGTGCGACGATTCGACTTGCTCGCGAAGGCTGTGGTTCAGTCATGCAAATGTCGACTGACACACCGCTTTCGCGAGCAAGCCCGCTCCCACATTTTTAATCGCATTTCAGCAATCAGGCCAATTCAGGCGCGCTAGCGTACGCCTGTTCCAGCAGCACGGTGAAGCGCACAAACGCGTCGATTGCACCTTTTTCTACCGCCGCTTCTTCTTCGGCGCTGAACTCAAGGACGTCGAGGGTGCGGGTAAAGCTTTTCCAGCCTTCAGCACGGCCACCGGCCGGCTCGCCGAGGTGGCGGGCGCCGAAGGTTTCGCTCAGGCCCAGGCCCACGGCGCGCTTGATCAGGAAGGCAGCGCCCAGTTTGGAGCCTTCCGACACGAACAGCCAGCCCAGGGCTTCGGCCTTGCTCGGGTTTTTCACGGCGCCAGCAACCGGTGCAGGCACTTCGGTGTCCAGGTCGCCCAGGTCCAGTTTGGCGGCTTCGGCGCGGCAGCGCTCGGCCAGGTCCGGGACGATCTTGATCAACTCAGGGTCGTTGTACAGCGCCATCAGTTCCGACTGGAACAGGTATTGCGCGACCACGAAGCGGGCGAAGTTGGCTTGGGTTTCGAAGGGCGCGTGGGCTTTGACCAGCGCATCGAGCTTGGTGTGTGGCGCGTTGGTGATTTGGTTCAGGCGCTGGGAGCGCAGGCTTGGGCGTTCTGCGGTAGGAGAAGCGGTCATCGAAAAAGTCCTTGAGAAGAGTAGCGCCTGGGTGCCCTAAAGAGAGCTGTTATCAACTAGACGAACAAGAAGACGCGGCACAGTAAAAAATCCTCACCTCGCCGCTGAAATTCCGGCGAGGTGAGGAGGGCGGCATTTGGGGCAAGCGCGATCAGATGTCCCAGATCAGGTTGATCGCAAAGTTGCGGCCCGGCTGGGTCAGGCGGTCGAGGTTGGCCGGCGCGGTCACACCCGCTTCGCCGACGCCGTCGTAGCTGCGCACGTCATCCCAGTTCCAGTACTTCTTGTCGGTGAGGTTGTAGAGGCCGCCGTTGATGGTCACGTCGTTGGTGACCTTGTAGTAGCCGGTCAGGTCGACGATACCGAAGCCTGGGGTTTTGAACGGGGCGCTGGTGCTGCCATCCGGTGCGTGGAAGGTGGTGCTGTCGACGCGGTTTTGTTTCTTCACCAGCGTCCAGCTGACCAGTGCGCCGTATTGCTCTTGCTCGTAGCCCAGGCCGAACACGCCTTTAAGCGGGTTGACGCTGTTGAGTGGCTCGCCGTTGTCGTCGTTGCGGCCATAGGTGTAGCCGACCGAACCCTGGGTGTAGAGGCCTTGTGGTGCGCCGAAGGCGTCCAGGTTCAGGCGGCCCTTGGCTTCAATCCCCTTGATGGTGGCGTGCTTGATGTTGTTGGCTTCGAAGGTTTGGATATCGCCGCCGGCGACCGAGGCGTCTTCGTCGATAAAGTCACGGTACTTGTTGTAGAACACCGCGATGTCGAAGGAGCCTTCGTCGAAATTGCCGCGAATCCCGGTTTCGATGCCCTTGCTGGTTTCCGGCTTGAGGTTCGGGTTCGGCTCGACGGTGTAGCCCAGGTTGAGGTTTTCAAAGCGACCATACAGCGCCTTGGCCGATGGGGTGCGGAAGCCCTCGGCGTATTGACCGAACCAGGTGTATTGGTCGGTCAGGGCATAGGTCAGGCCGAACTTGGGCGTCACACGGTGCCAGGTTTTTTCCTTGTCGCTGACCGGGTAGGCGCCGGTCGGGTTTACGGTGTTGAGGAACTCCTGGGTCAGCTTGGGCTTGAGCTGGGTGTAGTCGTAGCGCACGGCGGGCAGGAAGGTCCATTTGTTCCAGGTGATCTGGTCCTGGGCGAACAGCGAGTAGGTGTTGATGGTCGGGTCCGGGAAGTCGCTGGATTTTTTCACGCTGTCACTGGCAGAAGGGCTGGGCGCGCCGATAGCCGTGCAACCCCCGCCGACCGCCAGGCACGTCGCGGCACCTTCCCGGGAGCCGGTGACTTTCTGCTGTTTGAGTGTGGTGCCGTAGGTCACTTGGTGATCGGTTTCACCGAGGCTGAAGGCTTTGTCCAATTGGGCGTCGAAGACCCACTGCTTTTCTTCGTACAGGGTTTCGCGAGTGCGCAATACGCGACGCGACGGTTGGTAGATCTCGGCAGTCGTCTGGTCGGTCTTGGCGATCTGGTAATTGAGGCTGGTTTTGATCTGATCGGCAATCGGCGAATCGAGCGCGAAGCGGTTTTCGATACCGAAGCGCTCACGGGTGATGGTGTCGTTACCCGAACGGCCGCGATAGAAGTTGAAGCCTCGACCACCAACGAACGGCCCGCCCACGGCGTTTTTCAGGTCGACGTCGCGATCATCCTTGAACTTCTCGTAGGTCAGGCCCAGGCGGTTGTCATCGCCATAATTCCAGCCCAGCTTGGCGAGGATATTGGTGGTGCGCGCATCTTCCGGGTTGGCGCCGGTGCGGGCCAGGCCGGTGGCGTTGTTGCCGTCGTAGGACTCCATTTCGTGGCCATTGCGCTGGCTCAGGTGCAGCAAACCGTCGAAGTCCTGCACGCGTCCGGCGACGGTGCCGGAGGTCAGCCAGCTGTCGTCAGCAGAGCTGTAGCCGGTTTTCAGGCGGGCACCGACATCCTGGCCGGGCTTGATGATGTCGTCCGGGTCGAGGGTGAAGTAACTCACTGCGCCGCCAATCGCGCTGCTGCCGTACAAGGCCGAGGCCGGGCCACGCAGGATTTCCACGCGCTTGACGATTTCCGGGTCGACGTAGTTGCGGCGCGTCTTGGCGTAGGGGCCATTGAAGAAGTTATCCGGCACTTCGACGCCGTCGACCTGCGTGAGGATGCGGTCGCCGTCGATGCCGCGAATGTTGTAGCCCGCGTTGCTGGCGCGCGTGCCGGCGCCGCCGACCGATACGTTGGGCTCGTAGCGCACCAGTTCACGGATGGTGTTGACGTTCTGGCGGTCCAGTTCCTGGCGATCATGCACGGTGACGGTGCTCGGCACGCTGTCGACGGCCTGCTCGTTGCGCGTGGCGCTGATGGTCACCTGTTGCAGGTTGAGCACGCTGCCTGCGGCGCGTTTTTCCAGCACGATGTTGTTATTGCCCAGTTTGCGGTAGCTCAGGTTGGTCCCCACCAACAGCCGGTCCAGGGCTTTTTCCGGCGACAGCGGGCCGCGCACGCCAGGGGATGACACGCCTTGGCCCAGCTCTGCCGGCAGGCCGACTTGCCAGCCGGTCACGCGGGTAAAGGCGTTGAGTGCCGAGACCAGTGGCTGCTGCTCGATGCTGAAATTGTAGTTGCCGTGGCTGCGGGCGACCGGCTCGGCGGCCGTGGCGGCCATGGCCGGCGCGCTGGCCAGCAGGATGGCGGCGGTCAGCAAGGACAGGACGGGCGAAGAAGACCGGCGGTTGAAACGAGAGGACATCGAGAGCGCTCCGGAGGTACGAATCTTATAGTTGCGAACCGAATCAAATAGGAATCAGTTGCATTGGCTATAACGAGACGTACCGCCGGTTAGCATCGAGTAAAAATAATTCTCATTTAGTTGAGGATGACCAGCGCCGGGTATTCCGAGAGCTTGGCCGAGGTGATGTGTGCCAGTGAGCGCACCACGTCCAACGGCTGGTCGAGGCGGTAGTTGCCGGTGACGGCCACGCTGGCCAGCTTGTCGTTGGTGTTGACGATCCAGCCGGGGTAATAGCGGCGCAGCTCGGCCAGCACTTCGCTCATCGGGCAGTTTTCAAACACCAGGCGGCCCTGGACCCAGGCCAGATCCTTGCTCACATCCAGCTTGGCGGGTTGGCCGAAGCCCTTGGGGCCGATGCGGATACTCTCGCCAGCGCGCAGGCGCACACGGGCATCGTCGAAGGTGTTGCTCAGGTCGACATCACCACGCTGCACCTGCACTTGCGCTTCACCGTTGAGGTAACGCACGGCGAAGTCGGTGTCACGCACACTGGCACGCACCGGGCCGGCGTCGATCTCCAGCGGCAGGCCACGGTTGGGGGCTATCTCGAAAAACGCCTCGCCCTGATACAGGCGGGCGACGCGCTGGTGGTCCTTGATGCTGCTGGAAAACGCCGAGTTGGTGTTCAGCAGCACTTTGGCGCCATCGTCCAATTGCAGGCGCTGGCGTTCGCCGACCACGGTGAGGTGGTCGGCTTGCAGGCGTACGGGCAGGTTGCTGAAGCTGAACAGGCCGATCAGCAGCACGGCGGCGGTGGCCAATGGTTTCCAGTGCGGCTTGACCCGGCGCCAGGCGCTCGGCTTGCGCGGCGCGGCCAGGGCCACGGCGGCACTGTGCACGGGCGCGCCACCCCAGGCGGCCTGGGCTTTGTTGAAGGCGTGGGCATGCGTCGGGTCAGCGGCCAGCCAGGCGTCGAACTCCGCCTGCTGCCCGGGTTGCGGGCACTGCAAGGCGATCAGCCAATCGAGGGCTTGGTCCATGGCCGTGTCTTGCAACACCGCATGAGCCAGCTCATGGGCGCGCAGTTTATTCGGGTCCGTCACGGTGTTCCTCGGGTCTTCGCCACGTTTTATTCGTCTTTCCTGCAGCCTGGATCGACACATCTGTCGGGTGAATCTTAAGGCTGATCCAGCCGCTCGGCCACACCTACACAGATGGCCATGATCAATTTCAGTTCCTTTTGCACGGTGCTCAAGGACACTTGCAACTGGTCGGCAATCTCCTGATAGCTGCAGCCATGCAAGCGGCTGAGGATGAAGATCTGCTGCTGACGGGCGCTCAACTGACCGAGGCTGACGCTCAGGTGTTCGAGCAATTGCTCGGCCTGTGTCGCGTCTTCGGGCGTGCTGATGGGGGCGGCGACGCTTTGCAGTACGTCCAGCGGGACATCTTCCTGCAGCGTGCGGGCTTGAATCCGGCGCGAACGCAGATGGTCGAGCGCCAGGTTGCGCGCCGTCTGGTAGACAAAGGGTTCGAGGTGATCAATCGGCCGCTCGCTGAGGGCCCGGGTGACGCGCAGGTAGGTTTCCTGCAACAGGTCCTCGGCGGTGCTGTGGTTATTCACCATCCGCTGCAAGGTGCGTAGCAGAATCACCCGTTGGGTGAGAAAGACTTGGTTGAAGCGAGATTGGCTCACAGTGGTACCAGACCGATATGCAGTTAATGATAATGCTTATCATCAACTCAAATGGCAAGTGGCTATTTCTATGAACCTATACGGGGCTGGGTAATGCACAAAACCCATGTGGGAGCGGGCTTGCTCGCGAATGCGGTGTGTCAGTCAATTGATTGGGCGACTGATTCACCGCATTCGCGAGCAAGCCCGCTCCCACACAAGCCCGCTCAAACAGAGCGCTTTGTTGCCTGTTTATTCGGCGTTACACAGCGCCAGGCAGTTATCCAGCATACGGTTGGAGAAGCCCCACTCGTTGTCGTACCAGGCCAGCACTTTCAGCAATTTGCCACTGACTTTGGTGTGGTTGGCATCGAAGATCGACGACAGCGGGTTATGGTTGAAGTCACTGGAAACCAGCGGCAGGGTGTTGTAGCCGAGGATTTTCGAGTGCTGGCTGGCTTCTTTGAGCAGGGCGTTGACTTGCTCGGCCGTGGCTTCTTTCTTCAGTGTCACGGTGAGGTCGACCAGCGACACGTTGATCACCGGCACGCGCACCGCCATGCCGGTCAGCTTGCCTGCCAGTTCCGGCAGTACCAGGCCGACCGCTTCAGCGGCGCCGGTCTTGCTTGGGATCATGTTCTGGGTGGCCGAGCGCGCGCGGTACGGGTCGGTGTGGTAGACGTCGGTCAGGTTCTGGTCGTTGGTGTAGGCGTGAATGGTGGTCATCAGGCCGTTTTCGATACCCAATTCACGGTGCAGCACCTGGGCAACCGGCGCCAGGCAGTTAGTGGTGCAAGAGGCGTTGGAGATGATCTGGTGGGATTGACGCAAAATGTCATGGTTTACGCCATAGACCACGGTGGCGTCGGCGCCCTTGGCCGGGGCCGAGATGATCACCTTGCGCGCGCCGGCGGTAATATGCGCGGCAGCCTTGTCACGGTCGGTGAACAGACCAGTGCATTCGAACACGACGTCGATCTTGTGCGCAGCCCACGGCAGGTCGGCCGGGTTGCGGATGGCGCTTACGGCGATCCGGTCACCATTGACGGTCAGGCTTTCCTGATCGTGGGCAACCTCTGCTTCGAAAGTACCGTGTACGGTGTCGTATTTGAGCAGGTGGGCATTGATCGAACTGTCGCCCAGATCATTGATGGCGACGATCTGCAAATCCTGGCGGTAGCCTTGGGTATACAGTGCGCGCAGGACATTACGGCCGATACGGCCAAAACCATTGATTGCGATACGAAGAGTCATTGGAAAGTGCCTGTCGTCGATTTGTTGTAAGAATTACAAGATTATTCGCATAAAAATAGAAAACAAGCCTTTTTAGTGGCAATATTTTGTTCAATCTACAACGAGTGACCTGAATCAACTGGTCCGATGATTCAAACGACACCCTGCCATCCCATGCGCTGCGGGCGTTTGATCAGCATAGACACTCAGGTCGCCACATCCGTTAGCCTGGAGTTCTACACATGCATCCCCGCGTTATTGAGGTCACCGAACGGCTTATCGCCCGCAGTCGTGCAACCCGCGAGGCTTACCTTGCGCTCATTCGCGGCGCCGCCAGCGACGGCCCGATGCGCGGTAAGCTGCAATGCGCCAACTTCGCCCACGGCGTAGCCGGTTGCGGCACTGAAGATAAAAATAGCCTGCGCATGATGAATGCCGCCAACGTGGCAATTGTTTCGTCATATAACGACATGCTCTCGGCGCACCAGCCGTACGAACATTTCCCTGAACAGATCAAAAAAGCCCTGCGTGAAGTCGGCTCGGTCGGCCAGTTCGCCGGCGGTACGCCCGCCATGTGCGACGGCGTGACCCAAGGCGAGCCCGGCATGGAGCTGAGCCTGCTCAGCCGTGAAGTCATCGCCATGTCCACGGCGGTAGCGCTGTCCCACAACATGTTCGACGCGGCGCTGATGTTGGGCATCTGCGACAAGATCGTCCCTGGCCTGATGATGGGCGCGCTGCGCTACGGCCACCTGCCGATGATCTTCGTACCGGGCGGCCCAATGCCCTCGGGCATCTCCAACAAGCAGAAGGCCGACGTGCGCCAGCGCTACGCCGAAGGCAAGGCCACCCGCGAAGAGCTGCTGGAATCGGAGATGAAGTCCTACCACAGCCCCGGCACCTGCACTTTCTACGGCACCGCCAACACCAACCAGTTGCTGATGGAAGTGATGGGCCTGCACTTGCCGGGCGCCTCGTTCGTCAACCCGTACACGCCGCTGCGTGACGCGCTGACCCGCGAGGCTGCGCACCAGGTCACACGCCTGACCAAGGCCAACGGCAACTTCACGCCGATCGGCGAGATCGTCGACGAAAAATCCATCGTCAACTCCATCGTCGCGCTCAACGCCACCGGCGGTTCCACCAACCACACCCTGCACATGCCGGCCATCGCCATGTCGGCGGGCATCATCCTGACCTGGCAGGACATGGCCGACCTCTCCGAGGTGGTGCCGACCCTGTCCCACGTGTACCCGAACGGCAAAGCCGACATCAACCACTTCCAGGCCGCGGGCGGCATGTCGTTCCTGATCCGCGAACTGCTCGAAGCCGGGCTGCTCCACAACGACGTCAACACCGTGGCCGGTCACGGCCTGAGCCGCTACACCCAGGAACCCTTCCTGGTCGACGGTGAACTGGTGTGGCGTGAAGGCCCGATCGAAAGCCTCGACGAAACCATCCTGCGCCCCGTGGCCCGCGCGTTCTCGCCGGAAGGTGGTTTGCGTGTGATGGAAGGCAACCTCGGCCGTGGCGTGATGAAAGTCTCGGCCGTGGCCCTGGAACACCAGATTGTCGAAGCACCGGCCGTAGTATTCCAGGATCAACAGGACCTGGCGGACGCGTTCAAGGCAGGCCAGCTGGAAAAAGACTTTGTCGCCGTGATGCGCTTCCAGGGCCCGCGCTCCAATGGCATGCCGGAACTGCACAAAATGACGCCGTTCCTCGGCGTGTTGCAGGACCGTGGCTTTAAAGTAGCGTTGGTGACAGACGGGCGTATGTCCGGCGCGTCGGGTAAGATTCCCGCCGCGATCCACGTCAACCCCGAAGCTCAGAGCGGCGGGCCGCTGGCGCGGGTCAAAGATGGCGATATCATTCGCGTCGATGGCGTCAAAGGCACCTTGGAGCTTAAGGTGGACGCCGAAGAATTTGCAGCGCGCACGCCTGCCACGGGCCTGTTGGGCAATAACGTGGGGGCCGGTCGCGAGCTGTTTGCATTTATGCGCTTGGCCGCAAGCTCCGCAGAGCAGGGCGCCAGCGCCTTTACCTCTGCCTTGGAGACGCTTAAGTGAAGCTTGCGCTGGTCGGTGATATTGGCGGTACAAACGCCCGTTTTGCGTTGTGGCGGGATCAGGCGCTGCACTCGATCCGCGTGCACGCCACGGCGGATCACACCAGCCCTGAGGAGGCCATCAAGGTCTACCTCAAGGAAGAAGGCCTGCACATCGGCGACATCGGCGCGGTGTGCCTGTCGGTCGCCGGGCCGGTGAGTGGCGATGAATTTAAATTCACCAACAATCACTGGCGCCTGAGCAAAACTGCATTCTGCAAAACCCTGCAAGTGGATGAACTGCTGCTGGTCAACGACTTCACCGCCATGGCCCTGGGCATGACGCGCCTCAAACCCGACGAATTCCGCGTGGTCTGCGAAGGCACCCCGGAGCCGTGGCGCCCAGCCGTGGTGATCGGCCCGGGCACCGGCCTGGGCGTCGGTACCTTGCTGGACCTGGGCGAAGGCCGTTACGCGGCGCTGCCGGGCGAGGGCGGGCATGTCGACCTGCCCCTGAGCAGCCCACGTGAAACCCAGCTGTGGCAGCACATCTACACTGAAATCGGCCACGTCAGTGCCGAAACCGCTTTGAGCGGTGGCGGCCTGCCCCGTGTGTACCGCGCGATTTGCGCGGTCGACGGGCATACCCCGGTGCTGGACACGCCCGAAGCCATTACGGCAGCGGGGTTGGCCGGCGACCCGGTGGCAATGGAAGTCTTGAACCAGTTCAGCATCTGGCTGGGCCGTGTGGCGGGTAACAACGTACTGACCACCGGCGGGCGCGGTGGGGTGTATATCGTGGGTGGGGTGATTCCACGGTTTGCCGACTTCTTTATCAACAGCGATTTTGCCAAGAGTTTTAGCGACAAAGGCTGCATGAGCGACTACTTCAAAGGCATTCCGGTGTGGTTGGTGACGGCGCCGTATTCCGGGTTGACCGGGGCGGGTGTGGCGCTTGAACAGGCTTTTGCGTAGAGGCTGATGGCCTCATCGCAGGCAAGCCAGCTCCCACATTTTGAAATGCATTCCAAATGTGGGAGCGGGCTTGCTCGCGATAGGGGCCTGAAGGGCAACAAATGACTTAAGCTTGGCCATAACAACAAGGAGGACCCCGTGAGCGTAATCAGTAAATCGATTCTCCTCGTCGACGACGACCAGGAAATCCGCGAATTGCTGCAAACCTACCTCAGTCGCGCCGGCTTCCAGGTGCGTGGCGTGTCGGATGGTGCGGGGTTCCGCCAGGCGATGAACGAGGCGCCGTGTGACTTGGTCATTCTTGATGTGATGTTGCCCGACGAAGACGGTTTCAGCCTCTGCCGCTGGATTCGCCAGCACCCGCGCCAGGCGCAGGTGCCGATCATCATGCTCACCGCCAGCTCCGACGAAACCGACCGCGTGATCGGTCTGGAGCTGGGCGCCGACGACTACATCGGCAAGCCGTTCAGCCCCCGCGAGCTGCAAGCGCGGATCAAGGCCCTGTTGCGCCGTGCCCAGTTTGGCCAGGAGCGCAGCAGCGGTGGCGATGTGTGGGTGTTCGATGAATGGCGCCTGGACATGATCAGTCACCGCCTGTTTCACATTGACGGTGAAGAGGTGATTCTCTCCGGCGCCGACTTCGCCTTGCTCAAATTGTTTCTCGACCACCCCCAACAGATTCTCGACCGCGACACCATCGGCAACGCCACCCGTGGCCGCGACCTGATGCCGCTGGACCGTATCGTCGACATGGCCGTCAGCCGCCTGCGCCAACGCCTGCGCGACACCGAAAAACCCCCTCGGCTGATCCGCACCGTGCGCGGCAGCGGTTATCAACTGGCAGCCAGCGTGGTTGCCGGCAATGCCCACTGAGCATGTAACCGAACGCCGCCGCCGCTTCCCGGTGCCGCGTTCACTGCTCGGGCGCATGCTGCTGTTGACCTTGCTCGCGGTGCTGTTCGCCCAAACACTCTCCAGCGTGATCTGGGTTTCGCAATTGCGTGCCACCCAGCTCGAAGGCCTGGTCACCAGCGCCCGCAGCCTTGCGCACTCGATGACGGCCAGCGTGAGTTATTTCCGTTCGCTGCCGGTGGCCTATCGGCCGTTAGTGCTGGACCAGCTGCGCAGCATGGGCGGCACGCGTTTTGTCGTGACCCTCAACGACCGCCCCCTGGACATGCAGATATTGCCGCAGACCCCGCGCAAGCAGGCGGTGCTGCAAGCCGTGGATGAAGTGTTGCGCCAGACCCTGGGCGGCGATGTGCATATCTCGGTGGAGTTCGTCAGTGCCGAAGACCTGCGTATTTTCAACGCCGGCTTGAAGCTCGATGAGCTGCCGCGTTCCTGGGCGCATTACGCGTTGACCCTGGAGCCGGTAAACCCGCCGGTGCTGGTCACGCAGATCCAGCTGGCGCCCGGCGAATGGCTGTACATCGCCTCGCTGCTGCCCGAGCCCTACACCAGCCTTGAAGAACAAGGCCTGCCGTCGCAGCAGGTGTGGTTTATCGTGCTGACCAGTGGCTTCCTGCTGCTGTTTATCGGCCTGTTGGTGCACTGGCAGAGCCGGCCACTCAAGCGCCTGGCACGGGCGGCGCGGGACATGTCGCTGGGCGCGGACGTGGAGCCGGTGGCCGAAGGCGGCGGCAGTGAAGTGGTGGAAGTGGGCCGTGCGTTCAACGCCATGCGCGAACGCATCAGCCGTTACCTGACCGAACGCAGCCAATTGTTCAGCGCCATTTCCCACGATTTGCGCACGCCGATCACGCGCCTGCGCCTGCGCGTGGAACTGCTCGAAGACGAAAACCTGCAAACCAAATTCGGCCGCGACCTGGACGAGTTGGAGTTGCTGGTCAAAGGCGCGCTGCAGTGCGTAAAAGACACTGACATTCACGAAAACATCGAGCCGGTCGACCTCAATCACGTGCTCGATTGCCTGGTGGAGCCGTACCTGGCGCCCAACGGCAACGGCCGCATCACCCAGGCCGGGCGAGCCCTGTCGCCGTACGCAGGCAAGCCGCTGGCGCTCAAGCGCTGCATCGGCAACCTGATCGACAACGCCTTGAAGTATGGGCAGAACGCGCATTTGCATATCGAAGATGATGGTGTGTTGTTCATCTTGCACGTTGATGATGAAGGGCCGGGCGTTCCGGAACAGCGCCTGGAGCAAGTGTTTGAACCGCACTTTCGGTTGGCGGGGCAACAGCAGGGTTATGGCTTGGGCTTGGGTATTGCGCGCAACATCGCTCACAGCCATGGCGGCGAGGTGAGTTTGCAGAATTTGCGTGAGGGTGGTTTGCGCGTCACGCTACAGCTGCCCCGGACACTGGACTAGCAAGCAGCGCAAATCAAATGTGGGAGCGGCGGTGCGACGATTCGACTTGCTCGCGAATGCGGTGGGTCAGTCAATATTTTCGGTGACTGACACTCTGCATTCGCGAGCAAGCCCGCTCCCACATTTTTTGATCTCTGTTGGGTCAGATGCTTTGGCGCAATCTGGCCAAGTCTCTTAAGGGCGGCGCTCCAAACAACCGGCTGTACTCCCGGCTGAACTGCGACGGGCTTTCATACCCCACCCGATACCCCGCCGCCGAGGCTTCCAGCCCTTCGGCAATCATCAACCGCCGCGCTTCCTGCAAGCGCAGTTGCTTCTGGTATTGCAGCGGGCTCATCGCGGTGATCGCCTTGAAACGGTGGTGCAAGGTCGAGACGCTGAGGTTCACTTCCTTGGCCAGGTCATCAATACGCAGCGGCTGTTCATAGTTGCCGTTCAACCACTTGATCGCCTGGCTCACACGATGGCTCTGACTGTTGGCCACGGCGATTTCATACAGCCGATAACCCTGCGGCCCACGCAGCAGGCGATACAGAATCTCGCGGTTGATCAACGGCGCCAGCATCGCGATGTCTTTGGGGCTGTCCAGCAGGCGCGCCAGGCGCAGCACGGCATCCAGCAGTTGGGTGTCGATGCGGTCGACATACATGCCGCGCGATGTCGGGCGGGAGGGCACGCCCATCGGGCCGGCCTCGGCGATCAGTGCGGTCAGCTGCGCCGGGTCGATGTTGATGCGCACTGACAGGTTCGGGTCTTCCGGCGTGGCGTCGATGATCCGCCCGGCCACCGGCATCGCAACCGAGAACACCAGATAGTTGAGTGGGTCGTAGGCAAAGATCTCGTCGGCCAGGCGTACTTCCTTGCTGCCGCTGGCGAGGATGCACAGCGCCGGCTCCACCAGCACCGGCATAAAGTCGCGTGGCGTGTTGTGGCGGTTGAGAAACAGTGAGGTGATCGCCGTGCCGTAGGAACCGTCTTCCCAGGTATGCCGATGCACGATACCGGCGAGTTCGGCGCGCTGTTTTTCCATCTCGGCATCGAGGGGAATGGGCTTGGGGTCCGGCGACGACATGGGGTGTCCTCTACACGCTTGTTTGATGGCCCCAGCTTAGCGGCGGCTTTCGAAAAAGTGTTACGTCGATTCTGCACAATCCTTGCCTGATCCTGCGAGAGGTCGCGAATCAGGCAAGTTCCTGGGCTGTCATGTGCCTGAAATACTGAGCATGGGCCTGGAATAAACCCTGGGGGCCAAACGTCTTATCTACGCTTCTCGCAGGATTGTGCAATAAGCCTGCAGGAATTGACTAACCGCGCCCACACCCGCGCCGTTATCTTTGATCCTGTGGCAACACGCCCTCACAGTGCTTGCCGAGCATCACTTCTCAACGGGAGAGTCGAACATGTCCACCCCCATTCCCGCGAGCCATATGGCCTTTATCCGTGCCCGTACCGGGTGCAGCACCGAACTCGGTGCACGCTTGAGCAGTTTGATCGAACCCGGCCGTCAGGCGCAGGGTTGCCTGCAATTCTCGTTGCAGCATTCCCAGGTCGATCCCGATGTATGGCTGGTCTCGGGCTTCTGGAGCAGCGAGCAGGCGATGAGCGCCTACTTCAATTCTCCGGCGCTGATGATCTTTACCGAGCTGTTGAACGACATGGTCGTGCGCAGCATGGACTTCCAGACCTTCACCGATGCATCCGCCGCGCATGCCTACGGCGAGTACCTGCAACTGGCCGGTTAACGGTTAGAATGGCTGACTTTCCATTGGCCAGGACCTGCAACATGGCACGTAAAGAGTTTGCCCACCACGAAGCCGTTTCCGCCTTGGTGCGTGAAGAAGAAGGTGGCTACAGCGCTGCCATCGCCGTCAAGGCACTGGATGGCATGGGCGCACCCAAGTTTCACAAGATCCTTGAAGGACAGACGTTCAAGACCGCCGACGACGCCGACGATGCGGCTGCCGCGCAATTGCAGCGGTTGGTCGATGTGGACGAAGAAGGTCAACTGACTTGGGCAACAGCTGCTAGCTGAACACCACCACCGATCAAATGTGGGAGCGGGCTTGCTCGCGAATGCGGTGTGTCAGTCAATGCATCAGTGACTGAAAAATCGCATTCGCGAGCAAGCCCGCTCCCACATTTTTATTGCATTCCAATCAGCGTGGCGTGGCGCCTGGGCGATACATCTTGAACAACGCCTCCGGCCCCAGCTGGAAGTAATCCGCCGGCCCACCACCGCGCAAGATCGGCTCGGCAGCGGCGGTGTCGTAGATCCCGTCCTTGAGCAGCCATTTGGCAATGTGCACCGCCACCACCTCGCCTAACACCAGCCAGCTTGGCACCAACTCTTTGTCCGCACGCTGTAGCTGAATGATCTGCGTCACCTTGCATTCGAACGACACCGGGCTTTCGCCCACGCGTGGCACGCCGACGATTTTCGAGGCGACCGGCGTCAGGCCCGATAGCTCGAACTCATTCACCTGCGGCGAGACCGCCGCGCAGCTCTGGTTCATCTGCTCGGCCAACGGGCGTGTGGCCAGGTTCCATACAAACTCGCCGGTCTGTTCGATGTTGTTCAGGCTGTCTTTGCGCCCGACACTGGAAAACCCAATGATCGGCGGAATGTAGTTGAACGCATTGAAGAAGCTGTAAGGCGCCAGGTTCAGTTGGCCTTCGCGGTCATGGGAAGAAATCCAGCCAATCGGCCGTGGGCCGACGATGGCATTGAACGGATCGTGGGGCAGGCCGTGGCCGTTGGCGGGTTCATAGAAGTGGATATCGTCAGACATGGGCCGGGGTTCCTGCTGCGGGGTTCTGGGAGGTAGCCATAGTGCAAGCCATAACGGCGAATTTCCATTGGCCGTATGGAATTTTCATTGATTGCCCACCTATTTTTCACGGCCCTGCGTTCAGTCTGCGCCCCAGGTCGACACGCCTATAAGTCGGCCCAATGAAAGACTGAGCTTCGGAGCCTTCTGCACCATGAACAAACTTCCTCAGATCACCCTGGCGTTCTGGGTCATGAAAATCTGCGCAACCACCCTGGGCGAAACGGCCGGGGATTTGCTGTCGATGACCTTGAACGTCGGCTACGCCATCAGCTCGATGATCCTGATCAGCGTGTTTTTCGTCACCCTGGTGACGCAACTCTGGTCGAAAACCTACAACCCGGTGCTGTATTGGCTGGTGATCCTGTCCACCAGCACGGCCGGCACCACTATGTCTGACTTCATGGACCGCACGCTCGGCCTGGGATATGCCGCAGGGTCGATGATCCTGATCGTGATCCTGATGATCATCTTTGCGCTGTGGCGGTTGAGCGGCGACTCGCTGAACGTGAACAAGGTCCAGACGTTTCGCGGTGAGCTGTTTTACTGGATGGCGATTCTGTTCTCCAACACCTTGGGCACCGCGCTGGGCGACTTCCTGGCGGACGACTCGGGGCTCGGCTTTGCCGGGGGCGCCTTGCTGATCGGCGCGGCCATTGCGGCAGTGGTGGCACTCAAATACTTCACCCAACTGTCGTCGGTGCTGTTGTTCTGGGTGGCATTTGTACTGACCCGGCCGTTTGGCGCGACCCTGGGCGACTTCCTCACCAAACCCCACGAAAAGGGCGGGCTGGATTTCGGCACCATCGGCTCATCGGCGGTGTTGGCGGCGGTGCTGGTGGTGATGATTGCGGGGGCGTCGTATGCGCAGCGCCGGTATGGTCGTCCGCAGTCCGTAGAGCTGACCTGACGCTTTTTTGGAAACGCTAAAGAACTAAATGTGGGAGCGGGCTTGCTCGCGAATGCGGTCTATCAGTCACTGATGTATTGACTGACACTGCGCTTTCGCGAGCAAGCCCGCTCCCACATTTTTACTGCGTTAAACCTTTAGTCTGTGGTGATACGAGAGTGCTTGCGGGTGTCCTTCATGGTCACGTAAACCACCAGCGACACGGCAATGCACGCCGTCACATACCAGTAGTAACCGGTTTCCATCCCAATACTCTTGAACCACAGCGCGATGTATTCAGCAGTGCCGCCGAAGATCGACACGGTCAGCGCATACGGCAGGCCCACGCCGAGGGCGCGAATTTCGGTCGGGAACAGTTCAGCTTTCACCACTGCGTTGATCGAGGTGTAGCCGCTGACGATGATCAGCGCCGCCATGATCAGGAAGAACGCGCCCCACCAGCTTTGGATGGTGTGCAGGGTGGTGAGGATCGGCACGGTGAACAGCGTGCCGAGGATGCCGAAGGCGATCAGGATCGGGCGCCGGCCGACTTTATCGGAGAGCCCGCCGACCAAGGGTTGCAGGCACATGAACAGAAACAGCGTGGCGGCCGAAATGGTGGTGGAGTCGGAGATGCTCATGCCGACGGTGTTCACCAGGTATTTCTGCATGTAGGTGGTGTAGGTGTAGAACGCCAGGGTGCCGCCCATGGTCAGGCCGACCACGGTCAACACTTCTTTGGGGTGGCGCATCAAGGTGCGCATGGCGCTTTCCTTGGCTTTTTCCTTTTTGGTGAACGACTCGGTTTCTTCCATGCCGCGACGCAGGAACAGCGCGACCACTGCGCACAAGGCGCCGATGGCGAACGGGATGCGCCAGCCCCAGGCGTACAACTGCTCGGTGGTCAGCACTTGCTGCAGCACGATCAACACCGCCAGGGCGATGAGCTGGCCGGAGATCAGGGTTACGTATTGGAAGCTGGAGAAGAAACCGCGACGTTCCTTGGTCGCCATCTCACTCAGGTAGGTCGCCGAGGTGCCGTACTCGCCACCCACCGACAGGCCTTGCAGCAAACGCGCGAACACCAGCAGGATCGGCGCGCCGATGCCGATGGTGTCGTAACCCGGGGTCAGCGCGATCAGCAGCGAGCCGAAGCACATCAGCAAGACCGAGGCCATCAGCGCGGCCTTACGGCCCTTGTAGTCGGCGTAGAGGCCCATCAGCCAGCCACCGATCGGGCGCATGATAAAGCCCACGGCGAAGATCGCGGCGGTGTTCATTAACTGGGCGGTGGAGGAGCCGGCGGGGAAGAAGGCTTTGGCGAAGTACAGCGAGAAGGCGGCGTAGACGTACCAGTCATACCACTCGACCATGTTGCCGACGGAGCCGCTGAAGATCGATTTGATCCGGCTGGACGTTGTGCGTTCTTTGGCCGGCACAGCCGCCGACCCCAAAGGCAAGGTGTTGGAGTTATCCATTGAAGGATCCTTCATCTAATTGTTTTTGTGGAGCGGCGCGAACGCTGCCTGGTTCGGCTATAGCAGAAGCTGTGCCAGGTAGATGAAGGCCCGGTTTAGAAGGGTTTCAGAATGTTTTTGAGCGGAAAGTTGCTGATGGTTTGAGGGGGATGAGCGGAAATCCGCTTATGGCGACTGCCCCTTTCGCGAGCAAGCCCGCTCCCACATTCGATCCCATTTCAACTGGAGAGATGCGGTCGAATGTGGGAGCGGGCTTGCTCGCGAAGGCGTCCTGCCAGGCAATACAAAAGTCGGCCTACAGGAAGGTATCCCGCACCAACCCATGCCGCTGCATCTTTTCATTAAAGGTGCGACGCGGCAGTTGCAACTCCGCCAGCACCGCCTTGATATCACCCTTGTGCCGAACCAGCGCCGCTTTCAGGCAATGCGCTTCAAATGCCTCCTGCTGCGCCGCCAACGATTGCCCGGCCTCGATACCTTCCGGCTCCGGCTCACCCAGGCCCAGCACTTGGCGTTCGGCGACGTTGGCCAGTTCGCGCACATTCCCTGGCCAATCATGGCTGAGCAACCGCCCCAGTTGCGCACCGCTCAAGGGTTCGGCGCTGCGGCCCAGGCGCTCGGCGGCGCTGTGGGCAAAGTGGTCAAACAGCAGCGGAATATCTTCGCGGCGCTCGCGCAGCGGTGGCAGGCGCAATTGCGCGACGTTCAGGCGGTAGGCCAGGTCTTCGCGAAAACGCCCGGCGCGTGCCTCTTCCAGCAAGTCCGGCTTGGTCGCGGCGATAATGCGTAAATCCACGTGAATACTTTGGTTGGAACCCAGTCGCTCCAGCTTCTGCTCCTGCAACACGCGCAGCAGCTTCACCTGCTGGGCCAGCGGCATGCTTTCGATTTCATCCAGGAACAACGTGCCGCCGTGGGCGTATTCCAACTTGCCGATGCGCTTGCCCTGGGCGCCGGTGAACGCGCCACTTTCGTGGCCAAACAATTCGGCTTCAAACAGCTGCTCGGGGATGGCGGCGCAGTTGAGCGCTACAAACGGCTTTTTCGCGCGCGGGCCGAAATCATGCAGGCAGCGCGCGACCAATTCCTTGCCGCTGCCAGTCTCGCCACGGATCAACACATTGACCGGCAAACTCGCCAGGTCCAGCACCTGGCGGCGCAAATTCTGCAAGCTGCGGGACACGCCCAGCAGGCTCGACTCCAGCTGCGCTCGATGGTCGGCCTGTTGATGCAGGCGACGGTTCTCCAGGATCAGCCCGCGTTTGTCCAGGGCGCGCCGCAAGCTGTTAAGCAAGGCGTCGGGGCTGAAGGGTTTTTCCAGAAAATCGTAGGCACCGTCGCGCATGGCTTCCACCGCCATCGGCACATCGCCGTGGCCGGTGAGCAATATCACCGGCAGGTCGGCATCGCGGCGCCGTACTTCGGCCAACAACTCCAGGCCGCTGAGGCCGGGCATGCGCACGTCGCTCAAGATCACGCCGGGGAAATCCTTGGGCAGTTGCGCCAAACATTCCTCGGCGCGGCTGAACAGCTGCACGGCAAACCCCGACAGGCTCAACCATTGTTCGACGGCCGTGCGAATACTGGCTTCGTCATCGACCACAATCACTGCATTCAACATAGGTCGGGCGTCTCCAGCGCAATGGGCAAGGTCAGGGTAAATATGGCGCCGTCGCCACGGTTGCCGGCGAGCAGGCGCCCGCCCAATTCATGCACGATAGCGTAGGACACCGCCAGCCCAAGGCCGAGGCCGTCGCCCACGGGTTTGGTGGTAAAGAACGGGTCGAACACGTTGTTCAAGTGTTCTTCGGCAATCCCGCCGCCGCTGTCGCTAACGGTCAGTCGCCACAGTTGTTGGTCGGCGTGCAGGCGGATTTCCAGGCGTTTGCGCGGCTTGTCGGCCATCGCGTCGAGGGCGTTGCGCAGCAGGTTGATCAGCACCTGTTCCAGGCGGATCGCGTCGCCGCGTACCCAGGCGGGGCGCGTCAGGTCCAGCACCACGCCGATGGCTTCGTCGCGCAGGCGTGCATCGAGCAAGTGCAGGGATTGGTCGACCACCGTGGCCAAATCCAGCTTTTCACGCAGGCCGCTCGGGCTTTTGCGCGCGAAGGTCTTGAGGTGGCCGGTGAGTGCGGCCATGCGTGTGAGCATATCGTCCAGCGGCGTCAGTGCCTGATAGGCATCGTCCACGCGGCCATGGTCCAGCAGCAGGCGCAAGGTCGCCAACTGCATGCGTTGCGCGGTCAGCGGCTGATTGATCTCGTGGGCGAGGGCGGCGGACATTTGCCCCAATGCAGCCAACTTGGCCGATTGCACCAGACCATCCTGAGCCGTGCGCAGCGCCTGGGTGCGCTCCTCGACCAGTTGCTCCAGTTCTTCGCGGCTGCGTTGGCGCAGGCGGGCCAGGCGCCAGCGCTGGGTCAGGAACAGCACCAGAAACACCAGGGCCAACCACGACCCGGCGGCGGCGAGGCCGGCGTTGCGTTGGTCTTCAAAGGCAAATTGGGGTTTGCGCAGCAGGTGCAGCGTCCAGCCTTCGGCCTTCAGCGGCAGCGATTCCCAGATGTAGTTGGCATTGCCGTCGGGGCCATTGACGCGCATCAGGTGGCTGTTTTCGCCGAAGCGCTGCAGGGTGCTGGTTTCCAACGGCTGCAGCTGTTTTTTGTCGTACTGGCGGGTGGCCTTGAGCTCGGCGAGGTCACTGGCCGACAGCGGTCGCAGGTTGCGGTAACGCCAGCCTGGCTGATTGGCGATAAACACAATGCCGCGCGCGTCGCTGACCAGCAGCAAGTCATTGCCTTGGGCCCATTCGCGTTCGAGTTCAGGGAATTCCAGCTTCACGACCATGGCGCCGAGGAACTGGTCGTGCTCGTCGACCACTGCGCTGGAGAGGAAGTAACCTGGAATCCCGGTGGTTACGCCCACCGCATAAAAACGCCCGGTGCCCTGGCTCAAGGTCTGGCTGAAATAAGGGCGAAACGCATAGTTGTGTCCCACATAACTGCTCGGCAGGTTCCAGTTGCTGGCGGCCACGGCCAGGCCGGTGCGGTCCATCAATTCGAGCGTGGAAGACTGCGCGGCGCCGTTGATGCGCTCCAACTTGCGGTTAAGCACGTCCTGAGTCGTGGCATCCACCGGGTTTTTCAACGCGCTGATCATCTCCGAGTCCAGCGCCAACACGGCGGGCAGGGCGCGGTAGCGTTCGATCAGCGTGTGCAGGGAGTTGCCATAGAGCGTGAGCTGCTGATTGGCGCGAGCGGCGTCATCGACCAGGGCTTGGCGTTCGGCATGGCGAGTGGCCAAGGCCGCGGCCAGCACCGCACCAGCGATGATCAGCAGGGAGTAGAAGGTCAGGCGCAACGGGCGTGGGATCGCGATCATACGGTGATGAACAGGCACGGTAAGGGGCGAGCACCATAGCATGAGCGGCCTGGAACTTGTGGCGAGCGAGCTTGTGTGGGAGCTGGCTCGACTGCGATGGCATCAATCCGGTGTGCCTGATGTACTGAGGTGTCTGCATCGCAGGCAAGCCAGCTCCCACATGAGCGAGTTCGCCATAAAAAAGGCGACTGGGCCGTGGGGCCGCAGTCGCCTTTTTCCTTGCAGTGAGGTGCTTACTGCACTTCTACCGCCAGGCTTTCACTGATCTTTTTCTGCCAGATGGCAGGACCGGTGATGTGCACGGATTCGCCCTTGCTGTCGACAGCAACGGTGACCGGCATGTCTTTCACGTCGAACTCGTAGATCGCTTCCATGCCCAGCTCGGCGAAGGCGACAACGCGGGACTTCTTGATGGCTTGCGCCACCAGGTAAGCGGCGCCGCCCACGGCCATCAGGTACACAGCCTTGTGGTCCTTGATCGCTTCGATCGCGGTCGGGCCACGCTCGGATTTGCCGATCATGCCCAGCAGGCCGGTTTGCTCGAGGATCTGACGGGTGAACTTGTCCATCCGCGTCGCGGTCGTCGGGCCGGCAGGGCCAACCACTTCTTCGCGCACCGGATCAACCGGGCCGACGTAGTAGATGAAGCGACCCTTGAGGTCCACCGGCAGGGTTTCACCCTTGTTCAGCATCTCGACCATGCGCTTGTGCGCAGCGTCGCGGCCGGTGAGCATCTTGCCGTTGAGCAACACGGTTTCGCCCGGCTTCCAGCTCTGCACTTCTTCCGGGGTCAGGGTGTCGAGGTTGACGCGACGGGCCGATGGGCCGGCTTCCCAGACGATTTCCGGGTAGGCGTCCAGCGGTGGCGCTTCCAGCGACGCCGGGCCCGAGCCGTCGAGCACGAAGTGCGCGTGACGGGTGGCGGCGCAGTTGGGGATCATGCACACCGGCAGCGAAGCTGCGTGGGTCGGGTAGTCCATGATTTTCACGTCGAGCACGGTGGTCAGGCCACCCAGGCCCTGGGCGCCGATGCCCAGTTGGTTGACCTTCTCGAACAGCTCCAGGCGCATCTCTTCGATACGATTCTGCGGGCCGCGCTTTTTCAGCTCGTGGATGTCGATGGATTCCATCAACACTTCCTTGGCCATGACTGCGGCCTTCTCGGCGGTGCCGCCGATGCCGATGCCGAGCATGCCCGGTGGGCACCAGCCGGCGCCCATGGTCGGAACGGTCTTGAGCACCCAGTCGACGATCGAGTCGGACGGGTTGAGCATGGCCATTTTCGACTTGTTCTCGGAACCGCCGCCCTTGGCCGCCACGTCCACTTCCACGGTGTTACCCGGGACGATGGAGTAGTGGATCACGGCCGGGGTGTTGTCCTTGGTGTTTTTGCGCGCGCCTGCCGGGTCGGCGAGGATCGATGCACGCAGGACGTTTTCCGGCAGGTTGTAGGCGCGACGCACGCCCTCGTTGATCATGTCGTCCAGGCCCATGGTGGCGCCGTCCCAACGTACGTCCATGCCCACGCGCACGAACACGGTAACGATACCGGTGTCCTGGCAGATTGGGCGATGGCCGGTGGCGCACATGCGCGAGTTGATCAGGATCTGCGCGATGGAGTCACGGGCTGCTGGCGATTCTTCGCGCAGGTAGGCTTCGTGCATCGCCTGGATGAAGTCAACGGGGTGGTAGTAGGAAATGAATTGCAGGGCGTCGGCAACGCTCTGAATCAGGTCGTCTTGCTTGATCACGGTCATGAGTCGCGCTCCTCTATAAGACGGGAACATTCAATAAAGGTGGCTTCAGTGTTGCATCGGTCGGCTGAAGCCACCTTTCCAAGGCGCGTCGCCAAGAAGAGCAAGTATTGTTGGCGCGACGCTAAAAAGGCGCGGCAGTATAACCCGGCGCGGTGGCTGATACACCCGACTATGGTCAAACTCTGTAGGGCATGATTCCCTGTACGCAGCCCTTCTGATAGAGACCTTATATGCCTGAACTGCACGTCGGCGAACGCCATTGGTCGGTAGCCACCGGCAGCAACCTGCTGGACGCCCTGAATCTGGCGGGTGTGGCCGTGCCTTACAGTTGCCGGGCGGGCAGTTGCCATGCGTGCCTGGTGCGTTGTCAGGGTGAGGTCGAGGACAAGCAACCCGACGCCCTGACCCCGGCGCAGCGCCAGGACGGCTGGCGTCTGGCCTGCCAGTGCCAGGTCAGTGGGGACCTGCAGGTCGAGACGTTTGACCCGCTGCGTGACGGTTTGGCCGCCAAGGTGGTCGGCGCCGATTGGCTGGCGGCGAACGTGCTGCGCCTGCGGCTGCAACCGGAGCGTGGATTGCGCTATCGGGCCGGGCAGCATCTGGTGCTGTGGGCGGGGCAGGTGGCGCGCCCCTATTCGTTGGCCAGTTTGCCCCAGGAAGATCCGTTCCTGGAGTTCCACCTCGATTGCCGTCTGCCCGGTGAGTTCAGCGATATTGCCCGCCAGTTGCAGGCAGGAGACAGTCTGCGATTGGGCGAATTGAGAGGCGGCGCGCTGCAATATGACCCTGACTGGCAATCGCGGCCACTCTGGCTGCTGGCCTCGGGCACTGGCCTTGGGCCTTTGTGGGGCGTGCTGCGTGAGGCCCTGCGTCAGGATCATCAGGGCGCCATTCGTGTGATTCACCTGGCCCATGATGCGCACGCCCACTATTTGGCCGAGCCCCTGGCGCAGCTGGCTGCGCAGCATCCCAACCTGTGCGTGGAGCTGTGGACGGCGGCGGAGTTGACCCAGGCATTGGCGCAACTACGGCTTGTTTCGCGGCAAACTCTGGCCTTACTCTGCGGGCACCCTGCCAGCGTCGAGGCGTTTTCCAAGCGCTTGTTCCTGGCGGGACTGCCGCGTAATCAACTGCTGGCCGATGTGTTCCTGCCCCGTGGTTGAGCGCTGAATTCGACAGCCGCGAGATCCGCCATGACCGACGCCATTCTTCAACAACGCGAACGCGGGCTGCTGATTCTGCAGCTCAATCGGCCCGACAAGAAAAACGCCCTGACCCGGGCCATGTACACCCAATTGGCCGAAGCGTTGGAGCAGGCCGATGCGGATGCCGCTGTCCGTGCCGTGCTGATTCAAGGCAGCAGTGAGTGTTTTACCGCCGGTAATGACATCGGCGACTTTCTCGAACAGCCGCCCAGCGACCTCGACAGCCCACCGTTTCACTTTATGAAAAGCCTGCTCAACTGCCGCAAACCGGTGATCGCCGCTGTGGCCGGCGCGGCGGTGGGCATTGGCACGACCCTGCTGCTGCATTGCGACCTGGTGTATATCAGCCGTGACG
The DNA here is from genome assembly GCF_013385735.1 of Pseudomonas sp. D2002. NCBI lineage: Bacteria > Pseudomonadati > Pseudomonadota > Gammaproteobacteria > Pseudomonadales > Pseudomonadaceae > Pseudomonas > Pseudomonas sp. D2002. The sequence continues at coordinate 345,449 of NZ_JACAPL010000005.1, read as the reverse complement.
CGCGTTTGCGCATGCCGTTTGTCAACTTGGGGCTGTGCCCCGAGTTTGGCTCCAGCTTGATCCTGCCGCGGCTGCTGGGGCATGCCAAGGCGGCTGAGCTGTTGCTGCTGGGCGAAGGGTTTACCGGTGAGCAAGCGGCGGCGTGGGGCATTGCCACCGAGGCGTTGGGCAGTGGTGAGGCGGCATTGGCCAAGGCGCGGGAAGTGGCTGAACGCTTTGAAACGCTGGCGCCGGGGGCAGTGCAGGTGAGCAAGCAACTGATGAAAAGTGTTGATCGCGACCAGTTGCGGCAGGTGATTGAGGAAGAGGGGGCGTTGTTTACCCAGCGGTTGAAGTCGCCGGAGGCGATTGCGGCGTTGTCGGGGTTTATCACCCGGCGATAGATGTTTGTTGATTGTTCGGACGTCTTCGCGAGCAAGCCCGCTCCCACATTCGACCGGGTTTCTTCAGGATGTACGCGGTCAAATGTGGGAGCGGGCTTGCTCGCGAAGAGGCCATTCATGCCCACACACCCGTCAGCATTGAAATGTAAAAAGCCCCGCCATTCACATGGCGGGGCTTTTGTTTTTCAGCCTGTCACTCAGACCATTGGGTCGCCAACGTGCAGAATCTTCATGCCGTTGGTGCCGCCGATGGTGTGGTAGCTGTCACCCTTGGTCAGGATGACCCAGTCGCCTTTCTCCACCACGCCGCGCTTGATCAACTCGTCGATGGCAGCTTGGCTGACTTCATGGGGCGGCAACGAAGCCGGGTCGAACGGTACGGTGTACACGCCACGGAACATCGCGGCGCGGGCCTGGGTTTCGCGGTGTGGGGAGAACGCGTAGATCGGCACCGAGGAACGGATACGCGACATGATCAACGGCGTGTAGCCACTTTCAGTCAAGGCGATGATCGCTTTAACGCCCGGGAAGTGGTTCGCGGTGTACATCGCAGCCAGGGCGATGCTCTGGTCGCAGCTTTCGAACTCTTTGCCAATGCGGTGGCTGGAGGTCTTGCTGGTCGGGTGCTTTTCAGCGCCGAGGCAGATACGCGCCATGGCCTGGACGGCTTCCAGCGGGTACGGGCCGGCAGCACTTTCAGCCGAGAGCATCACGGCGTCGGTGTAGTCGAGCACGGCGTTGGCCACGTCAGACACTTCAGCACGGGTCGGCATTGGGTTCTGGATCATCGACTCCATCATCTGGGTCGCCACGATCACCGCTTTGTTGTGGCGGCGTGCGTGCAGGATGATTTTCTTCTGGATACCGATCAGCTCGGCGTCACCGATTTCCACGCCCAGGTCGCCACGGGCAACCATCACAGCGTCGGAAGCCTTGATCAGGCCGTCGAGGGTTTCGTCATCGGCCACGGCTTCGGCGCGTTCGATCTTGGCTACCAGCCAGGCGGTGCCGCCAGCTTCGTCGCGCAGTTTACGCGCGTATTCCATGTCGGCAGCGTCGCGCGGGAAGGACACGGCGAGGTAGTCCACTTCCATTTCGGCGGCGAGAATGATGTCGGCCTTGTCTTTTTCAGTCAGGGCCGGCGCCGTCAGGCCACCACCGCGGCGGTTGATGCCTTTGTGGTCGGACAGCGGGCCGCCGATGATCACGGTGCAGTGCAGCTCGGTCGGGGTCGCGGTATCGACGCGCATTACAACGCGGCCGTCGTCCAGCAGCAGTTCGTCACCGACGCCGCAGTCTTTCACCAGGTCCGGGTAGTCAATACCCACGACTTCCTGGTTGCCGTCGGTCAGCGGGTGGCTGGTGGAGAAGGTGAACTTGTCACCGATCTTCAGTTCGATCCGCTTGTTGGCGAATTTGGCGATACGGATTTTCGGGCCTTGCAGGTCACCCAGCAGTGCCACGAAACGGCCGTGCTTGGCGGCCAGGTCACGCACCAGCTTGGCGCGAGCCTTGTGCTCGTCCGGGGTGCCGTGGGAGAAGTTCAGACGGGCAACGTCCAAACCAGCCAGAATCAGCTGTTCGAGGACTTCCGGCGAGTTGCTGGCCGGGCCAAGGGTGGCGACGATTTTGGTGCGACGGACGGACATGCACAGACTCCTGAGTTCAAGCGCTGGAGAAGGCTACTATGCTCTTTCGTTGTAGTCATTGTTCGTTTGCACTACTTATCGACGATTGGCTTGTTTTTGCAGCGGTTGAATCGACGAACATCCTTGAAGATTTTCGACGAGGGGTCGATACACTGCTCAAGACAGGAGAACCCCCATGCGAATTTTGCTCGTTGCTGCCCTGGCCGTCAGTGTTGTCGGCTGTACCCGCTGGTCGATGGACCACCATTTGAACAATGCTTACCGCGCCTATGGGGTGGGTGATTGCGAGCGCGTCACCCTGGAATTGTCCCAGGTCGACCGTGAGAGCCGTACCCGTCGTTATGTACAACCGGAGGTCTCGATGTTGCGCGGGCAATGCCTGGAACGGCAGAAGTTGTTCGTGGACGCCGTACAAACCTATCAATTCATCATCAGTCAGTACCCGACGAGTGAGTACGCTTTCCGCGCTCGCGCCAGGCTCGACACCCTGCAGCAATTGGGGCATTACCCCGGCGCCAGCGTTGCGCAGCCACGGCCAGCGTCTTTGTAATTATATTTGTCATGCTGTAGCTGGCCCGACGCCAGTCTTGGACTATTCTTTGAGTGTTCGTTTGTACAAGTTTCTACTCAAACGAATGCGAGGCCCGGATTCGGCAGCTGTTTAGTGACCCCAACGCTGTACGTTGTCACACCGAGATCCAGGGAGAGCGAGCCATCGGCTCGTTCCGAATCACTGGCACGGCCAAAACATGGCCATTGGATGGCGATCTCACATGGTTACCCACCGACGGATCGAGCGGCACCAGTTACATTGCTTCCTGCAGGTGTTCAATCGTCTTACCGACAAGCCTATCGGTTTTCTGGGCAATGTTTCCGAAAACGGGCTGATGTTGATCAGCCAATTGCCCATGATGGTCGATGTGGACTTCGAGTTGCGCCTGAAAGTCCCTGGGCCGGACGGCGAACTCCAGGCCATTGACCTTACCGCGACCTGCCTGTGGAGCCATGAGGACATCAATCCTCAGTATTATGACTCCGGGTTCAGTGTGATTGATGCGTGCGAAGAGTACGGGCAACTGATCACCGCCTTGTTGAATTACTTCAGTTTTGATCCCTTGCAGGCATCCGCCTAGGCACTGTGTGTTGTCGGCCGGGTTCGGTTTGTTGCCCGAACCTGGTCGTACACTCGCGCTCAAAATACGCCGGCTTTTTTCCAACCCAGATAACGCGTCACCAGGGCGGCACCCAGCGCCGAAGGTGAGGTGTCCACTACGGACAACCCATGCGCGCTCAGCCGGTCGTGGAGTTCGTTACGCGTATTGAGGTAGTCCACCGTGCCGCTATAAGCCAGTGCCTCGGGCAAGGTCTGCACGGGGGCCTGGCGCAGTTGATCAAGCACCTCCTCGCGCAGGCTGGCCACCAATACACGATGCTGTCGGCTGATGCGCTTTACCGCTGTCAGCAGTGCTTCATCGTCCTCATCGCGCAGGTTCGTGACCACGATCACCAGCGCCCGGCGTTTCTGCCGAGCCAGCAGTTGGCTGGCGGCGGCCTGGTAGTCCGCGCTGCGCCGGGTGGTATCCAGGTCGTACACCGCATTAAGCAGCAGGTTCAACTGGCCGCTACCCTTGACCGGCGCCAGGTAGCGTGGCTGGTCACCGGCAAAGGTGCACAGACCCACGGCATCGCCCTGGCGCAGTGCGACATAGCTGAGCAGCAGGCATGCGTTAAGCGCGTGGTCGAAGTGCGATAACTCGTCATCCTGGCTGCGCATGCGTCGGCCGCAATCAAGCATGAACACAATTTGCTGGTCGCGCTCATCCTGGTATTCGCGAGCGATGGGCGTGCGTTGGCGGGCGGTGGCCTTCCAATCTATCTGGCGCAGGCTGTCGCCTTCGCGAAATTCACGCAGTTGATGGAATTCCAGCCCTAACCCCCGGCGCTGACGTTGTTGCACACCGAGTTGGCTCAGCCAGTTATCCACACCCAGCAGCTGCGCGCCGTACAGCCGGGCGAAGTCCGGGTAGACGCGGGTTGTATCGTTAACTTCAATAAAACGTCGTGCAGACCACAGCCCAAAGGGGCTGGGCAGGTGAATTTCACAACGGCTGAAACGGAAGTGCCCACGCCGCAGGGGGCGTAGCCGATAACCCAGCTCACTGCGTTCACCGGGGCGCAGTTCGATGGACTGAGGCAGGTTTTCCATGCTCAGGCCATCCGGGACGTGATCGAACACCTGCACCGTCAGTGGCTGCGGGTAGTTGTGGGTGAGCGTCAGGCGAACGTCACCCCAGCGCCCGAGCGCCAGGCTGCCGGGCATTTGCCGTTGCACTTGCACAGAAGGGCGCCGACGCAAGCGTGCAGCATCCAGCAGGGTCAGCAGCAACAGTGCCAGCAGCAGGCCCCAGGCGACCGAATGCAAGGTGTCGGGCACCTTGAACTGCAATGCTGCGGCAACGCCGAGCAAGGTGTTCAGGCCCAGTAGCGCACCCAGCCAGGCCAGCAGCAGTCGGGTCGGCTTCATGGGCACGTCACTGCCGCGGCGCCGCAATCTGGTCCAGCAACTGCTGGAGCACCTGGTCGACCTCAAGGCCGTCGATGTCCAACTCCGGTGCAATGCGCACCCGGTGACGCAATACCGCCAGCGCACAGCCCTTGATGTCGTCCGGGGTGACAAATTCACCCCCGCGCAACAAGGCTCTGGCGCGAGCACCGCGAACCAGTGCGATGGACGCCCGAGGGCCGGCGCCGATAGCCAGCCCAGGCCAGGTGCGTGTGGCCCGCGCCAGGCGCACGGCGTAGTCGAGCACCTGTTCATCCAAAGGCAGTTCACTGGCAATCTGCTGCAATCGCAGTACGTCCTCGGCTTGCAGCACGGTGCGCAGCGGTTGCACATCGAGCATGTCTGCTCTGGATGAGCGGGTCACCTCGCGCACCATCTCCAGCTCCTGCTGTGCATCGGGGTAGTCCATGCGTACTTTGAGCATGAACCGGTCCAGCTCGGCCTCGGGCAGAGGGTAAGTGCCTTCCTGCTCGATGGGGTTTTGCGTCGCCAGCACCATGAACGGTTGGCCGATAGGCAGCGCCTCGCCCTCGAGGGTGACCTGGCGTTCCTGCATGGCTTCGAGCAGGGCGGCCTGAGTCTTGGCCGGGGCGCGGTTGATTTCGTCGGCCAGCAACAAATGCGTGAACAGCGGCCCCTTGCGCAGTTTGAACTGTTCGGTATGCAGGTCGTAGACGGCATGGCCGGTGACATCGCTGGGCATCAAGTCCGGCGTGAACTGGATACGCGCGAAATCACCCCCGAAACACCGGGCCAAGGCGCGTACCAGCAGCGTCTTGCCCAGGCCCGGTACGCCTTCGAGCAGGACGTGGCCGCCGGCGATCAGGGCGGTGAGTACGTCGTCAATCACCTGGTCCTGGCCGATCACTGCCTTACGCAGCTCAACGCGCAGGGCTTGTGCCTGCCCACTGGCGTGTTGAAGGCTTTCGCTGGTCGGAGCCGTGGCTGCTGGAAAATCGCTCATAGGGCATTCCTGAGAGTTTGCAGGCACGCCACCTGACGGCAGAAATCGGCGCTGCTGAGCCGTTTTGCCGGGAGTGGGCCGAGGGCCTGACTGATGACGTGGGAGGGTTGGCGCGTCAGGCGTTCGAGCACCTGCCACTGTTCAGCGGTTTCGAGGTGTTCAAAGCCTGGGTGACGCCGTCTTGCAGCGCGTTGGACGTCACGCTGCAAGGCTTGCAGGAGTGGGCCCTGGCCACTGCGGCGCAGCAGGAAGTCGGCGCTGGCCTTCAAGTGTTCCTGCAACTGCCGACGAGCCTTGGGCGCCGGCGCCTGGATTGGGCCTTGGCGCATGCCGGCCTGCCACAGCGCCAGGGCAATCAGCGCAACAAATGCCACCAGGGCCTGGGGGAAATAGCGCAGCAACAGGGTCAGTAGATTGTCTACGTCACTGTTGAACAGCAAGGTCACGTCAGTGCCTTGGTTGAGATACCACAGCAGCCAGGCGTTGTCGTGTTTGCCGATGGCCGGGGTTTTCCACAGGTCGCTGTCGGTCACAACCGTCACGGTGCCGTTGCCGAAGTCGAGTTGCATCAGGTGGCTGGCCTTGGCGCTATTCGCGGAAAACTGTGCGACGTGTTTGGGGTCGGTAAGGTTGAAGGCGGTATCGAAGCTGAAATAGGCCGGGGCCGTTTCATTGTCGACGTAGAGCTTGGTCAGATCCGGAGCCGCTTTCTTTTTGCGCGGGGAGGCCGGCTCGTCAGGGACGTCACTCATCAGTTGGTGGATGTTCAAACGGTCAAGCAGCAGGTCGCCGCTCTTGCCTGTTTCTTCATCCCATAACGCTTCGGCAACCACCAGCAGGTGCCCACCCGACTTGGTCCAGCCCAACAGTTGATCCACTTGGCGCGGGGTCATGTTGCTGCGTTCGCCCAGGATCAGCAGGCTATTGCCTTTGGCCGGGAGCTGGGTGAGTCGTTCAAGGTTGTTGGCATGCTCAACGGCCAAACCTTGCTCACGTAGAAAATGCTCGGCGGCCAGATAGGGGTTCTGCCGGGCCTGGGGCGAAGGGCCGCGATCCACCACTTCGTCATAAGGGATTGCCTTGTGCCAGGCATAAAGGGCTCCTGCTCCCAGCAGGCAGGCCAGCAGTAATCCGATCCAGACTAATGGGCGGTTCATTGGGCGGCCCCCGAACTGAACAGCGCGCGCCAATCGGTGCAGAGCTTCTGCTGGGCTGAGGCTGGAGGCAGGTGGTGACCGTAGGCGAGGTTCTGCCAGTGACGGGTCAATTCTGCACTGAACGCCAGCAGCTGCGGTTGATGCAGCTGGTGAATGCGCTCCAGCACCTGGCCTTCGGTATCGGCGCTTTTCAGTGGCAGGCTGTAGTCATGCAGCAATCGACTGAGCAGGCCTCGATATAGAAGGCCAAGTGCTTCCCGTGGCTGAGTGAGCCACAGTTGCTCGGCGGTACTGGCGATGTCTTCCGGCAACGTCTCGATACCCAGTTCAAGGCCGAACAACTGCGCCGGCGCTGGCTTGGTGAGTTTAGGGCTGGGCTGCGGGCGCCAGCCGACAAAGGCGCGCAGCCAGTCACGGTAGCGCCAGACCAGCAGGGCCAAGAGACCGATTACCAGGCTCCAAAGGAGAACTTCCAAGCCCTGGCCGACATGTTTGAAGGTGTTGCTGTTGAGGCTGTCCAGCAGCGACTCAAGCCAGGCTGGTAATTTGCCGTCACCGTGCGCTTTGTTTTTAGTCGCAGGCTTGTCATCCCCAAAACGATAACGCGTGACGGTTTCCGGGTTTTTGAACGGGGGCTGCTCCAGCACGGTCTTGATCGACTGGGCGGCGGCCTGAGTACTGAGTGGCGTGCGTGCGTTTGAGTCGCCAGCCATGGCCGGCGGGCTCGACGGTAGCAGCAACAGCCCGACAACCAGCAGTAGCAGCGGCGCGACACTGCTCAGGCGTTGGCGCAGTCGACGGAATACCAGCTCCAGGTCCCAGGCTTCCAGCACGGTGCGACGATTGAGGTACAGGCTGAAACCGCAGGCAACATAGATCGGCTCCCAGAACACCAGGATCAGGGCGTAGAAGGCATTGGTCAGGTGTTCCAGCCACAGCCAGTTCGATCCCGTGCCAAGCGCCAGGCGTTGCCAGTCCCAATCCAGCTCAACCTGATCCGGTATAAACAGATAAAACATCGCCATGCAGCCAAACCACAGGCCGATTTCCAGGTGTACGCCGATGATGGTCAGCCAGCGCGCGGCACCGGCGTTGCGTTGCAGCAGTACCCCCAGACGTTGCTGGCGTGCCTGGCCACCGAGGCCTTCGAGTTGGCTGACCGGCAACACGAAACTGCGACTCAGGCTGAGTCGTCGCCAGGTCAGGCTGACCAGCAACTGGTTTTTCAGCAGTCGTGGCCAATGGCGTACGGCGTCTTTGAGACGCGGCGTTTCTCCAAACAGGGCCTTGGACAGGATGTACAGCGGCAAGCGATCGAAAGCCGGCTTGAGCCACCAGAACACGAACATTGCCATGGACGGGTGTTCCCAAAGCAAGACGGTGAGCAAGGCAAACACCGGCAGGCTCACCAGCGCCCAACTGCTCATCAACAGCAGGCGATGTTCCCGGGCCATTAATACGCCAAGGTCCATGGCTTCCCAGGCGGTACGCGGGCGAATCACCACGCTGGCGTCACTCAGGCGCATGGTGGTTCCGTCCAGCAAGGGTCAGGTAAGTGACGACCATGAGCCAAAGCGCAGCGCCGACGAGGTATTTGACCCAGGGAGCGATCGATGTGGTGGAAGACCAGTAGGCTTCAATAAAGGCCGCAATCAGCAGGAACACCATGACGCCACAGAGCATCTGCACGCTTTTGCGTGCCGCCAGGCGCAGGGATTCGCTGCGAGCCAGCGGCCCCGGAGCGATCAGCGCCCAACCCAGTTGCAAGCCCGCCGCGCCGGCCAATGCGATGGCGCTCAGCTCGAATGCACCGTGGCCGATGACAAATGACCAGAAGGTCTGGCCATAGCCAATTTCGGTCAGGTGGCCGGAGACAGCCCCAATGATCAAGCCGTTGAAAATCAGAAAGAACACGCTGCCCAGGCCAAATAGCAGGCCGGCGGCGAAGGTCTGGAAGGCAATGCCGATGTTGTGCATCACGTAGTAGCCAAACATCATCCAGTCTTCGCTGGAGGCACGCTCGGCAGCGCGGCCCAGGCGGCTGGCGTCCGGGTCGTACATGCTTTGCATTTCGGCGACCTGCTGGGGGCTGACGATGCTGTAGATCAGGTCGGGAAACACGTAGACCAGCAGGGCTATGCCCACCAGGCTGCCAAAGAACAGCAGGCTGGCGATCAGGACGAAGCGCCACTGTTCACGCACCAGCCGCGGGAAGCCGGCCAGAATGAAGGCCAATACATTCGCGCCCAGCTGGCTGCGGTGACGGTACAACTGTTGATGGCCACGCAGGGCAAGTTGCTGCAGCGGATCTACCAGGTAACTGCTGTAGCCGCGCTCTTGGGCGAGGGCCAGGTGCTGGCATAAACGTCGATAGTGATGGGGGAAATCAGCCACGTCACTCGGCTTGGCTTTACCCTGCTCCAACTGCTTGAGTTGCTCGGTGAAGGCTTCCCATTGGGCCTGGTGACGGCTTTCGAACTGGCTCTGTTTCATGTCGGCCCCAACAAGCCACGGGCCACACCATTGAGCTGTTCCACGGCCCGTGCCGGCGACACTTGCAGGGGCGTGGCGAGGATTGAGGCCAGTTCATGCACCCGTTCGCTCGACAGCTCAGCCTGGCGTTCGGCGAAGCCGAGGATGGCGCGTTGCTCGCTCAGGTCCAGGGCAAAGGGCAGTCGCAGGGCGCCAGCTTGAGGAATCTGAGGGCGCAGCAGTGGCTGTTCACGGTAGACCACCAGCGTGCCGGCGGCCAAGTCGCCGAGGCGCTTGAAATGAGGATGTTGCAGACAACTGATGGCGCCGAGGAAGTATCCGAAGGGCAGCATATCGACGAAGCGCAGCAGGTTGCGGATCAGTGATGCGGACCAGCCGACAGGTGTGCCGTCGTCCTGCACAACCCGCAGGCCCATGACTTGTTTGCCAGGGGAGCAGCCCTGATTGAGCACCTCGAACAGGACCATGTACCACCAACTGACCAGGAACAGCAGCAATGAGCCCAGGCCGATGCCGATATTGCCCAGCAGGGCCAAAGGCACGAGCAGGATACCCATGATCAGCCCACGCACGCCCAGGTCGAAAGCAAAGGCCAGGACGCGTGGCAGAAGACCTGCCGGGCGCAGGGGCAGATCAATACCCTCTGGGGTCTCGATCTGATAGCGGGTATCCAACGGGGGTGATGGCATTGCGATCCTTGGCAGTGCGAGGCGGTTCAGAGACACGGATGCTAGCAGTGTCGACGGTGGAAGCAACCTTTCCAGTTTTTACTGGATGTTTGTACAGGTCATGTATCGCTGGCCCCGGACGCCTCGCAGCGCCTAGACTTTGACGGTCTTCAGTACAGGAACAGCCCGTGACCTCCATTTTCTGGTACGACTATGAAACCACCGGCATTAACCCGCGCAGCGATCGCCCGCTGCAGGTCGCCGGTATTCGTACCGATCTCGAACTCAACGAGGTCGGCCCGCCGATCAATCTTTATTGTCAGCCCAGCGACGACATCCTGCCTCACCCGGCCGCTTGCGCGATCACCGGTATCACCCCAAGTGTTCTGGCGGAAAAGGGGTTGGCCGAAGCCGACTTCATGACCCGCGTGCACGCCGAGCTGGCCGCGCCAGGCACCTGTGGCGCCGGCTACAACACCCTGCGTTTTGACGATGAAATGACGCGCTACAGCCTGTACCGCAACTTTTTTGACCCCTACGCCCGTGAATGGCAGGGCGGCAACAGTCGCTGGGATTTGATCGATGTCGTGCGCACAGCCTATGCGCTGCGCCCCGAAGGTATCGTCTGGCCGGAGCAGGACGGGCGCGTCACCCTTAAACTTGAGCGCTTGACCGAGGCCAATGGGATTGATCATGGCCAGGCTCACGATGCCTTGTCGGACGTGCGAGCCACCATTGCGCTGGCCCGTTTGGTCCGGGAGAAACAGCCGAAGCTATACGACTGGCTGTTTCAGTTGCGCAGTAAGCAGCGGGTGATGGATCAGATACGCCTGCTGCAACCCATGGTGCATATTTCCGGGCGTTTTTCCGCCGAGCGTCATTACCTGGGCGTGGTGCTGCCTCTGGCTTGGCACCCGCGCAACCGTAATGCGCTGATTGTCTGTGATCTGGGGCTCGACCCGCAGGGGTTGCTGGATCTGGACCCCGCTACCTTGCGCGCACGTCTCTACACGCGGCGCGACGATCTGGCGGAGGGGGAACTGCCGGTGCCGCTCAAGTTGGTGCATATCAACCGCTGCCCGGTGGTTGCCCCTTTGAATGTGCTGCGGGCACAGGATGCCGAGCGCCTGCAGTTGGATATGGCGGCGTGCCAGGCGCGGGCGCTGCGACTAACTGACGCACAGGAAGTTTGGCGCGATAAGTTGGCGGCCATTTACGCCGAGGAAGATTTTGCGCCGAATGCAGATCCTGAGCAGCAGCTCTATGACGGTTTTATAGGTGATCGCGACCGTCGTTTATGCGAACAAGTCCGGTCGGCTGAACCGGCACATCTAGCGCATCAGCAGTGGCCTTTTGATGATCATCGATTGCCTGAACTGTTATTTCGCTACCGTGCACGCAACTTTCCTGACACCTTGAACAGCGAGGAGCAACAGCGCTGGAAACTTTTTTGCCAGCAACGTTTGTCGAATCCGGAGTGGGGCGCACCCAATACCCTTTTGGCATTTAAACAGGCGCGTGAGGAGTTGGCCCTTAGTGCTACATCGTTTCAGTGCCAGGTGCTTGATCAATGGCAGGAGTATGCCGATTCATTAGCGGCTCGCCTGGCGCTGTAGTCAGGCAATTGCAGAATTATCGGAAATAAAAAAACGCCAGCAAGCTGGCGTTTTTAATGTGCTGCATATCAGGCAAGTGCCCGACCAGGCTTAGCCCAGCAGGGTAGCCCAGCCTTCAACGACGTCGCCGCCCCACTTGGCTTTCCACTCTTTCAGGGTTTTGTGGTTGCCACCTTTGGTTTCAATCACTTCGCCATTGTGCGGGTTCTTGTATTGCTTGACCTTGCGAGCACGCTTGGTGCCGGTAGTTTTTACAGCGCCACGCGGTGCTTTAACTTTCGACTCTGGATCCAGCAGCGCGATGATGTCACGCAGGGATTTGGAGTATTCACCCATCAGGGTGCGCAGTTTACCTTCGAATTCCAGCTCGGTTTGCAGCTTGTCGTCTTGGGACAGGTTCTTCAAACGGGCTTGCAGCTCTTTGATAGCTTCTTCGGTGGCACGGTATTCGTTGATCAGAGACATGTGGACTACCTTATGTAGAGCGCTGATTGACAGGGGAAGTGGGCTAATAATAGTCAGGCAATTACCTCAAGTAAACATTTAAGGACGTATTTATGTGAATTACGTTGAATGTTTGTAGCAAGGCTACGCAATCGAGTTAATTAGTAGGTGCAAGGCGTAAAGATAATCTCGGTTATTTTCGGATAACTGCCCGTGCTCGACGTTGTACAGACATATAGCGGTAGTAAAACCTTACGCTATTAAGGGCTGTAGCCAGGGCGCGCGGGCAGAATAAGGCGCAAGGAATACTGCAGTTTTTCTGCGTAATCGCTAGAATGGCGGCCTTTGCGAAGTTCTGGAGTTCCCCCCTAATGCGCACTTTTCGGCTGGTGATTGCTTGCCCGGACCGGGTTGGCATCGTTGCCAAAGTCAGTAACTTTCTGGCCTCCCACAACGGCTGGATCACCGAGGCGAGCCATCACTCGGATGATCTCAGCGGTTGGTTTTTCATGCGTCACGAAATTCGTGCCGACACGCTGCCCTTTGGTCTTGAAGCCTTCCGTGAGGCGTTTGCGCCGATCGCCGAAGAATTTTCGATGACCTGGCACATCGCCGACACCGAGCAGAAAAAGCGCGTCGTGCTGATGGCCAGCCGTGAGTCTCACTGCTTGGCCGACCTGCTGCACCGCTGGCACAGCGATGAGCTGGACTGCGAGATCGCCTGCGTGATTTCCAACCATGACGACCTGCGCAGCATGGTCGAATGGCACGGCATTCCGTACTACCACGTGCCGGTCAATCCGCAGGACAAGGAGCCGGCATTTGCCGAAGTCTCCCGCCTGGTCAAGCAGCATGAGGCGGATGTTGTGGTGCTGGCGCGCTACATGCAGATTCTGCCGCCGGAACTGTGCCGCGAATACGCCGGCAAGGTCATCAACATTCACCACAGCTTCCTGCCGTCGTTTGTGGGGGCCAAGCCTTACCACCAAGCCTCGCTGCGTGGCGTGAAGTTGATTGGCGCCACTTGCCACTACGTTACCGAAGAACTGGACGCCGGTCCGATCATCGAGCAAGACGTGGTGCGTGTCAGCCACAGCGACAGCATCGAAGACATGGTGCGTTTCGGCCGCGACGTCGAGAAGATGGTGCTGGCCCGTGGGCTGCGTTATCACCTGGAAGACCGCGTGCTGGTGCATGGCAACAAAACCGTGGTGTTCTGATAACCGCGTTTTGAACGATTGAAGAATAAAGGGCCTGGGCGTTAAATCGTTCAAGGCCCTTTTTCTTTGCCTGCCATTGAGGATTGATCGATGAGCGATCCACTCGACAAAGCCACCTCCAAAGCCCCGGCGACGCTGGGGGAGGGGTGTTTGAGCCGATTTGACCCGGATGACCTGGACGCTGAGGACGGCACCGAGTTTCCCGGTGCCGCCGAGCTGTGGGAGCGTGAGCACGGTAAACCCGAGCCCTCGCAAGACTAGTCTGCCCGCCGTCGTATCAGCCGGCGGGCACGCAGGTCAGATGCGGAAACTCCCCACCAGTTGCTTCAAGCGTGCCGCCTGTTGTTCCAGGTCGGTGCAGGCGCGCAGGGTCGAGTGCAGGTTTTCCACGCCTTCCTGGTTGAGGGTGTTGATCTCGGTAATGTCCATATTGATCGACTCCACCACCGAGGTTTGTTCCTCGGTGGCCGTGGCGACCGACTGGTTCATGCCGTCGATCTCGCCAATGCGCTGGGTCACGCTGTTCAAGCGCTCTCCGGCCAGGTTAGCGATTTCCACGCTGTCCTGGCTGTGACGCTGGCTTTCACTCATGGTGCTGACCGACTCCCGGGCGCCGACTTGCAGTTCTTCGATCATCGTCTGCACTTGTTGCGCCGACTCTTGAGTGCGATGGGCCAGGTTGCGAACCTCATCGGCCACCACCGCAAACCCGCGCCCGGCTTCCCCGGCACGCGCCGCTTCGATTGCGGCGTTAAGTGCCAGCAGGTTGGTTTGTTGCGAGATGCTGGTGATCACTTCCAGAATTTGTCCGATGTTCACGGTCTTGCTGTTAAGCGCTTCTATATTGGTGCTGGAAGCACTGATCATCGCTGACAGTTGAGTCATCGCCTTGATATTGCGATCCACCACCTGTTGGCCGTCCTCGGCGAGGTGCCGCGCATCGCTGGCCTGGTTGGAGGCTTGTGCGGCATTGCGTGCGATTTCCTGGGCCGCGGCACCCAACTCGTTGATGGCGGCGGCGACGCTGTTGGTACGGTTGGCCTGCTCGTCGGAATTGACCATCGACGAATTGGACGCGCTGACTACGCGCAAGGCGACTTCGTTGACCTGCTCGGTGGCCGAGGACACTTCCCGAATCGACGTATGAATTCGCTCCACGAAGCGATTGAAGGCGTTACCCAGGCTGCCGAATTCGTCGTTGTTCTGAATGGTCAGGCGGCGGGTCAAGTCGCCCTCGCCATCGGCGATGTCTTGCATGGCGCGGGTCATCACGTGCAAGGGTTGCAGCAGCACGCGGATCAACATGCCCAGCAGCGCAATGATGATCACCACGGCAATGAGCGTGGCGATCACCGCCGAAGTGCGGAATTCGCTGAGCATGGCGAAGGATTTGTCTTTATCTACTGAAATACCCAGGTACCAGTTCACCGAAGGCAAGCCCTTGATCGGTGTGAAGGTCACGATGTTGTCCTTGCCGTTGGCCTGGACTTCGCTGAAGTCCGCGCTGATCTTCGGCGTGTTTTTCGGGTACATGTCAGCCAGGGTCTTCATCACCAGGTTTTTGTCCGGGTGCACCAGCACTTTGCCGTCAGCACTGACCAGGAACGCATAGCCCATGCCGCCGAAATTCAACGCGCCGATGTTATCCACCAGGGTTTGCAGGCTCAGGTCGCCGCCCACCACGCCGACGCTCTGGCCGGCCTTGGTGGCGCTCGGGGTGGCCACGGAAATGATCAACTGCCCGGTAGCGGCGTCAATATAGGGTTCGGTCAGGGTCGAACCGTTGCTGCTTTGGGCGCCCTTGTACCAGGGGCGAACGCGCGGGTCGAAGCCGTCCGGCATCTTGGTGTCGGGGCGGATGGTGAAGGCGCCTTTGCTGTCGCCGACGTAGGTGGCCATGAACGCGGAGGTCAGGGCTTTTTGCTCAAGCAGGCCGGCAACCACACTGGGTTCGGGATTGATGGCGATGTTTTGTGCGGCGTTTTCCACCAGGGCAATGCGCCCGTTGAGCCAGGTTTGGATATTGCTGGCGGTGACGTCGCCCATTTCATGCAGGTAGTTATTGAGGTCGTCGCGAATCGCGTTGCGTTGCAGGTAGTCGTTATAGAGGGTAAACAGCGCGAAGGCGGCGATGACGATAAGGGAGGCTGCAAGCAGGATTTTGTGGCTGAAGCGCAGGTTTTTATTCATGGCTTGTAGGGTCCGCTAAGGTCTTAATATCCGAAGCGCGTCCTTATGGGACGCGCAAAATGACAGCGTCAAAAAAGGTGTGATACTTCTTGTGATAGCTCTGCTAGTCCCTGTAGGCGCTATCTGACCTATTTTTAGACTTTGTGGGTCTTACATCGCTCTATATCGACCTGGCGGCACTAAAGATTAATCAAAGGTGACGAAATGCCTGACTCCTCGCAACTGCTTATCGGCGCCGGCCTCGATGGCCAGCCAATCGCCCAGGCCATGCGCCTGGCCAACCGCCATGGGTTGATCGCCGGTGCCACCGGCACAGGCAAGACCGTCACGTTGCAGCGCCTGGCGGAGGCCTTCAGTGATGCGGGCGTGGCGGTGTTCGCCGCTGACATCAAGGGCGACTTGTGCGGTTTGGGTGCTGCGGCCAACCCTCAAGGTAAGGTCGCCGAGCGCATCGCGGGTATGCCCTTCCTTAACTACACGGCGAAGGCCTATCCGGTAACGCTGTGGGATATTCACGGGCAGTCGGGTCATCCGCTTCGCACCACCATCAGCGAAATGGGGCCGTTATTGCTCGGCAGCCTGCTGGAACTCACCGACAGCCAACAATCGGCACTGTATGCCACCTTCAAAGTGGCAGACCGCGAAGGCCTGTTGCTGCTCGACCTTAAAGACCTCAAGGCATTGCTCAACCACCTGCGCTATCACCCGGAACTGCTCGGTGAAGACGCGGCGCTGATGACCACCGGTTCCAGCCAGGCGCTGTTGCGGCGCCTGGCGGTGCTGGAACAGCAAGGTGCCGAAGCCTTGTTTGGCGAGCCGGCGCTGCAACTTGAGGATATTTTGCAACCGGCCAGTGACGGCCGTGGGCGCATCCATTTGCTCGACGCCAGCCGCCTGGTGCATGAGGCACCGAAGGTCTACGCGACCTTCCTGTTATGGCTGCTGGCCGAGCTGTTCGAGCAATTGCCGGAGCGTGGCGATGCCGACAAGCCGCTGCTGGCACTGTTTTTCGACGAGGCGCATTTGTTGTTTGCCGACACGCCGAAGGCGCTGCAGGATCGTCTCGAGCAAGTGGTGCGGTTGATTCGCTCTAAAGGCGTGGGTGTGTACTTTGTCACTCAGTCCCCAGGTGATTTGCCTGACACGGTATTGGCGCAACTCGGCCTGCGTATCCAGCACGGCTTGCGTGCGTTCACCACGAAAGAGCAGAAGTCCCTGCGTGCGGTCGCCGACGGTTTCCGGCCCAACCCGGTGTTCGATACGTTGTCGGTGCTGACTGAACTGGGCACAGGTGAGGCGCTGGTGGGCACGTTGCAGGAAAAGGGCACGCCGGAGGTCGTCCAGCGCGTGCTGGTTGCGCCGCCGCAATCGCGAATCGGGCCACTCAGTGAGGCCGAACGCGCGGCACTGATCGCCAGTTCGCCGCTGCTGGGGCGTTACGACAAGCCCATTGACCGCGAGTCGGCCTATGAAGTGTTGATGGCGCGCAAGGACCTTGGGCCGACCGAAGAGGCTAAACCCTCCACTGAAGAACCGAGCTTTACCGACAAGGCCGGCGCGTTTTTGGGCACGGCGGCCGGCAAGGCACTCAAATCCGCCATGCAACAGGCCGCCAATCAGATGGGGCGGCAGCTGGTAAGAGGGTTGTTGGGCTCGTTGCTGGGCGGCAGCAAGCGTAAATAGGGGCTCAGGCTTTAGGCTTGGCGTGCGCGGCCAACCGCTCCAGGGCTGCGCGCAAGCCCGGGTCGCTGATCCCATCGGCCGTCGCCTGGATGGTTTCGGCGGCCGTCACCGACAGGTTGATCGTGTGCCCCACTGCGCCTTGCTGCACGGTGGGTGGCTGCACCTTGAACTGGATACGGGTCAAGCTGGCAAATTCATCAAATACCATCAATTGTCGCTGCAGGCGTTTTTGCTGGTAGCGCAAACGGGTCGCCCAATGGCCGTCGGTGACAATTAACAACAAATTGCCTTCACGCCAGGACGCGACATGGCAATGTTCTCGTGCGGCAGGTTGCAGCTGGCTTTCGACCAAGCGTTGCAAATGGCCCAGGCGTTGCGCGTGGCCGAAGATGGCTTTCAACGGTTTGGCTTCGCGGAGCAACACGCTTGGCGCGCGGGCTGTAAGAGGGCGAAATGCCATGTCTAGACACCTTAAGTAACAGAGCCGCCATCTTAGCAGAAAGCGCCTGTGCGCCCCCAGGCAATGCGATAACAGGCCTTTGCCCGTGAAATCAATAGGTAACTTCTGCGCTCCATGGGTTGAAGTTCCAGCAAAAGCCCTTATTTTAAACAGGCCCTCTCACAGCGCCATGCCAGCATCGGGGAATAACGCCACTTTCCTCACCCACGATTCCGGGTAGAATGCGCGTTCGCATGCGGCCGTGAGGGCTGCTCGGGCCACTGACGGTGCGCCCTCCATCCCTATGTGTGGAAGAACCTGCCGATATGTTTGCGCCTTTGTTAAAGAAACTTTTTGGAAGCAAGAATGAGCGCGAAGTTAAACGCATGCTCAAAACGGTGCAGCTGGTCAATGCCTTCGAAGAGCAGATGGTTGCCCTTTCGGACGAGCAATTGCGCGCCAAGACCGAAGAGTTCAAGGCCCGCATAGCCAAAGGTGAAACCCTCGACAAGCTGCTTCCCGAAGCCTTTGCGGTCGCCCGTGAAGCCGGTAAGCGTGTCATGGGCATGCGCCACTTCGACGTCCAGTTGATCGGCGGCATGACCTTGCATGAAGGCATGATTGCCGAAATGCGTACCGGTGAAGGCAAGACCCTGGTGGCAACCCTGGGTGTTTACCTCAACGCACTGTCCGGCAAGGGCGTGCACGTTGTGACGGTGAACGACTACCTGGCTCGCCGGGACGCCAACTGGATGCGCCCGCTGTATGAATTCCTCGGCCTGACCGTCGGCGTGGTAACGCCGTTCCAGCCGCCGGAAGAGAAGCGCGCTGCGTACGCCGCCGACATCACTTACGGCACCAACAACGAATTCGGTTTCGACTACCTGCGCGACAACATGGCGTTCAGCATGGAAGAAAAATTCCAGCGCGAACTCAACTTTGCCGTGATCGACGAAGTCGACTCCATCCTCATCGACGAAGCCCGTACCCCGCTGATCATCTCCGGCCAGGCCGAAGACAGCTCGCGCCTGTACACCGAGATCAACAAGTTGATCCCGCGTCTGGAGCAGCACATCGAGGAAGTGGAAGGCGTGGTGACCAAAGAAGGTCACTTCAGCATCGACGAGAAGACCCGCCAGGTCGAACTCAACGAAGCCGGTCACCAGTTCGTCGAAGAGATGCTGACCCAGATCGGCGAGCTGGCAGAAGGCGAAAGCCTCTATTCGGCGCACAACCTGGGCCTGTTGACCCACGTGTATGCCGGCCTGCGCGCCCACAAGTTGTTCCATCGCAACGTCGAATACATCGTGCAAGACGGCCAGGTCGTCCTGGTTGACGAACACACCGGCCGTACCATGCCGGGTCGTCGTTTGTCCGAAGGCCTGCACCAGGCCATCGAAGCGAAGGAAGGGCTCAACATCCAGGCCGAAAGCCAGACGTTGGCGTCCACTACCTTCCAGAACTACTTCCGTCTGTACAACAAGCTGTCCGGCATGACCGGTACGGCCGACACCGAAGCGTTCGAATTCCACCAGATCTACAACCTGGCCGTGATGGTGATCCCGCCGAACAAGCCGCTGGCGCGTAAAGACTTCAACGACCTGGTGTTCCTGACTGCCGAAGAGAAATACGCGGCAATCATCAACGACATCAAGGACGGCATGGCCCAAGGCCGTCCGATCCTGGTGGGTACCGCCACTATCGAAACCTCCGAGCACGTGTCCAACCTGCTCAACAAGGAAGGTATCGAGCACAAGGTACTGAACGCCAAGTTCCACGAAAAAGAAGCCGAGATCATCGCCCAGGCCGGTCGCCCAGGCGCACTGACCATCGCCACCAACATGGCCGGTCGTGGTACCGACATCCTGTTGGGCGGTAACTGGGAAGTGGAAGTCGCGGCGCTGGAAAACCCAAGCCCCGAGCAAATCGCCCAGATCAAGGCCGACTGGCAGAAACGTCACCAGGCCGTGCTGGAATCCGGTGGCCTGCAGGTGATCGCGTCCGAGCGTCACGAATCGCGCCGTATCGACAACCAACTGCGTGGTCGTGCCGGTCGTCAGGGTGACGCCGGTTCCAGCCGTTTCTACCTGTCGCTGGAAGACAGCCTGATGCGCATCTTCGCCTCGGACCGGGTGAAGAACTTCATGAAAGCCCTGGGCATGCAGTCCGGTGAAGCGATCGAGCACCGCATGGTGACCAACGCCATCGAGAAGGCCCAGCGCAAGGTTGAAGGCCGCAACTTCGACATTCGTAAGCAACTGCTCGAGTTCGATGACGTCAACAACGAACAGCGTAAAGTGATCTATCACATGCGTAACACGTTGCTGGCCGCCGACAACATTGGCGAGACCATTGCCGATTTCCGTCAGGACGTGCTCAACGCCACCGTCAGCGCGCACATTCCACCACAGTCCCTGCCTGAGCAGTGGGATGTTGCCGGTCTGGAAGCGGCGTTGAAGAGCGACTTCGGTGTGGATTTGCCGGTTCAGCAATGGCTGGACGAAGACGACCACCTGTACGAAGAAACCCTGCGCGAGAAGCTGATGACCGAGCTGCTGGCCGCGTACAACGAAAAAGAAGAGCAGGCGAGTGCCGAAGCACTGCGCACCTTCGAGAAACAAATCGTACTGCGTGTACTGGACGACCTGTGGAAAGACCACCTGTCGACCATGGACCACCTGCGTCACGGTATCCACTTGCGTGGCTACGCCCAGAAGAACCCGAAGCAAGAGTACAAGCGCGAGTCGTTCACGCTGTTCTCCGAGCTGCTGGATTCGATCAAGCGCGATTCGATTCGCGTGCTGTCCCACGTTCAGGTGCGTCGCGAAGACCCGATCGAGGAAGAAGCTCGCCTGCGCCAGGAAGCCGAAGCACTGGCTGCGCGCATGCAGTTCCAGCACGACGAAGCGCCGGGCCTGGAAGCGCCGGAAGTATTGGGTGAAGAGGTCGATGTGGCCTTGGCTCAAACTCCGGTTCGCAATGACCAGAAGCTGGGCCGCAACGAACTGTGCTGGTGCGGTTCGGGCAAGAAGTTCAAACACTGCCACGGCGAAATCAACTAAGGTTTTTGCCTGACGCTGCAATACCCCGCGCCGCGACCGGCTTCTGCCGTCGCGGCGTTTTGCCATTAATTTCACCGTCGACACGACGGCACAGACATCACCTAATTTTTAAGGAGCGCATTCATGGCTGTTGGTCTTGGTCCTTTGCCCACATTGCACCCGGTTGCCGGTTTTGAACTCGGTATCGCTTCGGCCGGCATCAAGCGCCCGGGGCGCAAGGATGTGGTGGTGATGCGCTGTGCCGAAGGCTCGACGGTCGCGGGTGTGTTCACCCTCAACGCGTTCTGCGCGGCGCCGGTGATCCTGGCCAAGCAACGCGTTGCCGGTTCGATCCGCTACCTGTTGACCAACACCGGCAATGCCAACGCCGGCACCGGCGAGCCAGGCCTGGTGGCGGCTGCGCGCACCTGCGCCAAGTTGGCCCAGTTGACCGGCGTGGACGCCAGCCAAGTGCTGCCGTACTCCACCGGTGTGATCGGCGAGCCGCTGCCCGTGGAAAAAATCGAAGGCGCATTGCAAGCCGCGCTGGATGATTTGTCGGTGGATAACTGGGCCGCCGCCGCTACCGGCATCATGACCACCGACACGCTGCCCAAAGGCGCGAGCCGTCAGTTCGTGCACGACGGCGTGACCATCACCGTGACCGGTATCAGCAAAGGCGCAGGGATGATCCGCCCGAACATGGCCACCATGCTCGGCTACATTGCCACCGACGCCAAAGTTTCCCGTGACGTGTTGCAGCGCCTGATGCTGGACGGCGCCAACAAGTCGTTCAACCGCATCACCATCGATGGCGATACCTCGACCAACGACTGCTGCATGCTGATCGCCACCGGCCAGGCCAACCTGCCGGAAATCACCTCCACCGAAGGCCCACTGTTCGCTGCATTGAAGCAGGCGGTGTTTGAAGTGTGCATGGACGTGGCCCAGGCCATCGTGCGTGATGGCGAAGGCGCGACCAAGTTTGTCACCGTTGAAGTCAATGGCGGCGGCAACCACCAGGAATGCCTGGATGTCGGCTACACCGTGGCCCACTCGCCGCTGATCAAGACGGCGCTGTTTGCCTCTGACCCTAACTGGGGTCGCATCCTTGCTGCCGTGGGCCGTGCCGGTGTGCCGGACCTGGACGTGAGCAAGATCGACGTGTTCCTGGGCGACGTGTGCATTGCCAGCCGTGGCGCCCGCGCCGAAACCTACACCGAAGCCCAGGGTTCGGCGGTGATGCAGCAGGAAGAAATCACCATCCGCATCGAGTTGGGTCGCGGCGAGTGCAGCGAAACCATCTGGACCACTGACCTGTCCCACGAATACGTGAAGATCAATGCGGAATACCGCACCTGATAGCCAAGAGGATAGCGCGGTGAAACGAGTGCATGTAGCAGCAGCGGTGATCCGTGGCGTCGATGGCAGGATTCTGCTGGCGCGCCGCGCCGATACCCAACACCAAGGCGGCCTCTGGGAATTTCCCGGTGGCAAGGTGGAGGCCGATGAGTCGGTCGCCACCGCGCTGTCCCGTGAATTGCAGGAAGAGCTGGGCATTCAGGTCACCACGGCGCGGCCGCTGATCAAGGTGCAACATGACTACCCGGATAAACAGGTGTTGCTGGATGTCTGGGAAGTTTCGGCCTTTAGCGGCGAGCCCCATGGTGCCGAAGGGCAGCCGTTGGAATGGGTGGCTCCACGGGATTTGAGCAACTATGAATTCCCGGCGGCCAACGCTCCGATCGTTGCGGCGGCGCGGCTACCGGCTGAGTACCTGATCACCCCGGGCGAGCTGGAAACCCCGACATTGCTGCGCGGTATTCAGAAAGCTATTGCCGGTGGCATCAAGCTGATCCAATTGCGTGCACCCAACGGCTACGACCCCAAGTACCGTGACCTGGCGGTGGACGCTGTTGGCCTGTGTGCCGGTAAGGCGCAACTGATGCTCAAAGGGCCGTTCGAGTGGCTGGGGGATTTCCCTGCCGCTGGCTGGCACATGACCGCGGCGCAACTGCGCAAATACGCGAGCAAGGGCCGCCCGCTGCCGAAGGATCGTTGGTTGGCGGCGTCGTGTCATAACGCCGAAGAGCTGGCGCTGGCAGAAATGATGGACGTGGATTTTGTCACGTTGTCACCGGTGCAGCCGACCCAGACGCATCCGGATGCCCAGCCGTTGGGTTGGGAGCAGGCGGCGCAGCTGATCAGTGGGTTCAGCAAGCCGGTGTTTCTGTTGGGCGGCGTTGGGCCGGCTGAGCGGGAACAGGCTTGGGAAGCTGGGGCTCAGGGTGTGGCCGGCATTCGGGCGTTCTGGCCGCAGGTTTGATGCAGTCTTGATGATGATGATCGTTCCCACGCTCTGCGTGGGAATGCAGCCCAGAACGCTCCGCGTCCCAAAGCGTGACGCGGAGCGTCACATGAGGCATTCCCACGCAGAGCGTGGGAACGATCTTATAATCAGTGGGGTTTTGCGGCGGCCTGCCACAACACCTCAGCCACACCCTGGCGCTTGGCAATCACCCGTGCCGCCACAAACAATAAATCCGACAACCGATTGATATACGCCAACCCCACGCCTTCCAACGGCTCCAGCGTATTCAACTGCTGACACCGCCGCTCCGCGCTGCGCGCCAGGCTGCGGCACACGTGGGCTTGGGCGATCAGCGCCGAGCCTCCGGGCAGGATGAAGTTCTCCAACGGTCCGACTTCCTCGTTCCAGCGATCAATCGCCGCTTCCAGTCGATCGACTTCCGCTGCATTCAGTGCCTTGTACACTGGCATCGCCAGTTCACCGCCCAAGTCGAACAACCGATGCTGGCAAGGTGTGAGCACCTCGATCACCTCGTTCAGTTGCGGGTGCTTGCCGCTTTGCTCTTCAAGGTTGGCCAGCAATAGGCCCAACTGGCTGTTCAGCGTATCCACCTCGCCAATGGCTTCCACCCGCGGGTGGTCCTTGGGCACGCGGCGGCCGTCGCCGAGGCCGGTCTCGCCCTTGTCGCCGGTACGCGTGTAGATCTTCGACAGGCGAAAGCCCATGGTCATTGCTCCAGTTGAGTCAGGTCAAAGGATGGAATCTGGCTGCCGGCCAACGGCAGGCGCAGGGTGAAGCAAGTGCCCTGGCCGAGGGTGGAGTGCACCTCCATCTGGCCCTTGTGGTTGTTGGTGATGATGAAATACGACACCGACAGCCCAAGCCCGGTGCCTTGGCCGATTTCCTTGGTGGTGAAGAACGGCTCAAAGGTCCGTTTGCGCACGTTTTCGCTCATGCCGATGCCGTTGTCTTCCACCTGGATCTCCGCCCAGGGCGGGTTGAGGCGGGTGCGCAGGATAATGCGCCCGGGTTCGCGGTCGTCTTCACGCAGGTGAATGGCTTGAGCGGCGTTTTTCAGCAGGTTGAGCAACACTTGCTCAAGCTCGTTGGCGGTGCCCGGCACCGGGCCGAGTTGCGGGTCGAACTGGCGGATGATCGCCTGGCCCTTGAAGTCGAAACCTATGGTCAGGTCGAAGTCGTTACCGGCAATTTCTACCGCTTGGTCGATCAGGGCCGGCAAATCACAGGGCGCCATCTGGCGATTGCTGAGGCGGCTGAAACTGAGCATATGGGTGACGATCTTCGCCGCCCGCGCGCCGGCTTGCTGAATGCCATCGAGCAGTTGCGGCACTTCGCGGCTGTGCAGGTAACGGTTGACGGTGTCCAGCTCGACGCCCACCTGTTCGGCGTGTTCCAGGTTCTTCGGCAGGTCGGGTGACAAGCGCCGGCGGATGTTCTGCACGTTGTGCAGGATCGCGCCCAATGGGTTGTTGATTTCATGGGCCATGCCCGCAGCCAGGCCGCCGACGGAGAGCATTTTTTCCGACTGCACCATCATTTCTTCCAGGGACAGGCGCTGGGTGATGTCGTCGATACGGATCACCACGCCGCGCCCGGCACCGCCCATCAGCGGGTAGAACGTCAGGGCGTAATGCTTGGCCTCGTCATCCTTGATCCAGGTGACGCGCTCAATCCGTTCCACCGTGTGTTGCTCAACCGTGGCCTTGATTTGCGGCAGGTAGGGCTTGAGGGGCTGGAACGCGAGGAATATCGGCTGGTTCAGCGCTTCATCCAGGCGCGTGCCGGAAAGTGCACTGGCCTCCTGGTTCCACTGGGTTACGTAGAGCTGCTCATCGAGGGCGATCAGCGCCGAGGGCATCGAGTCGATAATGCTGTTCAGGTAGTTCTGGAAACCGGTGAGTTTCTTCTCGATCTTGCTGCGCACCTGGACTTCCAGTTCCAGCTTGCGGTTGGTGTGACGCGTTTCTTCGGCCAGGCCTTGGGCCTGGTCGTAAGCCGCCTGGGAATCATCGCGCGCACGCTTGAGCTGCTGCTCGCGAGCCTCGATGCGCGACAGCATGGTGTTGAACGCTTCGGCCAGGCTGCCGATTTCATCACGGTTGCCGCGCCCGGCGCGCAGGGCGTAGTTTTCTTCGCGGGTGACCTGGCGCGAGAGTTCTTCCAGTTCGTGGATCGGGCGGGTGATCAGGCGTTTGATCTGCCGGGCGATGACCAGCCAGAGCAACACACTGAAAATCAGGATGCCCAGGCTGGCGGTCAGCGTGCCGGTGTAGAAGGCCATCGGCAGCTCGCTGCTGGCCACCAACAGCAAATGCCCGGAAGGCTGGCCGGTGCGGGGCAGGGTGATGACTTGGTTACTGCGAAACTCGGTAACACGCCAGGCTTCGATATGCCGGTAGTTTTCCGGCAGTTGCAGGCGATTGCCGTGTTGCATCTGCGCCAGGCGGTTGCCGTCGCCGTCGTACAACGCCGCCGCGCGCAGGGGCGAGTAGCTGGTCAGCTCATTGAGCAGCGCTTCGGCCTTGGCCGGGGATTCCAGGGCTTCACCGGCCAGGGACGGGTTCGACACCAGGCGACCGATGGCCTGCAAGGCCTGGGGCGCCATGCTTTCCTGGGAGATCCAATAGGCGGCGCTGATAAACGTCAGGTTGGCCACCAGCAACACGGTGGTCAACAACACCAGCAGGGCGGCCAGCAGTTTCTGCCCTACCGGTAGATTTTCAAGACGCTGGCGCAGTGGCATCAGGGTTTTCCCAGGTGATAGACAGGTAGGCAGGGTAGCGCGTGCCTCAGTCGCTGGCCAATCCGCGTGCGTGCAAGTACTCAACCAGGCGCGCTTGCACTTGTTGCAGGTGCGGCAGTACCAATTGATGGCGAGCCGCTGCCGCGCAGGCATAGCCCAGCAGGTAGCTGATTTCGGTGCGCCGGGCGTTGGCCACGTCCTGATACATGGAAGAGTAGTTGGCGGCAGTCGCCTGGATCACTCGCTCCACTTCACTGTGCAAATCTTCGGCGGCCGCCGGTTGGCCGCAACATTCAAGCAGCTCGGTCAACTCGGCGCACAAGGTCGCGACTTCACATTGATGCGCTTGCAGACCGCCGTTGCGGCACTGGTACAGCACGGTCAGTGGGTTGATGGCGCAATTGAGGGCCAGCTTGCGCCACAGGCGCGTCAGAATCTCGGTGCTCCATTCGTGGGGAATGCCGGCGGCGTGCAGGTCGTCCAGCCATAACGGTGGAGTAGGGTGGCCAACGTCCCCCAGCCAGGTGTAGCCATGGCCGGCAAACACGACGCGCCAATCGCCGTCGCGAAACGCGCCTTCGGTGCTGGAAGCAAACAGGCAGCGGGCCTTGGGAAGCTGCGCGGCCACCGCGTCCTGGCTGCCGAGGCCGTTTTGCAACAGGATCAGTTCGGCATCCGGCACCAAGCGATGTTGCAGCTGTGCGATGGCGCTCTGGGCGTCGTAGGCTTTGCACGCCACCAGCAGGCGCTGAATTGGCTCAGGGCTGTCGGGCGTTTCGCCGATCACCGGGTAGGTGTGCTCTACGCCGTGTTCGACCAGCGTCAGCCCGGGTCCTGCCTGATAGCTGGCCAGGCGCGCAGCATCGCGCAGGATCAGTTTCACCGGTACGCCCGCGCGGGCCAGGCGCGTGGCCCAGAGTGTGCCCAGGCTGCCGGCGCCGAGAATGTGCCAGGTGGTCGACATCAGATTGTGCTCCGTGGGGTCGCTCACAGTGAACGGGGCGAAAGAACCGCTATAATGTCTCGGCATTTTAGCTCGGGCGCGCTCCATCTCTACTGAGCCCGCCCCTTATATTGGAGAAATGACATGCCTTCGTTCGACGTGGTATCCGAACTGGACAAACACGAAGTCACCAACGCCGTCGAGAACGCCGTCAAGGAACTGGACCGTCGCTATGACTTGAAAGGCAAGGGCAGCTTCGAATTCAAGGAAAAGGAACTGACCGTCAACCTGACCGCTGAAGCCGATTTCCAGCTGGAAGCGATGATCGAGATCCTCAAGCTGTCCCTGGTCAAGCGCAAGATCGACGCGCAGTGCCTTGAAATCAAGGATGCTTACGCCTCCGGCAAGCTGATGAAGCAGGAAGCGGTACTCAAGGAAGGCATCGACAAAGAGCTGGCGAAGAAAATCGTCGCCCACATCAAGGATGCCAAGCTGAAAGTCCAGGCTGCCATCCAGGGTGAGCAGGTACGCGTGACCGGCAAGAAGCGTGATGACTTGCAGGAAGCCATCGCCGCCCTGCGCGCCAAGACCTTCGACATGCCGCTGCAGTTCAATAACTTCCGCGACTGATGGCACATTGGGGAACCTGTGGGCGTTTTTGACGTCCCACGCCCCGGAAACAGTGCCTACACTTGAGCCCTTCGGGGCTCATTTGCGTTTTAAGGCAGTCAATAAAGCCGCACATCCGCGCAACAGGAGAAGATAGATGGATTTAAACGCTGAAGTGGATCACCTGATCAAGACCTCTGAGTCTTGGCTCCCGATGATCATGGAATATGGCAGCCGCTTTTTGCTGGCCGTGGTCACGCTGGCCATCGGTTGGTGGCTGATCAACGTGTTGACCCACCGCGTCGGGCGTTTGCTGGCACTGCGTAACGCCGACCTGGCCCTGCAACACTTCATCACCAACCTTGCCAACATCGCGCTCAAAGTCATGCTGGTGGTCAACGTGGCCTCGATGATCGGCGTGGCAACGACCTCGTTTGTGGCCGCGATTGGTGCCGCCACGCTGGCCATCGGCCTGGCATTGCAAGGCAGCCTGGCGAACTTCGCCGGTGGCGTGCTGATCCTGTTGTTCCGTCCGTTCCGCATTGGTGACTGGATCGAAGCGCAAGGCACGTCCGGTACCGTCGACAGCATCCAGATCTTCCACACCGTGTTGCGCACCGGCGACAACAAAACCGTGATCATCCCGAACGGCAGCCTGTCCAACGGCCTCATCACCAATACCAACCGTCAGCCGACCCGCAAGGTGGTGTTTGACGTGGGTGTCGACTATGAAGCCGACCTGCAGAAGGCCCGCGAAGTGCTGTTGGAGCTGGCGAAAGACCCGCGTGTATTGGCAGATCCGGCGGCAGTTGCTGTGGTGTCGACCTTGGGTGACAGTTCGATCACCGTGTCTTTGCGCTGCTGGACCAAAACGTCCGATTACTGGGACGTGGTGTTTATGCTTAATGAACTGGCGCGTGATCGCTTGAAAGGCGCGGGTATTGATATTCCGTTTCCGCAGCGAGTTATTCGCGTGATGCAGGAACCGGCGGCGAAATAACGAAGCGATAAAGTCTATCGAACTTGGCCAATAGGTCAGGTTCAAAGCTGACGGTTAATCTCGTTAGCTAGCTTGCTAGTTATTTTTTCCAAAGTAATAAAGTTGCAATAAAAAAAGCCGCTCCCTTGTAAACAGGGGAGCGGCTTTTTTGTTTAAGGCCGAAGCCTTAAGCCATCGTTGTAATTAAACGGCTAATTACAAGATGTTCAGCGGGTATTGCGCGATCAGACGCAGTTCGTCCAAGGAGGCCGAACCGTAGTAAACCGCATCGCTGGAGCGATAAGTCGCTTGACGCAGACGCAGGCTCAGGTCTTTAGCCGGGCCGCTCTGGATCACGTACTTGGCTTCGATGTCGCGTTCCCACTCTTTCGCGTTGTTAGTGACACCGTTGTCGGCGCCGCTACCAGTGACATAACGCGTCATGAAGCTCAGGCCTGGAATGCCGAAAGTGGCCATGTTCAGGTCGTAACGAGCTTGCCAGGATTTTTCGCCTTCGGCGTTGAAGTCAGAACGAGCGACGGAGTTGGCCAGGAAGATCGTGCCACCGCCGTCTACGCCATAACCATAGTCGCCATCACCGGTAACCTTTTGGTAGGCCAGGGTAAAGGTGTGAGCGTCGATGGTGTACGCGCCCTGCAAGCTGTAGGCACGGTTGTCGAGCTTGGTGGTGTTGTCTTTTTCTGCGCGAACAAGACCTTCGCCATCACTTTTGGTGCTGTAGATGTTGAAGTCAAAGGCCAGCGACTGTTCCTTGCTGAGGGCATGGGTCCAGTTGACGTTGGCGTAGGTCTTCTTCCAGTAGTCTTCGGTTTTTGCGTAGTAGAGGCTACCGGTCAACTCTGGGGTGAACGCGTAGACGCCGCCGATGAAGTTGGTTTCCTTCAGGCCCAGGCTGTCATGGTAAGTCGCGTTTTGCGCAGTGGAGGCCGTGAAGTGACCGCCTTCCAGTTTCAGGCCCTTGATTTCGTTGCTGGTGATCGAGATACCTTGTGGCAGCTCTGGCAGCAGACGGCTGTCATCGGACGCGAAGACCGGTGCGGTGGTGTACTGGTCACCGATTTTCAGCACGGTGTCGGAGAAACGGAACTTGATGGCGCCGCCGCCTTTGGAGTAATCGTCCTGGGCACGGCCGTCAGCACCGTTAGGGAACAGGCCGGTACCGGCGTGACCCCGACCACTGTCGAGCTTGACGCCCAGCAAGCCAATAACGTCTACACCGACACCGATGGTGCCTTGGGTGAAGCCCGATTGGTACAGGGCATTGAAGCCAAGGCCTGATTCTTCGTAGATGCTTTTGCGTTCAGTGCTACCCGGTTTGACGGGTTTATAGCCGCCACCTGGTTCGTTACGGATATCGCGGCTGAAATACAGCGCACGGGTATTGATGCTGAAAGTACTGTCGTCTACAAAGCCCTTGGAATCATCTTGGGCGGACGCCATTGCGAACTGCGAGGTGCCGGCTGAAACAGCCAGGGCGATCATGCTCCACTTCATCACGCGCATCGTGATTTGCTCCTTTGGTTTTAGGAAGAGTACTGCCGTCCCACCTGTATTTTTATCTGGGCGGCTCTTTCTTTTTTGTGTCGGCGCAAAGTTATATCACGCAGACCCTATTGACGATACTGACTCATCTATCCTTTCAGCTTCTTTACGAGGCTGTCGTAAATTGCTAGTTCCATGTCGCAAATTCACAGCCCTAATGTAACCAGGCTGACAACTTAAATGCTGTTTTCAGACCCCTTTCGAAGTTTGAACTCTTCCTTGGTGCGCATTCAAACGCTGCTGTTCTTTTATCGCGAAACACCTGCTTCCAAACGGGTGCCGTTGCCGACGATACGGGTGTGAATGCAACAAGCGTGCACAAAGCGGTAACCGAATGTCATTTTTTCGTGAAAAACGTTACGGCAGTGTAAAAACCGCATAAGCACGGGCTTTTTACGTCGTTTGGTTTGGGCTTGACGCCCGGGTATTTCAGATGTGAGCAGGTACATAAAACCTGTGCCAGAGCAAAACGTTACCGGTTCACCCCGCTGAGTGGGTAATTGGCGGATCCCTTTGAAGCACAGGTGGGTCATTTTGGTGCATCCCGGCGAGGCCCGATTTAGCGTAGCTCAAATATTCGCCTGCCTCTAAAGGGTGCAGATTTTTTATCTGCTTGCATCGAGGGTATGCTGGGCGCCTGATATCGACCTGCCGAACGGAGTGCCCGCGTGTTCGCTTTAGATCAACGCCTGCAACAAGACACATTGGTCATGGGTGACTTCCCGCTCTGTCGCCTGCTGCTGTCCAATGACTCGAATTACCCCTGGTTCATCCTGGTGCCGCGCATCAACGGTATCAGTGAAGTGTTTCAGCTGGATGTCGCCGATCAGCAGACACTGTGGCAAGAAACGACCGCCCTGGCGCAAGTGCTTAATGAAGGCCTGGTGGCCGACAAGATGAACATCGGTGCGCTGGGCAACGTTGTCAGCCAGTTGCATGTGCACGTGATTGTGCGTAAGCGCGACGATGCCGCCTGGCCGGCACCGGTCTGGGGCAAGCACCCGGCCCGGCCGTATACCGAAGAGCAAGTGGCGGCGCTTCGCACCCGACTGCGCGCGTTATTGCCTGCCGACTTCATCTTTACCCAGGACTGAACCATGGACCTGCAAGACCGCGTCAACGACCTGGAAAGCCGCCTGGCGTTTCAGGACGACACCATCGAGACCCTCAATGACATCCTCGTCACCCAGCAGCGCGCGGTTGAGCGTCTGCAACTGCAGATGAAGGCGCTGCTCAAGCGCCAGGAAGAAATGGGTGGCCAGTTCGAGTCATCCGAAGAAGAAGCGCCGCCGCCGCATTATTAAGGCGCGCATAAAAAAACCGCGATCCAGCAGGGCTGGATCGCGGTTTTTTATTGCGCCGAGGGTGGGAATCAGCGACGCGGCAATGCCGCGATCACGTCTTCGGCTTGCAGGCCCTTGTCGCGGTTCATGACGGAGAACTCCACGCGCTGGCCTTCGACCAGAACGCGATGACCTTCGCCGCGGATGGCCCGGAAATGGACGAAGATATCGTCGCCCGAATCGCGGGAAATAAAGCCGAAGCCTTTGGAGGTGTTGAACCACTTGACGGTCCCGGTATCCCGGTTGGTCATGTCGTAGTTTTGCGACGCAGCGGCTGGGGACGAACGGTAGAAGCTGATGGCCAGGTGAAGAACGATGGCGACCACAGCAATCACCAGGCTGAGCAGGATGGCCGGGTGGCCACCGACTTCAGGCATCGGTGCGAGGAGGGTGAGGGTTTGAACGACAACGGTCAGTACCAGCAGCGCGCTGACCAGGTTTTGCAGTTGATGACGCGTGCCTTTGTTCCAGTAAGGGATCACCGGTGCCAGCGTCAGGTTAAGAAGGCCGAACAAGGCCAGGTACAGAGCGTCGTGTTGTTCCAGGTAGGGAGGGCTTCCCTGTTGCAAGCTCGGTATAAAGGACAGCAGCAACGCTGCAACGCCCGTTAGCAGGTGGACGATTTTCAACATTTTGATTAACTCACGTTAAGAAGGATCACAAGGAAGAGCTGACTGGCACGGTTCGCTTCTGAACAATGGGAGGCGTTGGGCACGTGCACGGGTATCAGCCTATGTGGCGTGCCGCAGAAATAAACGGCGCACCACACGACGTCTATTTAACAGCAAAGGCTGTGCCTACTCAAATCAAGCATTTCGGGGTGTTGCGAGCGCGTTGGCATTTCTGCGTCAAACACTTGTCCTAGACAGGTGCGGGATTTTTGAGCAGCATTTTTAGCGTTTTCCTACGCTGCGCAAAGGCTTGCATGCCGCTGTCACGTTACCGGCAGGTGCATGCGCAGAAGGGGCGATTTGCCGCACGCCAGCGGTGTATGTCGGGCTGCACACAGCCGGCACTCTTGCTAGAGTGGTCCTGCACCTGATCAATGAATGCTCGTCAATTGAAGGGGAAAAACATGGCAATCGATATTGGTATCAGTGAAGAAGACCGTAAATCCATCGTCGACGGACTTTCACGGCTGCTGTCCGATACCTATGTACTGTATTTGAAAACCCACAACTTCCATTGGAACGTCACGGGCCCCATGTTTCGTACGCTGCACTTGATGTTTGAAGAGCAGTACAACGAACTGGCGCTGGCAGTGGACTCCATTGCCGAACGTATCCGTGCCCTGGGTTTCCCGGCGCCGGGTGCCTATTCGATCTACGCCCGTCTGTCTTCGATCAAGGAAGAAGAGGGTGTGCCCAGCGCCGAAGAGATGATCAAGCAGTTGGTGGCGGGCCAGGAGGCAGTGACGCGTACCGCGCGCGGCATCTTCCCGCTGCTCGATAAAGTCAGCGATGAGCCAACGGCGGATTTGCTGACCCAACGTATGCAGGTTCATGAAAAAACCGCGTGGATGCTGCGTTCTCTGCTCGAAAACCAGTAAATCTACACCTGAGTGGCGCCGCCCTGGCGCCGCTCAGTGGTTTCCCCGCGCTTCCTGGCGTTGTCCTACGACTACCGACTCCCTGTCTTCTGGTCGCCCCTCGCATCCTGCTGTTTTATAGACCCACTGTTCCATGGGAGAAACCCGTGGGCTGTTGTTTGGCAATGGAGTGTCAGGTGTATGTCACGCGCAGTGGGTAATGGAGTGATGGAAACCTGTGGTTTTCATAAGATAAAGGTCGACCCCTTTGCAAAAGGGTTCGATATGGGACTGGCCAAGCCACTGTCCCGGTCGGTCAGGCTCAACGGGTTTTCCACCTGCCTGCGGCTCGAACAGATCTACTGGAATATCCTCACGGAGATCGCCAGGATCAATGCCTGCTCAGTCAGTGCGTTGCTGTCGTATGTCGACCGGGAAGTGCATTTGCGTTACGGAGGGGTGAAGAACTTCAGCGGATTGGTCAGGGTGGTGTGCGTGGTTCACGTATTAAAAGCTTGCACTACCCCGATGAGCGCCGATTAATCCGGCGGTTGCACAGCCGGCCCGCCGTCGAGGTGGGCCGGCCTTGGGGCAGAAAGCCGGCTGCGCTGCCTCGATTTACCAGATATAATCCCGCGCTTTGCTGCGCATGCCTGGGGTTTATCCACAGGGCAGGGCGTGGCGCAGTAATGATCTGATCGCCGAGACATCTCCATGCCCATGTACGACTATCAATGTGCTTCCTGTGGTCATCAGTTGGAAGCCATTCAGAAGATCAGCGCCGCGCCGCTGGTCGATTGCCCTGCCTGCCAGGCACCTGAGCTGAAGAAGATGTTGTCCATGCCGGGCTTCCGCCTGAGCGGCGGTGGCTGGTACGAGACCGACTTCAAGACCGGCGCCAAGAAAAACCTGGCAGGCGGCGACAAAGCAGACTGAGTTGAACTCTACGCGCAGGCTCCTGCATTATCCGTCCCCTGCTTAACTGTACGGTGACGAGGCGAGCCTCCACCGAATTTCGAATTACGAGAAGTGAAACCACTACCATGATGCGCAGCCACTATTGCGGCCAACTGAACGAGACCCTGGAAGGTCAGGAAATCACCCTTTGCGGATGGGTTCACCGTCGCCGCGACCACGGCGGGGTGATCTTCCTCGATATCCGTGATCGTGATGGTCTGGCCCAAGTGGTGTTCGACCCGGACCGCGCCGAGAGCTTCGCCGCCGCCGACCGCGTGCGCAGCGAATACGTCGTGAAAATCACCGGCAAGGTGCGCCTGCGTCCGGCCGGTGCCGTGAACAAGAACATGGCGTCCGGCGGTATTGAAGTGCTGGGCTACGAGCTGGAAGTGCTGAACGAGTCGGAAACCCCGCCGTTCCCGCTCAACGAATACTCCGACGTGGGCGAAGAAACTCGCCTGCGCTACCGCTTCCTGGACCTGCGTCGCCCGGAAATGGCCGAGAAGCTGCGTCTGCGTTCGCGCATGACCACCAGCATCCGCCGCTTCCTCGACGAAAACGGCTTCCTTGACGTCGAAACGCCGATCCTCACCCGGGCCACCCCGGAAGGCGCGCGTGACTACCTGGTGCCGAGCCGTACCCACGCCGGTTCCTTCTTCGCCTTGCCGCAATCGCCGCAATTGTTCAAGCAACTGCTGATGGTGGCCGGCTTCGACCGTTACTACCAGATCGCCAAGTGCTTCCGTGACGAAGACCTGCGTGCCGACCGCCAGCCTGAATTCACCCAGATCGACATCGAGACCAGCTTCCTCGATGAAAAAGAGATCATGGGCCTGACCGAACAAATGATCCGCAACCTGTTCAAGGAAGTGCTGGACCTGGAGTTCGGCGAATTCCCGCACATGACCTTCGAAGAAGCCATGCGCCGCTACGGTTCCGACAAGCCAGACCTGCGTAACCCGCTGGAACTGGTGGACGTGGCCGACCAACTCAAAGAAGTCGACTTCAAGGTGTTCAGCGGCCCGGCCAATGACCCGAAATGCCGCATCGCCGCCCTGCGCGTGCCTGGCGGCGCGAGCATGCCGCGCAAGCAGATCGACGACTACACCAAGTTCGTCGGCATCTACGGTGCCAAAGGCCTGGCGTACATCAAGGTCAACGAGCGCGCCAATGGCGTTGACGGCCTGCAATCGCCGATCGTGAAAAACATCCCGCTCGACAACCTGAACGCGATCCTGGACCGCGTCGGCGCGGTTGACGGCGACATCGTGTTCTTCGGTGCCGACAAGGCCAAGATCGTCAGCGAAGCCCTGGGCGCGCTGCGCATCAAGCTGGGCCACGACCTGGACCTGCTGACCTGCAAGTGGGCCCCAATGTGGGTGGTCGACTTCCCGATGTTCGAAGAGAACGACGACGGCAGCTTCAGCGCCTTGCACCACCCGTTCACCGCGCCGAAGTGCTCGCCTGAAGAGCTGGAAGCCAACCCGGCAGGCGCGCTGTCGCGAGCCTACGACATGGTCCTGAACGGCACCGAGCTGGGTGGCGGTTCGATCCGTATCCACCGCAAAGAGATGCAGCAAGCGGTATTCCGTCTGTTGGGCATCAACGAAGCGGAACAGGAAGAGAAGTTCGGCTTCCTGCTCGACGCCCTGAAGTACGGCGCGCCGCCGCACGGTGGCCTGGCGTTTGGCCTGGACCGCCTGGTGATGCTGATGACCGGCGCCCAGTCGATCCGTGAAGTGATCGCCTTCCCGAAAACCCAGAGTGCTGCGGACGTCATGACCCAGGCTCCGGGCGTGGTGGATGCCAAGGCGCTGCGCGAACTGCACATCCGTCTGCGCGAGACGCCGAAGGCTGAGTAAGGCTGCTGCGTGAAAGCGCGATAAGGTTGTAAGCAGTCAAAAAGGCGCATCTTCGGATGCGCCTTTGCGTTTAAAAGAGGGAATTCCTGCCTGGGGTGGGATTGTTAAGGTTTCTAGAGAATTTCGGAGTTGTGTTATGGCTGGCCATTCCAAGTGGGCGAACATCA
Source organism: Pseudomonas sp. D2002 (assembly GCF_013385735.1). NCBI lineage: Bacteria > Pseudomonadati > Pseudomonadota > Gammaproteobacteria > Pseudomonadales > Pseudomonadaceae > Pseudomonas > Pseudomonas sp. D2002. Next base: position 309,913 of record NZ_JACAPL010000005.1, on the reverse strand, counting down.
AGCACCGCAAAGAGCGTCAGGATGCCAAGAAAGGCAAGATCTTCACCAAGTGGATTCGCGAACTGACCGTCGCTGCCCGCCAGGGTGGCGGTGACCCGGGCTCCAACCCGCGCCTGCGCCTGGCGCTGGACAAGGCCTTGGGCGCGAACATGAGCCGCGACATCATCGATCGCGCCGTGGCCCGTGGTGCCGGCGCGGCCGACACTGACGATATGGTCGAGTTGAGCTACGAAGGCTACGGCCCGGGCGGCGTGGCGGTGATGGTCGAGTGCATGACCGACAACCGCAACCGCACCGCGGCAGCCGTGCGCCATGCATTCAGCAAATGCGGCGGCAACCTGGGCACCGACGGCTCGGTGGCCTACCTGTTCGAGCGCAAGGGCCAGATCTCCTTCGCGCCGGGCGTGGATGAAGATGCGCTGATCGAAGCCGCGATGGAGGCCGATGCCGACGACGTGGTGAGCAACGAAGACGGCTCCATCGACGTATTCACCTCGTTCGCCGGCTTCTATGCGGTGCGCAACGCCCTGGAAGCCGCCGGTTTCAAAGGCACCGACGCAGAAATCGTGATGCTGCCGACCACCAGCGCCGAGCTGGACCTGGACGGTGCGCAGAAAGTGCTGAAGATGCTGGATATGCTTGAAGACCTGGATGATGTGCAAAATGTGTACTCGAATGCCGACATCCCGGAATCTGTCGCCGAACAGCTCACCTGAGAACAATGAGGATCCCCTGTGGGAGCGGGCTTGCTCGCGGATGCGGTGTGTCAGTTACTTGATGCATTAACTGAATGGCCGCTTTCGCGAGCAAGCCCGCTCCCACATTGGGTCTATCTGTATCCACAAAACCGCAGGCGTTATGACTTTAATCCTAGGTATCGACCCCGGTTCGCGCATCACCGGGTTTGGCGTGGTGCAACAGACCCCGCGCGGCTGTGTGTACGTTGCCTCGGGCTGCATCCGCACCGGTGCGGGCGAGTTGGCCGAGCGCCTGCAGATCGTCTATCGCGGCGTGCGTGAAGTGATCCAGACCTACGGGCCGGTGACCATGGGCATCGAAAAGGTGTTCATGGCCAAGAACGCCGACTCTGCGTTAAAACTTGGCCAGGCGCGAGGCGCCGCCATCGTCGCCGGCGCCGAGGAAGGCATGGAAATCGCCGAATACACCGCCACTCAGGTCAAGCAGGCCGTGGTCGGCACGGGCGCGGCGAATAAGGAGCAGGTGCAGATGATGGTCATGCACATGCTCAAGCTCACCTCAAAACCACAAATTGACGCCTCCGATGCCCTGGCCATCGCCATTTGCCATGCGCATACCCGCTCAAGCCTGTTGCCGCATGGTCTGGGCACGGCACGCAGTCGTGGCGGTCGCCTGCGTCTCTGATAGCATCAGCGCAATCGTTATTTCCGGTCAGGCCTTATCTGACCCCAAGCTTTAAGGATTTGAACCGTGATTGGACGCTTGCGCGGCACCCTGGCTGAAAAACAGCCGCCGCACCTGATTCTGGATGTAAACGGGTTGGGGTATGAGCTGGAAGTGCCCATGACCACGCTGTACCGTCTACCGTCGGTCGGCGAGCCGCTGACCCTGCACACCCATTTGGTGGTGCGCGAAGACGCGCAATTGCTTTATGGTTTTATTGGCAAGCGCGACCGCGACTTCTTCCGCGAGCTGATTCGCCTGAACGGCGTAGGCCCGAAACTTGCGCTGGCGTTGATGTCGAGCCTGGAGGTGGACGAGCTGGTGCGTGCGGTTTCGGCCCAGGACACCTCGGCGTTGACCAAGGTGCCGGGCGTCGGCAAGAAAACGGCCGAGCGCTTGTTGGTGGAGCTCAAGGACCGCTTCAAGGCCTGGGAAGTCGTACCGAGCATGTTCGCCCTGGTGCCGAACCAGCCGGATATGCCGGCAGGCCAGGTGGCCAGCGCCGAAAGCGATGCGGTCAGCGCGTTGATCTCCCTGGGCTACAAGCCGCAGGAGGCCAGCAAAGCCGTATCGGCCATCAAGGACAAGAACCTGAGCAGCGAAGACATGATCCGCCGAGCCCTGAAGGGAATGATTTAAGTGATTGAAGCTGATCGTCTGATCGCGGCCACCGGCCCGCGCGACCGTGAAGAAGTCCAGGACCGGGCCATCCGCCCGCTGAGCCTGGCCGAGTATATCGGCCAGCCAACCGTGCGCGAGCAAATGGAGTTGTTCATCCAGGCCGCGCGCGGGCGCAGCGAGTCTCTGGACCACACGTTGATCTTCGGCCCGCCGGGGCTGGGTAAAACCACGCTGGCCAATATCATCGCCCAGGAAATGGGCGTGTCGATCAAGTCCACCTCCGGCCCGGTGCTGGAGCGTCCGGGTGACCTGGCGGCGTTGCTGACCAATCTTGAGCCGCACGACGTGCTGTTTATCGACGAGATCCACCGGCTTTCGCCGATTGTCGAGGAAGTGCTGTACCCGGCCATGGAAGACTTCCAGCTCGACATCATGATCGGCGAAGGCCCGGCGGCCCGCTCGATCAAACTCGACCTGCCGCCCTTTACGCTGGTGGGCGCAACCACCCGTGCGGGCATGCTGACCAACCCGCTGCGAGACCGTTTCGGCATTGTTCAACGTCTAGAGTTCTATAGCACGGCGGATTTGGCCACCATCGTCAGCCGTTCGGCGAGCATTCTCGGCTTGCCCCTGGACCCGGAAGGCGCGTTTGAAATCGCCCGCAGGGCACGTGGCACGCCGCGAATCGCCAACCGTTTGTTGCGTCGCGTGCGCGACTTTGCCGAGGTGCGGGCCAAGGGGCATATCACCAAGGCCGTGGCCGATCTGGCCTTGAACCTGCTGGATGTGGACGAGCATGGCTTCGATCACCAGGATCGACGTCTACTCTTGACCATGATCGAGAAATTCGACGGCGGCCCGGTAGGTGTGGACAGCCTGGCGGCGGCAATCAGCGAGGAGCGTCACACCATTGAGGATGTACTGGAGCCGTACCTGATCCAGCAGGGTTACATCATGCGTACGCCAAGGGGCCGCGTCGTGACGCGCCATGCCTATTTGCACTTCGGGTTAAACATTCCGTCACGATTGGGCGAGATGCCTGTAGTAGACGAATTCCTCGATGCAGTGGACGATTAAAAAGGTCACGCGGGACGATTTATTCAAGGTTTGTGCTGTCCTAGTGGCTGGCGTCGTCATTCAGTCGTTAGAAATGTTGAATAGAATGAAAAACAGTTGCCCGGCCGGATTGGCAACCTGAGGAGTAAGCACTAGAGTATGCGCGCGCAAAACGGGGATCAGTCGTTCGCACATCGCTGTCGCGTTTATTACGAGGACACCGATGCCGGCGGCATCGTTTATTACGTCAACTACCTCAAGTTCATGGAGCGGGCTCGAACCGAGCGGCTACGGGAGCTGGGCTTTGCCCAATCCCAGCTGGCAGGGGAGGACCTGTTATTCGTCGTGCATTCCAGCGAGGCGCGTTACCACGCACCGGCGCGATTGGACGACGAGTTGCTGGTCAGCGCTGAAGTAATCGAATTGAACCGTGTCAGCCTGCGCTTTAAACAGCAAGTCAGGCGGGCAACGGATGCAACGCTGCTCTGTGAGGGGCAGTTCCTGGTGGCCTGTGTGCGCACCAATAGTTTGAAACCCCGGGCCATTCCCGAAGCTCTACGTGCGGCCTTTGCCGGCGTAAGCGGCGCGGGTAAACAATCAAAGCAGGAGATTTAGCGTGGAACCTACCGTCGTCGACCATTCCTCCATGTGGAGCCTGGTCAGCAATGCCAGTGTTGTGGTTCAACTGGTGATGCTGGTCCTGGTAGCCGCTTCGGTTACCTCTTGGGTCATGATTTTTCAGCGCAGCAACTTGCTGCGTGCCGGTCGACGTGCCCTGGAGAGCTTTGAAGAGCGCTTCTGGTCGGGTATCGACCTGTCCAAACTGTACCGTCAGGCCGGCAGCAACCCGGACCCGGATTCGGGCGTCGAGCAGATCTTTCGCGCCGGCTTCAAGGAATTCTCCCGCCTGCGTCAGCAACCGGGCGTTGACCCGGAAGCGGTCATGGAAGGCGTGGCCCGTGCCATGCGCGTCGCCATTTCCCGTGAAGAAGAGAAGCTGGAGCAGAGCCTGCCGTTCCTCGCCACCGTCGGTTCCGTCAGCCCGTACATCGGTCTGTTCGGTACGGTGTGGGGGATCATGAACTCCTTCCGCGGCCTGGCCCAGGCCCAGCAAGCGACCCTGGCCACCGTGGCCCCGGGTATCGCCGAAGCCCTGATCGCCACCGCGATCGGCTTGTTCGCTGCTATCCCCGCAGTAATCGCCTACAACCGTTTTGCCGCCCGTGGCGAAACCTTGATCAGCCGTTACTACACCTTCGCCGACGAATTCCAGGCGATCCTGCACCGTAAAGTGCACACCAGCGAAGAATAAGCAGGTAATTCCCAATGGCTTTAATCGCTCGAGCTCGCAAAAAGCGCAAGCCGGTCGCCGAGATGAACGTAGTGCCTTACATCGACGTGATGCTGGTGCTGCTGGTCATTTTCATGGTGACCGCGCCGATGCTCAATCAGGGCGTGAAGGTTGATCTGCCCAAGGTTTCCAGCGAAGCCTTGCCGCAAGACAACAACACTCAGGTCCTGACCATTTCGATCAAGGCTGACAAGACCTATTACTGGAACCTTGGCAGCGAAGTCGATACCCAGAAACAGCAGGACAAGGCCATGACCTTGCCGCAGATGACCGACGCCGTGACCAAGATCATCCGGTCCGGCAACGAAGGCGGCAAGCACACCCAGGTGTTCATTCGCGGCGACAAAGTGGTCGACTATGGCTCCGTCATGGGCGCCATGGGCGGGCTGCAGAAGGCCGGCGTGGGTAACGTTGGCTTGATTACCGAGGCGCCCTGATGCAGCAACAGCGAGAGCCGTCCGCCTCGGAAAGCTACTTCTGGCCTAGCGTCTGGGCAATCGCCCTGCACGTCCTGGTGTTTGGCATGCTGTTCGTCAGCTTTGCCATGACCCCGGACCTGCCGCCAGCCAAGCCGATCGTGCAGGCGACCCTGTATCAGCTGAAATCGAAAAGTCAGGCCACCACCCAGACCAATCAGAAGATTGCGGGTGAGGCCCAGAAGTCGGCTGCGCGCCAGACTGAAGTCGAACAGATGGAACAGAAGAAGGTCGAGCAGGAAGCGGTGAAGGCTGCTGCGGAACAAAAGAAAGAAGAGGCGGCTCAAAAGGCCGAGGAATCGAAAAAGGCTGACGAAGCCAAGAAAGCTGACGAGGCGAAAAAGGCTGATGAAGCCAAGAAAGCCGAAAAAGCTGCCGAAGCTAAAAAAGCCGAAGAGAAACAATTGGCTGATATAGCCAAGAAGAAGTCTGAAGAAGAAGCCAAGAAAGCTGCCGAAGAAGAGGCCAAGAAAAAGGCCGCTGAAGAGGCCAAGAAGAAGATAGTCGAAGACGCGAAGAAGAAAGCCGCCGAAGACGCCAAGAAAAAAGCTGAAGCAGACGAGGCGAAGAAGAAAGTCGCCGACGACGCGAAGAAGAAAGCTGCCGCCGATGCCAGCAAGAAAAAGGCCCAGGAAGCAGCACGTAAATCCGCCGAAGAGAAAAAGGCCCAGGCCTTGGCAGATTTGCTTTCCGACACGCCTCAGCGTCAGCAAGCCTTGGCCGATGAGCGTGGTGATGAAGTCGCGGGCAGTTTCGACGACCTGATTCGGGCACGGGCAGCGGAAGGTTGGACACGTCCACCTTCGGCACGCAAAGGTATGACAGTAGTGCTGCAGATCGGCATGTTGCCGGACGGTACGGTGACTTCGGTCAGCGTGGCCAAGTCCAGTGGCGACGGTTCGTTCGACAGTTCGGCGGTTGCCGCGGTCAAGAATATTGGCCGGTTGACCGAGATGCAGGGAATGAAACCAAGCGACTTCGCTCCCTATCGTTCATTCAAGATGACATTCACACCTGAGGATCTAGCCTTGTGAGAAACCTTCTTCGAGGAATGCTTGTCGTTATTTGCTGTATGGCAGGGATAGCGGCGGCGGATGAAAAGAACATCCTGGTTACCAGCGGTAGCGATCGGGCCACCCCGATCGCCGTAGTACCGTTCGGCTGGCAGGGCGGCAGCGTGCTGCCGGACGACATGGCCCAGATCGTCAGTGACGACCTGCGCAACTCCGGTTACTACGCGCCGATTCCAAAAGGCAACATGATCAGCCAGCCGACCCAGGCCAGCGAAGTCATCTTCCGTGACTGGAAAGCCGTAGGCGCCCAGTACCTGATGGTCGGCAGCATCACGCCGGCCGGCGGTCGCCTGCAGATCCAGTACACGTTGTTCAACGTGGCCACCGAGCAGCAGGTCTTGACCGGCAGCGTATCGGGCACCGCCGAACAACTGCGGGACATGGCGCACTACATCTCCGACCAGTCGTTTGAAAAGCTCACCGGTATCAAGGGTGCTTTCTCGACGCGTCTGCTTTATGTAACGGCTGAGCGTTTCTCTGTAGACAACACTCGGTACACCTTGCAGCGCTCGGACTACGACGGTGCACGGGCTGTGACCTTGCTGCAATCGCGCGAGCCAATCCTGTCGCCGCGTTTCGCGCCGGACGGCAAGCGTATTGCCTATGTGTCGTTCGAACAGCGCCGTCCGCGCATCTTCGTGCAGCACATCGATACCGGCCGTCGTGAGCAGATCACCAACTTCGAAGGCCTCAACGGTGCGCCAGCCTGGTCGCCGGATGGTTCGCGCCTGGCGTTCGTGCTGTCCAAGGACGGCAACCCGGATATCTACGTGATGAACATGGCTTCGCGCCAGATCAGCCGTGTGACCAGCGGCCCGGGCATCAACACCGAGCCGTTCTGGGGTAAGGATGGTTCGACCATCTACTTCACTTCCGACCGGGGCGGCAAGCCACAGGTCTATAAGGCAAATGTTAACGGCGGCGGTGCAGAACGCGTTACCTTCATTGGTAACTACAATGCCAACCCTAAGCTTTCGGCTGATGAAAAGACGTTGGTGATGATTCACCGTCAGGATGGTTTCACTAATTTCCGGGTTGCGGCCCAGGATTTGCAGCGCGGAACCGTAAAAATCCTTACAGATACCAACCTTGATGAGTCAGCTACTGTTGCGCCCAACGGCACCATGGTAATCTACGCCACCCGCCAGCAGGGCCGGGGAGTCTTGATGCTCGTGTCCATTAATGGACGCGTAAGGCTCCCGCTTCCTACCGCACAAGGCGAAGTCAGAGAACCATCCTGGTCCCCTTACCTGAACTGACGCGGCGCTACAAAAAGAAGTACTTAACACACTGGGGTTCATTAGGAGTTTCACGATGGAAATGCTGAAGTTTGGTAAGTTTGCTGCTCTGGCTCTGGCTCTGTCCGTAGCCGTTGGTTGCTCGTCTAAAGGCGGCGACAATGCCGGTGAAGGCGCAGCTGTTGATCCAAACGCTGGTTACGGCGCTAACACTGGTGCAGTTGACGGCTCCCTGAGCGAAGAAGCTGCTCTGCGCGCTATCACCACTTTCTACTTCGAATACGACAGTTCGGACCTGAAACCAGAAGCCATGCGCGCTCTGGACGTTCACGCGAAGGACCTGAAAGCTAACGGCGCTCGCGTTGTTCTGGAAGGTAACACCGACGAACGTGGTACTCGTGAGTACAACATGGCACTGGGCGAGCGTCGTGCGAAAGCCGTTCAGCGCTACCTGGTACTGCAAGGTGTTGCTCCAGGCCAACTGGAACTGGTTTCCTACGGTAAAGAGCGTCCAGTTGCTACTGGCCACGACGAGCAGTCCTGGGCTCAAAACCGTCGCGTCGAACTGCGTAAGTAATTCGTCATGCGAACGTGCCGTCGTGCTCTAACTGTATTGGCTCTCAGCCTCGCACCGCTTGCGGTGTGGGCTGCGGTTCCTGTGGAAGATAGCAACTCTGGCTATAACAATAGCGGGAGCAGTTATCCGCCAGCGGGTTATGGCACGAACGGCGCCTATGCTGGGGGAGCGGCTACGTCCGCTCCCTCGGCACAGGGCGAACTGTTCAACCAGCTGCAACGCATGCAGGATCAATTGTCGCAGCAACAAGGCACGATTGAAGTTCTGCAGAATCAAGTGAACCAGCTGAAGCAAGAAGGCCTGGAGCGTTACCAGGATCTTGATCGACGCATTGGAGCCGGCGTAACACCTGCCGCCACTCCTGATAATTCTTCTGCCGGTAGCGCGCCAAGCGCCGCTGCCGGTGGTGCAGCAGCGGGGGCTGCGGCCGCAAGCCAAGCCCCTGCCGCCAGCAGCGAACCGGGTGATCCGGCCAAAGAAAAGCTGTATTACGATGCAGCCTTCGACCTGATCAAAGCCAAGGATTTCGATAAGGCCAGCCAGGCTTTTACCGCATTCCTGCGCAAATACCCCAACAGCCAATACGCGGGCAATGCCCAGTACTGGTTGGGCGAGGTTAATTTGGCCAAGGGTGATCTGCAGGGCGCAGGCCAGGCGTTTGCCAAGGTCAGCCAGCTCTACCCAAAGCACGCCAAGGTGCCTGATTCGCTGTACAAACTTGCTGACGTAGAACGCCGCCTGGGTCACACCGACAAGGTCAAAGGCATTCTGCAGCAGGTCGTTGCCCAATATCCGGGTACGTCCGCTGCCCAGTTGGCTCAACGAGATCTGCAACGCTTGTAAGCGATGCTTTCCCGTTTAGAAGAAACCCGCGCCTGGCGCGGGTTTTTTCGTTAGAATCCACGCCCTTTTATGAAACACGCTTCCTGGGGTTTACGCGTTTGCGAAATTCCTTGAAGTGCCTGACGGAGGCGGACAGCCTGTTTAGCTGTTACGCCCGTGGCGACTATGCAAGACACATTACGTATTACCGAAGTTTTTTACTCGTTACAGGGTGAAACGCGAACCGCTGGCCTGCCCACCGTATTTGTACGGCTGACCGGCTGCCCTTTGCGTTGCCAATACTGTGACAGCGCCTACGCCTTCAGTGGCGGCACCGTGCGCAGCCTCGACGACATCCTCGAGCAAGTGGCCGGCTTCAAGCCGCGCTACGTCTGCGTGACAGGTGGCGAGCCGTTGGCCCAACCCAACGCCATCCCATTGCTCAAGCGGCTGTGTGACGCCGGTTACGAGGTCTCGCTGGAAACCAGCGGCGCCTTGGACATCTCGGCTGTTGACTCGCGCGTGAGCCGGGTAGTCGATCTCAAGACCCCAGGTTCCAAAGAGGCGCACCGCAACCTCTACGAGAACATGGACTTGCTGACGGCCAACGATCAGGTCAAGTTCGTGATCTGCTCTCGTGACGACTATGACTGGGCAGCCTCCAAGCTGATCCAGTACGGCCTCGACCGCCGCGCCGGTGAGGTGCTGTTCTCGCCCAGCCATCACGACCTGAACGCCCGCGACCTGGCCGACTGGGTCGTCGCGGACAACCTGCCGGTGCGCCTGCAATTGCAGTTGCATAAATACCTGTGGAATGACGAGCCGGGGCGCTGACATGGCCGATGAAAAACGCGCCGTCATCCTGCTTTCCGGCGGCCTGGACTCCGCCACATTGGTGGCCATGGTACGCGCCCAGGGCTACAGCTGTTACACCCTGAGCTTCGACTACGGCCAGCGCCACCGTGCCGAGTTGGACGCCGCTGCGCGTGTCGCCCGTGACCTGGATGTGGTCGAGCACAAGGTCATCGGCCTCAACCTTAATGGCATCGGCGGTTCGGCGCTCACCGACAGCAGCATCGACGTACCCGAGGCGCCCAGCGAAGGCATCCCGCTGACCTACGTGCCGGCGCGCAACACCGTCTTCCTGTCGCTGGCCCTCGGCTGGGCCGAAGTATTGAACGCCCGCGACATCTTCATCGGCGTCAATGCACTGGACTACAACGGCTATCCGGACTGTCGCCCTGAGTATGTCGAGGCATTCGAGCGCATGGCCAACCTGGCCACCAAGGCCGGTGTAGAGGGGCAGGGCTTTCGTATCCAGGCGCCGCTGCAGAACATGACCAAGGCGGATATTGTGAAGGCTGGTGTAGGACTTGGTGTCGACTACACGCTGACAGTTTCCTGCTACCAAGCAGACAATGCCGGTCATGCCTGTGGGAAATGTGACGCCTGCCGACTGCGTGCAGAAGGCTTCCAAGCCGCCGGAATTGCTGACCCAACGCGTTATTTCTGATTTATTTAAAATAAGGTGTTGAATAATCCTTAGAAATCAGTATTATACGCGCCACCACACAGCGGGTCGTTAGCTCAGTTGGTAGAGCAGTTGGCTTTTAACCAATTGGTCGTAGGTTCGAATCCCACACGACCCACCATTTTTGGCGGTTTAGAAAATCCGGAAGGCCCACGCAAGTGAGGATTTCCGGGTTTTTTTTTGCCTGGTGAAAAAGCCGCCTGCAATAGGTGGCCCGTGGCTCCTCTGTCGGGGTCGCTCAGCCAAACCGCCCGGTAATATAGTCCTCCGTCTGCTTCATCTTCGGCTTGGTGAAGATCTCGTCCGTATTCCCATACTCAATCAATTCCCCCATGAACATGAACGCGGTGTTGTCCGACACCCGCGCGGCTTGCTGCATGTTGTGGGTCACGATAATCACCGTGTACTGCGCTTTCAGCTCAGTGATCAATTGCTCGATGCGCCCGGTGGAAATGGGGTCGAGCGCTGAGGTCGGTTCGTCCAGCAGCAACACCTGCGGGCGCAGCGCGATGGTGCGCGCGATGCACAGTCGTTGTTGCTGGCCGCCGGAGAGGCTTTGGGCGCTCTGGTTGAGTTTGTCTTTGACTTCATCCCACAGGGCGCCGCCGCGCAGGGCTTGTTCGACGCGGTCGTTCATCTCACGGCGCGAGAGTTTTTCGTGGTGGCGCACGGCGTAGGCGATGTTGTCGTAGATCGACATCGGGAACGGCACCGGCTTTTGGAACACCATGCCGACGTGGCTGCGCAGGCGGTTCATTGAGTAGCCGGGGGCGAGGATGTTTTCGCCGTTGAGCAGCACTTCGCCACGTGCTTCCTGCTTCGGGTACATCGAGTAGATGCGGTTGAACACGCGCAGCAAGGTGGACTTGCCGCAGCCGGAGGGGCCGATGATGGCGGTGATGCGCTTTTCCGGAATGTCGATGTCGATGGATTTCAGCGAGCGTTGGTGGTTGTAGAAAAACTCCAACCCGCGCACCTGGATTTTGGTTTTTTCGGGAACAATGCCGGTGGCGTCCATCAGTGAGACCTATTGCGTAAAAGGATCAGGCGAGATGCCAGGCTGAGCACCAGCACGAACAGTGTGAGCACCAGGGCGCCGGCCCACGCGAGTGAGTGCCAGTCGTCGAACGGGCTCATGGCGTACTGGAAGATAACCACCGGCACACTGGCAATCGGCTTGAGCAAGTTGCTGCTCCAGAACTGGTTGCCAAAGGCGGTGAACAGCAGCGGTGCGGTTTCCCCGGTGATTCGCGCCAGGGCCAGCAGGATGCCGGTGACCACCCCGGCCTTGGCCGCTCTCAACACGATCTGCAAGGTCAGCTTCCATTGCGGCACACCCAGTGCCAGCGCGGCCTCGCGCATGGTGGAAGGTTGCAGTTGGAGCATTTCATCGGTGGTGCGCACCACCACTGGAATCACCAGCAGGGCCAGGGCCAAGGCGCCGGCAATGGCGGAAAAACCAACCTGGTGATTGGTCAGCAGGTTGAGTGGCAAGATCACGCCGGTGTAGATAAACAAACCCAGCACAATCGAAGGCGCCGACAGCAGGATGTCGTTGATAAACCGCACCGTGGTGCCCAGGCGTGAGTGGCGTGCGAACTCTGCCAGCCAGATACCGGCCATCAACCCAATGGGCGTGCCGATCAGCAGTGCGATGGCAGACATCAATGCGCTGCCATAGAACGCGTTGGCCAGGCCGCCTTCGGTGCCGGGCGGCGGCGTCATCTGGGTAAACAGGCGCAGGTTGAGGGCCTGGAACCCATTGATGATGGTGGTCAGCAGAATCCACGCCAGCCACAAAAGGCCGAAGGCCGTCGCGCCGCAACTGAGGAACATTGCCACCGTGTTTTTTAACGCGCGTTTTCGGTACAGGCGTTCGTTGGCGTTCATAACCCTTCCTTGCGCGACAGGCGCATCAGCATCAGGCGCGCCAGTGCCAGCACCACAAAGGTCACGATAAACAGCAAGAAGCCCAGCGCGATCAGCGCGGAGCGGTGCAGGTCGGTGTAGGCCTCGCTGAATTCATTGGCGATCACGGACGCAATCGAACTGCTGGGCATCAGCAGCGAGGCGGAGAATTGTTGGGCGTTGCCCAGTACGAAGGTCACCGCCATGGTCTCGCCAAGGGCACGGCCCAAACCGAGAAAGATCCCGCCGACAACGGCCGAGCGCGTATAGGGCAAGACGATGTCCCACACCACTTCCCACGTTGTGCTGCCAAGCGCGTAGGCCGATTCTTTCAATGGCGTCGGCACACTGCGAAACACCTCATGCATCACCGAGGTGATAAACGGCATGATCATCACCGCCAGCACAATCCCGGCAGTCAACATGCCGATCCCCAGCGGCGGGCCCTGGAACAGCGAGCCAATAAAGGGCAGAGCGCCGAGGTAGTCGTTGATCAAGGGCGACAGGTGCTCAGCCATAAACGGCCCGAACACGAACAAGCCCCACATGCCATAGATGATCGAAGGAATACCGGCGAGCAATTCAATCGCCGACGCGACCGGCATCTTGAGCCAGGGCGGCGCGACCTCGGTGAGAAAAATCGCAATGCCAAAACTCACCGGCACCGCAATCAGCAAGGCCAGGAATGAGGTGACCAAAGTGCCGTAAATCGGCACCACGGCGCCAAAGTGGTTGTTCACCGCATCCCATTCGGTGCTGGTGATAAAGCTGAAACCAAAGGTCTTGAACGCCAAACCGCCGCCCCACAGGGTCGAGGCCGCAATGGCACCCAGCAGTGCCAACACCAGCATGGCGGCGCCGAACATCGAGCGTTTAAACCACAGATCGTGGCGTTGATCGCGGGTGGCACGGCGGTCGCCCGCGGTGTCGCCTGCGTGAGAAGTCATGACCAGCGAGTGGACGGTGTCGTTCATATCAGATGTGCTCACCGCCTTGCGCAGTCAATGCGCAAGGCGGCCGTAGGACGAATCAGTTGGCGAAGTCAGACTTCCAGTAACCTTCGATTCGCGACACCAGGGAGTCCGGCAGGGCTACGTAGTCCAGCGCCGCTGCCTGTTGCTGGCCTTTTTCCAGTGACCACTTGAAGAAGCTGAACGCCGCCTGGCTTTGCTCGGCATTCTTCGGCTGCTTGTACATGATGATCCAGGTGGTCGCCGTGATCGGCCACGCGCCTTCGCCTGGGGCGTTGGTCATGATCAGGTTGAAGTCTTTGGCATTCGCCCAGTCGGCGGTATCTGCGGCGGCCTGGAATGCCTTGGCATCAGGTTTGACGAATTTCCCCGAAGCGTTTTTCAGTTGGGCATAGGTCATTTTGTTCTGCAGGGCGTAGGCGTATTCCACGAAACCGATGGAGTTCTTGATCTGCTTCACGTAGGCCGAAACGCCTTCGTTACCCTTGCCGCCCACACCGACCGGCCACGGCACGGTGGTGCCGAACCCCACCTTGGTTTTCCAGCTGTCACTGACTTTGGCCAGGTAGTTGGTGAAGTTGTACGAGGTGCCCGAGCCGTCGGAACGGTGCACCACGGTGATGTTCGCCACCGGCAGGTTCAAGCCGGAGTTGAGGGCGGCGATGGCCGGGTCGTTCCAGGCCTTGATGTCGCCGAGGAAAATCTTCGCGAGCACGTCGCCATCGAGTTTCAACTGGCCAGCCGCTACGCCCTCGACGTTCATCACCGGCACGATGCCGCCAATCACGCTGGGGAACTGGCCCAGGCCGCCGGCTTTGAGTTCATCGGCCGACAGCGGGGCGTCGGAGGCGCCGAAGTCAACGGTGGCCGCCTTGATCTGGGCGATGCCGCCGCCGGAGCCGATCGACTGATAGTTGATGCGGTTGCTGGAGTTCTTGCTGTAGTCCTGCGACCACTTGGACAGCACCGGGTAGACGAAACTGGAGCCGGCGCCGGTAACGTCGGTGGCGTGGGCCACGCCGCTCAAGCACAGGGCAGCGAACAGAACAGACAGACTTTTTTTAGTCGGCAACATCACGACAACACCTCAAGGGAAGGGGTAAGTGGATAGGTCCACCTGTCTAAGACGTGACGATTTAATTCCTGAGATATGTCTGTTTAATGACGGTTTGGCTTTATGAAGAAACATTTAGAAATGTTTGCAGCGGTGAACGTGGGTTGCCCACGTCCACCGCCGCCGTGCGACTTAGTTGATGCTCTGCTCTATCCCGGCCTGCAACACCTGGCTGTCACTGTGCCCGCCGACCCGCAGTGGCCCAAGGTTGAAAGCCTGATCCTTACGCGTGGCGTCGTCCTGTTTCCGGGTCAGTTCATCCTTGGCGCCCAAGGCCAGGTTGACCGGTGATTTCGACAGGTTCAGCCCGACATCGGCCCGGTAGTCGCTGCCGGCCAGTGTCGTCGCCTTGACCGTGGAACCGCCGAGGTCGACCTTGCCCTTGTCCGCGCTGATCTGCGCACCCGTGAGGCGTGTTTCGCCACTCACGTGCAGAGTGACGCCCTGAGTGCCGCGCAGGCCCGACGCCTGGGTGACGCTGTCTTTCACCACGTGGCTGACGTCCAGATTCAACGTTGGGGTGTAGGACGTATCGCCACTTTTGTCGCCGAACAGCACGTTTTCGGCGGTATTGGCCACCGAGCTGCCGGTGGTGTTCTTGCCGCTGACGGTGTAGCTGTCCGTGGTTTTTGGCCAGACTTTTTCCTTGAGGTTGGACAGGCGAGTGCCCACGGCGTCCTTCTTGTCCGCCAGGTAAGCCTTGGCTTGATCCAGGCGTGTGCCAAAGGCGCCACGGGGCTCGGGGTTCACGTCGTAGCTACCGCTGCGGGTGAGTTTTTCGCCCAGGCGCTCCTTGGCGTTGATCACGCTCTCTTTGGCCGAGGCCAGGTGCTCGGTGCCCTTGTCGACGGCGTTCTCCAGCTTTTCGCGGTGTTTTTCAAACGCGCCCTCGGCCTTGGCTTGCACCTTGTCCTTGAGCGGGCCGCTGGCCTTGGCCAGTTTGTTGACCACACCCGGTTGGTTTTTCTCGACGTCGAGCCGGGTGTCGACGTTGACCTGGGTGCTGCTGACGTGGTCCTTGCGGCTCTCGACGACGAGGTTGCCGCCCACGTTGCCGCTGACCTGCTCGGCTTGAATCCGCGCGCCGGCCAGATGGGTATCACCGGCACTGTTGATCACCACCTTATTCGCCTTGATCAGGCTGTCGTGCTGGGTGGTGCCTTGCAGGTGATCGACGTCGACCTTGACCCGCGCATTGATGCCGTACTGGGTTTTGGCTGTGTCGTGTTCACCGGCGTCGGCCAGGGCTGTTTTGCCGCCGCTGCCACCTGCGCCCAAAGTCACGCCCCAGCTGTTATGCGCTTGGGTGGATTGTGCCGACTCTTGCAAAATGCCGCCGTTTTGCGCCGCCAGGTTGACCCTGTCGGCCACTACTTGGGTGCCTTGCAGGTGGATGGCATCCGCCGCGTCAGCGCCACTGGCGAGGGTAACGTTGCCGTTGCTGTGCAATTGCCCGACCACTACGCCCTGATCGTTCTCGGAAACCTTGCCGATGTTGAAGTTGGCGCTCAGGCTACCGGTTGTACCGCTGCTTTCGGCACTGCTGGTCTTGCCGGCTCCCACCGTCAAGCCGCCGCCCAGGTTGCTGCCGCTGCTGACATGGTTTTCGGTGGCCGCTTGCAGGTTCAATTTGCCGCCGGCGTTGAGGCTGATGTCACCGGTCTTCGCGGTGCTGCTGCCGATCTGAGTGCCTTGCAGGGTCATGTCGCCGCCACTGCTCAGTTGGATCGGCCCGTTGCCGTGGAGCGTCGCGACACGTGCCTGGCTGTCCTGGGTGTCGAGGCGTTTGTTATCCAGTTGAACGCCGGCACCCAGGTTCACGTTCGTACCATTGCTGCCCGGCGCTGTGCCCACCGTCAACGAGCCGCTGCCGCGCAGGCTGTTGTCGGTTTTGTTTTGGGTATCGCTGGCCTGGTTCAGTGCCAATTCGCCTCCGGCCTTGAGGTTGACGCCTGCCTGGCCACCGTTGAAGTGGCTGCCTTCATAGCGTGCATCGCCTTGGGTCTGAATGCTCACACCCTGAGCCCCGGCGTAGCTGCCGACCACCGCCGTGCTGCTTGATTCGCGCACATCACTGCTGCCGCCGGTGCCGCTGCCGCGCACGTTCAAGTCTTCACCCGTGGTGGTGTAAACCCGCACGCCCGCCTTGGCGTCCACGCCTTGCTCGCTGCTGCTGTGAGTGTTGGCGGCTGCGGTGGCAAGGTGCTCGCCGGCATTGATCTTGAGCCCGCCCTCGCTGGCGCGGTATTGAGTGCCTTGATCCTTCACGGTGTTGGCGACATTGACCTGCACCGTTCCACCACTGAACTGGCTGACCACCGCGGTGCTGTCCTGCTGTGTGCGGGTCTTTTGGGTATGACCGACTTCCACATCCAGCCCGACATTCGGCTGCTCAAACGCATCGAGCAAACCTGGCTGATGGAATTTGGCCTGGGCCACGCCCTCGACGGCTTTTTCGACCGGCCGGGTGATGCCTTTGTATTCGACATTGGCGCCGACATCGGCGGTCCAGCCATTCTCCTTGTGGGTGCTGGTCTCGGTGTTATGCGCCGCCTGGTTATCGACCTGGGCAGCGTTGACCTGCAACTCGGAGCCGGCCTTGACCTGCGCGCCTTGGCTGGTCAGGGTGTTGCCGGCGTTGATCGTCAGCTTGCCGGCCGCCGCTACATTGCTGGTTTGCGCGGTGGTTTTGTTGCGGGTGTCATCGCTGCTCTGATGGCTGAATTGCGCACCATTGCCGGCCCGGTCCAGGCCACCGGTGTAGTACACGCCGCCCGCAGTGGTGGTCGTGTCGGTTTGGTTGCGGGTGCTGTCATCCGCCGCCAGCAGCTCGACGTTTTTGCCGCTCACGGTCGCGTCGCCCTGGGTGGCCTTGAGCTCAGAGCCCTTGATGCTCACATCGCCACCCGCGGTGACGGCCAGGCTGCCACCGCTGAGGCTGGCTGCCTGCTGCCGGGTGGTGTCGGTCTTAGCTGTTTGCTGTTGATCTTCATAGGTGACACCCGCGCGGTACTGACGGCTGCCTTCGGCGGTTTCCTTGGCGTAGCCATCGAAACCACGGGTGTGAGTGCTGGTGGTATCGCTGGAGGTGTTTTGCGCCGAAGCGACCTTGATATCGCCCTTGGCGTGCGCCTGCAATGAACCTGTGGCAGCCACTTGAGAGCCACTGACTTCGATGTCCTTGGCGCTTTGCAGTCTGAGATTACTGTCCGATCGCAGGTTGCTGGCGACGGTGGTGCTGTCCTTGAGGTTCTTGCGGCTTTCATCCTTTGTAATGCCGAAGAACTTACTGTCGTTGCTGTAGCTATTGTCGTGGGAGGTGTCTTGTACGCCGTCGATCACCAGCGAGCCTTTGTCGCTGATGACGCTGGCCTGTTTGCCGCCGCGCGCCTGGCTGCCGCTGATACGCACGTCATCGGCCTTGACGATCAACTTGCCGTCGGCATTCACCTTGCTGCCGGTGTTCAAGGTTTTGCCCTTGTCACCGTCGCCGCTTTTGCCGAAGAAGCTGCCGCCCGTGAGGTCGCCGGCGTAGGCGTTATCGCTGCTGCGCTGGGTGCGGCTGGCGCTCCCGATGTCCACCTGACGGCCGGCCAATTGAATGTCGCCCGCCGATTTCAGCTCGGCGCCCTGCAACTGCAGTTTCTGCTGGCTGGTCAGGTCCAGCGTTTTGCCGGCGTTGAGGCTGCTGGTGACGCTGCGTTGTTCACTGCTGGATGTGTCCCAGTTGGCCTTCCACAGGTGCTTGCGGTGGTTGCCGTGATCGCGAGTTTCATGGGTTTCGGTGGCAGCGTTCACTTGCAGGTTGGCACCGCTGTTGACGCGCAAGGCGTCGCCGGCTTCGACCTTGCTGGCGGTGAGGGTGGTGTTGGCGCCGGACGACAGCGCGGCATTCTGTTGCGCGACGACATGGTTGCCGTGCTGGCGCGAGTCCTTGTCGGTGGTGGTGCGGTCATAGGTTTCGTAGGTGAACAGGAAGTTGCTGTTGTTCCACTGTTCACGTTTTTCCTGGAGCTTGCGGCTTTCCAGGCTGCTGAGGGTCAGGTTGCGGCTGGCGTCGAGTTTGACGTTGCGCCCGCTGACGTCCGCAGCGGCGAGGCTCAAGTCCTTGGCGCTGTGCAAGTCAACATCGCCCTGGCGGCTGTGCACGCCGGCGCGGGTGGCCTCAAGGCTGTCGGCGTGCACCTGGCCGCTGATGTCGAGGTCGCCGGCCGAGCTGACCTTCACGCCGTCGCGGCCTTCCACTTGCACGGCGCCCACACGCACGCCGGCGCCTTCGGCGGTACTGATGATATTGATACGCCCGGCTTGCATCGCGCCGAACAGGCGGGCGTCGATGCGCTGGTCCTGGGTCTTGCTCGCCGGGTCGACCTGACGCACTTGGCCGCTGGCGTAGTCGACCTGATTGCGGCCGACCGTGAGGTTCAATTGATCCCGCGCACTGAGGCGCCCATCGCTGTCGATGTGCGGCGCGATCAGGTGGATGGAGCCCGCGTCGTTTTGCAGGCCCTGGCCTTGCACCGTCAACTGGCCGCTTGCATCGCGAGTGTTCAAACCTTGCAGCTTGCCGTCGTTGAGCTCGGGGCGGCCCACCACCAGGTTGGCATTCGGGGTGTTGATGAAGCTGCCGCCGTTCACGGAAATGCCGTTCGGGTTGGCCAGTACATAATCGGCGGCGCGGCCGAAAATCTCCTGGGCGCCGTTGATGGCCGAGGCGTTGCGGCTCACCACTTCGTTGAGGATCACGCTGGCCGCCTGGCCCTGGAACTGCGGGTTGGCTGCCAACTGCCCGGCGAGTTGCGATTGGCCCGCCTGCAACGCGTTGTTCAGCACCACGCCCTGGCGGTCGACGTTGTAGTCCAGAAACTGGTTGTGGGACAGGCCGCCGGCATTCGGCGCGACGATGTTGACAATGGGCACGCCGCCCTGGTTTTGCAGCTGCGGCGTGCCGCCAGGCCCTTCAACGACGGTCACGCCACCGGCCAGCACCAGCTGCGGCAGCAGGAAGAGGCTGGCGATGGCCCAGCGCAGTTTGCCCTGAGGGGAAAGGTGAAACGTGTGTGTGGCAGTCGGCATAATAAATTCGCTCTGTGTTGGCTGATCCACGACGTGCGTTGTTCGGTGCAACACTGGTGTAGTGGTCAGGTACGGCGGTTATTTCAGGCTAATCATGTGTCAGCTCATCTCTGCAAGCTCAAATCTGCACGCTAAGGCGCGTCAGCCAAACCTCCGGCTCCTGGCCAAACCCTGTGGGTGTGTTGAGGCTGCGTTGGTAATCGAGGTCGAGCTGCAGGTTCTTCCAGCTCAGGTTGAGCCCGACGCTGGCGCCGCTCAGGCGTTGGCCCTGGGCGCCGTGTTCGCGCTTGACCCAGCCGTTGTCCAGGCCCAGGCGCGGGGTGATTTTTATCGGCAGGTCGCTGCTGAGCGGCAGGCGCAAGGTGTTGCGCCACACCGCACCGATGGCACCGGACGCGATGTATTCGCGGTAGCCACGCACCGCCGAGTCGTCGGTGCCCAGCAGTTGTTCGATGGCGGGCAAGGCGTCCGGGCTGTATTGCGCTGACAGCTGGCTCTGCCATTGCCACGGTTGCCCCTGCCATTGGCCGTTGCGCCATTGGGTGAGGTTGGCGCGGTACTTGTGGAATTGCGCCTGGGGCAGGTTTTTTTGCGTTTGCTCGGCATCGCGATCAGCACCGAACCACGTCAGGCCTTGGGCGTAATTGACGTCGAGGTTCCACACCGCGCTGTTGAGCCAGAACAGGTTCAGGCCCGCCTCGGCCACGGTCAGTGTTGGGCTCTGGATGCCCAGGCGGACCTTTTGCAGGTAGCTGTCGACGTCCTTGTAGGCCAGTTGCAGGTTTGCACTGAGTTGATGGCCCTGGTCGCGCCACAGCACGCGGTCGGTGCGCAAACTGACCTGATCGGTGCGGCCGCTGTTATACAAGGTGGTGCGACTGAGCTTGAACGGCGAGCGGTATTCGGCATGGCTGGCGAACAGGCTGTAGGTCCAGTAACCGTAAGGGATGGCATAAAACAGGCTGTTGCTGCGGCTGTAACGCGGCCCGTGGTTGAGCGTGTCGCTGAAGCTCAGGTTGAGCGAATCGTTGAGCTCCAGCGGGCTGTCCAGGCTCAGGTTGATCGCATTGCGATCACGCCCGGTGCCGGCGCTGCCGAGGTTATCCAGCCCAAGTCCCAAGGCCCAGCGCGAAGCCTTACTGCGCGAGCGCAGGATGATGCGCGAGGCGCCAGGTTCACTGCCGGGAGCAATGTCGGCGGTGAGGTCCACCGAGCGCAGGCGGTTGAGCTGGTCCAGGCCTTGCTCCAGGTCGCGCAGGTTCAGCGGCTGGCCGAGCATTCCGGGAAATGCCCCGGTTAACGACACGGGCAGGCTCTGGTCGGCCAGTTCGATGGCTTCCAGGTAACCTTCTTCGACGTGAATATCCAGCGGCAGCCCGGCGGCCGGCGCGCTGATCAGGTACGGGCGGCTGGCGATATAGCCGGCTTCCACATACAGCTGGGTGATCTCGGCCAGCAAGCGGTTGATCTGGGTGACGCCCATGCACGGCGCCACGTAGGGCTCAATGCGTTTGTTCAGTTCGGCCCTGTTGAACAGCGTGACCCCGGCCAGGCGTGTACCGCTGAGCGGCCAGCAGCGTTCATCTTTGTCGACAGCGTTGGGCAAGGCCGGCGTGGCCGGTTGACTACCGAAACTGCCGCGTTGCATCTGCCGCTGGCGCTGCTCCAGTTGTAACTGTTGCAGGTCGCGCTGTTGTTGCTGCTGCAAGCGCAGGGTTTCCTGGCCGGGCTGCGGGCCATCGGCGGCTGCCACCGGCAACGCGCACAGGCAGAGCAGGGCGACACTCCATCTGCGGATACAGCAAAGGCGTTGGGTTGAGGGCTGGTTTGGCACTCGACATCCTTAACGTAGAAATACACACAATTCATGCCCCTGAGCCAAACCGTGAGCTCAGGGTATGCCGCACTTGAGTCATCTTTAAACGGATTGTTACATCGGCTGTAGGATTTATTACATAAAACGTGAGGAATGCCGCGTTATTCAGGAAATAAATGCACATTTTTAGTGCGAAGGTGCAGGCGAACGCCTGATAAGCCACGTATCTTCGGGGAGGATGAGACGGCGGAGGTACGAAGATCGTTTTTGATTGTTGCAGCGAAATCGCTTAATCGGGGCGTTTATAGCGCAAGCGCACGCCGGATAAAACCGGGCAGTCACGAACAGATTAAAAGGTCATAAAATGAAGCCTAAAAACCGCCAAAGTCCTTGAAATGCTTGGGATTGTCGGACAATCCAGCAGATGAAAAACTCTTCATAAACGCTCCGCTCGAAGGTTGGTAGTTTTCCCAGCGCTGCCCAATAATTCGAGTCCTAATAATGAATAACAAAACTCTTAAAGGCGCCTTGGCGCTCTCCGTTTCGCTCGCCTCCACACAACTGCTCGCCGGTGGTTTTGCGCTCAATGAACAAAGCGTCAGTTCAATGGGCACGGGCTACGCCGGGCGTTCTTCCTCGGCCGATGACGCCAGCACGGTGTTCGGCAACCCGGCCGGCATGTCCCGCCTCAAGCACAATGAAGTCAGCATCGGCGCGACTTACCTCGATGCCAAAACCAATATCAAGGACGCCAGCTCCAGCCAGGGCGGCGTCGATAACCCCGGCACCAACAAGGGCGACATGGTGCCTGGCATTGCCGTGCCGATGGGTTACCTGGTCACGCCGATCGATGAGCACTGGGCGTTTGGCCTGGGGGTTTACGCACCGTTTGGCCTGGTGACCGACTATGAACACAGCTTCCAGGGCAATGGCTTTGGCAATAAGAGCAAGATTCAAGTCACGACCGTGCAGCCGACCGTCAGCTACGCGTTCAATGACAAGGTGTCGGTAGGTTTCGGCCCGACCTTCAACAAGATCAGCGGCGAGCTGGACTCCAAAGTCCCGGCGTTCGGCCTCGGCACCGAAGCGGTGAAAATCAAGGGCGACGACACCGCGATGGGTTTCAACGCCGGTATCTTGGTGCAGGCGCTGGACAGCACCCGCATCGGCGTCACCTACCATTCGCAAGTGGTGTATCACCTGAGCGGCCATACCCAAGCCTCGGGCGTGCTGTCCGATCTGTTGGACGGCGGGCCGCAAAAGTATGACGCCAAGCTGAACGTCACCACGCCTTCTTCCGTGGACTTCTCGGTCACTCACCAGTTGACCGATGCCTTGACCCTCTACGTGGGCAGCACCTACACGCGCTGGAGCCAGTTGAAGAAAATCACGGTGAACAACGCCGGCGTGTCGGATATTACGGCTGAGCTGGCAGGCCTGGGCTCCATCACCGAAGAGCAGCACTGGCACGACACCTGGTCCCATGCCATCGGCCTGTCGTATCAGCTCAACAAACAACTGGTGCTGCGCACCGGCTTCTCGGTGGACGAGACGCCGACCAACAACACCGACCGTTCTGTACGTATTCCTACGGGCGACCGTACCGTATTCAGCGTGGGTGCCGGCTGGACGCCTGTGGATAACCTGACCTTTGACGTGGCCTATTCCTACCTGAAGGAAGAACCGATCAAGGTTCGCGACAACAACCCTCAGTTAGCGCTGAACTACGACGCCAAGTATGAAAACAGCGCGAATGGGTTTGGTGGTTCGGTGACTTACCGCTTCTGATCGATGCAATCCGGCGAAGAGCCAGTTTTTTGGCATGGCTCTTTGCCGGTTTTGTTGACATCAATGCTGTCATTTACGGCGCGTGTTGGTTAGATTGAAAGCTACTCAGCTTTTAAGACATGGACTGTCATGACCACGCTAACGCCTGTTATCGCGACCAATCCCCTTATTGTTCGGGCTGCGACCACCGCGCCTCCCGCCACCCTGGCGAACACTGTCGACGTCTCACCGACGCGGCCTTCGGCAGTGGTCAGCCTTGGCAATCCGGCAGCCAATGTCGTCGATACCTATTCTCGAAACGGCTTGTTGCCCGGCCAGGAAAGCGTGCGGACCTGGGAAAACAACAGCGATGATTCGATCACCTGGGTCATCAACTCCGGCTTCCACTCGGTCACTACGGCCGGCCGCTACAGTGGGCTGGGCGCTGCGTTGGTGGACCAATTCACCAAAGGTGGCGGTGCCGCTATTTCCCAGTCGCTGCTCAACACCACCGCTGACCGCGCCGGCGACACCGATGCAATCAAGGCGGACCAGACGCTGCTGCACAGCAAGGCCGACAACCAAGTCAGCCTCAGCATCAAGACTGCCAGCGGCAAGACCGTCACGTTCAGCCTGTCCAGCCAGAAAGATGGCCTGGGCGTACAGGCCACCGTAGAAGGCGGGGAGTTGACCGCCGATGAACTCAAGGCCGTCGGCCAGTTGGGCAGCGCATTCCAGGCCTCGGTCGACGGGCTGACCGCCGTGCCGCCGAAACTCGACTTGAGCAGGCTGACTCAGTTCGACGCCAAGCTGCTGTCGTCGGTGGACCTCAATGCCAAAGTGAAGGCCTCGAACGAAGAGGACATTACCCTGGCCTTTCATGCCGACAGCGAGAGCCGTACCACGCGCATGAGTGGCCCGGCGGGTCAGATTGACCTCACGGTGGACCTGAGAAACGCGGCGATCCTCGGCAATGCCAAGCAGCAGGCCAAGGCGCTGCAAACCTACCTGGCGCAGTTCGACCGCGTCGAGCGGCGCGGCAGTGCCAACGCGGACCTGATGGCCATGTTCAAGGACGCGTTCAGCGCCATGAACAGCAACTATCCGCCCGGGGCTGGCACTGCAAACCCGCTGACGAATAACCCGACCGACAGAGGCTTGCTGACGGGCCTGGCTGACTTCAAGGCCTCGATCAAACAGGCGGCGGGCGCGCCCAATTCGATGCGTCGGTCGGAAGTTGAGGGCTTTTCCTACAGCGTGTCGCAGAAGACCCAGGTCAATGGCCGCAGCACGGGCGACCGCAGCGTCACCCAGAACCAGCAATCGCTGCTGTCGGCGAGCTTCCATAAAGGCCTCGACGGTGGCAAACCGCCGGTTTTTGACGGCTCTCGCGAATCGCAGAATTACCTGTATGTGCAAGTGCAGGACAAGGCCAGCAGCACCGCAACCTTCGCCTATAAAGATGGCCGACTGACGAATGCGTCCGTTACCCAATCGGCTTCCCAGAACACCCACACGCAGAAGTACGTGATGGGCAACCGGGTGGAAGACAGCGTGGTGCCGAAGGAAGCCTCCATCAGGCGCGACTACCTGACGCTGCTTGAGCACGCCGCCCAGGCGAGCAAAAAGTCCAAGGATGCCCTGGAGCAGTCAACCTTGAAGGATGCCTTGGCCAACATGCATGACTCGATCCTGTTGCAGAACGATCCGGATGTGCTGATGCGCTGACGTTCGGCGTGATCAAAGCGGGAAGGCCCAGTGATGCGCCTTCCCGTTTTTTTTGCCCGATGAGCGTGCCTACGCGGACCAGATTAGGCTTTTGAATCCATTCGATATTCTGTAGCCTTGCGCAGCTTCACCCGTGCTTGATGAACACAATCACTTCGTCCGGCGGCGCCCGAAGGGCTCCAGAGCCGGTGGTACACTCGACTTTCGCGCTTACTGCGCCTGCAGGTCTTGCGAACATGACGCAAATTTCCGAACGCCTACTGGTCCAAGCCCACCTCGACGCCAAGCAGCCCAAGGCGCTGAGCGCCGAAGAAGAGGCGAGCCTGCGTGCCGCCATCGCCGCCGAGCTCAAGGCTCAGGACGCGGTGCTGGTCGCCCACTTCTATTGCGACCCGGTGATTCAGGCCCTGGCCGAAGAAACCGGCGGCTGTGTCTCCGATTCCCTGGAAATGGCCCGCTTCGGCGCTGCCCACCCGGCCAAGACCGTACTGGTCGCCGGTGTGCGTTTCATGGGCGAGACCGCCAAAATCCTCACCCCCGAAAAACGCATCCTGATGCCCACCCTGGAAGCCACGTGCTCCCTGGACCTGGGCTGCCCGGTGGATGAGTTTTCGGCGTTTTGCGACCAGCATCCCGAGCGCACCGTGGTGGTGTATGCCAACACCTCGGCGGCGGTCAAAGCCCGGGCGGATTGGGTCGTCACCTCAAGCTGCGCGCTGGAAATCGTCGAAAGCCTGATGGACAACGGCGAGACAATTATCTGGGGCCCGGACAAGCATCTGGGTACATACATTCAGCGCCAGACCGGTGCGGACATGTTGCTGTGGGACGGCGCGTGCATCGTCCACGAAGAGTTCAAGTCCAAGCAGCTCGAAGACATGAAGGCGCTGTACCCGGACGCCGCGATCCTGGTGCACCCGGAGTCGCCCACGGCGGTGATCGAGCTGGCGGACGCCGTAGGGTCCACCAGCCAACTGATTGCCGCAGCCCAGCGGTTGCCGAACAAGACCTTTATCGTCGCCACCGACCGCGGCATTTTCTACAAGATGCAGCAGCTGTGCCCGGACAAGGTCTTCGTTGAGGCGCCGACCGCCGGTAACGGCGCAGCCTGCCGCAGTTGCGCACACTGCCCGTGGATGGCAATGAATACGCTGGAGCGCACGCTGCAATGTTTGCGTGAGGGCAGCAATGAGATCTTTGTTGAGCCGTCAGTGATTCCGCAGGCGGTAAGGCCGCTCAAGCGCATGCTGGATTTCACTCAGGCTGCGCGCCTGAAATTGGCCGGCAACGCCTGACCTGAGGCGAGCACGGTAAGAAAATGTGGGAGCGGGCTTGCTCGCGAATGCAATGTGTCAGTCGATACATATGGTGACTGATCCACCGCATTCGCGAGCAAGTCGAATCGTCGCACCGCCGCTCCCACATTTGGATCTCCACTCTTTCTGGAGTTACTTCTTCTGCTTCGGAATCCGCACCAACTGCGTATCCGAATAAATGTCATGCCAGCTGCGTTTGTGCTTATCAAACAGCGACCAGATGAACCCCAGCCCCACGCACAACCACGACGCAATCGACACCACAAAGCGCAGCAGCGCCTGCCACAGGCTGATCCGCGAGCCATCGGCGTTCTGCACGCGCACGCCCCACACCTGCATGCCCAGGGTCTGCCCGGAATAGGTCCAGAACTTGGCAAAAAAACCAAACAATACAAAAAACAAAATCGTCGACAGCAGCGGGTCACCGTCCAGCGCGCCGGATTCGGTGAGCGTGCGCATCTTGGCTTCGCCGATAAACGCCATCCACACCAGCTTGTAGATGAACGCGGTGACGATCAGCAGGGCGGTGCACAGCAGAAAGTCATAGAACATCGCTGCCAGGCGACGGCCCAGGCCAACGGCGGGGAAGTCGCCTTGGGGGCTCAGCAGGGGTTTGGACATGGCAGTCTCTCTAGAGAAAAAAGCCATTTTACGAGCAAACGCACATAAAAAAGCCCCTGATGTCACCACCAGGGGCTTTTTGTCGCAGAAGAACTCAGTGGTTTTCTGCTTGTACTTCGTCAGCCTGCATGCCTTTCTGGCCTTGCACGGCAACGAACGTCACTTTCTGGCCTTCTTTCAGGCTCTTGAAGCCGTTGCCTTGAATAGCGCGGAAATGCACGAACAGATCCGGACCGCTTTCTGGAGTGATAAAACCAAACCCTTTCTCGTCGTTAAACCACTTGACGGTACCGCTCTGACGATCAGCCATTTTCTTATTTCCTTGACGCAAAAAATTAATGACAGCCCCTTTCACATGAAAGAGTACTGGGCTGAGTTGCAGGAAAGTAAGAGACGTCGAACGGGTTGTAGCAAACTTTTAGCTACTGCCCAGGTCCAGGTTCAAAGCGACCCATGCAAACACAGTGAACAAACTCTACGCCAACTAATGCAGAAAAAACAAGCCCCGCCAAAAGCCCATGTTTTGCTTGGCTTCGTGACTGTTTGATCAACAAAGTGGATCCCACTTATTCGATAGAGTTGATCACTTGTTATAGGCGCGGGCCTATTACATTGCCTATCGTCAATGCACTGTTTTATGGCGGTTGCGTTACAGTTTAGTGCACGTTAACGCAACCGCGTTACTTATAGAAACAGTCAATCAGCCACGGTAGTAACGTTGCGGTACAAATGGCATTTTACTTACACGTAATGGCACCTTTTTCCCACGCACCAACGCAGACACTTCGGTGTCCAGTGCGATAAAGGCGCTGTCCAGGTAACCCATGGCCAGCGGGCCGCCCAGGGTCGGGCCAAAGCCGCCGCTGCATACGCTGCCGATCACGGTGCCGTGTTCGTCGACGATTTCTGCGCCTTCGCGCACCGGGGTGCGTTCCTGGGGCAGCAGGCCGACTCGCTTGCGGCTCACTCCGGCTTGTTGCTGGGTGAAGATCCGGTCGGCACCCGGGAAGCCACCGGCACGTGCACCGTCGGCGCGCCGGGCCTTGGAGATTGCCCACAACAGGCTGGCTTCAATCGGCGTGGTGTCGGTGTTCATGTCGTGGCCGTACAGGCACAGGCCGGCTTCCAGGCGCAGCGAGTCACGCGCGCCCAGGCCGATGGCCTGCACTTCGGTTTCGGCCAGCAGGCTGCGCGCCAGGCTCTCGGCATTGGCAGCGGGCACAGAGATCTCAAAACCGTCTTCACCGGTGTAGCCGGAGCGGCTGACGTAACAGTCCACGCCCAGCAGGCGCAAGGTGGCGAACTGCATGAACGTCATCTTGGTCACTTCAGGTGCCAGGCGCGCCAGTACCTTCACTGCTGCCGGGCCTTGCAGGGCGAGCAGGGCACGTTCTTCGAAGAGTGGCTCGATGCTGCACTGCTCGCCAATGTGTTTGCGCAGGTGCGCCAGGTCCTGGTCCTTGCAGGCGGCGTTGACCACCAGGAACAGTTCGTCGTTGCCCAGGTTGGCCACCATCAGGTCGTCGAGAATGCCGCCCTGATCATTGGTGAACATGGCGTAGCGCTGCATGCCAACCGGCAAGTCGATGATGTCGACGGGCACCAGGGTTTCCAGGGCTTTGGCGGCGTTTGCGCCGGTCAGGCGGATCTGGCCCATGTGCGACACATCAAACAACCCGGCGTGTTCACGGGTGTGCAGGTGTTCCTTCATCACGCCCAGCGGGTATTGCACCGGCATGTCGTAACCGGCGAAGGGCACCATGCGTGCGCCCAATTCGAGGTGCAGCGCATGCAGTGGGGTTTTCAACAGGGTTTCGGTGGACATATTCAGCTCCTGAAAAACGTGCGGACGCGCTGTTAGGCGTCAGCACTCGATAATGTTGACCGCCAAACCGCCACGGGCGGTTTCCTTGTATTTGCTTTTCATGTCGGCGCCGGTCTGGCGCATGGTGCGGATGACTTTGTCGAGGGACACAAAATGTTGCCCATCGCCGCGCAAGGCCATGCGCACCGCATTGATCGCCTTGACCGAGCCCATCGCATTGCGCTCGATGCACGGCACCTGCACCAACCCGCCAATCGGGTCGCAGGTCAGACCGAGGTTGTGTTCCATGCCGATCTCGGCGGCGTTTTCGACTTGGGACACGCTGCCGCCCAACACCTCGCACAACGCACCGGCCGCCATCGAACAGGCCACGCCGACTTCGCCCTGGCAACCGACTTCAGCGCCGGAGATCGAGGCGTTTTCCTTGTATAAAATGCCGATGGCGGCGGCAGTGAGCAGAAAGCGCACCACGCCGTCTTCGTTCGCGCCGGGGATAAAGCGCATGTAGTAATGCAGCACCGCCGGCACAATCCCGGCCGCACCGTTGGTGGGCGCCGTGACTACACGCCCGCCGTTGGCGTTTTCTTCGTTGACGGCCAGCGCGTACAGGTTGACCCAGTCGAGCACCGACAGCGGGTCGCGCAGCGCTGACTCGGGGTTCTTGCACAGCTGGCGATGCAAAGCAGCGGCGCGGCGCTTGACCTTCAAGCCACCGGGCAGAATCCCTTCGTTGCGACAACCGGCGTCCACGCAGTCTTGCATCACTTGCCAGATCTTCAGCAAGCCGGCGCGAGTTTCCGCCTCCGGGCGCCAGGCACTTTCATTGGTCAGCATCACTTGGCTGATCGACAGCCCGTAGGTGGCGCAATGGCCCAGCAAGTCCTTGGCGTGTTTGAAAGGGAAGGTCAGCGGCGTGGTGTCTTCGACAATCCGGTCGGCGCCGGCCGCGTCTTCATCCACCACAAAACCGCCGCCGACCGAGTAGTACTCGCGGCTGCGAATCTGAATGCCGGCGGCGTCGAAGGCACGAAAAATCATGCCGTTGGGATGGTAGGCGAGGGGTTTGCGAATCATCGCCAAGTGTTCTTTCTCGTTGAACGCAATGCTGTGTTCGCCGAGCAGGTTCAAACGACCATCGCTGCGCATCTGCGCGAGGCGTGCGGCGACAGTTTCGGTATTCACGGTGTCCGGGTGTTCGCCTTCCAGGCCCAGCAGCACGGCCTTGTCACTGCCGTGGCCTTTGCCGGTGGCGCCCAGCGAGCCATAGAGTTCCACCTTGATGCCGGTGGTGGCGCCAAGCAGGTTGTCGCGCTTGAGGCCTTCGACAAATCGGGCGGCAGCGCGCATCGGGCCAACGGTGTGGGAGCTGGAGGGGCCGATGCCAATCTTGAACAGGTCGAACACGCTGAGGGACATGGTTGTTCTCCGGTTTCTTATTATTTTTGAAGACTGGCTCGGTTCAAATGTGGGAGCGGGCTTGCTCGCGAAAGCGGTGTGTCAGTTGATGCATTTGGCGACTGAACCACCGCATTCGCGAGCAAGCCCGCTCCCACATTTTTGCCCGCGTTCCTCCAGTCAGATCAGGCGTAGCTCTCGATCGACGGGCACGCACACACCAGGTTGCGATCGCCAAACACGTTGTCGACCCGGCCAACCGGTGGCCAGTACTTGCCTTCGATCAGCGACGCAACCGGGTACACCGCTTGTTCACGGCTGTACGGGTGGCTCCATTCACCGACGATTTCAGCGGCGGTGTGCGGCGCGTTTTTCAGTGGGTTGTCGTCCTTGTCCAAGGTGCCGTTTTCCACCGCACGAATTTCTTCGCGGATGGCGATCATGGCGTCACAGAAGCGGTCCAGTTCTTCCTTGGATTCACTTTCAGTCGGCTCGATCATTAACGTGCCGGCCACCGGGAACGACATGGTCGGCGCGTGGAAGCCAAAATCGATCAGGCGCTTGGCCACGTCGTCGACGCTGATGCCGCTGCTGTCTTTCAGTGGGCGCAGGTCCAGGATGCATTCGTGCGCCACCAGGCCGTTGCTGCCGGTGTAGAGCACTGGGTAGTGCTCTTCAAGGCGACGGGAAATGTAGTTGGCATTCAGGATCGCCAGCTGCGAAGCACGCTTGAGGCCCGCGCCGCCCATCATGCTGATGTACATCCAGGTGATCGGCAGGATGCTCGCGCTGCCGAACGGCGCCGCGCATACCGCGCCTTCCTTGCGTTCCATGGCCGCGTGGCCGGGCAGGAATGGCGTGAGGTGCGACTTGACGCCAATCGGGCCAACGCCCGGGCCGCCGCCGCCGTGGGGAATGCAAAAGGTCTTGTGCAGGTTCAGGTGGGACACGTCGCCGCCGAACTTGCCCGGTGCGCACAGGCCAACCATCGCGTTCATGTTGGCGCCGTCGATGTACACCTGGCCGCCGTTGTCGTGAATGATCCCGCAGATTTCGCGGATGCCTTCTTCGAACACGCCGTGGGTGGACGGGTAGGTGATCATTAGCGCGGCGAGGTGCTCGCGGTGCTCGATGGCCTTGGCGCGCAGGTCTTCGATGTCGACGTTGCCGCGTGCGTCGCAGGCGGTCACGACCACGCGCATACCGGCCATGTTGGCGGTCGCCGGGTTGGTGCCGTGGGCCGACGACGGGATCAGGCAGATGTCGCGGCGCTCTTCGCCACGGCTCTGGTGATAGGCACGAATGGCCAAGAGGCCTGCGTACTCACCCTGGGAACCGGCGTTCGGTTGCAGCGAGATCGCGTCATAACCGGTGGCCGCGCAGAGCATGGCTTCCAGGTCGGACGTCAGTTCAAGGTAGCCGGCGCTTTGCGCGGCCGGGGCGAACGGGTGCAGGGCACCGAACTCGGCCCAGGTCACCGGGATCATTTCGCTGGCGGCGTTGAGCTTCATGGTGCACGAGCCCAGCGGGATCATGGTGCGGTCCAGCGCCAGGTCCTTGTCGGCCAGTTTGCGCAGGTAGCGCATCAGCTCGGTTTCGGAGTGATAACGGTTGAACACCGGGTGGCTGAGAATCGGCGACTGGCGCAGCAGCGCGGCCGGCAGCGTGCTTTCAGCCTCGGCGAAGGCAGGCAGTGCCTTGCCGTCGGCGAAAATTGACCACAAGGCTTCGATATCAGCCTGGGTGGTGGTTTCGTCGACCGACAGGCCTAGACGCTCAGCATCCACCACACGCAGGTTGATGCGCTGGGCGCGGGCCTTGTCGTGCAGGGCGGCGGTTTGGGCGCCGGTGTTGAGGGTCAGGGTGTCGAAGAAGTGTTCCTGCTCGACCTTCAGGCCCAACGCGGTGAGGCCTTTGGCGAGAATCGCGGTCAGGTGATGAACACGGTTGGCGATCTGGGTCAGGCCTTTCGGGCCGTGGTACACGGCGTACATGCTGGCGATGTTGGCCAGCAGCACTTGGGCGGTGCAGATGTTGCTGGTGGCCTTCTCGCGGCGGATATGTTGCTCGCGGGTCTGCATGGCCAGGCGCAGGGCCGGCTTGCCGAAACGGTCGACGGACACACCGACCAGACGGCCCGGCATGTCGCGCTTGAACGTATCCTTGGTGGAGAAGTACGCCGCGTGCGGGCCACCAAAGCCCAGCGGCACGCCGAAGCGTTGCGCGCTGCCGATGGCCACGTCGGCGCCGAACTCGCCCGGAGGCGTCAGCAGGGTCAGGGCCAGCAGGTCAGCGGCCACGGCGACCAGGGCGTTGGCGGCGTGGAAGCGCTCGGTCAGTTCGCGGTAATCAAACACGTCACCGTTGCTGGCCGGGTATTGCAGCAGGGCGCCGAAGAATGGGCTGACGTCGGTCAGTTCGCGCTCATCGCCCACCACTACGTCGATACCCAGCGGCTCGGCACGCGTGCGCAGCACGTCGAGGGTTTGCGGGTGGCTGTGGATCGAGGCGAAGAAGGCGTTGCTGCCCTTGTTTTTGCTCAGGCGCTTGCAGAAGGTCATCGCTTCGGCGGCGGCGGTGGCTTCGTCGAGCAGGGAGGCGTTGGCGATCGGCAAGCCGGTGAGGTCGCTGATCAGGGTCTGGAAGTTCAGCAGCGCTTCCAGGCGGCCTTGGGAAATCTCGGGCTGGTACGGGGTATAGGCGGTGTACCAGGCCGGGTTTTCCAGCAGGTTGCGCAGGATCGGCGACGGCGTATGGCAGTTGTAGTAGCCCTGGCCGATGTAGGTCTTGAACAGCTGGTTCTTGCCGGCGATGGCCTTGATCTTGGCCAGGGCTTCGGCTTCGCTCAGGCCGTCTTCCAGGCCGAGCACGCTGGTGCCCTTGATGCTTTCCGGGATCACGCTGGCGCTCAGGGCTTCGAGCGAGTCAAAGCCCAGCTTTGCGAGCATTTGCTGCTCGTCTTCCTGGCGTGGGCCGATATGGCGGGCGATGAATTCGTTGGCGGTAGTGAGATTAACGGTCATGGCGCGCTCCTCAGGCTTCAGCGTTGGCTTTGATCAGGCGGTCGTACGCATCCTGATCCAACAGCTTAGCCACTGCGCTGGCATCGGCGGGTTTAAAGCGGAAGAACCAACCTTCGCCCATCGGGTCTTCGTTGACCAGCTCCGGGCTGTCGCTGAGCTTTTCGTTAACTTCGAGAACTTCGCCGTCCAGCGGCATGTACACGCCACTCGCGGCCTTGACCGACTCAACGGTGGAGGCTTCTGCGCCCTTGGCGTAGGACTGCAACTCCGGCAGTTGCACGAAAACCACATCACCCAGCGCGTTCTGCGCGAAAGCGGTGATACCCACGGTGACGCTGCCATCGGCTTCGGCGCGCAGCCATTCGTGATCTTCAGTGAAACGCAACTCGCTCATGGAAACTCCTCAAGGCCAGATTCGTCTGGTGGACGGGATTGGAATAATGGGGAGTTGCTTAGCAATATCGCGGCCAACGTTATTAATTCGTTATAAATCAATAGGTTATTAAAATTGGTTAGGGCGCTGGAAGTTTTTGCTGTAGCGATTTCGCTACAGCTGGGCCTGTGAAAAAAAGCCTATGTGGATCAAAGCCTTGCATGGCGCGCAAAATACAGGGTTGTAGCGATATCGTTACGCTGTAGCGCTTTCAGTACACTGGATGTCGTTCTCAGACCAAAATCTGGAGTGTCGTCCATGTGGGAGTAGGCTTGTGTGGGAGCTGGCTTGCCTGCGATAGCATCACCTTGGTTTAGATGAAAGACCGAGGTGCCTGTATCGCAGGCAAGCCAGCTCCCACATTTGAACCGCGTTTATTCAGTCAGGGCTTGTTGGGAATGCCGTACTTGCGCAGCCGATGCGCAATCGCGGTGTGCGAAGTCTGCAAGCGGCTCGCCAGTTGGCGGGTCGAGGGGTAGCTGGCGTAGAGCTTTTCCAGCAGGCTGCGCTCGAAGTCTTCCACCGCCTGTTCCAGGCTGTCGACTTCGCCGTCGCTCTGGCGCGCTACCGAGGTGCCGGCGATGTCCAGGTCGCCGATGTCCACCAAGCTGCTTTCGCAAATGGCGGCTGCGCGGAAGATCACGTTTTGCAGCTGGCGCACATTGCCCGGCCAGCGGTTGCCCAGCAGCGCCGGGTAAGTGCCGGGCGCCAGGCGGCACACCGGGCGCTGGATCTGCGCGCAGGCCTGCTGCATGAAGTAGCGCGCCAGCAGCAGGATGTCCTGGCCGCGTTCACGCAGCGGCGGGACTTCAACGTTGAGCACGTTGAGGCGGTAGAACAGGTCTTCGCGGAAAGTACCCTCGCTGACCATTTTTTCCAGGTCGCGGTGGGTGGCGCTGAGAATGCGCACATTGACCTTCACTTCGCGGTCGCCGCCCACGCGGCGGAAGCTGCCGTCATTCAGAAAGCGCAGCAGCTTGGCCTGCAAGTACGGCGACATTTCGCCGATCTCATCAAGAAATACCGTGCCCTGGTTGGCCAGCTCCATCAGCCCCGGCTTGCCGCCGCGCTGGGCACCGGTAAAGGCGCCGGGGGCATAACCAAACAGTTCACTCTCGGCGAGGTTCTCCGGCAACGCCGCGCAGTTCAGCGCCAGAAACGGTGCACTGTGGCGCGCGCTGATCGCATGGCAGGCCCGCGCCACCAACTCTTTGCCGGTGCCGGTTTCGCCCTGGATCAGTAACGGTGCATCCAGTGCCGCCACCCGCTGTGCACGCGCCTTGAGGGTGCGGATCACCGGGGACTCGCCCAACAGCGCATCAAAGCCTTCGGCATGGTCATGGTGCAGCGCCGACAATTGCTCGCCGATGCGGTTGGGCTGGTACAGCGTCAGCAAGGCGCCGGCGTCGGTGATGGGCGTGGCGTCGAGCAAAAAGGTCTGGCCGTTGACGCTGATTTCGCGCAAAGGCAGGCGAAAGCCATGCTCCAGCAAGGTCTCCAGCAGCGCCGGGTCATTGAACAGTTCGCTGATACTTTCACCCGCGGGTTCGCGGCCGTACAGCGCGATCAACGCCGGGTTGGCCAGCAGGATCTTGCCGGCGCTGTCCAGGGCCAATACCGGGTCGGTCATCGCGGCCAGCAGGGCGTCGAGTTGCAAGTGGCGGCGCTGGCCGGGAAGGATGTCGACCACGGTGACCGCCTGCACGCCGTGCACGCTGAACAGCGCATCACGCAGTTCTTCGAGGACCTCGGCGCTAAGGGTCGGCGCGTCGATGTAGACGTTGGGCGGCACCATCTCCACCGCATCCAGGTTGAGATTGCGCCCACCGAGCAAGGCCAGGACTTCCTGGGTAATGCCGACGCGGTCGATGAAGCTGACGTGGATACGCATGGGGTGGCTGACAAATCTGCAAAGCGAGAGGCCGCAAGTATGCCTTGGAGCGGATGGAGATCAAAATGTGGGAGCGGGCTTGCTCGCGAATGCGGTGTGCCAGTCTCTTAATTTATTGACTGAAAGACCGCATTCGCGAGCAAGTCGAATCGTCGCACCGCCGCTCCCACACTGATGGTGTTGTGTCAGTGCAAACTTGTTATTCCAGGTGCTCGGGCTTTACCGGATCGCCCGCCTTCACATCCAACTGATGCCGTACATCCTCAAACATCAAGTCGTACTGCTTATGCATCTGGCCGTTGAGCGTCGCAACCTTCGGCATGCCATATTTCTGCGCGATATTCATCGCATGCCGGGCGAAATCAAAAGCCTGGTCCTTGGGCAAAAAGAATTCCTCCTTGAGGTCCTTGCCCTGCACCGAACCGTGCAGCTTGAAGAGCATTCCCTTGCCTTCCTTTGGGTCCTGGCTGACTTCGTAGTCGATGCACAGGTTGTAGCTGTAATCATCCTTGTTGAGCGCGTGACGTTCGACGTGCAGGTGACCGGGTTCAAAGGTGGCCATAGGCGTTTCTCCTCTACTTCACAGGTAGGTGATGCCAGGTGTTGCCGTGCTGATGCGTGTGCCGGCGCTGCCCTGGACAATGGCTTCGATGTCCGAGAGTGAACCGATGACGGCGGTTTTGCCAGTCTGGCGGGCGAACTCGCAGGCGGCTTGCACCTTGGGGCCCATGGAACCGGCGGCGAAGCCGAGCTTTTCCATTTCGTCCGGGTGAGCCTGGCCGATCGCCTTCTGGGTCGGCTTGCCGAAGTCGATAAAGGCCGCGTTGACGTCGGTGGCGATCACCAGCAAATCGGCGTCCAGTTGCGCGGCCAACAGTGATGAGCACAGGTCTTTGTCGATCACCGCTTCAATGCCGCGCAGCTTGCCGTCTTCGCCATACATTGTGGGGATGCCGCCACCACCGGCGCAGATGACGATGGCGCTTTTTTCCAGCAGCCACTTGATCGGGCGGATTTCAAAGATGCGTTTGGGGCGCGGGCTGGCGACCACGCGGCGGTACTTGTCGCCGTCCGGGGCGATGGCCCAGCCTTTTTCGGCGGCGAGTTTCTCGGCTTCGGCTTTGACGTACACCGGGCCGATGGGCTTGGTCGGGTTTTTGAAGGCCGGGTCGTTGGCGTCCACTTCGACCTGGGTCAGCAGTGTGGCAAACGGCACTTCGAAGTCCAGCAGGTTGCCCAGTTCCTGCTCGATGATGTAGCCGATCATGCCTTCGGTTTCGGCGCCCAGCACGTCCAGCGGGTACGGCGACACGCTGGTGTAGGCCGCCGCCTGCAGCGACAGCAGGCCGACTTGCGGGCCATTGCCATGGGCAATCACCAGCTCGTTGCCGGGGTGGATCTTGGCGATCTGTTCGGTGGCGATGCGGATATTGGCGCGTTGGTTGTCCGCGGTCATGGGTTCACCACGGCGGAGCAGGGCGTTGCCGCCCAGGGCTACGACGATGCGCATAATGAATGTCCTTCTGAAGTTGATCGTTCCCACGCTCTGCGTGGGAATGCCTCACTGGACGCTCTGCGTCCGCTCTTGTGACGCGGAGCGTCACGGGCTGCGTTCCCACGCAGAGCGTGGGAACGATCAGCGTGAGGGTTAGATATCCGCCAACGCCGACACCAGAATCGCCTTGATGGTATGCATGCGGTTTTCCGCCTGCTCAAACGCGATGTTGGCTGGCGACTCGAACACCTCTTCGGTCACTTCCACGCCATTGGCCAGGTTCGGGTAGCGTGCAGCGATGTCCTTGCCGACCTTGGTTTCGCTGTTATGGAACGCCGGCAGGCAGTGCATGAACTTCACCCGAGGGTTGCCCGAGGCCTTCATCATCTTGGCGTTGACCTGGTACGGCAGCAGTTGCTCGATACGCTCGTCCCACGCTTCCACCGGCTCGCCCATCGACACCCAGATATCGGTGTGGATGAAGTCCACGCCTTTCACTGCTTCTTTCGGGTCTTCGGTGATGGTGATACGCGCGCCGCTCTCTTCGGCAAACGCCTGGCACTGCTTGATGAAATCCTCGTGTGGCCACAGCGCTTTTGGCGCGCCGATGCGCACGTCCATGCCCAGCTTGGCGCCGATCATCAGCAGCGAGTTGCCCATGTTGTAACGCGCGTCGCCCAGGTAGGCGTAGCTGATGTCATGCAGCGGCTTGTCGCTGTGCTCGCGCATGGTCAGGGTGTCGGCGATCATTTGGGTGGGGTGGAATTCGGCGGTGAGGCCGTTGAACACCGGCACGCCGGCAAACTTGGCCAGCTCTTCGACGATTTCCTGTTCAAAGCCACGGTACTCGATGGCATCGAACATACGGCCCAGGACGCGGGCGGTGTCTTTCATGCTTTCTTTGTGGCCGATCTGCGACGACACCGGGTCGATGTAGGTGACGTGGGCGCCCTGGTCATGGGCCGCCACTTCGAACGCGCAACGGGTGCGGGTCGAGGTTTTTTCGAAGATCAGCGCGATGTTCTTGCCTTGCAGGTGCGGACGCTCGGTGCCGGTGTATTTGGCGCGTTTGAGGTCGCGGGACAGGTCCAGCAGGTAATGCAGCTCGCGCGTGGTGTGGTGCATCAGCGACAGCAGGCTGCGGTTGCGCATGTTGAAAGCCATGATGGAATCTCCTTAGTAGTCGATTGGGTCGCGGATGATCGGGCAGGTCATGCAGTGGCCGCCGCCACGGCCACGGCCGAGTTCACCGGCGCTGATGGTGATGACTTCCACACCGGCCTTGCGCAGCAACGTGTTGGTGTAGGTGTTGCGGTCGTAACCGATCACCACGCCAGGCTCCACGGCCACCACGTTGTTGCCGTCATCCCACTGCTCGCGTTCGGCGGCGAAGCTGTTGCCGCCGGTTTCCACCACACGCAGGGCCTTGAGGTTGAGGGCGGCGGCGACGGTTTCGAGGAAGTTGGTTTTCTCCCGTTGTATGTCGATGCCGTGCGGCTTGCTTTCATCCGGGCGCAGGGTGAAGGGCACGATCTGGTTGACCACTTCGGGGAAGATGGTGACCAGGTCGCGGTCGCAGAAGCTGAACACCGTGTCCAGGTGCATCGCTGCGCGGGATTTTGGCAGGCCGGCAACGATCACGCGTTCCACGGCTTTGTTCTTGAACAGGTTGCGCGCCAGTTGGCCGATCGCCTGGTGGGACGAGCGCTCGCCCATGCCGATCAGTACCACGCCATTGCCAATCGGCATCACGTCGCCGCCTTCCAGCGTGGCGGCGCCGTGTTCCTGGTCGGGGTCGCCGTACCAGATCTGGAAGTCGGCGTTGGTGAACTCAGGGTGGAATTTATAGATGGCCGAGGCCAGCAGGGTTTCCTGGCGTCGCGCCGGCCAGTACATCGGGTTGAGCGTCACACCGCCGTAGATCCAGCAGGTGGTGTCGCGGGTGAATTGGGTGTTGGGCAGCGGCGGCAGAATGAAGCTTGCGTGGCCGAGGAAGTCGCGGAACATCTCGATAGTCTTGCCGCCAAAGCTGCCCGGCAGGTCATCGGCCGACACGCCGCCAATCAGGAACTCGCTGATTTTGCGCGGCTCCAGGCTGCGCAGCCACGAGCCGACTTCGTCGACCAGGCCCAGGCCCACCGTATTGGCGGTGATCTTGCGCTCCAGGATCCAGTCCAGCGCTTCGGGGATGGCGACGATGTCGGTCAGCAGGTTGTGCATTTCCAGCACATCAATGTCCCGCTCGCGCATTTTGGTGACGAAGTCGAAATGGTCGCGCTTGGCCTGGGCCACCCACAGCACGTCATCGAACAGCAGTTCATCGCAGTTGTTGGGGGTCAGCCGCTGGTGGGCCAAACCTGGGGAGCACACCATGACTTTGCGCAGTTTGCCGGCTTCGGAATGTACGCCGTACTTCACTTTTTCCGTGGTCATTACAGATCCTCCAGTGAACAAAGCTTTCTTTAGATAAGAACTACAGAGTCAAGAAGCCGTCGTAGAGGCCATAGGCAGCCACCAGGGCGCCAATGACGACTGCGGCAAAAATCAGCTTCTCGACGTTGGTGAAAATTGGTTTGCCCAGTTCATGCTTGGCCTTGGCGAACAGGATCACGCCAGGCGCATACAGCAGGGCAGAGAGCAGCAGGTATTTGACGCCGCCGGCGTAGAGCAGCCAGACCGCATAGATCAGCGCGATGGCGCCGATGAACAGGTCTTTCTTGCGCTCGCGCAGGGCGTTTTCGTAGGTATCGCCGCGCACCGCCAGCAGCAACGCGTAAGCCGCCGACCACAGGTAAGGCACCAGGATCATCGAGGTGGCGAGGTAGATCAGCGACAGGTAAGTGCTGGCGGAGAACAGCGTGATCACCAGGAAAATCTGCACCATGGCGTTGGTCAGCCACAGGGCGTTGGCCGGCACATGGTTGGCGTTCTCGCGGCGCAGAAACTCCGGCATGGTGTGGTCTTTGGCGGCGGCGAACATGATCTCCGCACACAGCAGCACCCATGACAACAGCGCGCCCAGCAGCGAAATGATCAAGCCGACGCTGATCAGCACCGCGCCCCAGTGGCCGACCACATGCTCAAGCACGGCGGCCATCGACGGGTTCTGCAACTTGGCCAGTTCCGGCTGGGTCATGATCCCCAACGACAGCACGTTCACTAGCATCAGGAACAGCAGCACGGTGATAAAGCCAATCACCGTGGCCTTGCCGACATCGGAGCGTTTTTCTGCGCGGGAGGAGAAGATGCTCGCGCCTTCGATACCGATGAACACCCAAACGGTGACCAGCATCATCTTGCGCACCTGGTTCATCACACTGCCCAGGTCCGGGTTTTTCACGCCCCAGATGTCAGCGGTGAAGATGTCCAGCTTGAACGCGAACAGTGCGATCAACACGAACAGCACCAGCGGCACGACTTTGGCGACGGTGGTCACTAGGTTGATGAACGCCGCTTCCTTGATCCCGCGCAGCACCAGAAAGTGCACGGCCCACAGCAGTACCGACGCGCCAATCACCGCCGCCGGCGTGTTGCCTTCGCCGAAAACCGGAAAGAAGTAACCGAGGGTGCTGAACAGCAACACGAAATAACCGACGTTGCCCAGCCAGGCGCTGATCCAGTAGCCCCAGGCCGACGAGAAACCCATGTAGTCGCCGAACCCCGCCTTGGCGTAGGCGTACACGCCACCGTCGAGATCAGGCTTGCGGTTGGCCAGGGTCTGGAACACGAAGGCGAGGGTCAGCATGCCGATGGCGGTAATCACCCAACCGATCAACACCGCACCCACATCGGCGCTGGCGGCCATGTTTTGCGGCAGTGAGAAGATCCCGCCGCCAATCATTGAGCCCACGACCAGTGCAACCAGCGCGCCTAATCGAAGTTTTCCGGGAGATTCAGACATTGCATGACTCCAATGCAGGAGAAGAGAGACCACAGAATAAGTCTGTGCGCTAATCAAACAGCTGACTCAGATCACTTCATTGGCACATTCCATTGTGAATTAATGACTTAGGGGTAAGATTCGCGGGCGATACTGATCCTCGCAAAGTCGCGTCCCAGAGCGGCTCTGCGTTGTGGATAATCATTTAGTGCGTTTGAGTGGACTTTTGAAACTAGCCCTTTTTGCTGAATGTGCAAACTATTTCGGGCCTAATTGCCAAATAGCTAGAAGGTGGCAGAGTGCCTGCCGCCTTTAAATTTTAAATAAATCTAAACTTTATAAAACGTCATGCCCTTACGTTATTGAGCGTGAGGGTTTTATCGCTGTCTTTAATAAACGCTACACTCGCTGAATTAATTAGTGGAGTGCACGGTTGTCAGCTCAAACTATTTTTATCAGGAGTCTTCATGTCCCAACCGGCCCAAAAACTCAAGCTCAGCGCGCTGATCGCGCTGGTGGTGGGCTCGATGATCGGCGGGGGGATTTTCTCCTTGCCGCAGAACATGGCCGCACGTGCCGAAGTGGGCGCGATATTGATCGGCTGGGCCATCACCGCCGTCGGCATGCTGACCTTGGCGTTCGTGTTCCAGACCCTGGCCAACCGCAAACCCGAGCTGGATTCCGGGGTGTATGCCTACGCCAAGGCCGGTTTCGGCGATTACATGGGCTTCTCGTCTGCGTGGGGTTACTGGATCAGTGCCTGGATGGGCAACGTGGGTTACTTCGTGTTGCTGTTCAGCACCCTCGGCTACTTCTTCCCAGTGTTCGGCCAGGGCAACACGCCGGTGGCCATCGGCTGCGCGTCGCTGTTGTTGTGGGCCGTGCATTTTCTGGTGCTGCGCGGGATCAAGGAGGCGGCGTTCATCAACCAGATCACCACCGTGGCGAAGATCGTGCCGTTGCTGATGTTTATCGTGATCGCCGCCGTCGCGTTCAAGGCGGATATCTTCACCCGCGATATCTGGGGCCTGGGCAACCCGCAATTCGGCAGTGTGGTCGATCAGGTGCGCAACATGATGCTGGTCACCGTGTTCGTGTTTATCGGCATTGAAGGCGCCAGCGTGTATTCGGCGCGCGCCGAGAAACGCTCGGACGTCGGCCGCGCCACGGTGATCGGCTTTCTCGGTGTGCTGGCGCTGCTGGTGCTGGTGAATGTGTTGTCGCTGGGGATCATGAGCCAGCCGGAACTGGCGCAATTGCAAAACCCGTCACTGGCCGGCGTACTGGAGCATATCGTCGGGCCTTGGGGCGCGATGGCGATCAGCATTGGCCTGGCAGTGTCGTTGCTCGGCGCCTTGCTGTCCTGGGCGCTGCTGTGTGCGGAAATTCTCTACGCCACCGCCCATGACAAGACCATGCCGGCCTTTCTGAAAAAGGAAAACGCCAACCGCGTGCCGGTCAATGCGCTGTGGCTGACCAATGTCATGATCCAGATCTTTCTGGTGATCACGCTGTTTTCCCACAGCACCTACACCACGCTGATCTACCTGGCCTCGTCGATGATTCTGGTGCCGTACTTGTGGTCGGCGGCGTATGCGGTGCTGCTCAGCGGTCGCGGCGAAACCTATGACGGCGCCCAGCGCCAACGCTACAAGGATTTACTGGTCGGCTTGGTTGCGCTTGGCTACGCCGTTTGGCTGCTGTACGCCGGCGGTTTGAAATACCTGCTGCTCTCGGCGCTGCTGTATGCGCCGGGCGTGATCCTGTTTGCCCTGGCTAAACGCGAGCAAGGCCAGCCGTTGTTTACCCACCTGGAAAAAGGCATTTTCAGTTGCGTGGTCGCAGGCGCGGGGCTGGCGGCGTATGGGTTGTATAGCGGGGTGTTGTCGTTGTGAGATAGGTGTATCAGCCGCCCTATGACTGGGCGGCGATGCTGGGCTTTTTAGCGGCGCGGCAGCCGTTGAGGGCGTATGCGGCGCAGCATTTGTGGACGTCGTTGCCGGGTGGATTAGTGGCGTCTGGGAGGGCCTCTTCGCGAGCAAGCCCGCTCCCACATTTGACCGCGTTTCAGAGGAGATACTCGGTCAAATGTGGGAGCGGGCTTGCTCGCGAAAGCGGTTTTCAGGTCACCACTGAGCCCGATGTGAGCCCAATTCCCCCGCCGGCAAATCCCACTGCAACGGCGTACCGCTGATGCTCACCGGCGCCAGCAGGCGATGGGCCTGGCCCCAGGCCGTGTGCTCCACCACCAAGCCCTGATCGCCCGGCTCCTCGGCCCGCAACGCTGGCTGCTCCGGCACTTGCCCGGCCTCCACCAACAA
This sequence comes from Pseudomonas sp. D2002, assembly GCF_013385735.1. NCBI lineage: Bacteria > Pseudomonadati > Pseudomonadota > Gammaproteobacteria > Pseudomonadales > Pseudomonadaceae > Pseudomonas > Pseudomonas sp. D2002. The sequence goes on along the minus strand of NZ_JACAPL010000005.1, from coordinate 267,166 downwards.
CTTTGCCGTACGCGCCAACGATAACCGCGCCGACCCGCCGCGCCCGGATTTCAAGCGTTCGCTCAATGCCTGAAGCGCGCTGGCCGCCATCAAATACCCGGTGGCGTGATCCAGCGCCTGCAGCGGCAGCGGCACCGGTTTATCCGACTGCTTCCAGGCCATGCCCGCGTCGGCTATCCCGCTGCTCATCTGCACCAGGCTGTCGAAGCCGCGGCGGTTACGCCACGGGCCGCTCCAGCCGTAGGCATTGAGGCTCACGTCGATCAGGCCGGGGGCGAGGGTTTGCAGCTGCGTGGCGGTGTAGCCCAGTTGTTCAAGGGCGTCGGCGCGGTAGCCGTGAAACAGAATGTCGGCGTCCTTGAGCAGGCTTTCAAACACCTCTCGGCCCTCGGGGCTTTTCAGGTCGAGACGCGCGCAGCGTTTGCCCAAGGTCATTTCCGGCACTACGCCGGGTTCGTTCCAGCTCGGTGAGTCGATGCGCAGCACATTGGCGCCGAGCCCGGCGAGAAAACGACTGGCCACGGGACCGGCCAATACGCGTGTCAGGTCCAGCACCTTGATGCCGGCCAGTGGCCGCGCCACCGAGCCAAGCCAGGGTTTGTCGGGGGTGGTGTCGAAGGTCTCACGCTGCACCAATGCCTCTGCGTTCACCGCCAGCCCTTGAGGGTGGGTTTGCCAGGCTTGCCACGAACGCATCTGCGCCGCGCAGCCACCGGCATCGACAATCGCCTGCTCCAGTTCGGCAGCATTCCAGGCCGCGACTTTGCTGGCCATCTCGGCGCGGTCATTGACCTTGCCCAGCACCCGCTCGGCGGCGGCACGGTGGTGTGGCGCATTGGTGTGCAGGCGAATCCAGCCATCGGCGCAGGCGTAGTCGCCGGCTACCGGGTCCCACAGCGGCGGCGTTTGCCAGCCTACCGGGCGCAGCGAGGACGAAAACCAGAACGAGGCCAGGCGCCGGTCGACACTGACGCTGGGCAAGCGCCCGGTCTGTTGCTGGATCAGTTGAGCGACGGCTTGGCCGGCGGCACCGAGGCTGGCGCTGGCCAGTTCGGTCACGGCAAAGGTCGAGGGCAGGGCGCCAGCTTCGCTGAAGGTCAGCGCGGTGTGCGGTAGATCGAGTGCGGCTTGGATGGGTGTCAGCAGGTCAGTCATCAAAGGCCCTCCGTTTAGAGAAGGGCCACTATAGAAGATCATCACACCGGTGTGACAACTCCCGGCTCCAACGGCAAGTCGATGCTGGCGATAAACCCACCCTCGGCATGGTTCGCCAGGATCAGGCTGCCGCCATGGCGTTCGGCGGCGCGCCGCGCGATGGCCAGGCCCAAACCGTGGCCCTGGGCGGTTTGCCCGGGGGCGCGGTAAAACGGCTCACCCAGTTGGCTCAGGTGTTCGGCGTCAACGCCTGGGCCGTGGTCACGCACGCTGATGAAGATTCTTTCACCCGCGCGATGGGCGTGCATTTCAATCGGCTGCCCCGGCGGGTTAAAGCGCTGGGCATTGCGCAGCAGGTTATCCACTGCGCGCTCGATCATGGTTGGCCAGCCCTTGAGGTGCAGGTCGGCCTCGGCGTTCAGTTGCACCACCTGCTCCGGCGCGCTGAGCTGGGCGTCTTTTTGCAGGGTCTTGAGCAGCGGGTTGAGGTCGATGTCTTCGGCGCTGGCGTTGTCGGCATCGACGCGGGCCAACACCAGGATTTCGCTGATCAGCGCTTCCAGGCGGTCGCACTCGCGGGTCAGGCGTGGCCAGAGTCGTTCGCGCTCTTCGGGGCTGGCGCGTTCGGCCAGGGCCAGGGCAATGCGCAGCCGGGCGAGCGGCGAGCGTAACTCGTGGGACACGTCGCGCAGCAACTGGCGCTGGCTGCCGATCAGGCTTTGCAGGCGCGCGCCCATGCGGTTGAAATCAGTGGCCAGCACGCCGAACTCATCGCGCCGGTTGGCCAACTTCGCCAGGCTGTTTTGCTGGTAGGTGGCCTGGCCGAGGTCATGCACCGCGCCGCGCAGGCGGCTGAGCGGGCGGGTGATGGACAGCGTCACCAGCAGGCTGAACAGCGTCAACACCACCAGCGCAATCGCCAGCGCGCTCAACGGCCACGTCAGGCTGCTGCGGTGCCATTCGTCCAGTTCCGGGTGCGGGATGCGGTAGATCAGCAGGTAAGTGTCACCGGTTTTTTCGCTGGTGTACTCAGCGGTCAGGCGGCGCCAGGGCAGGTGGCTGTCCTGGCTGTCATTCTGCCGGGCCTCAAACGCCGCCGCACGCCGTGGGAAGGTGCCGCGCACCACCGGATCGCCGCTTTCATTCAGCACTTGCACGTCGATGTGGTACTGGCGCTTGCGTTGTTGCAGCAAATCCTGGGCAGCGTCCTCGCCCTGGGCTTCGTAGAGTTGCGTCCACTCCTGCGCCAGGTTGTTGAGACCAGGGTGGCGGCTGAGAATCCAGGCGTCCTGGTTGAGCATATGCCCCAGCAGGATCGACAACCCGGCAACCAGAGCGATGGCCAGCCAGAAACTGGCCAGGATGCGCCAGAACAATGAACGCACAGGAAACCCTCAAGCAGGAAAAGCCCAGCGGCGTAAGCCACTGGGCTGGGGAGTGAAGCTAACGCATTATTGCGCTTTTTGCGGCTGTTGGGCTTTCCAGGCCTGGAATTCCTTCCACTCGGCACGGCGCTCGGCTTGTTTCTTGACGATCTCGTCGAATTTCTTCTGTTGATCGGGTTTCAGCACGGCACGGATGTCAGCCTGGGTTTTCTGCTTGGCGGCAGCCATTTCGTTCTTCATGGCTTGCTGGTCAGCGGCGGGCAGTTTGTCCAGGTACTTGCGCACGATCTCTTTGCGACCGTGCCATTGTTCGCCCATCAGCTTGCCGATTTGCTCGCGTTGTTCGCGGCTCAGGTCGAGCTGGCTGAATGGGCCGCCTTTGCCACGCGGACCGTGTTCACCACCGTGGCCCGGGCCACCCATCATGTGGCCTTCAGGGCCGCCCATCGGGCCTGGGCCTTCTGGCGCAGCGGCCATGGCAACGGTGGGCAGGGCAGCGGCGAACATCAAAGCGATAAGGGTCTTGCGCATGGTGATTCTCCTGTCTCTATTCCGGTGAGTCCGGATGTGAGTAGATTACGGAGATCAAGGTCAGCGGCGGTCAGGTGTGGGTAAAGCTTGGGTAAAGAGGTTTTTGGTGGGCGCTGACAAAACTTTCAAGGCGGGTGAGTTGATCGTTCCCACGCTCCGGTGATCGTTCCCACGCTCCGCGTGGTAACGCATACCGTGACGCTCTGCGTCACCCGTGCGCTACGGAACGCGGAGCGTCCCAGGCGGCGTTCCCACGCGGAGCGTGGGAACCCTCTTTAAGCAGCTTAAAGGCTGTAGTAGTAGCCGCGACTGCGCAACGCCACGATCCGTGGCCGGCCATCCGGGTGTGGGCCGATTTTCTTGCGCAGGTTGCTGACGTGCATGTCCAGGCTGCGGTCATAGAGTGTCAGTTTGCGGCCCAGGGCGATCTGCGCCAGTTCCTGCTTGTCCAGCGGCTCGCCGGGCTGGCGCAGCAAGGCTTCGAGCAGGCGGCTTTCGGAGACGGTGAGGGCGAATTCCTGTTCATCGATCGTCACCACGCCACGCACCGGGCTGAAGCACAGGTCACCCAGCTCCAACTGCGTCGACACGGCAGCCGGGTGGCTGCGGCGCAATACGGCGCGCAGCCGCGCCGTCAGCTCGCGTGGGTCGCAGGGCTTGGCCAGGTAATCGTCGGCGCCCAGTTCCAGGCCGAGGATGCGATCCAGTGGCTCGCCACGGGCAGAGAGCATCAGCACCGGCAGTTCCGGGTGGTCGTTGCGCAATTGCTTGAGCAACTCCAGGCCACTGCCGTCGGGCAGCATCACGTCGAGTACCACGGCCGCCGGGGCGCTGTCGGCCAAGGCTTTGCGCGCGCTCAAGCCATCGTGGCAGGCGCGCACCTGGAAACCTTCCTGGCTTAGCCAACTGGTCAGCAGCTCACAGAGCTCCTGGTCATCATCTATCAGTAACAGCTCGCTCATGACTCACTCAATTTAGCCATTGTCGACGGCGACGGTGCCCACCGCTGGCGAAGATTCCGCACAGCAACGCGATCAGTGCAACGGCGCCACCGGTGACAAACCATTGCTGTTGCTCGGTCAGCCAGCGGGTCAAGGCGCCGCCCTGTGTTTCTTTGAGTTGCTGGGTGAGGCGTTGGTTCTCTTGGCGCAAGCGACTCAGTTGGGCGCTTTCGCGGGCAGCGTCTGCGGTTTGCAGTTGCTTGCTCAGTTCTTCACGCAGGCGTTCGCTTTCTTTCAAGCGCTGCTGCAATTCGGTGATCTGGCTGCCGGCACTCAAGGACAGAGGCGTGGAACTGCCGGTGTTCGAGGTTTCTTCAGCGTGGGCCGCAGCCCCGATCGTTAACACTGCCAACAGACACAACTGACGTAAGCGCATCGGAACTCCTGATTCCACACGAATATTCAGAACGTTGTCGGCAGGTTACCGAGAATAATGAGCAATTAGGAGCGCGCCGGACCGATTAGGTTCGGCGCGGCTTTATTAAAGAAAGCGCGTTCAAGGCAGGACTTGCTTGAACGGCTTGATCACCACATCGGCGTAGACGCCCGCCGCGATATACGGATCGGCCTTGGCCCAGGCCTGGGCATCCGCCAGCGAGGCGAACTCGGCAACGATCAGGCTGCCGGTAAAACCCGCCGCGCCCGGGTCATTGCTGTCGACCGCCGGGTGCGGGCCCGCCAGTACGAGGCGGCCTTCGGCTTGCAGCACTTTCAGGCGTTCGAGGTGCGCCGGGCGCACGCTCAAGCGTTTTTCCAGCGAGTTGGCAACGTCGGTAGCAATGATGGCGTAGAGCATGTCAGTCCTCTGTTTTCGGCGTGGTAGGGGCGGTGTCATGCAGGTGGCGCGACAGGTAGATGCCTTGGCCGATCAGGAACAAGACGGTCATGCCCAGGCTGCCGAAGACTTTGAAGTCGACCCAGTAGGCTTGAAAGGTAAAGGCCACGAACAGGTTGGCGGCGCCGCAGAACAGGAAAAACACGATCCAGGCCACGTTCAAACGCGTCCACACCGGGTCCGGCAATGTCAGCGCATGGCCCATGATCCGCTTGATCAGCAGGCGATCACCGATGAAGTGGCTGCCGATAAACACCAGCGCGAACAGCCAGTTCACCACCGGGGCTTTCCATTTAAGGAAGGTTTCGCTGTGGAAGGCCAATGTCAGGCCGCCGAAGACCAGACAGGCGATGAGGGTCAGCCATTGGCTTTTTTCCAGCTTGCGCTGGGAGATGAAGATGGCGCCGTAGACCACGATAGAGCTGATGATCAGCACGGCGGTGGCGCTGTAGATGCCCCCGAACGTCAGTTCGTGACCGGCGATATCGATGACTCTGGGGTCGAGTTTGGTAACGATGAAAAACAGCAACAGCGGGATGAAGTCGATGAATTGTTTCACAGTAAGAGCCAGAAGCTGGATGTGGCGGCATAATAACAAACATCCTTGGTAGCGAAAGCGCCAGCTGACTTGAGGTTACACACTCCCGTGAATGTTGATTTGCACTGCCACAGCACGGCCTCCGACGGCGCCCTGGCGCCCGCGGTACTGGTTGCGCGTGCGTTTGAAAAAGGCGTGCGAGTCCTGTCGTTGACCGACCACGACACCCTCGAAGGCCTCGATGAGGCCCGCGAAGCGGCCCAGGCCATGGGCATGCAACTGGTCAACGGCGTGGAATTGTCCTGCACCTGGGGCGGCGCCACCATTCATGTGCTCGGCTACGGCTTTGATCAAAACGCCCCGGCGTTAGTCGCCGCCATCGCCCAATTGCACGATGGCCGCTGGCTGCGGTCCGAAGAAATAAGCCGCAAACTCAGCCTTAAGGGCATGCCCAATGCGCTCGACGGCGCTCGCGCCATCCAGCAGGAACTGGGCGACAGCGGCAATGCACCGGCCCGGCCGCACTTTGCCGACTGGATGGTGCGTGAAGGTTTCGTCAAGGACCGCGCCGAAGCGTTCCGCAAATGGCTGGGCGCCGGCAAGTTGGGTGACGTCAAGCAACACTGGCCGACCCTGGAAGACACCGTCGGCACCCTGCGGGCCTCCGGGGCCTGGGTCAGCCTGGCGCATCCCTGGCATTACGATTTCACCCGCAGCAAGCGCCGCAAGCTGATTGGCGACTATATTGGAGCGGGCGGCCACGCAATCGAAGTGGTCAACGGGCACCAACCCGCCGAACAGGTGGGGAGCCTGGCGATTCTTGCCCGCGAATTTGGTCTGCTGGTCAGTGCCGGCAGTGATTTTCATGGCCCAGGCGGCTGGTCCGAGATTGGCGAGTACCGCCAAGTCCCGGAAGACCTGCCGCTGTTGTGGGGGCGATTCAAGCATGACCCCATTATTGCCACCGTCTGAACAGGTAGAACACGTGAGTCAATTCTTCCAGATTCATCCGGAAAACCCTCAAGCGCGCCTGATTAAACAGGCCGTGGAGATCATCCGCGCCGGTGGCGTGGTGATCTACCCAACGGATTCGTCCTACGCAATTGGTTGCCAGATCGGCGATAAAAGCGCGGTTGAACGCGTAAGACGCCTGCGTGACCTGGACAAGAACCACAACTTCGCGCTGATCTGCAGCGATTTGTCCCAACTGGGGCTGTTCGCCAAGGTCGACACCGGCACCTTCCGCCTGCTCAAGGCCCATACGCCGGGGCCCTACACCTTTATCCTGAATGCCACCCGCGAGGTGCCGCGCCTGTTGCTGCACCCGAAGAAGCGCACCATCGGCCTGCGCGTGCCGGAGCACCCGATTGCCCTGGCGTTGCTGGCGGAACTGGGTGAGCCGTTGATGAGTGTGTCGTTGATCCTGCCCGGTGAAGAAGAGCCGCTGTACGACCCGTACGAAATGCGCCGCCTGCTGGAAAAACACGTCGACCTGATCATCGATGGCGGCTACGGCGGCAACAAGGCTTCCACCGTGATCAACCTGGCCGACGGCGAGCCGGAAGTGGTGCGTGTGGGCTGCGGCGACCCGACGCCGTTTATGGTCGAGGCCTGAATGTCGGTCGTGGAAACCGTCGACAGCCAGGCCGGCGCCCAGCAGGAACTGCCTTTTGCCATGGTGTATGGCCAAGCGGTCATGGAGATGCCGCTGGACCTGTACATCCCGCCGGACGCCCTGGAGGTCTTTCTTGAGGCCTTTGAAGGCCCGCTGGACTTGCTGCTGTACCTGATCCGCAAGCAGAACATCAATATTCTGGATATCCCGGTGGCGGAAATCACCCGCCAATACATGGGGTATGTCGAGCTGATGCAGTCGGTGCGCCTGGAGCTGGCCGCCGAGTACCTGGTGATGGCTGCCATGCTCGCCGAGATCAAGTCGCGCATGCTGTTGCCGCGCTCGGAGACCATCGAAGCCGAAGAGGACGACCCGCGCGCCGAGCTGATCCGTCGCCTGCAAGAGTACGAACGCTTCAAAGCGGCTGCCGAAGGCATTGACGGCTTGAGCCGCGTCGGGCGTGACGTGGTGGTGCCCAAGCTCGACGCCCCGGAAGCGCGGGCGCGCAAGCTGCTGCCGGACGTCAGCCTGGAAGAATTGCTGATGTCCATGGCCGAGGTTCTGCGCCGTGGCGATATGTTTGAAAGCCACCAGGTCAGCCGCGAGGCGCTGTCGACCCGTGAGCGCATGAGCGATGTGCTCGAACGCCTCAAGGGCGGCGGGTTTGTACCCTTTGTCGAGCTGTTTACCAAAGAAGAAGGGCGCCTGGGGGTTGTGGTGACCTTTATGGCGATCCTCGAGCTGGTCAAGGAATCCTTGGTCGAGCTTGTCCAGAATGAGCCTTTTGCGGCTATCCACGTGCGGGCGCGAGCCGAATAAAGAGCTGAATCGATGAATTTGACTGAACCCCGCGAACTGGCGCCGCTGCTGGAAGCCTTTCTCCTGGCCTCGGGTAAACCGCAATCCCTGGAGCGCCTGTTCGAACTCTTTGAAGAGGCCGAGCGCCCTGAACCGCCGGTGTTCAAGAAGGCGTTGGAGATTTTGCGCAAATCCTGCGACGGCCGCGCCTTTGAGCTGCGCGAAGTGGCGTCGGGTTATCGCCTGCAGATCCGTGAGAAGTTTTCCCCGTGGGTCGGCCGCTTGTGGGAAGAGCGCCCGCAGCGTTATTCGCGGGCGATGCTCGAAACCATGGCGCTGATCGCCTATCGCCAGCCGATCACCCGGGGCGAGATCGAGGATGTGCGGGGCGTGGCGGTCAACAGCCATATCGTCAAGACGCTGCTGGAGCGCGAGTGGATCCGCATCGTCGGCTACCGCGACGTGCCCGGAAAGCCGGCCATGTTCGCCACCACCAAGGTGTTCCTCGACCATTTCAACCTGAAAAACCTCGATGACCTGCCGCCGTTGGCCGAACTGCGCGAGATGGAAGCCGAGCCGGTGCTCGACTTCGTCGACGCGCCGGTCCCGGCCAGCCTGCAGGAACTGGCCGACGCCACCGCCGAGCCGGAAGAACCGAAGGACGAAACCAGTTTCCACACCTTGTTGCTGGAACTGGACGACATGGAGCAGGGCATCAAGACCGACTTCGACGACTTGCTGCGTGACGGTGCGGCTGAGCCTGAAACCCAAGTGAACGTTGAAGTTGAGCCTGAAGTCGAAGCTGAAGCAGAGCCTGAGGAAGATATCCTCGGCGTGGCCGAAGCCCGCGAGAAACTCCTGGCCGCCGTTGCCGCTCTTGAACAGCCGCCGTTGAGCGACGAGGAAGATGAAGCCCGGGCGCTGGCTGAAGCGATCGAGGCCGAACGCCGCCAATTTGATGATTAACTCGATCTAACATTTTGATCTCCAGCGTCAGGGAGTAAGCATGAGTTCCACCAAAGACCCCTGCATCAGCATCTGCAAATTCACCGATGACATTTGCGTCGGCTGTGGCCGCAGCAAGCGCGAAATCCGCGCCTGGAAGAAACTCGACAAAGTCGACAAACGCACAGTTTTGGCCGAAGCCGAACTGAGATTGCTGGCCTTGGGCGCCACCGGTCGGCGGAAAAGCAAATGACTGGGGCCTTATCGACTAGTCTGTGATGCGCAACGCGCGCCATGCGCGTATGATTCGCGACCCTTTGGCGACCTATTCGCCCAAAGCCCAGCTTTCAACATTCTTCAGGCCACGCCTGAATCGACCCACCGGGAGGTGCTTAAGATGAACGACCAAGACCAGAACGACAGCCAGGAAATCGGCCCAGCAGGTGAAAAACTGCAAAAGGTGCTGGCGCGTATCGGCGTGGGCTCGCGCCGCGACGTCGAAGCCTGGATCACCCAGAAGCGCATCAAGGTCAACGGCGTTGAAGCCACCCTTGGCCAGCGCGTCGACCTGCACGATGCAATCACCATTGATGGCAAGGTCATCAAGCGTGAAGAGGCCGCCGAATCGGTGCGCCGCGTGATCATGTACAACAAGCCCGACGGCGAGATCTGCACCCGTGACGACCCGGAAGGCCGTCCGACCGTGTTCGACAAGATGCCCAAGCCCAAAGAAGGCCGCTGGATCAACATCGGTCGTCTGGACATCAACACCACCGGCTTGCTGATGTTCACCACCGACGGTGAATTGGCCAACCGCCTGATGCACCCGTCCTACGAGATGGACCGTGAATACGCCGTGCGTGTACGCGGTGAAGTCGACGACGAGATGATCGAGCGCTTGAAAGCCGGCGTGGTCCTTGAAGACGGCCCGGCCAAGTTCACCGACATCAAGCAGGCACCCGGCGGCGAAGGTTTCAACCACTGGTATCACTGCGTGGTGATGGAAGGCCGTAACCGTGAAGTACGTCGCCTGTGGGAATCCCAGGGCCTGGTGGTCAGCCGCCTGAAGCGCGTGCGTTTCGGCCCGGTGTTCCTGAACTCCGACCTGCCGATGGGTCGCTGGCGCGAAATGAGCCAGTACGAAGTCGACATCCTCAGCGCCGAAGTGGGCCTGACGCCGGTCGCGATGCCGCAGATGAACGCCAAGAGCAAAGACAAGCTTGAGCGCATGCAGCGTAAATCGTCGCGCCCTGTGGCCCGCACCGAACGTGTGGCCCGCACCCTGCGCCCGGCGCTGAATGCACCGGCAACCGGTGGGCGTATCTCCCGTGAGCCGCACATCGAAGGCGAGCGCCGCCCAACGGCCCCGTCCCGTCAGGAAGGTGAGCGTGCGCCACGCACGCCGCGCCCTGCACGCGGTGACGCGCCAGCCGGTGGTCGCGGCAATCGTGGTGAAGGCCGTGGTGCTCCGGCATCCGATCGCCCAGCCGATAACGCCAGCACCAAGCGCCCGGCCAAGCCTGCGGCGAATAAGCGTCCTGGCCCGAAACTGGTCGCCGACGAGCCGTCGGGCAAGCGCCGTGGCGCCCCGGCCGGTTCCGGTCAGCGTCCTGGTTTTGGTCGCAAGAAGCCGCAGTGATGTAAGTGCGGCATAAAAAAACGCCAACCCTAGGGTTGGCGTTTTTTTTGGTCTGGATTTGGTAACCCAATCAACTGTGGGAGCGGGCTTGCTCGCGAATGCGGTGTATCAGCTTGCACATGCATCAACTGACCCACCGCATTCGCGAGCAAGTCTGCTCCCACATTTGGATCTCCAGTGTTTCTGAATTTTGTGATCAGAACGCAAACCGCCCATCAAACACCGGCTTGTCATCCAGCGCCAACACGCCACTGGCAAAGATCAAATCCAGGTGATGGCTACCTTTCTGCCCGCCGCCCAGGCCCAGGTGCAAACCGCAATGGCGCTCCTCGAACCCGGCGTTGCGCGCATACAAATCCTTGACCCCTTCATTGGTGCCAATCCCCAACTCCTCCACACGGCGGTTGGACGGGTTGGCATTCAGGTATTTGTTGAAGTCATCCGCCAGCCCCGGTACGTCGCTGGCCACGCTGCAAATGGTCGAGTTCTCGATCCACAGTTCCAGCGGTGATTGCAGCACGCCGTATTTGCGCGCAAACGGGATGGTGCTGAGAAAGGTGCCGACAAACCTTACCTGGCCATTGATGGCCTCGCTGTGGGTAGCAATTTCGCCCGGCGCCAGGTCGTGGTTGCCGACGCCGTTGATGTTGGTCCACTTCTTGATGCTGCTCATCGGTGCTTCCAGGCGTGAGCCGTGTTTGTCGGTAAAGCTCAGCACGTTGGCTTGGGACATGCGCCGGATCAAAGTGGCGTTGAGGTCGGCAATGCGCTGCGGCTCGACGCTGAAGGTGTCATAGAAGTAGTCGCCATAATCCTTGAACAGCAGGGATTTCTTCCAATGCTCGGCCATCACGCCTTGCAGTGCGCGGATAAAGTCCGGGCCTTCGGCACGTGGGTTGGGCAGGGTCGAGGAATCGTAGAGAAACAGGTACAGGTCGCAGGCTTCGATGGCGTGGGCCAGGGTGTCGCTGGCGGCCAGGTCCAGGCGCTGCACCTGGAAATTGAAACGGGCGGCGCTGCCGTGGGTGATTGCCTGGGCGATGGCGTCGTAGCGTTCGGTATGGCCCAGCAGCACGGTAGGGCGGCTCAGGCCGCTGAGGGCCGGGTGGTGAGCGAGGTAGTAGAGAAAGTGTTCGACGGCGCGGGCCTTGTCCATGACGTGTGTCCTTCTGTGCCTTGGGTAAGGGGGCAGGTGCCGTGCACAGCACCTGCCGGATGCCTGCCGGGTGTTAGAAAGGCCACATCGCGGTGCCGAACGGCACAACGGCATCGGCTTGCATCATTTCAACGGCGGCCTCATGGGTCGGCGCTTCAAACCAATCGTCGAGTTGCAGTTCGGTTTCCAGGTCGTTTTCCAGTGCTTGCATGGTGTATCTCCTAGAGGACGTTGTTTGAGAACGGCTTGCCAGCGGGCTTCGCTGGGCAAGTGCAAGAACCTAGGCGAGAGTGTTTCAGAATGCAAAAAATTTATTGACACGGTTTCATTTGGATTTTTTCTTCTGTTTTTTGCGGTTTGATTTTTTTTAGAAAAAACAGTGAGCTGGCTGAAACGATTGATCAGGTTTTTGCCACTGACAATTTTCTGGTGAATGAGGGTTTGAGCTGTCTGTAACGCTGGTTTTACGCGGTGTAACGACAACTTTACGCTCTGGTCCAGGACTTACTGGGGGTTGTCTGGCTGTAAGGAATCTCTGACAGTTTGTCGCGGACGCTTTGCGGGGGCGGCCAGAAGCTGTTGAGCGATGTACAATGCGCCGCGTTTTACTGTGACCCCCCTTGCGTATCCACGCAAAAGGCCAAGACCCAGGGTTTACCGACCCTGATCACTCCGTCCGACCACGAGCCGGGCGGGTTCGATTTCGTCACAGATAAAAACAAACAGGTGACGCATGACCGTTAGAAAGACGCTGTACTCCTGGTGCCTGCGCTGGGGTTTGAGCGGCGCTGCTTGAGTCGAGATTCAAGACAGCAACGTGCATTCAACATCATCAAACCTTGCGTGAGACCCTTTTCATGAGTGGACCCCATTCCTCTTCAGGCGAGCTGAAACGCGGCCTGAAAAATCGGCATATCCAGTTGATCGCCCTCGGTGGCGCCATCGGCACCGGCCTGTTCCTGGGCTCGGCCGGGGTGCTCAAATCCGCCGGCCCGTCGATGATCCTGGGCTATGCCATCTGCGGCTTTATCGCCTTCATGATCATGCGCCAGCTTGGCGAAATGATCGTCGAAGAGCCGGTCGCCGGCTCCTTCAGCCATTTTGCCCACAAGTACTGGGGCGGTTTCGCCGGCTTCCTGTCGGGCTGGAACTGCTGGATCCTGTACATCCTGGTGGGCATGTCCGAGCTGACCGCGGTCGGCAAATACGTGCACTACTGGTGGCCGGAGATCCCGACCTGGGTCTCGGCGGCGGCGTTCTTCGTGCTGATCAACCTGATCAACCTGGCCAACGTCAAAGTCTTCGGTGAGGCCGAGTTCTGGTTTGCGATTATCAAGGTGGTAGCCATCGTCGGCATGATTGCCCTGGGCAGTTATTTGCTGGTCAGCGGCAGCGGCGGCCCACAAGCCTCGGTGAGCAACCTGTGGGACCACGGCGGTTTCTTCCCCCATGGCGTGGGCGGATTGGTGATGGCCATGGCGATCATCATGTTTTCATTCGGCGGCCTGGAAATGCTCGGCTTTACCGCCGCCGAAGCCGACCAGCCTCGCACCGTGATCCCAAAAGCGATCAACCAGGTGATCTACCGCATCCTGATTTTCTACATCGGCGCACTGGTGGTGCTGTTGTCGCTGACGCCGTGGGACAGCCTGCTGGCGACCCTCAACGCGTCCGGCGATGCCTACAGCGGCAGCCCGTTCGTGCAGGTGTTCTCGATGCTGGGCAGCAACACCGCCGCGCATATCCTCAACTTCGTGGTGCTCACCGCGGCGCTGTCGGTGTACAACAGCGGCACCTACTGCAACAGCCGCATGTTGCTGGGCATGGCTGAGCAGGGCGATGCGCCGAAGGCCTTGGCGAAGATCGACAAGCGCGGCGTGCCGGTGCGTTCGATCCTCGCGTCGGCGGCGATCACCCTGGTGGCCGTGCTGATGAACTACCTGATCCCGCAACACGCGCTGGAACTGCTGATGTCGCTGGTCGTGGCCACGCTGGTGATCAACTGGGCGATGATCAGCTTCTCCCACTTCAAGTTCCGCCAGCACATGAACCGCACCGGCCAGGTGCCGTTGTTCAAGGCGCTGTGGTATCCCTACGGCAACTACGTCTGCCTGGCGTTTGTCGCGTTCATCCTGGTCGTCATGTTGATGATTCCGGGGATTCAAGTGTCGGTGTACGCAATTCCGGTGTGGGTAGCGTTCATGGGGCTGTGCTACTGGATCAAGAACAAGAAGGCGCAAGCGGCTTTGGGCACAAAGAGGACGGCTCTGGAGTAGGACGCTTCCCGTAAACAGAAAACCCGGCGCCGTGCCGGGTTTTTTGTGGGCGCGGGCAGGTTAGACTCGCCCCCTCGTTTTTCATCGATACTTGCCCGGAGGCCCCATGCAGCACACCGATATCGACGGCGGCAGCTTGCAACGCGATGCGCTGGAAGACCTGATCGACCAGCACAGCGGGCCGTTGCGCCTGATTGGCGTCGACTTGAGTGGGGCCGATCTGTCGCGGATGGTGCTGGACCACTGGGTGTTCGAGCGTTGCATCCTGGTGCAGACCTCGTTTCTCGGTTCGCGCCTTGAAGGCACCCAGTGGAACAGTTGCCGCACCGCCCACGCCATATTCGAGGCGGCAAACCTGCTGGAAGCGCAGTTCCACAGCTGCGACCTGAATAACACTCGCTGGCAGCGCAGCAAACTGTCCCAGGCCGGTTTTGCCCACTGCAAGCTGACCGGCGCCAACTTCACCCATTGTGCGTCGCTGGGCTTGAGCTTCAGCGAAACCCGGCTCAACAGTGCATTTTTGTCCGGCCTGTCGTTTGCCCGCACCGTGCTGAACAACCTGGATTTCTCCGACAGCGACTTGTCGGATGCCGACTTTCGCAAGGCCGAACTGATCGATTGCAGCCTCGCCCATGCGCGCATCAACGGCGCCAATTTCGCCGGGGCCGACCTGCGGGGTGCGGATTTGAGCGGTTTTCGCCTCAATGATGCCAAACTGTTCAAAGGCGCCGTGATTTCCAAAGCCCAGGTGTCGATGTTGTTGTCCGAGTTGGGCTTGTCCGTTGCCTAAGGTTTTTCAGTGATGCTGGTTATTTCCAACAATGTGCACCTGCCCGATGCCGAGATCGAGCTGACCGCCATTCGCGCTCAGGGCGCCGGTGGGCAGAACGTCAACAAGGTGTCGAGCGCGGTGCACCTGCGGTTTGATATTCCGGCGTCGTCATTGCCGGACTTCTACAAGGAGCGGCTGCTGGCGCTGCGTGACAGCCGGATCACCAGTGAAGGCGTATTGGTGCTCAAAGCCCAGCAATACCGGACCCAGGAACAGAACCGCGCGGATGCGCTGGAACGTTTGGTGGAGTTGATCCTCAGCGCCACCAAGGTCGAGAAGAAGCGCCGCCCGACCAAACCGACGCTGGGCTCGAAAAAGCGTCGGCTCGAATCCAAGACCAAGCGCGGCAGCATCAAGGCTGGGCGCGGCAAGGTCGACTTCTAGGCGTCGCGCGCCTCGCGGGCCTTGGGTGCTTGCCGGTACAAGTACAGGCTCAGCAGCAGGCCGCCGGCGGCGGCGAGGGCGGCGAACAGGAAGATCGAGGCAAAGCCGAAGCCTGCCGCCACCGCGCCGGCCAGCGGGCCGGTGATGCCCAGCGACAGGTCGATAAACAGCGAATAAGCCCCCACTGCCGAACCACGGCTGGACGCTGGCACCAGGTTGACCGCCTCCACCCCCAACGCCGGAAACACCAGGGAAAAGCCAAACCCGCTCAACGCCGCACCGGCGAGTGCCAGGTGCGCATCCGGCGCCAGCCACAGCAACAGCAGGCCGAGGATTTCCACCGACAGGCAGGCAATCGCCACGCGAAAGCCGCCGATACGGTTGATCAAATTGCCGAACAGCAGGCGTGCACCGATAAAGCTGGCGCCGAACAGGCTCAGGGCCCACACCGCGTTGTCCCAGTGCTGGGTGGTGTAATACAGGGTGATAAATGTAGCGATGGTGCCAAAGCCGATCGAGCCCAGCGCCAGCGCGCTGCCGTGGGGCAATACGCGGCCCAGCACGTTCATGAACGGCAGACGTACACCGGCCACAATCGGCGCCGCGACTTTGTTCCAGGCCAACAGCACGCCCAGCACCGCCAGCAAAATGATACTGACGCCCATGCTCCACAGGCCGAAATGGCTGACCAGCACCACCCCAAGCGGTGCACCGACGGCCAACGCGCCGTAACTGGCGATGCCGTTCCATGAGATGACCTTGGCCGTATTGGCTGCGCCGACCCGGCCAATGCCCCAGCCGATGGCGCCTGAACCTACCAGGCTTTCCGCGCTGCCCAGGACCAGTCGGCCAATCAGCAGGCTGACCAGGCTGACGGCCGGCAGGCTGGAAAACCACGCCGCCAGCAACATGAATACGCCACTCAGGCCACAGCCGACCAGGCCGATCAACACTGCGCGCTTGCTGCCCAGATTATCGATGATCTTGCCGGCATACGGGCGGCTGAGCAGCGTGGCCAGGTATTGCACGCTGATCACCAGGCCGGCGATGACCGCGCCGTAGCCCAGTTCACTGTGGACATAGCCCGGCAACACAGCCAGGGGAATGCCGATATTCAGGTAACCGATAAAGGTGAACAGCACGATGGAAACGACTTGCAGCGTGACCGCCATGGGGCGCTGGGTATCTGGCATGGGAGAGGTCCACTGTCGCAGCAGGTAAAGATAGGCTGCTAATGATACCGGCGCGAGGGCCGGGTGGGGCGGCAAACCAGCAAAAACTTCAGTTTAGGTACAGATCAGGGTTTGGCCGGCGCGAGCATTTGCGTAGTGACCAAGGCGGCCAGGGCGTTTTCCTGGGTGCCGAAGCGCTTGAGCAGCAAGGCTTGTTTGTCGGCGCTGAGGCGGTTCCAGACTTCGATCATCTGCAAGGCAGCGTCGAGTACAGCGGCGTCGGGGGTGTCGTGGAGGGTATCAGTCATGGCGGGTATCTCGGGTGATTCAGGCAGTGTGGAAAGCGCTCAATGGTGCGCTTTCCACACGGTCTGGTACGGCGTCAGTCCTGGCGTTTGCTGTCGACTGGTTGTGCTTCTTTGGTCTCAGGCTGTTTGCTACTGGCCTGCTGCGGTGTTGGCTGCTCAGTTGGGTGCAGGCTTGGGAAGGGGAGATTAGGTATCTCGTGCATCGTCGTCGCTCCTCGCAAGATCTGTTTATCAATCGCAGTGTGATTGCGCGCTCTCAAAAAGCCTTGGCAGGATACAGCACTGAAAATGACAAAAAGAATTTTATGTGGACGGATGTACGAATTTTCATTTTTTAAGCAAGTGACAAGAAGTCACAGGCTAAAAAGGCGTACTAGAACGGCACCTTGCCCAAAATCATGTCGCGGTACATCACAAAATCGCCCAACAAGCTGTAGAACGGGTGTTGAAACGTCGCCGGGCGGTTCTTTTCGAAGAAGAAGTGGCCGATCCAGGCAAAGCTGTAGCCAGCGACTGGCAAGGCCAGCAACAGGCCCAACGACCCTCTGCCAATCGCATAGGCCAGAATACCGATCACCAACGTGGTGCCGATAAAATGCAGGCGCCGGCAGGTGCTGTTGCCGTGCTCGCTCAGGTAGTAAGGGTAGAACTCGGCGAAGCTATTGAATTGTTTGATATTTTCCACGGTAGCCGGCCCTTGGGTGGTGATGCCGCCCAACAGATGTTCGGCGGGGAGCTTATTTGAGTCTAGAGTGATCAGTGGTAACAGCCAGTGACAATAGATGCCACTTTAGTATCCTTGGCTTCCTGGCTGCCGTTTGAGCCTGCTTTTTTCAAGAAGACGCCATGAGCGAACGAACAACTTCTGCAAGCTGGGCGATGGGGATAGTCAAGGCGCTGGAAATGGACGGCCTGGATTGCCGCGTCTTGTTCAAGCAACTGGGCCTGGACTACGCCGCCCTCAGTGATCCCGACGCGCGTTTTCCGCAGGACTCCATGACAAGGTTGTGGCAGCGGGCGGTGGAGTTGTCGGGCAACCCGGCAATCGGCTTGAACATGGGCAAAGTGGTGCGCCCGGCCTCGTTTCATGTGGCCGGTTACGCGCTGATGTCCAGCAACACCCTGGCGGAAGGCTTTATGCGCCTGGTGCGCTACCAGCGCATCATTGCCGAAAGCGCCGACCTGAGTTTCCGCCTTCTACCCGAAGGCTATGCGCTGATTCTGACGGTGCATGGCGACCACCTGCCGCCCACCCGGCAAAGCGCCGAAGCGTCGCTGGCGAGTGCCTTGGCGCTGTGCGGCTGGTTGACCGGGCGCACCCTGCAACCGCGCAAAGTCGTGTTGCAAGGTGATCAACCGGCGGACCTTGCGCCTTACAAACAAGCCTTCCATGCGCCGCTGGAATTCAATGCGCCGTATGACGCGCTGATTTTCGAGCAGGCTGACATGGAGGCGCCGCTGCCCACGGCCAATGAGGCCATGGCGCTGTTGCATGATCGGTTTGCCGGTGAATACCTGGCGCGGTTTTCCGAGAGCCGCGTGACCCACAAGGCCCGCCAGGTGCTGTGCCGCCTGTTGCCCCAGGGCGAGCCCAAGCGCGAAGTGGTCGCCCAGACCTTGCACCTGTCCCAGCGCACCTTGCAGCGGCGTTTGCAGGAGGAGGGCACCAGTTTCCAGACCTTGCTCGACGACACCCGCCGCGAACTCGCCGAGCAGTACCTGGCGCAGCCGAGCATGACGTTGCTGGAAATTGCCTACCTGTTGGGGTTTGCCGACCCGAGCAATTTTTTCCGCGCGTTCCGCCGTTGGTTCGATGCCACGCCTGGCGAATACCGGGCGCGATTGCTCGAAGCGTCAACGGTCAGTGGCGCCAAAACGCCGGAATGCACAGAACAAAGACTGTAATGATCTCCAGCCGGCCCAGCAGCATGCCGAACGACAGGATCCACTTGGCCGCATCCGGCAAGCTGGCGAAGTTGCCGGCCGGGCCGATGGTTTCGCCCAGACCCGGGCCCACGCCCGAGACGGTGCTGGCGGCGCCGGTCAACGCGGTCATCCAGTCCAGCCCGAGCAGCGACAGGGCCAGGGCGATGGCGCAGATGGTGATGGCGAAGAAGAACGAAAAGGTCAGAATCGAGCGCACGATCTCTTCGTCGAGGCGGTGGCCGTTGTATTTCTGCTTGATCACCGCGCGTGGGTGAATCAGCTGGTTCAAGTTGGCCTTGAGCAATATATAGGCGACCTGGAAACGGAAGATCTTGATCCCGCCCGCCGTGGAGCCTGAGCAGCCGCCGACAAAGCCCAGGTAGAAGAACAGCATCAGTGAGAAGTTACCCCAGATGCTGTAGTCCCCAAGTGCAAAGCCGGTGGTGGTCACTACAGAGGTGACGTTTACCGCCACATGACGCAGCGCGTCCAGCCAATGCAAGTTGGTCGTCCACCAGTACCAGGTGCCGAGCACCAGCCAGGTCACCAGCAATAAACCCAGCAAACCTTGCACCTGCTGATCCTTGATCAGCGCCCGGCGATTGCCGCGCAACGTGGCCACATACAAGGTGAACGGCAAGCTGCCGAGGATCATCACCACCACCGCCACCCAGTGCACCGCCGGTTGTTTCCAGTGGGCCAGGGATTCATCCGAGGTGGAAAAACCGCCGGTGGAGATCGCCGACATCGCGTGGTTGATCGCGTCGAACAAGCCCATCCCGGCCCACCAGAACGCCAGGCTGCCGAGGATGGTAATGCCCACGTAGGCCGCCACGATCAGCCGCGCCACCATGTGTGAGCGCGGCATGACCTTTTCCGAACGGTCCGAGGATTCGGTCTGGAACAGGCGCATGCCACCAATGCGCAGCAACGGCAGGATCGCCACCGCCATGCCGATAAAGCCGATACCACCGAGCCAGTGCAGCAGCGAGCGCCACATCAGGATGCCCGGTGACATGCTGTCCAGCCCGCTCAATACCGTGGAGCCGGTGGCGGTGATGCCGGACATGCTTTCGAAGAAAGAGTCGGTGTAGCTGATGTGCTGGGTCAGCAAAAACGGCAGCGCGGCGAACACACACACCACCACCCAACTGCTGACGGTGAGCAAGTACATGTCGCGGGGGCGCAAGTGCACGTGTTCGGGGCGGCCGGGGATCACCAGCGCCAGGCCGGCGAGAAAGGTAATCATGCTGGCCCAAAGGAACGAGGGCAGGTCGCTGGTGCGTTCGAAGATCACCAGCGTGGCCATCGGGACGACCATGGCGATCGCGAGGGTGATCAGGAAGATGCCGATGATGAAACCGATGATGCGTAGGGTCGGCAACGCCATGAAGTGTGCTCGGGATGACAGGTAGAGGCGCCATTCTACCTACGTAAACCGAGGGCTCAAAGGCGACGCGGTAAAATGTGGGAGCGGGCTTGCTCGCGAAAGCAGTGGGTCAGCCAATATATCTGTCGACGGGTACACCGCTTTCGCGAGCAAGCCCGCTCCCACAAGGGTTTTGTGGTGGCTGATGATGCCAGGAAGGGTACAAAAAAGGCGACCCGAAGGTCGCCTCATTCAACGCGGCACGGATCAGAATTCGTGATCAGCGTTGTCCGGGTTCAAGTCGCTGATGCCCAGTTTGCCGGCAGCCGCTTCGATCGAACCGGTCTGCTTGACCAGTGCCGCGATGGCGTCACGCACGATCTGGTTGCCCGCATCGTTGCCCGCAGCGATCAGTTGGTCGTAGTGCTCACCGTTGTTGGCGTGATCAACCATGACCTGGATCTTCGCTTCGGTCGACGCCAGGTCGGCCTTCAGTGCGCTGTCGGCAGCCGGGTCAGCCTTGGCCACCAGCGACGACAAGCTCGCGCCGGTCATCTTCGTGCCGTCGACGCGGGTGTACTCGCCCAGGTAAACGTTACGAATACCCTTGGCATCGTAGAAGTGCGAGTTGTGGGTGTTGTCGCTGAAGCAGTCCTGCTCGTCTTCCGGCGAGTTGGCTTCCAGGGAAACCTTCATGCGCTCACCGGCCAGTTCGCCGAGGGACAGGCTGCCCATGCCGAACAGCATTTTGCGCAAGCCGTCGGTAGCCGGTTCGGCTTCCAGGGTGGCGCGGTAGTTGTCTTCGACGTTGGGTTTCCAGTTGCCGACCATTTCTTCCAGGTCGCTGACCAGCAGTTGGGTCACGGCGCGCAGGTAAGTGCGGCGGCGTTCGTTGTGGCCACCGGTGGCGCCGTCGCCTGTCAGGTAGTCGGAGGCAGGGCGGTTGCCCGCACCTGGGCCGGTGCCGTTGAGGTCTTGGCCCCACAGCAGGAATTCGATGGCGTGGTAGCCGGTGGCGACGTTGGCTTCGGAACCGCCCAGTTCATTGAGGCTAGCGAGTTTTTCCGGGGTGATCTCTTTGACGTCGACCTTGTCTTCGCCGACCTGGATCTCGGTGTTGGCGATGATGTTGGCGGTGGCGCCTGGGTTACCCAGGGCGTGTTCGTAGGATTTGTCGACGTAGTCGATCAGGCCTTCGTCCAGGGGCCAGGCGTTCACTTGGCCTTCCCAGTCGTCGATGATGGTGTTGCCGAAACGGAACACTTCGCTCTGCAGGTACGGTACGCGAGCGGCAACCCAAGCGGTGCGGGCCGCTTTCAGGGTTTGGTCGTTCGGGTTGGCGAGGAAGGTGTCGACTGCGGTTTGCAGGGTTTTCGCCGTCGATTCGGCATCGCTGTACACCGCGAACACCATGTCAGCGTAATGCGCGACCACGGCTTTGGCGGCCGCTTCGTCGACCTGGCCGGCAGGGGTGGCAGCCGCTGGAGCGGTGGTGCTGGCAGCCGGGGTCGGCGCCTGGTTTGCTGCGGCCTTGTCGTCTTTACCTTCGCCGCAACCGGCGAGAGAAATGGCAATGGCCAGCAGACTGGCGGTGGCCAGGGGCATACGAATCATGGCGAACATCCTGCTTCGGTTGTTGATAGGGCGCGCGGGGGAGCGCAAAAAAGCTGCGACATAATGCGAAAGATTTGCATTTTGTGTAAAGGGTTATACGCGGGAAATATTTAGTATCGTTTTGCTATTTCAGAGAATCGCCGCGTTATTGCGCTCGGACTGTTTCAAAAACGCCGCCAGTTCCCGGGCCGGCAGCGGTTTGCTGTAGTGGTAGCCCTGGCCCTCGTGGCAGCCTTCGGAAATGATGTAGGCCTCCTGCTCGGCGGTTTCCACGCCCTCGGCGATCACCTGCATGCCCAGGCTTTTGCCCAGTTGGATGATGGCGCGCACGATGGTTGCATCGTCGTCGTCATCCAGCAGGTCCTGGACGAAGCTCTTGTCGATCTTGATCTTGTCCAGCGGCAGGCTTTTCAGATAGCTCAAGGACGAATAGCCGGTGCCGAAATCATCAATCGCGATCAACGCCCCGGAACGCCGCAGGCTCAGCAAATGCTGGGCGGCGGTGCTGATGTCTTCCATCAGGCCGGTCTCGGTCACTTCCAATTCAAGGCTGCGCGGCGGCAGGCGGTAAATCTGCATCAGGTTGTTGACCACGCGCGGCAACTCGGTGTGGTGCAGTTGCACGGTCGACAGGTTGACCGCCATGCGCAAGGTAGTGAAGCCCAGGTCATGCCATTCGCGCAGTTGCCGGCAGGCCTGGTCCAGCACCCACTCACCAATCGGAATAATCGTGCCGTTCTGTTCCGCCAACGGGATAAACAAGTCGGGCGGCACCAGGCCGTGCTCCGGGTGCTGCCAGCGGATCAGCGCTTCCACACCGACCACGCGGTGGTCGCGATAGCTGATCTGCGGTTGGTAGACCAGGTGAAACTGGTCACGGCTGAGGGCATCGCGCAGGTCTTTTTCCAGTTCGCGGCGCCGACGCATTTCACTGTCGACGCTGGCGATATAGAACTGATAGCGGTTGCGCGAGCGGCTTTTGGCCAGAGTCATGGTCTGTTCGGCTTTTTGCAGCAGCTTCTCGGTGCTGTCGCCGTCTTCCGGGAACAGCGTGATGCCGATGGTGGCGCGCAGGCGAATCTGCTCGTGTTCAAGGGCGAATTCGGCTTCCAGGTCATCAAGAATGCTTTGTGCCAATTCGGCGGCTTCGTAAGGCTGGTCAATGTCGGCCTGCACCAGCGCAAACTGATCGCCGCCCAGCCGGGCGAGGGCGCCGAGGCGGCCGCTGTGGGCGCGCAAACGGTCGGCCAGGGCCAGCAGCAGTTTGTCGCCGGCCTGATAAGTGAACTGTTCGTTGACGCTTTTGAAGTCATCCAGGCCTACACACAACACCGCGACTCGGCGCTGTCGGCGGCCGGCGTCGATGAGGATCTTGTCCAGCTGTTCCTGCAATTTCTGGCGGTTGGGCAGGCCGGTGAGAAAGTCGTACTGGGCCATGCGCAGCAGGCTGGATTCGGCCTCGTGCCGCAAGTGCGTATTGCGTTCGATGGATTCGAGCAACTGGTTGGCGGTGTTGATCCACAGCCCCAACTCGTTGCGTTCGTGGCCTTTGAGCTGGGGGATCTTGTGTTCACTGGGCCGGTCCGGGTTGATCGACGTCAGGTGCTCGATGATCCGCGACAACGGCTTGGTCAGCAGCCAGTGATAGACCAGGTACAACACCAGGCCCATCGCCAGGGCGCGCAGCACGCCGGAAATAAAGATGATCACCGAGCTGACCAGAAAGCCTTTGCCATAGTTGGCCGTGTCGAGGGTGATGCTCAGGTCGCCGTAGTACTCGCTGTACGGGCCTTTGCCGACCAACGATGTGGTGAAGGTGCGTTCCTGACCCAGAATCAGGTCGGTCAACCAGCGCGTCGGGGATTGCTGCAAGTCGCGGCTTTTTTCCGCGAGCATGGTTTCGTTGGGGTGGCCGATGGAGGCCATGCGCACGGCGTCGTCCTGAAACAGGCCTTCGATCACCTGCATACCCATCTCGCGGTCAAGGCTGTAGACAGCCTGGGTCGAGGGGTCGCGAAACATGTCGAGGATGCGTTGGGCATCACCGGCCACAGCCTGGCGTGTCTTGTAGGCATCGAAAACAATCTGCGCCGCGCTCAGCGCCACGCCCACGATCAATGCCGACAGCAGCACAACCCGTAGCAACTTCACCGACAAGCTGTTTTTGAGTTCCAGCTTCAAAGGGGCATTCCTTGTTCCATGCGGGTGGCCTCAATATGCCATGAGTATTGGCAATCTGGGGGTGGCAGTCAAAGGAACATTAGGGCATCGGCAGGTTTGGCAGTGAGCTTGAGGGGCGTAGGGGCAGGCGGATTCGCGTCCGCCTGCCCGAAGTGACTCTGCAGGTGAGGGGCGCCTGGGTTTACGAGATGTTGACGTTGACGCTCTTGCTTCCAGCGTTTGGTTGCGAATAATTCATAGCGTGGTGGTTGCTGTGGGTGTCTGCGTTCGCGATCTGACCCCCGCGCTGGCTTTGAGAATTAGCCAAGTCGCCTACCGTCTTGGCGAGTTGAGTGACAGCGTTCATGGCCTGGCCAGCCAAGGGCGCGAGTGCGCCAACAAGTGGGATTGCTGCTGCTAATGCGGTAATGGACATTGTAATTTCTCCGACAGTTTAGAGAGGCGAATTCCTCACATTGACTGCGTGGCACAATCCACAATCTGAGTTCCAAACCCCCGGCCAATTTTTCATCGCCCATAAAAAAGCCCGGCAATTGCCGGGCTCTTTTTACTGCAAGCGTTGCTTAGGCAGTGAAGGTTTTGCCTTCGAACTGCTCAGCCACGAACTTCCAGTTGACCAGGTTCCAGAACGCTTCCACATACTTTGGACGTACGTTGCGGTAGTCGATGTAGTAAGCGTGTTCCCAGACGTCGCAGGTCAGCAGCGGGGTGTCGCCGCTGGTCAGCGGGTTGCCGGCGCCGATGGTGCTGGCCAGGGCCAGGGAACCGTCAGCTTTTTTCACCAGCCAGCCCCAACCGGAACCGAAGGTGCCGACGGACGTCTTGGTGAACTCTTCCTTGAACTTGTCGAACGAACCGAACGCAGCGTTGATGGCCTCAGCCAGTGCGCCGGTAGGTTGGCCGCCGGCGTTTGGCGCCAGGCAGTTCCAGTAGAAGGTGTGGTTCCAGACCTGAGCGGCGTTGTTGAAGATGCCGCCCGAAGAAGACTTGACGATTTCTTCCAGGGTCTTGCCTTCGAACTCGGTGCCTGGCACCAGGTTGTTCAGGTTCACGACATAGGTGTTGTGGTGCTTGTCGTGGTGGTATTCCAAGGTTTCCTTGGAAATGTGCGGCTGCAGGGCATCGTGTGCGTAGGGCAGCGGCGGCAATTCGAAAGCCATGATGATTCTCCTAATCAGGTCAGTTGCGGTGAGCGCAAGGCCGATCACGGGCGGCCAAACAAGCGCCGGGGAGTTTGTACTCTTTGCGGCGCAGGGGCTGGATCATAGCACCGGGGTTGCGGCATAACCACGCAACAACTGTGTGGGATAGAGGTTCCAGAGCGTTTTGGAATATTCCTCACGCACTGATCAATTGGTAGGCCACGCTGAACATCATCGCCGCCACCAGGAAGTCCAGCAGCCGCCAGGTCGCCGGGCGCGCCAACCAGGGTGCCAACCACGCGGCGCCGAGTGCCAACGTGGCAAACCACAGGAACGAGGCGCTGGCGGCACCGGCCACATAGGCGCCGGGTTCGGTTTGTTGAGCGCCCAATGAGCCAATCAGCAGCACGGTATCCAGATAGACATGCGGATTGAGCAGCGTCACCGCCAGGGCACTGAGCAGCACGGCGCGCAAGGAGCGTACCTTGAGGTTTTCGCCTTGTTCCAGGCTCTGCCTGGAAAACGCCCGGCGCAGCGCCAAGGTGCCGTACCACAACAGGAACGCCGCGCCGCCCCAGCGGGCAATCGCCAGCAGCAGTGGGTTCTGTGCCAGCACCGTGGCCAGGCCGAACACCCCGGCCGCCACCAAAATTGCATCACACACGATGCACAGCGCCGCCACGGGCAAATGGTGTTCACGTCGCAGGCTTTGCGCCAGCACAAAAGCATTCTGGGTGCCGATCGCCATGATCAGGCCCAAGGCCACCAGCAGGCCGTTCACATAGCTTTGCCACATAATTTTTTACTCCGCGTTTGCGGCCAGTTGACGCAATACATCCATGGCCCGCTCGGCATCGTTGCGGCCGACAAACAGGTGGTCGTGGTAGTAGCCGGCGATCACGTTGCAACTGATACCGGCTTTGCCCAGAGCACTGGCGAACGCCGCAGTCAGGCCCACGGCTTCCAGGGCCGAATGCACATTCAAGGTGATCCACGCGGCGACGTAGTCAAAGGCCAGCCCCGCTTGCTCCGCCTGCTGACGCTCTAGAATCAGCGTCAGCCCTTCCTGTTCGCGAAAGCTGCCGATGATGTCGCAACCGTCGGGGATACGATTGTCGGGCAGGGTGCAGAACACATAATCGCCGTCATTCAACTGCGGGCTCATGCTGCGCAGCAGGGTTGCCAGGGCGGTTTCGCCAGCCATGTGAAGTTCCTTAATAGAGAGAGAAGCGATGCTGGTCATTCTTACGGGCTAAGCTGTATAAGAAAAACCAATATTGCTGATCGCCCATTAGAGAAACTGATGTTCGACTATAAATTGCTTTCTGCCCTGGCAGCGGTGGTGGAACAAGCCGGCTTCGAGCGCGGCGCCCAGGTGCTGGGGTTGTCGCAGTCGGCGATCTCCCAGCGCATCAAGTTGCTCGAAGCGCGCATCGGCCAGCCGGTACTGGTGCGGGCCACGCCGCCGACGCCCACTGACATCGGCCGGCGCCTGCTCAACCATGTGCAACAAGTTCGGCTGCTTGAGCGCGACCTGCAAAGCCAGGTGCCGGCGCTGGATGAAGAAGGCATGCCCGAGCGCCTGCGCATCGCGCTGAATGCCGACAGCCTTGCCACCTGGTGGGCCGCGGCCGTCAGCGACTTTTGCGCCGAGCAGCATTTGTTGCTGGACCTGGTGGTAGAGGACCAGACCGTCGGCCTCAAGCGCATGCGCGCCGGTGAAGTGGCGGCCTGTATCTGCGCCAGCGAGCGCCCGGTGGCGGGCGCTCGCAGCCTGCTGCTCGGCGCCATGCGCTACCGGGCGCTGGCCAGCCCGGCCTTTATTGCCCGGCATTTCCCTGGCGGCGTGCGTGCCGATCAACTGGCGCGCACGCCGGCACTGGTGTTTGGCCCGGATGATTTCCTGCAACACCGTTACCTGGCTTCACTCGGCGTGGACGGCGGTTTCGAACACCATTTATGCCCATCCTCCGAAGGCTTTATCCGCTTGACGGAAGCTGGCCTGGGCTGGGGCCTGGTCCCGGAATTACAGGTGCGCGACCAGCTGGAAACCGGCGTATTGGTCGAGTTGTTGCCAGATAAGCCCATCGACGTGCCGCTGTACTGGCATCATTGGCGCAGTGGCGGGCAGCTATTGGGCTTGTTGACCGATCATCTGGCCCAGGCGTGTGGCCAATGGTTGGTGCCGTTGGAATGATGGCGGGCGTCAACGCAACAGCGATGAAAAACGAAAGAACATGGGGTAATACATGAAAATTCTGGTCACCGGCGCAAGCGGCTTCATCGGCGGGCGCTTTGCGCGTTTCGCTCTGGAGCAGGGCCTGGACGTGCGGGTCAACGGGCGGCGTGCCGAAGGTGTGGAACATCTGGTACGGCGCGGCGCCGAGTTTATCCAGGGTGATTTGAATGACGCCGACCTGGTGCGCGACCTGTGCCGTGATGTCGAAGCGGTGGTGCATTGCGCCGGTGCCGTCGGGCTATGGGGCAAGTATCAGGACTTTCATCAGGGCAACGTGCTGGTCACCGAAAACGTTGTCGAAGCCTGCCTCAAGCAGCGCGTCGGGCGCCTGGTGCACCTGTCGTCGCCGTCGATCTACTTCGATGGGCGCGACCACCTCGGGTTGACCGAAGAGCAAGTGCCCAAGCGCTTCAAGCACCCGTACGCGGCGACCAAGTACCTGGCGGAGCAAAAGGTGTTCGGTGCCCAGGAATTCGGCCTGGAAGTGCTGGCCCTGCGCCCGCGTTTCGTCACCGGTGCCGGTGACATGAGCATCTTCCCGCGCCTGTTGAAAATGCAGCGCAAGAACCGCCTGGCGATCGTCGGCGACGGCCTGAACAAGGTCGACTTCACCAGCGTGCACAACCTCAACGAAGCACTGTTGAGCAGTTTGCTCGCGACCGGCTCGGCGTTGGGCAAGGCCTACAACATCAGCAACGGCACGCCGGTGCCGGTGTGGGATGTGGTCAACTACGTGATGCGCCAGATGGACATGCCTCAAGTCACGCGTTATCGCTCTTACGGTTTGTCCTACAGCGTGGCGGCGTTGAACGAAGCATTCTGCGCCATGTGGCCAGGGCGCCCGGAGCCGGCGTTGTCACGCTTGGGCATGCAGGTGATGAACAAAGATTTCACCCTCGACATCAGCCGGGCGAGGCATTATCTGGACTACGAGCCCAAGGTCAGCCTGTGGACTGCGCTCGATGAGTTCTGCAGCTGGTGGCGCGCCCAGGATCCGGGGCGCCAGTAAGCTCACACCCAGCAACACTTCGGGAACCGAATCCGCGGTTCCGGGTCGATCAGTGCGGCGCAGGCGCGGTTTATACTGCGGTCGCTCGGCTTTTTTTAAGGTAGCCATCTCACCGATTCAGGGTTGATTCATGCGTAACGATGCTAAAGACGACTTCGACAACGTTCCCAGCCTGCGGGCCGACATCGGGGACGATGATGATTTCGAGCCAAGCCCGGCCACGTCGGTGCGCTCGCGCAATACGCCTGTGGTCAAGGTCAAGAGCGCCAGCACCGGCCCATTGTGGGCGTTGGTCGGCGCGCTGCTGATCGCCTTTGCGGGCCTTGCCTGGTGGAGCTTCCAGCAGATTTCCCTGATGGGCCAGCAATTGGTCGCCACCCAGGAAAGTTTTGCGCGCATCAGCGAGGAAGCGGCGGGGCGCCTGCAGGACATTTCCGGCAAAGTGGTGGCCAGCGAAGCCAACGTAAACAACGGCAGTGAAGCGCTGAAATTACAGATCAAGCAGTTGGAAGCGCAGTTGCAGGAGCAAGGCAAGCAGCAGGTCGGTGTCGCCGGTCAAGCCACCGAACTGGACCAGCGCCTGGCACAAATGACCGCCAGCACCACCGACCTGTCGAACGCCAACAGCAAGCTGCAAGGCCAGGTGCAGGCGCTGACCGAGGCGGTGGCAACGCTCAAGGCGGCGCAAGGTGAGGTCAAGGATCTGTCCGCCGACGTGGCCGCGCTGAAGAAACAGGGCAACCCGAGCGCCGCGATTGCCCGTATCGAGCAAGACCTGGTGGTGCTCAAAAGCACGCAGGACAGCCAGCCGGTTAACAGTGATGCGCCGACCAAT
The DNA here is from genome assembly GCF_013385735.1 of Pseudomonas sp. D2002. Lineage (NCBI taxonomy): Bacteria > Pseudomonadati > Pseudomonadota > Gammaproteobacteria > Pseudomonadales > Pseudomonadaceae > Pseudomonas > Pseudomonas sp. D2002. The sequence continues at coordinate 238,281 of NZ_JACAPL010000005.1, read as the reverse complement.
AAAGAGTTCGACGTGTTCCGCATCCAGACCACGCGCAATATCACCACCTTGCAGAGCCAGGTGCAGAACCTGCAACAACAGCTCAACGCGCCCGCGAAGATCAGGCCGCTGGGGCAGTAGTACACGGACCTGATCATTCCCACGCTCTGCGTGGGAATGCATCCCGTGACGCTCTGCGTCACCCTTGCGTGGAGCTTAAGCCATTCGTCGTCTGCTGGACGCGGAGCGTCCGAGGTTGCGTTCCCACGCAGAGCGTGGGAACGATCGTTTTGGTAAATGTCACCGCCCAGTGACATTTCCCATCCCCTTCGTTACTTGCCCCCAACGCGCCCTTGTTTAGACTCCTGTCATCCCATAAAAAATAATAAGGGCTACTTATGACCACCCAACCACTGCCTGCCAGCAGTTGGCTGAACGCACCTGCCCATCACTCCTGGCTTGCCACCGAAGGCCAGCGCCTGCTGGCATTCGCCAAGGCTTCACGCCTGCCTGACGGCTTTGGCAACCTCGATGACAACGGCCAACTCCCGGCCGACGCCCACGCCGAAACCATGAACACCGCCCGCATGACCCACAGCTTCGCCATGGCCCACGCCATGGGGCTGCCCGGTTATGCCGAGCTGGTGGCGCACGGCGTTGCGGCGCTCAGTGGCCCGTTGCGCGACAGCGAGCACGGTGGCTGGTTTGCTGCGCCTCACGCGCTTGATGGCAACCGTGGCAAAGCGGCTTACCTGCATGCATTCGTCGCCTTGGCGGCCAGCTCGGCCGTGGTGGCCGGCGCGCCCGGTGCGCAAAATCTGTTGAACGACGCCGTGCACATCATCGACCAGTTTTTCTGGAGCGAGGAAGAGGGCGTCATGCTCGAATCCTTTGCTCAGGACTGGACGGGTGTTGAGGCTTATCGCGGCGCCAACAGCAACATGCACGCCACCGAGGCGTTCCTGGCGCTGGCGGATGTCACCGGTGATACGCGCTGGCTGGACCGCGCGCAGCGTATCGTCGAGCGGGTTATCCACAGCCACGCAGCCGGCAATCAGTTTATGGTCATCGAGCATTTCGATGCCCACTGGAAACCGCTGCTCAGCTACAACGAAGACAACCCCGCCGATGGCTTCCGCCCGTATGGCATCACCCCCGGTCACGGCTTTGAGTGGGCGCGGCTGGTGCTGCACCTGGAAGCCGCACGCCTGCAAGCCGGGCTGGCCACGCCGGACTGGCTGGTAACCGACGCCCAAGGCTTGTTCGCCAGTGCCTGCGAATACGCCTGGGCGGTGGACGGTGCTCCCGGCATTGTCTACACCCTGGACTGGAACCACCGCCCGGTGGTGCGCGAACGCCTGCACTGGACCCACGCCGAGGCCAGCGCCGCCGCACAGGCCTTGCTCAAACGTACCGGTGAGCTGCATTACGAAACCTGGTATCGGCGCTTCTGGGAGTTTTGCGAAACTCACTTCATCGACCGTATCCACGGCAGTTGGCATCACGAACTCAGTCCGCACAACCAGCCCAGCAGCAAGATCTGGGGCGGTAAACCGGACCTTTATCACGCCTGGCAAGCGGTGGTGCTGCCTGCGCTACCCTTGTCACCCAGCATGACCAGTGCGTTGGGTCGGGGCCTTTATGTCACCAAGTGGTGACATTTGTACGTCCCTTTGTTACCTGCGCCCGGAAAATCCCTGTTTAAACTCCGTGCAGCGCAAGCTCTAGACTTGCATGCATAACAACAAGAAAAGGTACTCAGATGAACGCGATTAATCGCCTCGCCGTCGCTATTTCCATTGCCTCGTTGTTTCCCCTCAGTGCATTTGCCGCCGACTCGAAAGGGACGGTTGAAGTTGTGCATTGGTGGACCTCCGGCGGTGAAAAAGCGGCTGTAGATGTCCTGAAGGCCCAAGTTGAGAAAGACGGCTTCACCTGGAAAGACGGTGCCGTCGCAGGTGGCGGTGGTGCCACGGCCATGACTGTGCTGAAAAGCCGCGCAGTGGCCGGTAACCCACCGGGCGTGGCCCAGATCAAAGGCCCCGACATCCAGGAGTGGGCCTCGACTGGCTTGCTCGACACCGACGTCCTGAAACAAGTGTCCAAGGACGAGAAGTGGGACTCCCTGCTCGACAAGAAAGTCTCCGACACCGTGAAGTACGAAGGTGACTACGTCGCCGTACCGGTCAATATCCACCGCGTGAACTGGCTGTGGATCAACCCGGAAGTCTTCAAGAAAGCCGGTATCACCAAAAACCCGACCACCCTCGAAGAATTCTACGCAGCCGGCGACAAGCTTAAAGCCGCGGGCTTCATTCCGCTCGCCCACGGTGGCCAGCCTTGGCAGGACAGCACCGTATTCGAAGCGGTAGTCCTGTCGGTAATGGGCGCCGATGGCTACAAGAAAGCCCTGGTCGACCTGGATAACGGCGCGCTCACCGGCCCGGAAATGGTCAAGGCCCTGACTGAGCTGAAGAAAGTCGCGACCTACATGGACGTTGACGGCAAAGGCCAGGACTGGAACCTCGAAGCAGGCAAGGTCATCAACGGCAAGGCCGGCATGCAGATCATGGGTGACTGGGCCAAGTCCGAATGGACCGCCGCCAAGAAAGTCGCTGGCAAGGACTACGAGTGCGTAGCCTTCCCAGGCACCGACAAAGCCTTCACCTACAACATCGACTCCCTGGCGGTGTTCAAGCAGAAAGACAAAGGCACTGCTGCCGGTCAGCAGGACATCGCCAAAGTCGTGCTGGGTGAGAACTTCCAGAAAGTCTTCAGCATCAACAAAGGCTCGATCCCGGTTCGTACCGACATGCTCAATGAAATGGACAAGCTCGGTTTCGATTCCTGTGCCCAGACTGCTGCCAAGGACTTCCTGGCTGACGCCAAGACCGGCGGCCTGCAGCCAAGCATGGCGCACAACATGGCCACCACCCTGGCTGTGCAAGGTGCGTTCTTTGATGTCGTGACCAACTACATCAACGACCCGAAAGCCGACCCGGCCGACACCGCCAAGAAACTCGGCGCTGCGATCAAGTCTGCGAAGTAACGGTTAGCACGGCTGATCCTTGTGAGGGGAAACCCCCTGACCCCTTACAAGGTTTGTTCCTGTAGTCCTTTTTCTCTGTACTGGATTTTCCCATGAGTTCTGTTGCTGTGTTCAGCAAGGCCTCGCCGTTCGATGCACTGCAGCGCTGGCTCCCTAAACTGGTGCTGGCGCCCAGCATGTTCATCGTGCTGGTGGGCTTCTACGGTTACATCCTGTGGACGTTCGTTCTGTCGTTCACCAATTCCACGTTCCTGCCAAGCTACAAATGGGCTGGTCTTGCGCAATATGCGCGGTTGTTCGACAACGACCGCTGGTGGGTAGCGAGCAAGAACCTGGCGGTTTTTGGCGGGATGTTTATCGGCATCACCTTGGTGATTGGCGTGACCCTGGCGATCTTCCTCGACCAGAAAATCCGCCGCGAAGGCTTTATCCGCACCATTTACCTGTACCCGATGGCGCTCTCGATGATCGTGACCGGTACGGCCTGGAAATGGCTGCTCAACCCGGGCATGGGCCTGGACAAACTTCTGCGTGACTGGGGCTGGGAAGGCTTCCGTCTCGACTGGCTGATCGACCCGGACCGCGTGGTGTACTGCCTGGTGATTGCCGCTGTATGGCAAGCCTCGGGCTTCATCATGGCGATGTTCCTCGCCGGCCTGCGTGGCGTTGATCAATCGATCATTCGTGCCGCCCAGATCGACGGCGCCAGCCTGCCGCGTATCTACTGGAGCGTGGTGCTGCCAAGCCTGCGTCCGGTGTTCTTCAGTGCGGTGATGATCCTCGCGCACATTGCGATCAAGAGCTTCGACCTGGTCGCGGCGATGACCGCCGGCGGCCCGGGCTACTCCTCCGACCTGCCCGCGATGTTCATGTACTCGTTCACCTTCAGTCGTGGCCAGATGGGCATGGGCTCGGCCAGTGCAATCCTGATGCTCGGCGCGATCCTTGCGATCATCGTGCCTTACCTGTACTCCGAGCTGAGGACCAAGCGTAATGACTAGTCTCGCTTCCAAACCTTCCATCAGCCTGAGTCGCGTCGCGATCTATGCGGTGCTGATCCTCGCTGTGCTGTTGTACCTGGTGCCGCTGGTGGTGATGCTGCTGACCAGCTTTAAAACCCCGGAAGACATCAGCACCGGCAACCTGCTGAGCTGGCCGACCGTGGTCACCGGCATCGGCTGGGTCAAGGCCTGGGCCACTGTTGACGGTTACTTCTGGAACTCGATCAAGATCACCGTTCCGGCGGTGCTGATCTCCACCGCCATCGGCGCACTGAACGGCTACGTGCTGTCGTTCTGGCGCTTCAAAGGCTCGCAGTTGTTCTTCGGCCTGCTGTTGTTCGGCTGCTTCCTGCCGTTCCAGACGGTGTTGCTGCCAGCCTCGTTCACCCTCGGCAAGATGGGCCTGGCCAGCACCACCACGGGCCTGGTGTTTGTGCACGTGGTCTACGGGTTGGCGTTTACTACACTGTTCTTCCGTAACTACTACGTGAGCATTCCTGACGCGCTGATCAAGGCGGCACGACTGGACGGTGCAGGCTTTTTCACCATCTTCCGTCAGATCATTCTGCCGATGTCGACCCCGATCATCATGGTCTGCCTGATCTGGCAGTTCACTCAGATCTGGAACGACTTCCTGTTCGGTGTGGTGTTCTCCAGCGGCGACTCGCAGCCCATCACGGTGGCGCTGAACAACCTGGTCAACACCAGCACCGGGGCCAAGGAATATAACGTGGATATGGCGGCGGCGATGATCGCCGGGCTGCCGACCCTGCTGGTCTATGTGATCGCAGGCAAGTATTTCGTGCGCGGCCTCACGGCCGGCGCGGTCAAGGGGTAATCATGGCTACGCTTGAACTTCGCAATGTAAACAAGACCTATGGCGCCGGCCTGCCCGACACCTTGAAGAACATCGAACTGTCGATCAAAGAAGGCGAGTTCCTGATTCTGGTAGGCCCTTCGGGGTGCGGTAAATCCACGTTGATGAACTGCATCGCCGGGCTTGAGACCATCACCGGCGGCGCGATCATGATCGGCGACCAGGACGTGAGCGGCATGAGCCCCAAGGACCGTGACATCGCCATGGTGTTCCAGTCCTACGCGCTGTACCCGACCATGAGCGTGCGCGAGAACATCGAATTCGGCCTGAAAATCCGCAAGATGGCTCAGGCTGACATCGACGCCGAAGTGGCGCGCGTGGCCAAGCTGCTGCAGATCGAGCACCTGCTTAACCGCAAACCGGGCCAGCTCTCCGGTGGCCAGCAACAGCGTGTGGCCATGGGCCGTGCCCTGGCCCGTCGGCCGAAGATCTACCTGTTCGACGAACCGCTGTCCAACCTCGACGCCAAGCTGCGCGTCGAGATGCGCACCGAAATGAAGTTGATGCACCAGCGCCTGAAAACCACCACCGTCTACGTCACCCACGATCAAATCGAAGCGATGACCCTGGGCGATAAAGTGGCGGTGATGAAGGACGGCATTATCCAGCAGTTCGGCACGCCGAAAGAGATCTACAACAACCCGGCCAACCAATTCGTGGCGAGCTTTATCGGCTCGCCGCCGATGAACTTCGTGCCGCTGCGCCTGCAACGCAAGGACGGTCGCCTGGTGGCGCTGCTCGACAGTGGCCAGGCGCGTTGCGAGCTGGCGCTTAACGTGTCGGACGCCGGTCTTGAGGACCGCGACGTGATCCTGGGCCTGCGCCCGGAGCAAATCATGCTGGCGGCGGGCGAGGGCGACAGCGCGTCGAGCATTCGTGCTGAGGTGCAGGTCACCGAGCCGACCGGTCCGGACACCCTGGTGTTTGTGCAACTCAATGACACCAAAGTCTGCTGCCGCCTGGCACCCGACGTGGCACCGCAGGTGGGCGAGACCCTGACCCTGCAATTCGACCCGGCCAAGGTATTGCTGTTCGACGCCAAAACCGGCGAACGCTTGGGCACTGCTGCATCATTGCCTGCACACGGGCATGCCGACAACGTGGCCCAATTCAAAGGCCGCTGAAGCAGGTAACCTGTTGTTTTAGATAAAAATGTAACCCGCGTTAGATAAAAACAGTTTAATAACAATAAAGACGAGGATGTAGGGATGAAAAAGCAACACAACAACACCCGGCTGCTCTGCCAACTCTCAGCAGCAGCAGCCCTGGTATTGTCCGCCAATGCGATGGCGGCCGATGCATTCAGCTCCGATTCCAAGTGGATGACGGGCGATTGGGGCGGCGAGCGGACCAAGCTCATTGAGCAAGGTATCGACATCAAGGCTGACTACGTTGGGGAAGTGGGCGCCAACCTTCGCGGCGGCTACAACGACGACAAAACTGCCCGTTACGCTGACCAGTTCGGTCTGGGCGTAGCACTGGATCTGCAAAAGCTGTGGGGCTGGGATAACACCCAGGCCAAGATCCAACTGACCAACCGTAATGGCGCGAACATCTCCAATGACCGTATTGGTGACCCGCGTGCCAGCACCTTGAGTTCGTCTCAAGAAGTTGATGGCCGTGGCCACATGGTGCGTCTGACCCAGTTCTGGATCCAGCACCAGATGTTCGACAACAAGCTGGACGTGAAGCTCGGTTACTTCGGTGAAGGCGAAGACTTCAACACCTTCCCGTGCGACTTCCAGAACCTGTCGTTCTGCGGCTCGCAAGTGGGTAACTATGTAAACACCTGGTACAACTGGCCTGTCAGCCAGGCGGCGATCCGCGTGAAGTACAACATCACGCCTGAGCTGTATGCGCAAATCGGTGCGTACAACCAGAACCCATCGCAGCTGGAGCACGGCAACGGCTTCAAGCTCAGCGGCAGCGGCACCAAGGGCACCGTATTGCCGGTGGAATTGGTCTGGTCGCCGAAGGTCAATGGCCTGCCGGGCGAATACCGTGTGGGTTACTACAAAAGTACTGCCGATGCCACCGACGTACGTGAAGACGTCAATGGCGGTGATGCTGGCACCACCGGCGCAGCCTTCCGCGTTCGCAGCAGCAAAAGCGGCTACTGGGGTGTTCTGCAACAACAACTCACCACGCACAATGGCGACGCTTCCCGCGGTCTGAACATCGCGGCCAACGTGACCTTCCACGACAAAGACACCAACCTGGTCGACAACTACCAGTCGTTGATGCTTGTGTACAAAGGGCCATTCGACGCGCGTACCAAGGATGACGTCGGTATCGGTGTGTCGCGTATCCACGCCAACAGTGACGTGAAGAAAACCGCTGAGTTGCTGAACGAGGCTAAAGGTTTCACCGATTACGACCAGTCCGGTTATGCACCGCTGCGTAACACGGAATACAACGTTGAACTCAACTACGGCATCCACGTTACCAATTGGCTGACCGTGCGTCCTAACCTGCAATACATCGCCAACCCAGGTGGTGTGAAACAAGTCGACAACGCGGTAGTGGCGGGCCTGAAAATTCAGTCTACGTTCTAACGCTGTTGCGATAAGCTCCTTCTCTCTGTGCGCATTTTGCGGGTAGCCATGGCTATCCGCTTTTTTTTGGGTCGCGCTGCACTACCCCTGTGGGAGCTGGCTTGCCTGCGATGCGAACGATGCGGTCTGCCTGGATGGCCGAGGCGATGCCATCGCAGGCAAGCCAGCTCCCACAGGGTAACCAAGCTTGAGCAACACTGAATTTCAGGACCGTGGCACATGCATGAGCATCCGCTGCAACGCTTTTTCAAATCCCTGCGCGAACAACCGGTGTTCGCCTGGGAGCGCTTTCAGATGCGCGACGTGTTGGTGATTGACCATCCGTTGTGCCAGGCGGTGTTCAGTCGCCAGGGCGCGCAATTGCTGCACTTTCAACCGCGTGGCCAGAAACCCTGGCTGTGGTGTGCGGCCAAGTGGCCGCAAGTCGGCGCCATCCGTGGCGGCGTGCCGGTGTGCTGGCCGTGGTATGGGCGCCACCCGAGCGAAAACGCATGGCCGTCCCATGGCTGGGCGCGGCTGATCGACTGGAAGCTGCTCGACAGCAGCGCCGACGACGATGGCGTACGCCTGCACTGGCAATTGCAGCTGTGCGACTGGCAGGTCGACCTGCACGCACACCTGGGCGAAACCCTGGAACTGCGCCTGTGCACCGAGCATCAGGACGAGTTGCCGTGCCAGTTGAGCCATGCTTTGCACGCCTATTGGCGTATCGGCAATGTCGGTGAGATAGCGCTGTCTGGGCTCGACGGCGCGCAAGGCTATGACCAGCTCAATCGCCAGGTTTGCCAGCAGGAAGGCGAGCTCCGCGTGGATGGCGGCTGCCAGCGGGTGTTCCAGCATGACGGGGAATTACACCTCAAGGACCATGCCTGGCAGCGCGAGCTGTGCATCGACACCGGCGACAGCGCCGACACGGTGGTGTGGCACCCGGGCAGCCGACCTTTGTTGGGCGTGAGCTTTAACGAGGCGGCGGGGTTTGTGTGCGTGGAGTCGGCGATGGCCGGGGCCAGCTTGGCGCCGGGGGAGAGGGCGCATCTGAGTTTGCAGGCGAGGGCTGGGGCATGATCGTTCCCACGCTCCGCTGATCGTTCCCACGCAGAGCGTGGGAACGATCTGGAACTAGTTAAACTCATCCCCAACCGGATACCGGCTGTCATTCAAGCTCTCTTTGATCTTGCGCAAATGCGGCTGGAAATCCACGCCACGGCGCAAGGTCATGCCGGTGGCCAGCACATCCAGCACCGTCAGCTGGATGATCCGCGACGTCATCGGCATGTAGATGTCGGTGTCTTCCGGCAACGGAATGTTCAAGCTCACCGTACTGGCCTTGGCCAATGGCGAGTTCTCGGCAGTTACGCCCAGCACTGATGCACCGTTTTCCCGCGCTATACGCGCCACTTCCACCAGCTCGCGGGTACGCCCGGTGTAGGAAATAATCACGAACAGCTCGCCGGTGTGCGCCACCGACGCGATCATGCGCTGCATCAGCACGTCGGCATGGGCGGTGACCGCCAGGTTGAAGCGGAAGAACTTGTGCAGCGCATCCATGGCCACCGGCGCCGAAGCACCCAGGCCGAAGAAGTGGATCTGCCGCGCCTGGATCAACAGGTCCACGGCCTTGCTGATCAGGGCCGGGTCCAGAGCCTGGCAGGCGCTGTCCAGCGAGGCAATGGCGCTGCCGAAGATCTTCTGGGTGTAGGCCTCGGGGTTATCATCGGCTTCCACGGCACGGCTGACATACGCCGCACCACTGGCCAAACTTTGCGCCAGCTGCAATTTAAGTTCAGGGTAGCCACTGACGCCGAATGAACGGCAGAAGCGGTTGACCGTCGGTTCACTGACCGAGGCGGCTTGGGCGAGGGCGGCGATAGAGAAGCGGGTCGCCTGCTGTGGGTTGAGCAGGATGACCTCGGCGACTTTTTTCTCGGCCTTGTTCAATTCTTCGAGGCGGTTCCGGATTTGTTCCAGAAGATTTCGCACGCGGTCCATTCAGTCTTTCCTTCGGGCGACGATGCAAATTAAGGGCGGTAGCCAATCGACGAGTGGCCCTTTGCGGTGGCCTATCCTACTGAGGGTAGCTGAACACCACCACTCGGAATGCATATTTTGGGAAAATGTTGTGGTTATTACTACATTTTTCCTTGAGTGATGCCTTGAAAAAAGGTATTTGTAGCTTAACTTGATAAAAGAACAAACATCATGCCTTCGATAACCGTAGAACCCTGCACCTTTGCCCTGTTTGGCGCGTTGGGTGATCTGGCGCTGCGCAAGTTATTTCCTGCCCTCTATCAGCTGGACGGCGCAGGGCTCCTGCACGACGACACGCGCATCCTGGCCCTGGCCCGTGAAGCCGGTTCCGAGCAGCAGCACCTGGCGCATATCGAAAAAGAACTGCGTAAATACGTCGGCAAGGAACTGGACGAAGCCATCGCTCAGCGTTTCCTGGCGCGCCTGACCTATGTACACGTCGACTTCATGAAGGCCGACGACTACGTGGCCCTGGCTGAAATCGCCGGCACCGAACAACGCCTGATTGCCTACTTCGCCACCCCGGCGGCGGTGTACGGCGCGATCTGCGAGAACCTGTCCAAGGTCGGCCTGGCGGAAAACACCCGCGTCGTGCTGGAAAAGCCGATTGGTTCGGACCTGGAATCCTCGCGCAAGGTCAACGACGCCGTGGCGCAGTTTTTCCCGGAAAACCGCACCTACCGCATCGACCACTACCTGGGCAAAGAGACGGTCCAGAACCTTATTGCGCTGCGTTTCGCCAACAGCCTGTTCGAAACCCAGTGGAACCAGAATTACATTTCCCATGTGGAAATCACCGTGGCCGAGCAGGTCGGTATCGAAGGCCGTTGGGGTTACTTCGACAAGGCCGGCCAGCTGCGCGACATGATCCAGAACCACCTGTTGCAGCTGCTTTGCCTGATCGCCATGGACCCGCCGGCCGACTTGTCCGCCGACAGCATCCGTGACGAAAAGGTCAAGGTGCTCAAGGCCCTGGCGCCGATCAGCCCGGACGGCCTGACCACGCAAGTGGTGCGTGGCCAGTACATCGCCGGTTACAGCGCCGGCAAGGCAGTGCCGGGTTACCTGGAAGAAGAGAATTCCAACACCCAGAGCGACACCGAAACCTTTGTCGCCCTGCGTGCCGATATTCGCAACTGGCGTTGGGCCGGGGTGCCGTTCTACCTGCGGACCGGCAAGCGCATGCCGCAAAAGCTGTCGCAGATCGTCATCCACTTCAAGGAGCCGTCCCACTACATCTTCGCCCCCGAGCAGCGCCTGCAGATCAGCAACAAGCTGATCATCCGCCTGCAGCCGGACGAAGGTATTTCCTTGCGTGTGATGACCAAGGAGCAGGGCCTGGACAAGGGCATGCAGCTGCGCAGTGGCCCGCTGCAACTGAATTTTTCCGACACCTACCGCAGCGCCCGTATTCCGGATGCCTACGAGCGGTTGTTGCTGGAAGTGATGCGCGGCAATCAGAACCTGTTTGTTCGCAAAGATGAAATCGAAGCCGCGTGGAAGTGGTGTGACCAGTTGATCGCCGGGTGGAAAAAATCCGGTGATGCGCCCAAGCCGTACGCGGCCGGGTCGTGGGGGCCGATGAGCTCGATTGCACTGATCACGCGGGATGGGAGGTCGTGGTATGGCGATATCTGAATTGAAACTGCCTCAGGGCGTCACTGCCCATGAGTACCGCACGCCTGTGCTGCTGGCCGACGGCCTGGCTAATGACGTGGCCGAGCAACTGCGCGCGGCCATCAGTGCACGTGGCGAAGCGACCCTGGTGGTGTCCGGTGGCCGCAGCCCCGTGGCGTTTTTCCAGAACCTGGCCAAACAAGGCCTGGACTGGTCCAAGGTCACCATCACCCTCGCCGACGAGCGCTGGGTGCCGGTGGAACACGCCGACAGCAATGCCGGCCTGTTGAAGAAGTACTTGCTGCAAGGCCCGGCCGCCAAGGCCAAGTTCCTCAGCCTGTACAACGTTGCCGCGAATCTTGAAGACGCCGCCGAACTGGCCGATCGCCAGTTGGCAGAGTTGCCCGCCATTGATGTGCTGGTACTCGGCATGGGCGATGACGGCCACACCGCATCGCTGTTCCCCAACAGCCCCAACCTGGGCGAGGCACTGAAGGCCGACGGTACCCGCCGTTGCTGGCCGATGCTGGCGCCGACCGTGCCGCACCAGCGCCTGACCATGAGTCGCGCGTTGCTGGCCACGGCCCACTACACCGTGCTGTCGATTTCCGGCAGCTCGAAATTGACCACCTTGAGCGCCGCGCTGGCCAGTGACGACGTTGCTGCCATGCCGATTCGCGCGTTTTTGCAACCTACTTTAGAGATTTACTGGTGCCCATGAGCCAAGGATCAGCCGCTATGAAAAGCCCTCAACCGACCGTGTCCATGGCGGATAAAGTTGCCCTGATCGACAGCCTCTGCGCCAAGGCGCGGATCCTGCCGGTCATCACCATTGCTCGCGAACAGGACATCCTGCCGCTGGCCGATGCCCTGGCAGCGGGCGGTTTGACCGCACTGGAAGTGACCCTGCGTTCCGAGTTCGGCCTCAAGGCCATTCAGGTCCTGCGTGAGCAGCGCCCTGAACTGTGCACCGGTGCCGGCACCGTGCTCGACCGTCACATGCTCGAAGCGGCCGAAGTGGCCGGCTCGCAATTCATCGTCACCCCCGGCATTACCCGCGACCTGCTGGAAGCCTCGGTGCACAGCCCGATCCCCCTGCTACCGGGCATCAGCAATGCCTCCGGCATCATGGAAGGCTATGGCCTGGGCTATCGCCGCTTCAAGCTGTTCCCGGCGGAAGTGAGCGGTGGCGTCGCGGCGATCAAGGCCCTTGGCGGTCCGTTCGGCGAAGTCAAATTCTGCCCAACCGGCGGCGTTGGCCCGGCCAACATCAAGAGCTACATGGCGTTGAAAAACGTGATGTGCGTGGGCGGTAGCTGGATGCTCGACCCGGACTGGGTCAAGAACGGCGACTGGGCCCGCATCCAGGAAGTTACCGCACAGGCGCTGGCGCTGCTGGACTGAGCTGATTTATCGAATCGTTGTTGCTGTGCTTAACGGCATTTTTGCGGTGCACTTGGTCGGTGTACCGCTTTTTTTTGCCTGAAAAAAGGCTTGAATTCAACGCAGATCAATGTGGGAGCGGGCTTGTGTGGGAGCGGGCTTGCTCGCGAATACGGTGTGTCAGTCGATAAATAGGCCAACTGAGCCACCGCTTTCGCGAGCAAGCCCGCTCCCACATTTTAGTCCGCGCTTAGCTCGGTTATTGCGTTGACCAACACATCGATATCCGCCGCCGATGTCACCAGCCCCGGCGTCACCCGAATACAGGTGCCAAACGCCGCACCCGTGCGCGTCGTGGTAAACAAGCCGTAATCCTCGAACAACCGTTCCGCCATCACCTGCTGATCGCGCCCAATAAACTTGAACGCCGTGATCCCGCAATACAGCCGTGGATCGTCCGGGGTGAGTACTTCTATTCCCGGCAACTGCCGCACCTGGCTCACCCACAGATCGCGCAGGTAATTGACCCGCGCGCCTTTGGCGGCCGAGCCACCCAAGGCGCGATGTTCTTCCAGCACCAGCGGCAAGGTCATCAGCGCCGGAAAATTCGGCGTGCTATAGGGCGTGCGTGCGCGTACGTCGGTGGCCTGGTAGTGAAACTCGCCCATGTCCGGGTCGATATCCGCAAGGCGCTCCGGGGCGATGTACAAAAAGCCCAGCGTCAGCGGCGCACCGATCCATTTATGCAGGTTGAAGCCCGCAAACTGAATGCCCAGCTGCGCGAGGTTGAATTCAATCTGGCCCAAGGCGTGGGCGCCATCGAGGATCACATCAACGCCATGCTCGCACGCGGCCTTGGCAATCGCCTCGACGGGCATCACCAAGCCTGTGCGGTGGGTCACATGGGTCAGGGCCATCAGCTTGAGGCGTGGGTACTGGGCGAACGTATCGCGGTAGGTCTGTAGCAGGCTGTCGAAACTGGCCGGGTGAGTGTGGGAAATCTCAATAACCTCAACACCGCGATAGCCCGCCAACCAGCGCATCGCGCCTTTGACCGTGTCGTACTCCAGGTCGCTGATCAGCACCTGATCGCCGGGTTGCAGGCAGTTGTAGTTACGGATGAGTGATTGCAAAGCCTCGGTGGCGTTGCGGGTGAAGGCGATCGCCTCGGGGTCGGCATCGATCAGGGCCGCCAGTTGGCGACGGATCTCGACGTTTTCACCCTGCTCAAAGCGCTGGCGCACATACAGCGAGTTGCTGCGGTTGATAAACGCCACATGCTCCAGGTACTGCGCGCGGACCGCGCGGCTCATGCGCCCGAAATAGCCGTTTTCCAGGTTGACCGGGCCGGGCTCCAGCTCATAGCGCTGGGCGATCGCTTGCCAGTGACGTTCGTTATCAGCATTCCTTGGCATGGCGTGGGCTCTCAATGGCGAGGGGCGGGTTTGCCGTGTTTGGCGCGCAGCGGTTCCAGCAGTTCGGACAGGCCGTTGTGGTCGATTTCCTGCATCAACGCCAGCAAGCCGCCCAACTCGCCGTGGGGGAAACCTTCACGGGCAAACCAATTCAGGTACGGGCCGGGCAGGTCGGCGATGATCCGCCCCTTGTATTTGCCGAAAGGCATTTCGCGGGTGATCAGCAGTTCGAGTTTTTCGGGGTTCATGGCGCTTCAGTGAGGTGAGTCGAAGTCATCGAAAATACAGGCATTCTGCATGAAGGCCAAATGACAGATCATGCAAATAACGTACATACAGATGGTTCAATAATTTATAAGTCATTGAAAAATAACGAATAGTTTGTTTTTCAAAACTTGGCACGGGCGCTGCAATCATTAAGGTAAGTTTCTTAACCCGCACAAGGAATTGAAAAATGACTGACATCAATAAAGAATCGATCTCCGTACTTAACGACCTGATCGAGACCAGCAAAGACGGCCAGAAAGGCTTCGCCACGTGTGCTGAAGACATCAAGCACCCAGAGCTGAAAGCGCTGTTCGTGAAACGCTCTGCTGACTGCGCTACCGCAGCTGCCGAACTGCAAACTGCAGTTAAAGCCTTGGGCGGCGACCCGGAAAAATCCGGTTCGGTTGCGGGTGCGCTGCACCGTGGCTGGGTCGACGTGAAGTCGCTGGTGACTGGCAAAGATGAAGAGGCCGTGTTGAACGAAGCCGAGCGCGGTGAAGACCACGCACTGAAGGCTTACAAAGAAGCGATCGAGAAGATCAACAAGCACAACCTGCTGGGTATTCGTGACCTGGTTGAGCGTCAGTTCCACGGCGCACAACGCAACCACGACCAGGTGAAAGCCCTGCGTAACCAGGCTCGCGCTCAGTCGTAAGACCTGCTGTGTAACAAATGTGGGAGCGGGCTTGCTCGCGAAGACGGTGTATCAGCCAACCTCTATGGTGGCTGGTACACCGCTTTCGCGGGCAAGCCCGCTCCCACATTTTGCGTTGTGCAGATGTTGAGATTTGATCAGCCGATGCTGATAGGTGGCAACTCAGTCAGTGTCACCACTTGCTGCTTGCGTGGCGCCAGAATTTCCGCCTCGCCATCCACCACCAACTCGTCGCGCTGGTTGAACACACGTGTGGCGATACGCACGCGAAACTTCGGCAGCTTCTCGAGAATTTCCAGACGCACGGTCAGCGTGTCGCCGATTTTTACCGGCTTCTGGAAGCTCATCTGCTGGCCGATATAGATAGTGCCCGGCCCAGGCAGCTCGCAGGCAACGGCCGCGCTGATCAGAGCGCCGCTGAACATGCCGTGGGCGATACGCTCCTTGAACATGGTCGCCTTGGCGTACTCGGCATCCAGGTGCACCGGGTTGTGGTCGCCGGACATGGCGGCGAACAACTGGATATCGCGCTCCTCAACGGTCTTGCTGTAGCTGGCGGTCTGGCCGACTTCGAGGGCTTCGTACGGGGTGTTGGTAACCTGAGTCATCTAAAGGTGCATCCTGTGGCTAATCGGTAATTAATTAACTATCTGATTCTAAACGAAAAATTACTCGCAGCGAGTCGGCCTGCGCAATGTCAAAGCCTGCTCGAGCCACGCCAGTACGTCGGCGGTGACTTCATCACGATTGGTCTCGTTGAACACTTCATGGCGTGCTTGCGGGTAGATATTCAATTGCAGGTGCTGGCAGCCGGCCTCACGTAATGCGTGGGCCAGGCTTTTGAGACGCTTGCCTTCACTCACCGGATCACATTCCCCGCCCATTACTAAAATCGGCAGGCCCGGGTCGATCTGCGCGAGATTGGACGCTTTACTGATTTGCTGCAAGCCGCCCAGCAGGTCGACCCACAGCTGGTTGGTGCAACGGAAACCGCAGAGTGGGTCGTTGATGTAGTGGTCGACCTCATTGGGGTCGCGGCTGAGCCAGTCAAACGCGGTGCGATTGGGTTTGAATGCCTTGTTGAACGAGCCGAACGACAAAAAATCGATCAGCGCACTGCGCCCGCGCAGCCCCTGGCGTGCGCGTTCGATCCGCGCAATCAGTGCGGCGGCGCGGTACAGCGCAATCGGCTGGAAATTCGAGCCACTGAGAATCGCGCCATTCAAGCTGGCGCTGTGGTGCAGCAGGTAGGCCTGGGCGATGTAGCTGCCCATGCTGTGGCCCAGCAGAATGATCGGCAGCCCCGGTTGCTGCTGGCCGATGTGCTGGTTGAGGCTGGCCAGGTCGCCGACCACTTTGTTCCAGCCGTCTTTTTCGGCGTACAGCCCCAGCGTCCCTTCGTCTGCGGTTCGGCCGTGGCCGCGCTGGTCCAGCGCGTACAGGCCGTAGCCGGCTGCGCACAGGGCTTCAGCCAGGCGCGCATAGCGGCCACTGTGCTCGGCCATGCCGTGGGACAACATGATCATGGCCTTGGCCTGGCCTTCCGGCAGCCATTGATTGACGTACAGGCGGCTGCGGTCATTCGCGGTCAGCCAGAAGGTGCTGTGGTTCATGGCGCTTCCTTTGCTCAGAGTCGTTGCAGTGTATAGCTCATCTGCCAGGGGCTGGTGTATCTGCCTACACGTTAGGGGCAAGATTCATACAATAAATGACACAGTTGGATGTATTTGCCTGTTTGGCCATAGCTGCTAACGTCCCCAAAGCTCCGCTTTTTATAGATGCGTTTTTATAACTGCAGCGGTCGGACACACTCAGGTAAGAGGACAAGAATAATGCAACCTGATTTCTGGAATGACAAACGCGCGGCGGGCGTTCCCAATGACATCGACCTCACCACGTACAAGTCGGTGATCGAAGTCTTCGAACGGTCCTGCAAGGCCTTTGCCGACCGTCCGGCGTTCAGCAACATGGGCATCACCCTGACCTACGCCGAGCTTGAGCGCCAGAGTGCGGCGTTCGCCGGTTACCTGCAGCAGCACACCGACCTCAAGCCGGGCGAGCGCATCGCGGTGCAGATGCCCAACGTGCTGCATTACCCGATTGCGGTGTTCGGCGCCCTGCGCGCCGGGCTGATCGTGGTCAACACCAACCCGCTGTACACCCCGCGCGAAATGCGCCACCAATTCAAGGATGCCGGCATTCGCGCGCTGGTTTACCTCAACCTGTTCGGTTCGCGGGTGCAGGAAGTGTGCGCCGACACCGAGATCGACTACCTGATCGAAGCCAGGATGGGCGACTTCATGCCCGCCGCCAAAGGCTGGCTGATCAACACCGTGGTCGACAAAGTCAAGAAGATGGTCCCGGCCTACAGCCTGCCACGTGCGGTGTCATTCAAACGCGCCTTGCGCATGGGCGCGGGGCAGGGCCTGACCCGGCATCCGGTGACACTGGACGATATCGCCGTGCTGCAATACACCGGCGGCACCACCGGCCTGGCCAAGGGCGCGATGCTCACCCACGGCAACCTCGTCGCCAATATGCAGCAGGCGCGGGCGTGCATGTCCCAGGTCAGCGACGCCGGCCAGCCGCTGATAAAGGAAGGGCAGGAGGTGATGATCGCGCCGCTGCCGCTGTACCACATCTATGCCTTCACGGCGAACTGCATGTGCATGATGGTCACCGGCAACCACAACGTGCTGATCACCAACCCGCGCGACATCGGCGGCTTTATCAAAGAGCTGAAAAAGTGGCGGTTCTCCTGCCTGCTGGGGCTTAACACGTTGTTCGTGGCGCTGATGGACCACCCGGATTTCAAGACCCTGGATTTTTCCCACCTCAAGATCACCAACTCTGGCGGCACTGCGCTGATCAAGGCCACGGCCGAGCGCTGGAAGGCGCTGACCGGTTGCTCCATTGGCGAAGGTTATGGCCTGACCGAAACCTCGCCGGTGGCCAGCACCAACCCGTACGGCAGCCAGTCGCGGTTGGGCACCGTCGGTATTCCGGTGCCGGGCACCGCGATGAAAGTCATCGATGATGAAGGGCATGAGTTGCCCTTGGGCGAGCGCGGCGAGCTGTGCATCAAAGGCCCGCAGGTCATGAAGGGCTACTGGCAGCAGCCGGTCGCGACTGCCGAGACCCTCGACGCCGAAGGCTGGCTGAAAACCGGCGACATCGCGGTGATCGACACCGATGGCTTTGTGAGCATTGTCGATCGCAAGAAAGACCTGATCATCGTCTCGGGCTTTAACGTGTACCCCAACGAGATCGAGGATGTGGTGATGGCGCACCCGGCGGTGGCCAACTGCGCCGTGATCGGCGTGCCGGATGAACGCACCGGGGAGGCGGTGAAGTTGTTTGTGGTAGCGCGTACGCAAGGTGTGAGCCTTGAAGAGCTGAAGGCGTACTGCAAGACCAACTTCACCGGCTACAAGGTGCCCAAGCACATTGTGTTGCGTGATTCGTTGCCGATGACGCCGGTGGGCAAGATTCTGCGCAGGGAGCTGCGCGACATCGCCTGATATGCAATGCGCTTAAAAAATGTGGGAGCTGGCTTGCCCGCGATAGCGATGTTCCAGTCACTGGATGTATTGACTGACAGACCGAAATCGCAGGCAAGCCCGCTCCCACATTTGCTATTTATTGTGCTGAAGGCCCATTCCAGAGCGTTTTGCTGGGGGATTTTACCCTGGTTTAAAGTGTGACCAAATATTGTAGGACAGTCATGATTATGACTGTAGGGCCCTCTTTTGGCTCTAGGCGGCCCTTGGCAAAGCTGCTACTCTCGGCGCGCTTTGTGACTTCTCGGCCTGCTTGAAAGCGCCAGACTCACCTAAAAAAACATACACCAATAATAATCGCATCAAATGCGATGATGAATTCGCGTCGCTGAGGAGTGGGCTTCCATGAACGAAGACTTTTGGAAGGATAAGTACCCCGCCGGGATTGCTGCAGACATCAATCCAGACGAGTATCAGAATATTCAGGCGGTACTGAAACAGTCCTGCCAGCGCTTCGCCGACAAACCGGCTTTCAGCAACCTGGGCAAAACCCTCACCTACGGTGAGCTGTACGAATTGTCCGGCGCCTTCGCCGCCTACCTGCAACAACATACCGACTTGAAGCCTGGCGATCGAATCGCCGTGCAACTGCCCAACGTCCTGCAATACCCGGTTGCCGTGTTCGGCGCCATCCGTGCGGGCCTGATCGTGGTCAACACCAACCCGCTGTACACCGCGCGGGAAATGGAACACCAATTCAATGATTCCGGGGCCAAGGCCCTGGTTTGCCTGGCGAACATGGCGCACCTGGCTGAAAAAGTCGTGCCCAAGACCGCCGTCAAGCACGTGATCGTCACTGAAGTCGCTGACCTGTTGTCGCCGTTCAAGCGCCTGCTGATCAACAGCGTCATCAAGTACGTGAAGAAGATGGTCCCGGCGTACCACTTGCCCAAGGCCATCAAGTTCAACGATGTGCTGGCCAAGGGGCATGGCCAACCGGTCAACGATGCCAGCCCGGCCAGCGGCGATGTCGCCGTACTGCAATACACCGGCGGCACCACCGGCGTGGCCAAGGGCGCGATGCTCACCCACCGCAACCTGGTCGCCAACATGCTGCAGTGCAAGGCGCTGATGGGCTCCAACCTCAATGAAGGTTGCGAGATCCTGATCACGCCGCTGCCGCTGTACCACATCTATGCCTTCACCTTTCATTGCATGGCGATGATGCTGATCGGCAACCACAACATCCTGATCAGCAACCCGCGCGACTTGCCGGCGATGGTCAAGGAACTGTCGAAGTGGAAATTCAGCGGCTTTGTCGGCTTGAACACCTTGTTCGTGGCGCTGTGCAACAACGAAGGCTTCCGCAAGCTGGACTTCTCCGCGCTGAAAGTCACGCTGTCGGGCGGCATGGCGTTGCAGTTGGCAGCCGCCGAGCGTTGGAAAGACGTGACCGGCTGCAACATCTGCGAAGGCTATGGCATGACCGAAACCAGCCCGGTGGCGACGGTCAACCCGATCCAGAATATCCAGATCGGCACCATCGGCATTCCGGTGCCGTCGACCGTGTGCAAAGTCATCACCGATGACGGCGTCGAGCTGGCCCTGGGCGAGATCGGCGAGCTGTGCGTCAAAGGCCCGCAAGTGATGAAAGGCTACTGGCAGCGCGAAGACGCCACCGCCGAGATCCTCGACAGCGAAGGCTGGTTGAAGACCGGTGACATCGCGATCATCCAGCCCGACGGCTACATGCGCATTGTTGACCGCAAGAAAGACATGATTCTGGTCTCCGGTTTCAACGTTTACCCCAACGAACTGGAAGACGTGCTGGCGGGCCTGCCGGGCGTGCTGCAATGTGCGGCCATCGGCGTGCCGGATGACAAGTCCGGGGAGCACATCAAGCTGTTCATCGTGGTCAAGCCAGGCGCGACCCTGACCAAGGACCAGGTGATGGAACACATGCGCGCCAACGTCACCGGCTACAAGGTGCCCAAGGCCGTTGAGTTCCGTGATGCGCTGCCGACCACCAACGTGGGCAAGATCCTGCGGCGTGAGTTGCGCGATGAAGAATTGAAGAAGTTGGGCCTGAAAAAGTAACCCATAAAAAACCCCGCGATTGCGGGGTTTTTTAATGTCAGGATTGAAATGCAATCCATTTTGCTCTGCATTCCTACAGGGCAAACTGCGTGAAGCTCACCCCGGCACCCGTCGGGCGCACATCCTTGAGGAACGAATCCTTGTCCGCACTCAACTCCAGGGTGATCTCCGGCTTGCGCTTGCCCGCATTACGCACCACCAAGCCTTCGAGTTTTTCACGCAGATAGGCCGTCGGCACCTTCAAGTGCAGCAGCTGGTCGGACTCGGCGTTGTGCATCAACAGGTGAATCCACTCGTACTGGCCCACGGCAATACGGCCCACCGGCAGGTCGAACCACCAGATGTTGCGCTTGCGGTCCAGGTCGGTGAAATGGCAGTTGTTGACGCCGAGTACGGCACCGCCCAGTTCCAGGTTTCTGCGGGCAATGGCCTGTGCTTTATTGAGTTTCATAACCTTCCTACGGGATCTGTTATTCAGCGTTATAGCCTGAATGTGCCGGGCATTCTCGTGGGTTGGCTGCAAAACATAAAGCCAAACCTGCACGCGGCGATGAAATGCCCGCTGAAAAATAATTGAAACTCTGCCGAACGGCCTCGGGTCAATCTCTACGTAATGACCAAAAACCTCGATTGTTCCAGGAGAAATACCATGAGCAGCACATCGGATAAGGCAAAAGGTTTGAAAGACGAGCTCGTTGGCAACGTCAAGCAAGGTGTTGGCAAAGTCACCGGTAACGACAAGCTGCGCGCTGAAGGCCTAGTGCAAGAGAAGAAAGGCCAGGTTGAAAAAGCAGTAGGCGATACCAAGGACGCGGTAAAGAAAGCGACCAAGTAAGCCTGCCAACGCGCAGCCAAACGGCCATCCACGGATGGCCGTTTTTATGTCGTCGCTTGCAACTAAAATCTGGTAATTGTTTCAAAGTCGCCAAGTAGGCTACTTTTGATGTAGAAAACGGCCCCTGAGTCGCCCACGACCTCAACCCTTTTGCGGCGAAAGGAGACGCTATGATTTTTCCGGTATTGCAAGGCTTGCCACTGCACAAAGTGCTGGTGCGCACTGTCACGGAATTCGTCGATGACGAAATGCCTACCTATGCCTCGGCACTGGCCTACCAGATGCTGTTCTCGTTGTTTCCCTTCCTGTTGTTCCTTATTGCCCTGATCGGTTTTCTGCACCTGCCGGACTTCTTTACCTGGCTGCGCATGCAGTCGGAACTGGTGTTGCCGCCCCAGGCGCTGGAGCAGGTCAACCCGGTGATCGACCAGTTGCAGCAATCCAAGGGTGGCTTGCTGTCCGTCGGTATCGTGATTGCGTTGTGGACCGCCTCCGCCGGCGTGCGCCTGATGATGAGCGCGATGAACGCCGCTTATGACGTCGTCGAAGGCCGGCCAATCTGGAAGCGCTTCCCGCTGTCGGTGTTCTACACCATCGGCATTGCCGGCATGCTGCTGGCCGCCGCTGCATTGATGGTGCTCGGCCCGCAAGTGATGGAATGGCTCGCCGGGCAGATCGGCATGCAGGAATTCGTGGTCACCTTATGGACCATCCTGCGCTGGCCGCTGATTGTGATTCTGCTGATGTTCGCCGTGGCCCTCATGTACTACGTGATGCCTGATGTGGAGCAGAAATTCCGCTTCATCACTCCAGGCTCGGTACTGGCCGTGGTGGTGTGGATCATCGCCTCCCTGGGTTTTGGCTACTACGTCAAAACCTTCGCCGACTACAACGCCATGTATGGCAGTATCGGTGCGATCATCGTCCTGCTCCTGTACTTCTATATTTCCGCCGCCGTATTGCTGCTGGGCGCGGAGATGAATGCCGTGATCGAACACATGTCGGCGGAAGGCAAGGACCCCGGGGAAAAGGAGTTTGATGAGCATTCGGATACGAATGAAAAACAGCACGTCTCAGGCCTCGGCCGGGACCACTCCAAGCCCCTAACTGACGAAGTCTGATTGATGATCCGTGAAATCCTGAAAATGGGCGACGAGCGCCTGCTGCGCATTGCGCCACCGGTTCCGCCCGAGATGTTCGACAGCCCTGAGCTGTGGCAATTGATTGATGACATGTTCCAGACCATGGAACACGTCGGCGGCGTCGGCCTGGCCGCACCGCAAATCGGTGTTGACCTGCAACTGGTGATCTTTGGTTTCGAGGCCAGTGAACGCTACCCGGACGCGCCGCCGGTGCCGCAGACTATCCTGATCAACCCGTTGATCACGCCGCTCAGCCCGGTGCTGGAAGAAGGTTATGAAGGCTGCCTGTCCGTGCCCGGCCTGCGGGGTGCGGTGGACCGTTATCAGCAGATTCGCTACGAGGGTTTCGACCCTAAGGGCGAACCGATTGTGCGCATCGCCGAAGGCTTCCACGCGCGGGTGGTGCAGCATGAATGCGATCACCTGATCGGCCGGTTGTACCCGTCGCGGATTACCGACTTCAGCAAGTTCGGGTTTATCGAAGTGATGTTTCCGGACATGGATCCGAACGCGGACGCATAGCTTTCAGGCCTAATGAGATCCAAATGTGGGAGCGGGCTTGCTCGCGAAAGCGGTGTATCAGTGACATAGCCTGTGACTGACACTCCGTATTCGCGAGCAAGCCCGCTCCCACATTTGGTTAGCATTTCAAATCGAACTATTTTGCCGGTTTAACAAACCGCAACGTCATCCGATCCGACTCCCCAATCGCCAAATACTTGGCCTTGTCCTGCTCGCCCAGCTTCAACGCCGGCGGCAGCGTCCACACCCCACCCGGATAATCCTTGGTGTCCTTCGGGTTGGCGTTCACCTCGCTTTGCCCCGCCAGCTTGAACCCGGCGTCTGTCGCCAGCTTCACCACCTGCGCGGTGGTCAGGTAACCACTGTCCTTGATGGCTTGCAGATCCGCCCCGTCCTTGGCGCGGTGATCTTCCACGCCCAGCACCCCGCCGGGCTTGAGCACCGTGTAGAACGCGCTGAAGGTGGCCGGTGCGGTGCCCGCGTCAACCCAGTTATGCACATTGCGGAAGGTCAGCACGCTGTCGGCCGAAGCCGGTTTGCCGAACACCGGAGCCTTGGGGTCGAACTCCACCACTTGAGCTTTGGCATAACGCGCAGGGTCGGCGGCGAATTTCTTTTTCAGGTTCTGTTCGGATGTCGCGGCGTAAGCGCTGCTGCTCGCGGCCTGCACGGCGGCAATGTAATGCCCTTGATCCTTGAGCAGCGGCGCCAGCACTTCGCTGTACCAGCCGCCGCCCGGGGTGATCTCGATCACCGTCTGCCTGGCGCCCAAACCAAAGAATTCCAACGTCTGCTGCGGGTGGCGATAGCCGTCACGCGCGCTGTTGGCCGGGTCGCGCCAACTGCCGGCGAGCACGCTGGCGTACTGCTTGGCGCTGATCGGCGCGTCGGCTGCCTGGCTGAACGTGGGAGCGAGGAGGGCGGTGAGGGACAGAGCTGCAAGCGTCGTTTTCATGATCATCCTGTAAGAGGCCACTGTGCCGTCGAGGCTAGCATGGGCGTTCTACCGGCCGATCACACATTATCCGAGGTCGACCTTTGCGTTGGTTATAAGCCCCATGGCAATCATTGGCTTGTTACGTTTGTAGCGCACCCACCGTTCGCTGAGGGACTGCGGCAACAGCGTGTCTTGAGTGAACCCCATGCGCTGATACACCGCTTCCAAATCCGGATGGCACAGCAGCCAGACGGTCCCTTCCACGTCAGCGACCGCCTGCAGAATCAAGCGCGCCGCCAACCCTTGGTCACGATACGCTGGGTCGACAAACACCCCGGTCAGCCACTGCCCACCCACCACCGGGCTCAGGCACAGCCCGGCCACAATTTCACCGTCGCGCGCCACCCATAAACGCCCACCTTTGATGGCCTTCATCGACGAATCATGGCGGCGATAAAACTTGTTCAGCAGCGGCCACAGCGGCTCTGCCAGCGGTTCAATGTGCAGTTCGGGCATGCTCTTCAAGCCAGCGGTTTCAAGGGCCGAGAATTATAAGCGCGTTCTGCGGGGCAATAGGTGGTATACCCAGTGTTACATCCCCTTCAGTTGAGCATGCATCATGGCCAAAGGTATGGATTCAAAGAAAGCCGCGAAGAAGAAACCGGCAAAAACCGCCGATGAAAAACGCGCTGACAAGAAAGCCAAGAAAACCGAGACAGGCCTGTTCGGTCACTGAGTTACAAGCTTAGAACCAAACGATCTGCAAGATTTTCGGGTCTCGCTACACAGAGCAGGAAACACCTGCTCTGAGCTGCCGATGGCCAACTACCTTGATCTGACCCATCGCCGGGAAATCGAAGCCCTGGCGCACAGTTTTACTGCCAGAACCGAATGGCCGACCTGGCTTGTGCTGATCAGCGTGTATGCCGGCTGGTTCAGCGTGATGTTCGCCAGCCCCTGGCTGGGCGTGTGGCTGAGCACGCTGTTGCTGATTCCGTTGGTGACGCTGTGGCTGTCGGTGCAACACGAATTGCTTCACGGCCATCCCACCCGTTCCCTTCTCGTAAACAAACTGCTCGGCTATGCACCGTTTGCCGTGTGGTATCCCTACACGCTGTACCGCGACAGCCACTTGCTGCACCACAACGATGAAGACCTGACGCTGCCGGGCATCGACCCGGAAAGCCGCTACCTCAATCAATCCCAATGGGACAACAGCGCGCTGTTTAAACGCGGTGTGCATTGGCTGACCAAAACCGTATTGGGCCGCTTCCTGCTGGCCGCGCCTTTGGCGATTGGCCGCCTGGCCCGGCATGAGTTTCGACGCCTGCCACAGGTGTGGCCGATGTGGGTGTGCCACGGCGCCGTGACCCTGCTGATGCTCAGCTTTATCGCCCACTACAGCGCCTTGCCGGTGTGGCATTACCTGCTGCTGGTCACCGCGCCGGCCTTGTCCTTGGCGTCGATCCGTTCCTACTATGAACACCGCCCGCACCTGCAACCGGAACAGCGCACCGTCCTCAACGAAGCGTCCTGGCCGTGGACCTGGCTGTTCCTCAATAACAACCTGCACCTGGTGCACCACGACTTGCCGAAACTGCCCTGGTACTTGCTGCCCACGGTCTACCACGCGCGCCGCGAACAATGGGTGGCGCGCAGCGGCGGTTTCCTGGTGCAAGGTTACGGCCAGTTGATCAGTCGCAACGGCCTCAAGGCCATCGACAGCCCGCGGCACCCTTTTGCGTGAGAGACGACCATGAGTGAACACTACGCCGAGCTGCTGATGTACGTGGCTCCCGCAGCGGTGCAGCAGGCCAACCAGCAATGGCTGGCGCGCATCTTCGAGCGCTTGAACCTGACCCGCCGCAACGCTGACCACCTCGACCTGCACGGCCTGTGGCTGGCGCCCGAACTGCTCGTCACGCAAACCTGCGGCTACCCGCTGATGACCCAACTGCGCGGCCAGGTGCGCGTGATTGGTCGCCCACGCTACGAGCTGGCCCACAGCAGCAACGGCGAGCATTGCAGCCTGCTGCTGACCCGCGACGACAACCCGCGCACCGCCCTGGCCGACTTCTACAACAGCCGCGGCGTGATCAACGGCCACGACTCCAACAGCGGCATGAACCTGCTGCGCGAACGCCTTGCGCCGTTGCAGCGCGACGGGCGTTTCTTCGCCAGCATCGACAGCAGCGGCGCCCACCGCGAAAGCCTGCGCTGGCTACGCGAAAACCTCGCCGACCTCGCCGCCATCGACAGCGTCACCTACGACTACCTCGCGCGGTTCGCCCCGCGGGAAGTGGCGGGGCTGCGCATCGTCACCCACAGCGCGCCGAGCCCGACCTTGCCCTACATCGGGCCGCTGCAGTTGAGCGACGAACAGGTGGCGCAGATTCGTGAGGCGATGAACCTGGCGTTGCAGGATTTGCCGCAGGTCGTCGAAACCCTGGGCATCCAAGAAGTGCTGCCCGCCAGCGAAGACGACTATCAGGTTCTGTTGGCCTACCAGCAACACGCCGCCAGCGTGGGTTACCCCAACCTGCGCTGATCGTTCCCACGCTCTGCGTGGTAACGCCCCCCGTGACGCTCCGCGTCACCCTCTCAAGCACTGACGCAGAGCGTCAGAGCCTGCATTCCCACGCAGAGCGTAGGAACGATCGGTTATATAAAAATACTTTTTAAATATTATTAAAGAATAAGCAGCCTTGCTAGGATCGCTCCACCGGAACACCGGACATAACGCGCAACCTACTCAGATGGAGCCACTATGTCCGGCGCCGACACTTCTCACAGCGATTACGTGGGCGGATTGTTCCGCAGTCATTACGACTGGCTGTGCAGCCGTTTGCACCGCCACCTCGATTCGCGTGCACACGCCGAAGACATCGCCGCCGACACCTTCGTCCAACTGCTGAGTTCGCCGGGCGTGCTGCCGATCCGTCAGCCCCGTGCCTTGCTCACCACCATCGCCCAACGCCTGATGTACCAGCTGTGGCGCCGGCGTGACCTGGAGCGCGCCTACCTCGACGCCCTGGACAACGACGAAACCTGCACCGCGCCGTCTCCCGAAGACTTGGCGCAAATGCTTGAAGCCCTGCAGGCCATCGACCAGTTGCTCGACGGCTTGCCGGCCAAGGTCAAGGCCACTTTCCTGCTGTCGCAACTCAATGGCTTGACCTACCCCGAGATCGCCGCCGAACTGGGCATTTCCCAGCGTTCGGTCAGCGACTACATGGCCCGTGCCCTCAACCGTTGCCTGCGGCTGTGCCTGGAATGAACGACGAACTGATCAACAGCGCCACGCGCTGGTACGTGCTGCTGCGCTCGGGGGACGCCACGGCGGCGGACTGGCAGCGCTATCACCAATGGCGCGCCGCCGACCCGCGTCATGACGCCTTGTGCCAGCAATTGGAAACGCGCCTGGGCGTATTCCAAGTGCCGCTCGGTCAAGGCGTCAGCGGCAAAGTCTTGCAGCAGGCGCTGGAGGCGCCTTCCAGCCGCCGGCATGTGTTGCAGATCGCGCTGGCGGGCGCGGGCGTGGCCATAGGCGCCGCACTGCTGAACAAACCTTTGGGCCTCTGCGAGCTGACGGCGGATATCCGCACCGGCACCGGCGAGCGTCGCACCGTCACGCTGGCCGATGGCAGC
This sequence comes from Pseudomonas sp. D2002, assembly GCF_013385735.1. Taxonomy (NCBI): domain Bacteria; kingdom Pseudomonadati; phylum Pseudomonadota; class Gammaproteobacteria; order Pseudomonadales; family Pseudomonadaceae; genus Pseudomonas; species Pseudomonas sp. D2002. Next base: position 210,774 of record NZ_JACAPL010000005.1, on the reverse strand, counting down.
GAGTTGCTGCTCAACGCGCAAAGCGCGGCGGATATCCAGTTCGACCCGCAACGGCGCCTGGTGCGCCTGCGCGAAGGCGAGTTGCTGGCCAAGGTTGCCAGTGATCGCAACCGACCCTTTTTGATCCAGACCGCGCAGGCGCAATTGCGCGCCTACGGCAACCGCTTGCTGCTGCGCGAGCGCGAAGGGCAGGGCCAGGTCGTTGCGCTCAACGGCGCCGTGCAAATCGACAGCCACAGCGGCGAGCGCCTGCAACTCGCCGCCGGGCATGCAGTGCATTACGACCGCGCCGGGTTCGGGCCGGTGCAGGCCAGTTCCGCCAGCGCCACCGCGTGGGTCGACGGCTTCCTGCAAGTGCGCGACCGCCCGCTGGCCGAAGTCATCGACGCATTGCGGCCCTATCACAGTGGCGTGTTGCGCCTGGATCCGTCAGTCGCCGGCCTGCGCGTCAGCGGCCTGTATCGGCTGGACAACCCGCAGCAAATCCTCGACACCCTGGCGCGCACCTTGCCGATCCACATCACCCGCCGCACCGGGTTGTGGGTGACCATCAATGCGGCCTGACGGACGTCCTCGGTCAATGTGGGAGCTGGCTTGCCTGCGATGCAGACAACTCGGTCTCACAGTTGAACCGAGTCGATGCGATCGCAGGCAAGCCAGCTCCCACAGGGGTTGGGTTTTCACTTTAAAAGAGGGTTCTAAGGACATAACCAAACGATCTGCAAGTTTTGCCCCCACCAACCCACATCACTCCCGTAAGCGCTGCGGGGAGCAGCGTTCTCGAGTTTCCTTGGGGGGAGCCAAAGTGAATCAGATCAACCGTGTACCGCTTCGAACCTTTGCCCTGGTGCCGTTGGCCAGCCTGTTTTTCTCGTTTGCCGCCAGCGCCGAAGACGCGCGCCAGGTCTACCACATTGCACCCGGCCCGCTGGATGAAGTGCTGCTGAACATCAGCCGCCAAAGCGGCCAGGTGATCTCCTTTACGCCGCAACTGGGCAATTATTCCTCGGCCACGGTCGACGGTTCGCTGTCGGCGCATCAGGCGGTGGACGCCGCGCTCAAGGGCACCGGCCTGCAAGTGCAAGTCAGCCCGGACGGCGCGTTCATCATCAAGGAAGGCGCAGCCAAAGGCGCCACCAGCAGCGTCAAGGCGCAGACCAGCGCCGCGCAGGCGCCGACCCTCGACCGCGTGGTCGCCATCGGCACCCGGCGCAGCAACGCCACCGCGCTGACCAGCAGCGCCCCGGTCGACGTGATCAACGCCGAAGAACTCAAGCAAACCGGCGCCACCAGCCTCAACCAGGCGTTGTTCCAGCTGCTGCCGTCGTTCAACTTTCCGCAGAACAACAGCGCCACCCGTGGGCAAGACCCCAAGGGCGCTTCGTTGCGGGGTCTGTCGCCTGACCAGACGTTGGTGCTGATCAATGGCAAGCGCCGCCACACCTCGGCGGTGGTGAATATTTCCGGCGGTGTGCCGTTTATTGGCGCGCAGCCGGTCGACCTCGACATGATCCCCATCAGCGCCATCGACCACGTCGAAGTGCTGCGCGATGGCGCCTCGGCGCAGTACGGTTCCGACGCGGTGGCCGGGGTGGTCAACATAGTGCTCAAGGAGCGCGACAGCGGCGGCGGCGTCAATACGCAACTGGGCAAATACGCCCAAGGCGACGGCTTCAGCAAAACCACCGATGGCTGGTACGGCATTGGCCTGCCGGGCGACGGCTTCCTGACCTTGAGCTTCAACACCCTGAACAACAAGCCCGACGACATTGGCGACAAGTACGTCGCCGACGGCCGCGTGCAAGACCCACGCTGGGGCGGCGCCGGGCGCGACAAATACAACCTGGCGGCCAACGCCGAGATCGGCCTGAACGACCAATGGCGCGTCTACAGCTTCGCCACCTTCGGCCAGGACACTTCGGTGAACAACACGCCGCCGCTGCTGGCCAGCAGCCCGAACAACGTTGCGTCGATCTACCCCGGCGGCACGATTCCCAAGTACCGCTATCGCTACGAAGACGGCGCCATCACCCTCGGCACGCGCTATGAAGACGACAGCATTGGCCGCTTCGACCTGAGCGCCACCTATGGCCGCGACGAGCACGACGAGCTGGCCTTCAACACGGTCAACCCAAGCTACGGCGCCAACAGCCCGACCAAATTCAACGTCGCGACCTTGGTCAACGACCAGACCAACATCACCCTCGATTACGCCAAAGACCTGGACGTGAACTGGTCCAGCCACCCGCTGACCGTCTCGGCGGGCGTGGCCTATCGGCACGAGCAATATCGCCTCGAAGCCGGCGACTACGACTCCTATTCCTACGGCGGTATCGATGGCGTGCAAGTCGGCGCGGTGCAAGCCTCCGGGCTGACTCCGGACGACGCCGGCACGTTTAAACGTGATGTGGGCGGCGTGTATTTCGGCCTCGAAAACCAGGTCACCGACAAGCTGCAAGTCGGCGTGGCCGGGCGCACCGAGCACTATTCGGACTTCGGCTCGGCCACCACCGGCAAGCTCTCGGCGCGGTATGACTTCACCCCGCAAGTGGGCGTGCGCGCCACGGTCAACAACGCGTATCACGCGCCAAGCCTGGGGCAGATCGGCACCTCGTGGACCACCACGACCAACCTCGATGCCAACGGCAACCCAGTGCTGACGCGCATGTTGCCGGCCGACAACCCGGCGGCCCGTGCCCTCGGCGCGCAACCGCTCAAGCCGGAGAAGTCGACCAACTACTCGTTGGGCCTGGTGCTGCGACCGGCCGAAAATGCCTCACTGACCATCGACGCCTATCAAATCTCGATTCGTGATCGCCTGCTGTTCAGCGGCGGCATTTCCGGGCCGCTGGCCGAGCAGATCCTCACCAATGCCGGCTACGGCCAGTACTCGTGGGCGCAGTTCATGACCAACGCCGCCGACACCCGCACCCGCGGCGTTGACATCGTCGGCAAGTACAACCTGGACCTCGCGCAGTTCGGTGACCTGGCGCTGTCGGCCGGCTACACCAAGGCGCGCACCACGATTGAGAAAGTCCACGAAAACCCCAACGGTTTCGAAGTGCTGACCCGCGAAGCCCGTGGCTTTATCGAGCACGGCTACCCCGAGGACAAACTGGTGTTCGGCGCGGTGCACAGGCTCAACCAATGGACCATCGCCCTCAACCAAACGCGCTACGGCAAATACCGCAAATACGCGGCCAGCGAGACCAACGCGCAATACGACCAAGTCTTCAGTGCGCAATGGACCACCGACCTCGACGTGAACTACGCCTTCACCCAGCAACTGCGCGTGTCGGTGGGCGTGAACAACCTGTTCGACAGCAAACCCGACGACTTCAACAGCCGCCTGCGCCAGACGCCGGGCCAGCAATACAGCTACCTGTCACCGACCGCGCCGGAAGGGGCGTTTTACTACACGCGGCTCAGTTATGACTTTTAACCCGCTCACCGATCGTTCCCGCGCTCTGCGTGGGAGTGCCTCTTGTGACGCTCTGCGTCACCTGTTGGACGCAGAGCGTCCGGGGCTGCATTCCCACGCGGAGCGTGGGAACGATCATCACCACGAGGTTCTGCATGAAAACAATTAAAAAACTGCTCGGTGGCTCGCTGCTGGCACTCGCTGTCCTGGCCCAGCAAGCGCCCGCCGCCGAAGCCATCAAACCGATCCACTTCGGCGACATCACCTGGGAAAGTGGCAGCCTGATCACCGAAGTGCTGCGCCTGATTGTCGAGAAAGGCTACGGCCTGCCCACCGACACTTTGCCCGGCAGCACCGTGAGCCTGGAAGCCGCGCTGGCCAAGGACGACATCCAAGTGATCGGCGAAGAATGGGCCGGGCGCAGTCCGGCGTGGGTCAAGGCGGAGGGCGAAGGCAAAGTGTTCGGCCTGGGCGACACCGTCAAAGGCGCGACCGAAGGCTGGTGGGTGCCGGAATACGTGATCAAGGGCGACGCCGAGCGCGGCATCAAGCCCCTGGCGCCGGACCTCAAGTCGGTGGCCGACCTGTCGCGTTACAAGGACGTGTTCCGCGACCCCGAAGACCCAAGCGAAGGCCGCTTCCTCAACAGCCCCACCGGCTGGACCTCGGAAATCGTCAACAGCCAGAAGCTCAAGGCCTATGGCCTGACCGACACCTTCGTCAACTTCCGCACCGGCTCCGGCGCGGCGCTGGACGCCGAAGTGGCCTCGTCGATCCGCCGTGGCAAACCGGTGTTGTTCTACTACTGGTCGCCGACTCCGCTGCTCGGCCGCTTCAAGCTGATCAAACTGGAAGAGCCGCCGTTCAACGCCGAAGCCTGGAAAACCCTGGCCGACGCCAACAACCCGCACCCCATCGGCACCCGCTCGATGCCCGCGCACCTGGCGATTGGCGTGTCGGCGCCGTTCAAGGCGCAGTACCCGCAACTGGTGACTTTCTTTGAAAAAGTCGACCTGCCGATTGACCTGCTCAACGGCATCCTCGCGCAGATGAGCGAGAAGCGTGAGCAGCCGCGCCAAGTCGCGCTGGCGTTCCTCAAAGAGCAGCCGCACGTCTGGCAGCAATGGGTGCCGGCGGACGTGGCGGCCAAAGTCAAAGCCGCCCTTTGATGCTTGATCGTTCCCACGCTCCGCGTGGGAATGCCACCAGGGACGCTCCGCGTCCCGCTCTAAAGTCGTGACGCGGCGCGTCACAGGATGCATCCCCACGCTGAGCGTGGGAGCGATCAGAGGTGACACAGATGGTTAAGTTTTTCAGCGTGATCCTGGCTTCAATGGTGTTTTCGGCAGCGGTTTCGGCCGCCGAACCTTCCACCTTGCGCATCGGCTACCAGAAAAGCTCGGTGAGCATGGTGCTGGCGCGCGAGCACAAGTTGTTCGAAGAGGCGCTGCCCGGCACTCAGGTGCAGTGGATCGAATTCCTCGGTGGCCCGCCGCTGATCGAAGCGCTGAACGGCGGCAGCCTGGACATCGGCAATATCGGCGACATCCCGCCGATCTTCGCCCAGGCTGCCGGCATTGATTTACAGTACTTCGCGGTCGAGCCGAATGAGGGCAAGACCGAGGCGGTGCTGGTGCCCAAAGCCAGCCCGATCCAGAGCGTGGCCGAACTCAAGGGCAAGCGCGTCGCGCTGCTCAAGGGTTCCAGCGCGCATAACCTGTTCCTCAAGAGCCTGCTGCGCGCCGGTTTGCAGTGGAAGGATGTCGACGTGGTGTACCTGTCGCCGTCCGACGGGCGTGCCGCGTTTGAGCAGGGCAAAGTCGACGCCTGGGTGGTGTGGGACCCGTACTACTCGGCGGCCGTGGTCGACGGTTCTGCGCGCGTACTGGGTGACGGCCAAGGCCTCAACCCGGCGGGCAGTTTCTTTGTGGTCAGCAGCCCGTTTGCCAAGCAGCACCCGCAGGCGGTCGGCGCGATCATCAAGACCCTGGCCAAGGCGCAGCGCCTGTCCCTGGACCAACCCGAGCAAAGCATCGCGCTGATGGCCAAAACCCTGGGCCTGCCACCGGCGGTGGTCAAAAGCTACTTCGAACACCGCTCACCGGCGCCGATTCGCCCGTTGGAAGCCGTCGACGTCGCCAACCAGCAACGCACCGCCGACCTGTTTTTTGCCAATGGCCTGATCCCGAAAAAGGTCAATGTGCAGCAGATCGTGTTCAAGGCCCCGTAGGCCTTGTGGCCTGGCAAGCCCGCTCGCCACAGGAAGCCCCGCTGTCACAAGTTACAGCGTCCCAACCGACTTTTATCAGTGAGCAGACATGCAACCGATCTACATCGACTTTCTCAACGGCCTGGACATCGACGAACTCAACCTTTCCAACGATGAAATCCTCAGCGCCATCGAAGCCAGCCTGGGCATTCAGGGCCGGGGTGAGGCGGTGATCGAGCCGCGCACGCACCTGATCCCTGGCGGTGAGATCAATGGCCACTTCAACGTGTTGCGTGGTGTGCTCGGTGGCGACATCGGTTACGCCGGGGTCAAGGTGGTGGGCGACTTTGTCGACAACTACCGCAAGGGCCTGCCTTCGGAATTGGCGATTCTCAACCTGCTGGACCCGGCCACCGGCATTCCCAAGGCCATCCTCGATGCCTCGGCGATCACTGACATGCGCACCGGCGCCGTCACTGCCATCGGCGCCAAATACCTGGCCCGGCCCGACAGTAAAGTGCTGGCGCATATCGGCGCGCGCGGCACGGCGTACTGGAATGTGCGGCTGCTCGACCACCTGTTCGACTTCGAGGAAATCCGCGTGCATTCGCGTCGTAGCGAAAGCCGCGAAGCCTTCGCCGAACGCCTGCGTCGCGACTTGGGCAAGCCGGTCATCGTCACCGAAGACTGGGAGACCACCGTGCGCGGCGCCGACATTGTGGTCGAGGCCTCGCGGCTGGATCAGCCTGAACCATTGTTGCGCACCGACTGGATCAAACCCGGTGCCTTTGTGGTGCCTTACGGCACCATGAGCGCGGTGGAATTGTCGCTCACCGACATCATGAGCAAGGTGGTGGTGGACGATTGGGGCCAGTGCAAAGGCGGTATGTTTGGCGCACTGCGCGCCCATGTCGACGCCGGCAAACTCAGCGCCGACACCCTGCACGCCGAGCTTGGGCAGATTGTCGCCGGCCTGAAGAGCGGCCGTGAAAACCCCGAAGAAACCATCCTCTTCTGGCACCGCGGCTTGAGCCTCAGCGATATCGCCCTGGGCCATGCGCTGCTGGAAAAAGCCAAGCGCCTGGGGATCGGCCAGCGGCTGCGCTGGGCGTGATTCTCATCGACTCCCAAGGCCTGACATTGGCGGATTTACTGGCGATTGCCCGGCACGACAGGCCAGCGAATTTCACTTCGCAGGCGCGTCAGCGTATTAACGAAGGCCACCAGTTGCTGCTGAAACTCGCGGCCGAGGGCACGCCGATTTATGGCGTGACCACCGGTCTCGGAGCGGCGGTGGATACCTCGGTGACGCCGTTGCAGGCCAACATTCCCCTGGGACGTGCGGTGGGCGTCGGGCGCCTGGCCAATCGTCAGGAGTTGCGCGCCATTACCGCCGCCCGTTTGGCCGGGTTGGCTCAGGGCCGTTCGGGCATTTCACTGGCGACGGCAGAGGCGCTGCTGGCGTTGCTTAACTCCGGCGTCGAGCCCGAGGTGCCGTTGCTCGGCTCGTTGGGCGAGAGTGACTTGGCGCCGCTGGCTCACCTGAGCTTGGCGCTTACGGTGCCGTTGACCGGCAAGGACGGCCTGGCGCTGGTGTCGGCGAATGCGGCAAGTGTCGGGCTGGGCGCGTTGCTGGTGGCGCAAGTGCAGCAGGTGTTGCAGGCGGTGTTGGCGGCGCTGGCGTTGTCGTGTGAAGGCTATCGGGCCAACCTCAGCCCGTTCCAGCCGTGGGCTTCACGCTTGCGCCCGGCGCCGGGGCAAAGCGAGCAGTCGGCGGCGTTGTTGCACCTGCTTGAAGGCGGCGATTTGGCGGGCAGCCCGCGCCGCTTGCAAGACCCGTTGAGCTTTCGCTGTGCCACCGTTGTGCAGGGTGCAGCGCAGCAGACGTTGCAGCAACTGCATGAGTTGGTCGAGCTGGAATTGCGCAGCGGCGCGGATAACCCGGCGTTGATCAGCGAAGCGTCGCGGGTAGTGGCCACGGCCAATTTCGACAGCACGCACATGGCCCTGGCCGCTGAAGGCGTGGGCTTGGCGCTCAGTCGCGTGGCGGCCTGCAGTGCTGAGCGCATTGCCAAATTGCTGTCACCGGCGTCCAGCGACTTGCCGCGCTTTTTGACCACGCAGCCGGGGCACGTCGGCATGGCCGCCTTGCAGCGCACCAGCTCGGCGTTGGTCGCGGAGATCGGCCACCTTGCCAACCCATTGCCTGCTGTGAGCGTGCCGGTGGCGGATCGGGTCGAAGACTACGCCGGGCAGGCGTTGGCCGTGGTCGACAAAACCCGCCGTTTGACCGAGCGGGTGTTGTGGTTGGCGAGCATTGAACTGATTGTCGCTGCGCAAGCGGTGGATTTGCGTGGCGCTGTGCGATTGGGGCAGGGCACACAGCAGATTCATAGTGCGGTGCGCAGCCAGGTGGCGCCTCTGGATCAGGATCGGTCGGGGTCGGTGGATGTGTTGGCGTTGAGTGCCTTCATCACCGATGGCAACTTGAAACCCTTTCTTTGAAACGAAGCAGATCAACTGTGGGAGCGGCGGTGCGACGATTCGACTTGCTCGCGAATGCGGTGTATCAGTTGATGCATGTGCTGACTGACCCACCGCATTCGCGAGCAAGCCCGCTCCCACATGTTTAATCGCATTTCAGGTCATGCGGCTTCGGCAGCCAGCGCCTCGATTACGGCTTGCCGCTCGCCAACCCGCTGCTGAAACGCCGCCAACGCCGGCCACTGCTGCAAATCAATGTCGTGAAACCCGGCCCAACGCAGCACCACAAACAAATACGCGTCCGCCACCGAGTACTGCGTGCCCAACAGATAATCCTGGCCCTCCAACGTCTGCACCAGAATCGCAAAGCGCTTGTACAACGTGGCCAGGAACATCGCTCGCACATCCCCCTGAATCGCACCATTAAAGAAAATCGCCAGCCCACCATGAATCTCGCTGGCGATAAAATTCAGCCATTCCTGCAAGCGCACACGTTCCCAACTGCCATTGGCCGGGGCCAGGTCGGCGGCGGGTTTCAAGTCGGCCAGGTATTGCAGGATCGCACTGGCTTCGGTCAGCACCTGGCCGTTGTCCAGTTGCAGCGCCGCCACGTAGCCTTTGGGGTTGATCTGCAGGAAGTCTTCGCCGTCGGCGAAGGTTTTAGCCTGGTTATTCACCCGCACCAGTTCGAACGGCAAGGCCAGTTCACGCAGGACGATATGCGGCGCGAGCGAGCAGGCATTCGGGGAAAAATACAGTTTCATCTAAGGCGGCTCCGTTGGATTTGCGCCAGTCTCACGGGCATGACACCGTGGGTAAAATTAAACCTTCAGCCCCCTCCCATAAGGACAGCTACTGCCATGATGAACCTGATGCACTGGCGTTTGCTGGTGGCCGTGGCCGATCACGGCAGCATCACGGCGGCAGCCGAACAGGTCGGCATGACCCAGTCCGCTGCGAGCCAGGCCATGGCGTCCATGGAGGCGACGCTGGGTGCGCAGCTGTTTACCCGTGAGCCGCGCAAGACGTTGCCCACTGCGCTGGGGCTGAGTGTGATCGAGCAGGCGCGGGTGATGATGGGCGCGTTGCAAACCATCCGCACAACGGTCGACGAAGCCCGCCCGCTGCTGCGTGGGAACATTCGCATCGCCAGTTTCCCGAAGGTGCTGGCGACGTTTCTAACGCCGTTGCTGCAGCGTTTTCGCCAGTTGAACCCGGGTATCGAGGTGACCACCCTGGAGGTCACGGACAGCGAAGTGCACACCTTGCTCGACGCGGGCCTGATCGACCTGGGCGTAGTGCTCAACCCCAAGCCCGAGCACAACGCCACGGTTTTAGGCCGCGACCTGTGGATGGCCGTGCTGCCGACGGACCATGCACTGGCGCAGCGCCCGGCCGATGCCAGCGTGTCGCTTGAGGAATTACTCGAACAACCTTTAGTGCTGGCCACCGGCGGCTGTACCGCGAATGCCCGCAGCCTGGCCGCCGCTGCCGGGCTGAGCCTGGGTGATATCCGCGTGGAAGTGCGCGAATGGAGCAGCGCCTACAGCCTTGTGCGCGAAGGTGTGGGTGTCACATTGGTGCCGGAAATGGCCTTGCCGACCCAGCGCACCGGCCTGCGCGTAATGCCGCTGACGGTGCCGTTGCACCGTGAGTTTGCCTTGGTTGGTTCCCCAACCCTTGCGCCTTCCGCTGCGGTCAATGCATTGTTAAAAATGCTTGCTGACTAGCGGCCTTGCATAGCGCCAACCCCTGTCTATGCTCACCCAGAACCGTTGATGACGCTTGGCATATAAAGCGATTCGGATGGTTTTTTCCCCTGAAGGTGTGCCAGCAATAGCCAACTGAAGAATGGAATGCGCCTGTTCAGGCGCCGGGAATCTAGGGTGATCCGATCATGTTCAACCGCCATCACAAATCCGACCTGCAAGAAATCGAACGCTTTTCCTGTGCCCTCACCGAAGCCAACGCCAAACTCGCCGCCATCAGCCGTTCCATGGCGATGATCGAGTTCGACCGCAACGGCGTGATTCTCGACGCCAATGACAACTTCTGCAAAACCATGGGTTACAACGTCGAGGAGATTCGCGGCAAACATCATCGGGTCTTTTGCGAAGAGGCCTACACCCACACCGAGGCCTACACCAAGTTGTGGCGTGACTTGGCGCGCGGTGAAGCCCTCAGCGGCACGTTCATGCGCCTTAACAAGCGGGGTGAGGAGGTGTGGCTGGAAGCCAGTTATATGCCGGTGCTGGACAGCCAAAACCAGGTGCAGAGCGTGATCAAAGTGGCGTCGGATATTTCCGCGCGGGTCCACCATGAACACGAGAACCAGAGCCTGATCGACGCCATCAGCCGTTCCATGGCGGTGATCGAATTCACGCCCCAAGGCCAGATCATCAACGCCAACGATAACTTCCTGCGCACCGTGCAGTATTCGCGCGAAGAAATCATCGGCCAGCACCACAGCATGTTTTGCCATCGCGCCGACGTTGAGTCACCGGCGTACAAGGCCTTTTGGGCCTCGCTCAACCGCGGCGAATACCACTCCCATCGCTTTGAGCGCAAAAACAAATACGGCAAAACCCTGTTTCTGGAGGCGTCCTACAACCCGATCTTCGACGCCAACGGGCGCCTGTACAAAGTGGTGAAGTTCGCCAGTGACATCACCGACCAGGTCACCACCCTGCGCACCGCCGCCGATTCGGCCCACGCCACCTCGGTACAAAACGACGCCTGCGCGCGCAAAGGTTCGGAGGTGGTGCAGCAAACGGTGCAAATCATCGAAGAAATCTCCCACGACCTGAACCAGGCGGCGCAGAGCATTGATGCGGTGAGCAAGCAGTCGGACATCATCGGTGCCATCGTGCAAACCATCCGCAGCATCGCCGAGCAAACTAATATGCTCGCGCTCAACGCGGCCATTGAAGCGGCGCGGGCCGGCGAGCACGGGCGCGGGTTTGCGGTGGTGGCCGACGAAGTGCGCAGCCTCGCGGCACGCACCAGCCAGGCGACGGTGGAGATTGTCGACGTGGTGCGCAAGAACCATGACCTGTCGCTGAGCGCGGTGTCGAGCATGCAATCGAGCTTGAGCCGCACCGGGCTCGGCGTGGAGCTGGCCAATGAAGCGGGGCAGGTGATCCTGGAAATTCAGGAAGGCTCGCGGCATGTGGTGGACGCGATCAGCCAGTTCAATTCGACGCTGCAGTTGCAGTAGACGTCGTGTGGCTCGCTGTCGGCGCCGGGCCGCCAGCGAGCTTTGCGATTAGGCCTACAGAGTGGTTCCTGGGGGGGACGTATAAGGCTCAGGTTTAATCACTGAGTAGGAAGAGCTATGAAGTTGCAAGGTGCCTTATGCCTGTCGCTGTGCATGCTGTCAGCCGGCGTGACCGCGAACGATGCCGTCATGGAAAAAATCCACGCAACAAAACACATGGTGATTGGTTACCCGGCCGAGGCCCTGCCGTTCTCTTATCAACCCGGCGCCGGTGAACCGGTTGGCTATTCCATCGACCTGTGTCGGCGTATCGCCAGTGACATCAAGAAAAACCTCAAGCTTGATGAACTGGTGTTGAGCTTTAAACCCTTGAGCTTCAAAGACCGTATCAGCGCGGTCAGCAGCGGTTCGGTGGACCTGGAGTGTGGTTCTACCACCAATACGCTGGAACGCCAGAAGCAGGTGGATTTCAGCGTTTCAACCTTTGCAGCCTCGATCAAAGTGGTTTCCCGGGTGGGCGAGAAGCTCGACACCTTGAAGGAACTCAATGGCCGATCCGTGGTGATTGTCGAGGGCACCACCGTTGGGGAGGTGGTCAAGCAACTTGAGCAGCGCGAAGGCTGGAGCCTTAAAAAGGTGCCTGCCAAAAACCTCGCCGAGGGCTTCAAGTTGCTGGTCGATAACCAAGCCGACAGCCTGGTGTTTGACGAGGTGGTAGTGGCCCCGCTGATGGCGAGTGCGGCTGAGCCTGCGCGTTATCAGTTTTTGAAGGACGTCCTGGTGGTGGAACACCTGGGGCTGATCATGCCGAAAAATAACCCTGCATTAAAACGCACGGTGGACTCGACCCTGATGGGCTTGATGGCCTCGGGGGAAGCCAAGGCACTGTATGGGAAGTGGTTTGAATCGCCGATTGCGACCAAGACGCTGAATGTGAATGTGCCCTTTTCAGCGCAGATGGGGCAGATGTTCAGCACCCCGACGGATCAGCCGGGTCAGGCGCTGTAAGGTTCTTTGAGTAAGCCCGGGAGCAGATCTGCTCCCGGGCGCCAGGGCTGCATCTTCAGATCGCGGCCAAGGTCTCTTTCACGGTCTGCGCCGGGTCAGTGGCCTTCGCCGCGACTTGCTGCTCTTGCTGCTGCTTCACGCGATCAGCCACTTGCTTGGCAATCGCGTCCTGTTTTTCCTGCGGCATGGCCTGCACTTGCGCTTCGGTCAAACCCTGCTCCTTGAGCAGTTGTTCGCGAATGCGTTCGGCCGGGGATTTGCTCATGTAGTCGGTGAAGTCGGCACGCGCAGTGCTGGTGCTCGAGCCGGCCGCCGGCACATCCGTCGACGCCGTCGGGGCTGCGGTGGTGGCTTGCAACTGCACGCGGGTCTTGGCGAAGGCTTCGTCGATACGGTCGTTGGCCTTGTCCAGGTCCTTTTGCGCAGCCGGCACGGTCACGCTTTGCTGCGCCGCTTGCAGGGCGCCGCTGTACAGCGTGCTGGCGGCAGCGTTGGCCGGGTCCATGTCGGGACGCTTGAGCTGTTGCACGGTCGATACGGCTTGGGTGTTGTTGTTGATCAGCATGATTGCTCACCTGGGATGTGTTCGGTGCCACAGGTGGAGCAAATAGCGTGCCGCAGGCGTCAGGCCCGGTTTTATTGGGGATGGCGCGGCCGTTGCGGCAAACATTATCCTGCCGGCGGCCAAGGGTTGCCGTCAGGCGGTCTACCTACTAGGTTATTGGCACGTCCGCGAGTTGCAGTTTTCCACGGCTAAGTCTGATCGTGAAGCCAGAAGTGCCGCCGGCGGCCAGGAAACCCGCCTCCGCTGGGAGCGTTGCCCCCTCCCATTGGAGGGTCTTAGTCACATTGAGGGATCCTTGGTCTATCCGAAGGCGGAGGACGGGAGGTTTACTGGTATCAATGTAGTACATCGCTATGTCTGAACTGGTTGTGTCGAACTGATAATTACCCGGCTGAATGTTGTTGGAGGTGACAACCTCTATCGATATATGTTTATCGCGTCTGAAAAAAAAGCGGTACTTGGCGCCTTCAACTTTAAACTCCATGCCCGTTGAAGTGATGTTGTAGTAATCGTCCCTCGTCACCGCGTACGCTGTGAAATCACCAATTAGAACTCTCCCGGGCTGTGCCATCACTTCCTCCTTTTCGATCCTGTATGAGTCAGAATCCTGAAGGCTATTTAGTGATGGGTGAAACAGACCGTCTACTGTCAATTCTCACAGGTTCCAGCGAAAATCCGACCAGTGGATTACGCATCAGTGCGCAATATTTTCCAACGCCAAATTGCGCGTACGCGGGCCGAACCAACTGATGGTGATCATCACGATCAACATGCTGCTGGCAATAAACGCCAACACGCCCGGCGTGCCCAAGTGCTCGAGGATGAACCCGATCAACAGGCTGCTGAACACCGTGGACAAGCGGCTGAACGAATAGCAGAACCCCACCGCCCGCGCGCGGATATTGGTGGGGAACAATTCACTTTGGTACGAGTGATAACTGAAGCTCAGCCAGGCGTTGCAGAAGGTGATCATCACCCCGCAGATCACCAACCCAACGGCGGTGGTTTGCAGGGCGAACAGGCTGCCGAAAATCATCGCGCCCATGGCCGAGCCGACGATCTGCCATTTGTTTTCAAAACGGTTGGCCACCTTCACAAACAGCAACGGCCCCAGCGGGTAGGCGAGGGTGATGATGAACGCGTAGAGCAAACTGTGGGTCACGCTCACGCCTTGACCGGACAGCAGCGCCGGCAACCAGTTGCCGAAGCCGAAAAAACCAATGGCCTGGAACACATGGAACACAATCAGCATCAACGCCCGGCGCCGGTACGGCGGCTGCCAGATATCGGCAAAGCGGCCGCTGCCTTGCACGCTGACGGCTTGCGACTCCGGTTCATCCAAGGGTTTGCCATGGTCTTTCTGGCAACGTGCCTCCAGGCTGTCCATGATCTGCCCGGCTTCGTCAAAGCGGCCTTTCTGCGCCAGCCAGCGCGGTGATTCCGGCAGGCGTTTGCGCAGTTGCCAGATAAACAGCGCAAACACCGCGCTGCTCAGCACTACCAGGCGCCAGCCGGAGATCCCGAACGGCGCCTGCGGCACCAGCCACCACGACATCAACGCCACCGCCGGCACCGACAGAAACTGTATGAAAAACGCAAAGGCGAATGCCGAGCTGCGCATGCGCTTGGGCACCAGTTCCGAGAGGTAGGCGTCGATGGTCACCAGTTCGATGCCCAGGCCAATACCCACCAGAAAACGCATGCAGATAATGCCCAGTGCGGACGTCTGAATGCCCATCAGCACGGTGGCGACGGTGTACCAGATCAACGCAAAGGTGAAGATCGCCCGCCGCCCGAAGCGGTCGGCAATTGGGCTGAGCAGGCTGGCGCCGAGGAACAGGCCGAGGAAGGTCGCCGAGGCGAACGCGGCCTGGTCGGAGAAACCGAACACGCCTTCGCTGCCGGTGTGGAAAATCCCGTCGCTGATCAAACCGGGGCTGATGTAGGCGGTCTGGAACAGGTCATACAGCTCGAAAAAACCGCCGATCGACAGCAACGCCACCAGGCGCCAGACAGTGGCGACGGCGGGCAAGCGGTCAATGCGCGCGCTGATATGGGCGGCACGGATCGGGTCGATGCCGTCCGTGGCTGAGGCGGTGAGTGTCGACATGGGCAGATTCCAGGGGCAGTGACCTGGAATCTTAGCGGGCTAACGGAAAATGGTGTGTGTGAAGTTACGTGCGGCAGGCCACACATTCGCCGATTTATTGCGCCATGGCCTCAGGTTTCGCGGTTTTATGGCGCAGCGGCTCAATAGGTGATGGGAATCTCGAACGTCTGGAACGCGTCATCCACCGGTTGGTAGCCCAACACCCGCGTGGTTTCGCTCAGGTCCAGGCGCTTGAAACGGTTATTGGAAATGCCGTGGGCGATCAGGTGCTTCACGCCTTCTGCCTCCACCGAGCGTTGCAGCAGGTGCACTGCGTCACGCGGGCTGAGCCAGGCGCTGAGGTCGCGGGCGTTGTTGAGGTCGTGGGTTTCGGGGAATTCGAAGGCGCCGATGCGCAGGGCAATGGTCGACAGTGGCGTCTTGGCTGCGTAATAGCCGCACAGCGCCTCGCCGTAGCATTTGCTCACGCCATACAGGTTGGCGGGTAACACCGGCATGCCGGGGGTGATCTGGCGGTCCACCGGGTAGCCTTCGATGGTTTGCGCGCTGCTGGCGAACACCAACCGTTTTACGCCGGCGGCCACGGCGGCTTCGAACAGGTAGGTGGTGGCGAGGATGTTGTTTGGCAGCAACTCCTCGAACGAGGCGCTGGCGTGGGGGATGCCCGACAGGTGCACGATCACGTCGATGCCTTCAAGCAGGGCGGCCAGGCTGGTTTTATCGCTGAGGTCGGCGTGGATGAAACGGTGCTCGCCAGTTGGAAATTCCGGCGCGACGCGGTCGGTGAGGGTGAAGCGGTAGCGGTCTTGGGAGGCTTGGAAAAACGTCTTGCCGATTCTGCCGCAGGCGCCGGTAAGCAGTACGTTGAGTCCTTTCACGGGGATTTCCTTGTTTTAGTTATGGCCGTCGAGGGCAAAGGTCTTGAAGCCCTGGCGCTGGCTCAGGCGTTGGTAATAGGCCGCAATGGCGGGGTAGGGCGGGCGCTGCATGGGTGTGTTCTGCCAGCGGTGCACCGAGAGGCCGATGAGGATATCGGCGAGGGTGAATTCATCGCCGGCGACATAGGCGCCGGTTTTCGCCAACTGTTGTTCGAGCAGGCCCATCTTGTCGTTCCAGCGCTGCACGGCGGCGGCAATTTGCGCCGCGTCGAGGCCGTCCGGGTTGTTGCGCACCAGCGCGGTGAAGGCATCGCCCCAGGCGCGGTTGAGTTCCACGGCTTGCCAGTCCACCCACTGCTCGACCCGTGCACGGGGCGCGGGCTCGGCGGGCAACAGGTCAGTGCGTTGGTAAAGGCCGACGAGGTAACGGCAGATGGTGTTGGACTCCCACAGCACGCCGTGGTCGTCGATCAGCACCGGCACTTGGGCATTGGGGTTCAGGGCCAGGAACTCGGCGGACTGGGTGGGCTTGAAGCCGATGCCCCAGTCTTCACGCACATAGTCGATGCCCAGTTCCTGACAGGTCCAGAGCACTTTTCGCACGTTGATGGAGGACGTGCGGCCGAGGATTTTCAGTGAGTGTCCCATGGTGCTTCCCTGTCGATGGAGAATGGCCAATCTAGCAGGGGACAGGTGCGACAGCGAGGGCGATTACCGGGCACGTTCAATATGTGGGAGCGGGCTTGCTCGCGAATGCGGTGGGTCAGTTAGCCAATTTGTAGCTGACTCACCGCCATCGCAGGCAAGCCAGCTCCCACATTTTTGACCGAGCAGGGCTTTAGGTGCGCGGTGTTTGCTGGTCCATGGCTTTGCCGACCATCAGCACTGATAGCTCGCTCAGTTGATGAATCGCCAATGCGACATCGCGGTGTTTGCCGGTGAGGTCATCGGACAGGTCGAGCAACAAGGTGCTGACGGAGCACAGGGTTTCGTAGCTGTTTGTCAGCAGGGATTCGGTGGGGGTATCGGGTGCGATGGTGAAAAGAATGGTTGTCGGTTTTTCGGTTTCTTTGATCATTTAAGCGTCCTGGAAATAGGCCGCCGCCGGATCGCTACTAAACGAAGGGTGGCAGCTGTACGCAGGTTAGTAGACCGGTGGACACTTAAAGCCGGCGCACCCGAAGATGCCCTACGCACAGCCGCCATCAAACTCAGATGAGGCTCATGCACAAAAAGTGTCCAAAAGTAGGGCTACTAAACCCGGTCACCGAGAAATTCAGCGACCGGCAAACCTTAAAGACCACTATCCAAGCGCACAAGCCGGCGGATTCTGACGTAAGCGTAGGCAACCGGGCAAGGCGCTTACCGCAATGTCAGTCGCGTCCTACAGGCGTCCTACATCACTCTGATCGTTCCCACGCTCCCGCGTGGGAATGCAGCCCTGGACGCTCTGCGTCCAAAGCGTGACGCAGAGCGTCACAAGAGGCGTTCCCACGCAGAGCATGGGAACGATCAGGCCGCGCTCAGGTGCTTTCGCGCACCTGCAACTCAAACCCCATGTCCACCACCGGCTTGGCGATCTTGTTGCCCGCCATGATGGTCAGCAAATGTTCTGCCGAGCGCCGGCCAATGGCTTCACGCGGGGTGCTGATGCTGCTCAAGCGCGGCACCATAAAAGACGAGGCAGGCAAGTCGTTAAAGCCCAATACGGCCACGCGCTCCGGCACCTTGATGCCATGGCGCATAGCCTCCAGCAGCGCGCCTTGGGCCAAGTCATCGTTACCAAAGAAGATCGCATCCACATCCGGATGCGCCGCCAGCAGCTGCAAAAACAGCTCGCCCCCCAAGCCCACGGAGGAAGGGCGCGGCGTCAGCAGTTCCAGCGCCGGGTCGTACAGGCCCGCCTGTTGCAGCGCACGGCGGAAACCTTCACCGCGCAGCAACGTACGCTGATCCAGCTGCGCACCGATATACGCCAGGCGCTTGCGCCCCCGTGAAATCAAATGCGCCGCCGCCGTTTCGCCCGCGCTCAGTTGCGAGAAGCCCACGCAGTTCACGCCGGCATTCGGGTCCAGGTCCATCATGTACACGCACGGCACATTGCTGGCCTCGACCATCCGTCGCGCACTTTCGGTGCGGTCAAACCCGGTCAGCAGCAAACCGCGTGGCTGGTAGGCCATGTAGTTGCGCAGCAGGTTTTCTTCTTCATCGCGCGAATAGTGGGAGTTGCCGATCAGCACTTCAAAGCCCTTGGGTCGCAGCACTTGGTGGATGGCTTCCAGGGTTTCGATAAACAGCAGGTTGGACAGCGACGGCACGATCACAACCACCGAGTGGCTTTGCGCGGAGGCCAGTGCGCGGGCGGCGGGGTTGACCACGTAGTTGAGTTCGGCGGCGGCCTGCTGCACTTTTTCCACCAGTTCGGTGGCCACGGTGCTGATGCCGCGCAGGGCGCGGGAGGCGGTAATCGGGCTGACGCCGGCCAGGCGGGCTACTTCATTGAGGGTCGGGCGACCGGTGGTGCGGGTATTTTTATCGTTCTTGGAGGTCATCAGGCGGTTGCCAAACAAAAATCGAGGCACTAAGGTAGCGCTGTCTCCAAAAGGCTGCAAATTCTTGAATCCTGGGTTGCCTGATCCGGTTCAACGGTTTTGGAGCGGATGCACGCGTCACTCCATAAAAATGACAAGTCGGCGCGGGAAAAGCCTGTTTTTGCACTAGCCTTACAGCGTGCGAAGGTAGCGCTATCTGCGTCCTGAGGTGTTTCATGAGTCAACCTGTTACCGCCCTGGTCATCATGGGTGTTTCCGGCTGTGGCAAGTCCAGCGTCAGCGAAGCCCTGTGCCGCCTGAACGGCGCCACCGCCATTGAAGGCGACAGCTTTCACCCCGCCGCGAACATCGAGAAGATGAGCGCCGGCCACCCTCTCAACGACGACGACCGCGCCGGCTGGCTCGACATCCTGTGCGATGAACTGCGCCGCTCGCTCAAAGCCGGCGAGCATCCGGTGCTCACCTGTTCAGCCCTGAAGAAAAAATACCGCGACCACCTGCGCGAAGCCGCGCCGGGCCTTGGCTTTGTGTTCCTGGAGCTGACCCGCGCCGTGGCCGCCGACCGCGTGTCCCATCGCCCCGGTCATTTCATGCCGGCAAGCCTGATCGACAGCCAGTTCGCCACCCTTGAATCGCCCGTGGGCGAGCCGCTGACCCTGGCGCTGAACGCCAGCGAAGACAGCGTCGAGGACCTGGCCGAGCAAACCAATGCCTGGTGGCTGCAACACGGCTTTGAACCAACCCATTAATTTTTTGCCGGAAAAGATAGCGCTATCCCCGGCGAAAAATTCAACACCCGCTTTAATAACAACAACAAACAGGAGAGACCCCCCATGTTTGGCATGTCCCACGAGTCCTACCTGCTGCTAGATGCAGTGGTCACTATCATCGGGCTGATCTTTTTGATCACCAAGTTCAAGGTGCACCCGTTCATTGCACTGATCATCGCGGCCGGCTTCCTCGGCCTGACCTCGGGCATGCCCGTGGACAAGATCATCAAGGCGTTTCAGGACGGCTTCGGCGGGGTGCTCGGCTTTGTCGGCATCATCCTCGCGCTGGGCACCATGCTCGGCAAGATGATGGCCGAGTCCGGCGGCGCCGATCAGATCGCGCAGACCTTGATCCGCGCCTTCGGCAAAGAGAAAGTCCAGTGGGCGATGATGTTCGCCGCGTTCCTGGTGGGCATCCCGCTGTTCTTCGAGATCGGTTTTGTACTGCTGATTCCGCTGGTATTTATCGTTGCGCGCCGCACCGGCGTGTCGCTGATCAAAATCGGCATCCCGCTGCTCGCCGGCCTGTCGGCGGTGCACGGCCTGGTGCCACCGCACCCTGGCCCGCTGCTGGCCATCGGCGTATTTGGCGCGGACATCGGCAAGACCATCCTGTACGGGCTGATCGTCGCGCTGCCGACGGCCATCATCGCCGGGCCGATTTTCGGTACGTTTATCGCCAAGTACATCCCGGGCAACCCGTCCCAGGAACTGGTCGACCAACTGGCCCGCGAGCCGGAATCCAAAGACCTGCCGAGCTTCAGCATTACCCTGATCACCGTGCTGCTGCCGGTGTTCCTGATGCTGCTCAAAACCTTCGCTGACGTCGCGTTGGCCGACGGCCATGTCATCCGCAACTGGATGGACATGATCGGTCACCCGATCACCGCGCTGCTGCTGGCGTTGCTGCTGTCGCTCTACACCTTTGGCCATCGCCAGGGCATTCACTCCAAGCAAATCCTCAAGCTGCTCGACGCCAGCCTGGCGCCAACGGCGGCGATCATCCTGATCATCGGCGCAGGCGGTGGTTTCAAGCAGATGCTGGTGACCAGTGGCGTGGGCGACGTGATCGGCCATATGGCGGTGAACGCGCAGATCAACCCGATTCTGCTGGCGTGGCTGGTGGCGGCGGTGATTCGTGTGGCCACCGGTTCTGCGACCGTGGCGACCATTACTGGCGCAGGCATTGTGGTGCCGGTGGTGGGGATGATTCCGGGGGTTAACCGTGAGCTGCTGGTATTGGCGACGGGGGCGGGCTCGCTGGTGTTGTCTCACGTCAACGATGCGGGGTTCTGGCTGGTGAAGCAGTACTTCAACATGACCGTGGTCGAGACGTTCAAGACCTGGACGGCGATGGAAACCATCCTGTCGGTGGTGGCGCTGATCTTTATCATGTTGCTGTCGTTGGTGGTCTGACAGTTGATCGTTCCCACGCTCCGCGTGGGAATGCCTCTTGTGACGCTCTGCGTCACGCTTTGGGACGCAGAGCGCCCCGTGCTGCATTCCCACGCGGAGCGTGGGAACGATCATGTGGGAGCTGGCCAGTTCTCACATTAACTCGGTTTATTCAGTGCGTAGGGTCAGGCTTTAGCGACCAGCCCATCCGGGCGAACCATTCAGCAGCAGTTTCCTGGCAAGTTCCAGCGAGACCATGGCGGCTTGCACTGCGGGAATCTTCACCCAGGCGTCCATCGACGTCTTTGGGGTCTCTACCCTATCTTGTCACTTGTCGGAACTGTCAACTTTCACAGGTAGGCGTGATGGTTTCACGCTGCTAGGTTATTTCCAGGTTGCCAGTGTCGTGGCAGCGTTCTGGAGGTATAGGGAAATGGCTGATTTCAGAGTTTTTGTTCCGGCATCAAACGGCTATTCTTATTCTCATGACAATAAACCAACAGGTCAGCACATTGTTGGAGGCGAAGGTGAACGGGGCGCTCAGGTTTCTGTTTTCAACAGTGCTGGTGTGCAAATCGGTGGCCCCTTTTTGGTAAACTGGGCTGGTCAGTGGCAAGGAAATGTGGTGATCGACCAGTCGATGATTCAGCCTCCACCCAGTAACCATCCCAACCCAGTGACGGGTACGGTGCACCTTAAGGCGGAGTACAAAGGCCCTACAGGACAAGACGAATATAAATGGAGTTTTTACGTTTGATCGGCCACCAGGCGTGATCGAAGAAACAGGGGCTAGCCAGCTAGCCCCTGGCGATTCAAACCTCGGTTTTGCGAGTTAAACCATCCGCGCGGAACATCCCGCGAATCCCGCGCACCGCCTGGCGGATCCGGTCCTGGTTCTCGATCAGCGCAAAGCGCACATGATCATCCCCATACTCACCAAAGCCAATCCCCGGCGATACACACACCTTCGCTTCCAGCAGCAGTTTCTTGGCAAATTCCAGCGAGCCCATGGCCGCATACTCCTGGGGAATCTTCGCCCAGACGTACATCGACGCCTTCGGGTTCTCGACCATCCAGCCCAGCTCATGCAGGCCCTTGACCAGCACGTTACGGCGCTGGCGATACTGCTCGGCGATGTCCTTCACACATTGCTGATCGCCTTCCAGCGCGGCAATCGCCGCCACTTGCAGCGGGGTGAAGGTGCCGTAGTCGTGGTAACTCTTGATCCGCGCCAGGGCGTTGACCAGTTCCGGGTTGCCGACCATGAAACCGATGCGCCAGCCGGCCATGTTGTAGCTCTTGGACAGGGTGAAAAACTCCACCGCAATGTCCTTGGCGCCCGGCACTTGCATGATCGACGGGGCTTTCCAGCCGTCGTAGACGATGTCGGCGTAGGCCAGGTCGTGCACCACCAGTACGTCGTACTGTTTGGCCAGGGCTATAACGCGCTCGAAGAAATCCAGCTCCACACACTGCGCGGTCGGGTTGGACGGGAAGCCCAGGATCATCATTTTCGGCTTGGGGATCGAGCCGCGAATCGCTCGTTCCAGCTCGGCGAAGAAGTCCACACCGGGAATCAGCGGTACCGAGCGCACCTGGGCGCCGGCAATCACGGCACCGTAGATGTGAATCGGGTAGCTGGGGTTGGGCACCAGCACGGTGTCGCCCTGGTCCAGGGTGGCCAGCATCAAGTGCGCCAGGCCTTCCTTGGAGCCGATGGTGACGATGGCTTCCGACTCGGGGTCGATATCCACCTCATAACGGTCTTTGTACCAGCGCGAAATCGCCCGGCGCAGACGCGGAATGCCTTTGGAGGTGGAGTAGCCGTGGGTGTCTTCACGCTGGGCGACGGTGACCATTTTTTCCACGATGTGTGGAGGCGTGGCGCCGTCAGGGTTACCCATGCTCAAGTCGATGATGTCTTCGCCGCGCCGACGCGCAGCCATCTTCAGCTCGGCAGTGATATTAAAAACGTAAGGGGGGAGTCGATCTATGCGCGCAAAGCGGCGCGGCGAACCTTGGTCTGCCATTGTTGCCTCAAGAGTACGTAAGCGCCCGGAACCGTCCGAGCGACGTCGGCCACTGCGGTGGCCTGCGGGACAGACAATACGGTCGATGATGGCCCGCTGTCCAGATGGCGCCGGAAAAATTTCTGCGTGGAGTGCGGCGTGTATATGCCCCTATACTCGATGCGGGTTTGTGCCCTCATAAGAAGGAGACTGTTCAGATGGATCAGCAGACAAAACTACCGTTGGAACCGCGCATGGAAGCCGGTAAAGCCCTGGTGATCGCAGGCGTCCAAGGGCGTTATTCGAAGGCCACTGTGGGTGATATTCCCAAGCTGTGGGAGTTGTTCGATACATGCATCAAGGACCTCAAGTCGCGTGTCGGTGGCGTGACGTATGGCGTTTGCCATAACCCCAAGCACGGCGAATTCGACTATCTGGCCGGTGCTGAAGTGCCAACCAAAAGCGACGTGCCGAGCAACTTCGAGTTTGTCGAAATTCCACCGCTCAACTACGCCGTGTTCCGGCATGACGGGCCGGTGCAGGCACTTGAGCAAACATACGAGCGCATCATGTTCGAATGGCTGCCGCACTCGGGCTATAAAGTGATGGGGGCGGACTTCGAGCGTTACAGTGCCGATTTTGATGTACGCAAGGGCACGGGCACCGTGGAAATCTGGTTGCCGGTTGGCGAAAGAGGCTGACTGCGGCCCTGCCGGAGCCGGTACGCCGGCCCCGGCAGTGGATCAATACAACGTGCTTCTGACCCGCTCCGGCATCTCCCGGTCATACGTTTCGGCGTCAAATTGCCCGTCATTGAGCCGCTTGTGAAATGCCCCGGCCGACGGCAATGCCGAGCGGTCCAGGTGTTTCTCGGGGTTCCAGCAGTCCGAGCGCACAAACGCTTTGGAACAGTGGAAATACGCCGCCTCCACCTGCACCAGAATCACTGACTTCGCAGGTTTGCCATTCACCGCAAAACTCTCCAACAGCTCGGGCTCGATGGAAATCTGCGCCCGGCCATTCACGCGCAACGTTTCGCCGATGCCCGGGATGATGAACAGCAACGCAATCCGCGGGTCCTGCAGCAGATTACGCAAGGTATCGAGACGGTTATTGCCCGGCCGATCGGGAATCGCCAACGTGCGCTCATCCACAATCCGCACAAACCCCGGCACATCGCCACGCGGCGAACCGTCGATGCCATCCGCCCCGGATGAGCTCACCACCACCAACGGCGATGCGCGCACCATGGCCTGGTAATCCTCGTTGAGAAACGCAATTTCCTTGCGCACCGCCCGCTCGTGGGGGAGGCCGTAGAGGGTTTCGAGTTGTTCGAGGGTTGTCAGCATATTCGCCAGCTCCTTATCGTTCAAAATACTAACGCCAACCGGCGCTCATACCCAACCCGTCCCCGATATGCCTCCCCACTGTCGACCCACCCGGCCGCCAGATACAGCCCCATCGCCGCCACATTGTCGGCGTCCACCGACAACTCCAGCCCCTTGATCTGCGGCCAGGCCAGCAGGGCCGCCGCCGGCAGTGCGTGTAAGCAGGCTTTGCCGAAACCGCGCCCTTGCTGGGTGCGGTCCACTTGCAGCGCATGCAGCGTGGCGCTGTGTTCATCGGCCCAGTGAGGCAGGCACGGCGGGCGTTTAAGCAGCAGGAAGGCCACGGGCCGGTCGTCGGCGAGCAGGGCAAAGCCTTTGATCGCGCCGGGGTTGGGGTTGACCAGCAGGCTGTTCAGCGCGCAGTAGATATCGCCGGAGTACGCCAGTTGCTCGGGATGCACTTGCAGGGTGTCGAGCTGCTGTTTTTGCACAAGGCTCAGCGTCTCATAGGGGACGAGGCGGGTTTCCATCGGGGGCGCATCCGAAATCCTACAAAGAGGCGTGGATTCTAGCGGGTTTGCGCGTGGCGAAATTATTTTTCAGCGGGGTGTCGATTGAGCCAAGCGTCATTCGACTAAGGGTGTCCTTCGTGATTTTCAACCCCCAGGAGTATCGCCATGAGCACTGCAATCACCACCTTGATCGAGCAATGGAAGCAGGCCGTGCTGGCCCGTGATATCGACAGCATTGTCAGCTTTTACGCCGACGATATCGTCTCGTTCGACGCCGTTACCGCGCTGCAATTCAAGGGCAAGGCCGCCTACCGCGCCCATTGGGAGGCGTGCATGAAGCACTGCCCCGGCCCCGGCATCTTCGAGTTTCATGAACTGCACATTGTAGAGGCCCAAGACAGCGCGTTTGCCCATTGGCTGGCCCATTGCGGCGGTGCCGGGCCGGATGGCGAAGTGAAGGCGTGCTGGATGCGGGTGACCGCCGGTTACCAACGGATCAACGGCCAATGGCGCGTGGTGCATGAGCACTGGTCGGCGCCTTTCGATATGGAAAGCGGCACGGCGCTGTTCGACCTGAAACCCTGACCGCCACGAACTATAGTCAGTAGTCCGAAAACGGAGACGCACATGAAATACCTCTGCCTGATCTACAGCAACGAACAGGTGCTGCACACCTCGCCCGACAGCCCGGCAGACCCGGAGTGTTTCGCCTACGCCGAGGCGATCCAGGCCAGCGGGCGCATGCTCGCCGCCGAGCCGCTGGAGTCGGTGAGTAGCGCCACCACCGTGCGCATGCGCAATGGCAAGTTATCGATCACCGACGGGCCATTCGCCGAAACCAAGGAGCAGCTCGCCGGGTTTTATCTGATCGAGGCCAAGGACTTGAACGAAGCGATCCAGGTGGCCGGTGGCATTCCGGCAGCCAGGGTCGGCAGCGTGGAAGTACGCCCTGTGCGTGAATTGAATCTCTGAACACAACAATCAAAAGACTCAGGAGGTTTACCCCATGACCACCCAACCCGCTGAATTTGAACTGTCCATCAGCCGCTTGATCGACGCCCCGCGCAACCGCGTGTTTCGCGCCTGGACCGAGCCCGCCTTGCTGCAGCAATGGTGGGGCCCACACGGCATGACCACGCCCGAATGCGAAATGAACCTGTGGGTCGGCGGCCTGTTTCGCACCCTGATGCGCGCGCCGGACGGCACCGAATACCCGACCCAAGGGGTGTTCCTGGAAATCCAGGCGCCGAGCCGGCTGGTGTTTACCGACGCCTACGCGCCGGGCTGGATCCCGTCGGGCAAGCCGTTCATGACCGCCGAAGTAACCTTCGAAGACGTCGACGGCAAAACCCTCTACACCGCCCGCGCCATGCACTGGAGCGAAGCCGACAAGCAGGCCCACGAAGCCATGGGCTTCCATGATGGCTGGGGCCAAAGCCTGGACCGCCTGGTGACGCTGGTGACCCAAGGCATGCGCGATTGACGCCTCAGATCGAGGCCATTTACCGCAGCGAATCACGCCGCGTACTCGCTACGCTGATCCGCCTGCTGGGTGATTTCGACCTCGCCGAAGAAGCCTTGCACGAGGCGTTCTTCGTCGCGGTCGAGCGCTGGCAGCAGGACGGCGTGCCGAGTAATCCACGTGCCTGGTTGGTGTCGACCGGCCGTTTCAAAGCCATCGACCGCCTGCGCCGCCAGGCCCGGTTTACCCCGTTGTTGCAGGAACAGGCGGACGCGCTGGAAGCGGCTGACTGGAGTGAGAACGACGTGGAAGACGACCGCCTGCGCCTGATCTTTACCTGCTGCCACCCGGCATTGGCGCCCGATGCCCAGGCGGCGCTGACCTTGCGTGAGATCTGCGACCTCACCACCGAAGAAATCGCCCGCGCGTTTCTGGCCACGCCCACCACCATCGCTCAACGCATCGTGCGCGCCAAAGGCAAAATCCGTGAAGCGAAAATTCCCTATCAGGTGCCGTCCCTGGACGAACTGCCCGAGCGGCTCGACAGCGTGTTGCGTGTGGTTTACCTGGTGTTCAACGAGGGCTACTCGGCGTCGATGGGCGCAGGCCTCACCCGCGAGGAGTTGACCCGCGAAGCCATTCGCCTGGGCCGCCTGCTGCTGGAGTTGCTGCCGGAGCCTGAAGTCGCGGGCTTGCTGGCGTTGATGCTGCTGCACGAGTCGCGCCGAGCGGCGCGGAGTACGGACAAAGGCGAGTTGGTGCTGCTGGATGAACAGGACCGCAGGCTGTGGGACGCCGCCTTGATCGCTGAAGGCTGTGCGCTGGTGGAGCAGGCACTGAGAACCCGGCGGTTTGGGCCGTATTGCCTGCAAGCCGCGATTGCGGCGGTGCATGCCGAGGCGCCCAGCGCAGGCGAGACGGATTGGCTGCAGATTGTCGGGCTCTATGACGTATTGCTCAGGCAGGTGCCATCGCCGGTGATCGAGCTGAACCGCGCGGTGGCCGTGGCGATGCGCGATGGGCCGTTGGCAGGTTTGCAGTTGGTTGAGGGGATTGTGTCGCGAGGAGAATTGCTGGATTACCACTTGGCGCATTCGGCGCGCGGGGAGTTTTGTCGGCAGTTGGGGCGAATCGATGAGGCCGAGGCGGCCTACGAAAAGGCTCTGTCGCTGACCCAACAAACCCCAGAAAAAAGCTTCCTAAAGCGGCGCCTGGCAGAACTCAAATCCTACAAACAGTGAAGATCAAACTGTGGGAGCTGGCTTGCCTGCGATGCAGACACCTCGGTGTATCAGTGGGACCTGGTCGATGCCATCGCAGGCAAGCCAGCTCCCACATTCAGTTTTTCAGGTTATGGCTGCTGACGCGTCGCCGCCAACACAATCTCGCGAATGCACACATGCTGCGGCTGCTGATACGCATAGGCAATCGCCGAAGCCACATCATCGGCACTCAACACCGTACCGCCCATGTCCTGTTTCCAGGCCTGGTAACCGCTCTTGATCGCCTCATCCGTGGTGTGGCTGAGCAACTCGGTCTCCACCGCGCCCGGCGCAATGGTGATCACCCGCACATTGCTCGGCGACAGTTCCTCACGCAGATTCTCCGAAATCCCATGCACCGCGAACTTGGTGCCGACATACGCCACATGATTCGGGAAGGTCTTGCGCCCAGCCACCGAACTCACGTTGATGATCGTGCCGCCCTTGCGCGCGACCATGCTGCCGGCCACCGCGTGAATACCGTTGAGCAGGCCTTTGACGTTAACGTCGAGCATCTGCTCCCATTGCTCGGGGGCTTGCTCGCTGACGGCGCCCAGCAACATCACGCCGGCATTGTTGATCAGCGCATCGGCGGGGCCGAATTGGGCTTCGGCTTCCTTCACAGCGGCGACCAATGCCGCGCGGTCGGTGATGTCCACGCCCCGGTTCAAGGTGTTGGGCAGGGCCAGATCGTTCAGGCGATCAATACGCCGCGCCAACAACAGCAGCGGATGCCCTGCAGCTGACAACAGGCGCGCGGTGGCTTCGCCAATGCCGGAACTGGCGCCGGTGATGATGATCAGTGGCTTGCTCATAAATGCACTCCTGGAATAAGAAAAACCGATAACTTAAAGCGTGGGCGCAGTATATTTACCCGCCCTGAGGCTGAAAAATGCCTTGTTTCTCTGTCTGCCATCGGATAAAGCTATGGATGTGCGTCACCTCAAGGCGTTTCTCGCGGTGTTCGAAGAGCGCAACATCACCGCCGCCGCCCAGCGTCTGTTTATCAGCCAGCCGACCTTGTCAGTCACCATCAAGCAGCTGGAAGATGAACTCGGCGTGGCGCTGTTTGTGCGTCAGCCGCGCGGCGTGGACGTCAGCGCCGAGGCGCGCGTGCTGTACCCGCAGGCGCGGCGCATGGTCGCTGAAGCGGACGCATTGAGCGGTTTATTTCGCGGACGCGAAAATCGCATTGCCCTGGAATTGGGTGTGGAAGGCGATATTGCCGACAGCCAGATCGAAACCTTCCTGCGCATGGCGCACCAAGGTCTGCCGGGTTTGCTGCTGACCTTGCAGGAAGGCTGCGAAGGCGACGCGCGCCTGGCAGTGGAAGAAATGTGCTGTGAGGACGAGTTGTTCCTGCCGCTTTGGGAAGAGTCCTACGTAATGGCGTTGCCCAAAGCGCACCCGATGGCGCAGGCCGGCAAAGAGCAGGCGTGGGCGCCGATTGAAGACTGGATCACTTGCCCGCAGCACGATTCCCACCAGCGCTTGATGGCGCTGTATGGCCGCTCGCCGCAAGCGGTGACCGGGCACGCCGGTTCATTGACCCAGGCGTTGCACATGGTCGCGGCGGGTGTGGGCGTGGCGATGTTGCCGCAGTCGATGGCCGCCGAGCGGGCCGGGGTGGTGATTCGCGAATGGCACCTGCCGGCACCGACGCGCCGGGTGGGGTTGTGCTTCGCCGCGCAGGCGTTGGAGCTGCCCGCACTGCGTGCCTTGCATGAATATTTCCAGAACAATCGGCCGCCACAGCTCTCTGCGGCGTGACCCAAATCTCCTGTTCGAAGCAGTTCCAATGGATCTCTATCGCCTGCAAGTAATCACTCCAACATCTGCCCCAACATCCAACTCCCCGCTGGCCCCGGCGGGTGCTGGCGTGACCACAGCGCATCCACCGCCACCGAACGCGGCCAACTGCGCACATTGAGTTCCACCAGCCCGGCATTCCCAAAGCGCTCCACCAACCAGCGCGGCAACGCCGCCCAGCCGAAACCGAGCTGGGCCATTTCCATCAGCATCAGAAAACTCGGCGCCGACCACACACGGCCGCTCGGGCGGGTTTCGTTGGGGTTGATGATGCTGGCCAGGCGCAGTTCGCGGTGTTGCTGCAAGGCCTGCGGGTCAAGGTTTTGCACGTTGGCCAAAGGGTGAGTGGGCGCCACGAACACGGCGATTTCCGTACGCTCCGCCACCGGCGCGCGGGTCAGGTCGGGCGGGTAAACCTCCTGGGCTTCGATCAAGGCAATCTGCGCGCGGCCACTTTGCACCAGGGCGATCAGGTCTTCGCATTCGGCGATCAGCCATTCTAGCTCCAGGTCCGGGTAGCGTTGTTCAAACGCTTTAAGCGCGAGCTCGAAACGCTCCGACTGATACGTATCGGACATGGCGATACTCAACTTCGGCTCCAAACCCTGTGCCAACTGGCTCGCCGCCAACTCCAGGCGGCTGCTGGCCTCCAACACCTGCTCGGCCCGTTGCAACAACACATGGCCGGCGGGCGTGAGCGTTGGCTTGCGGCTGCTGCGATCAAACAGCACCACATCCAGGTCAATCTCCAAACTCGCCACCGCCGCGCTGACGGTGGACTGGCTCTTGCCCAACTTGCGCGCCGCCGCAGAAAACGAGCCCTGGGTAGCCGCCTGGACAAACGCCTGCAGCACTTCATTAGAGGCCATGTCTATCGCCTTGATCGATGGTTATTAGTTATGAAGTATCGAGTCAAAGGGTAATGATGGCAACCATCGTCACTCACGGAGCCGGGTTATGAACCCTACCAAGTCGATTACTGAACGTGTTTGCCAAGCCATTGGTTTTGAGGGTTTGGCGCTGTTGATCTGCACCCCGTTGCTGGCGTGGATCATGGATAAACCCGCCCTGGAAATGGGCATGGTCACCCTGGCGATCAGCCTGATGGCGCTGACCTGGAACGTGATTTTCAACGGCCTGTTCGACCGCCTGAAAGCACGCTGGCAGCTCGCCAATAACGGCTGGACCCGTGTACTGCACGCGTTGCTGTTCGAAGGTGGCCTGATTTTGGTGTGCGTGCCGTTGATCGCCGCGTGGCTGAATATCAGCCTGATGCAGGCGTTTATTCTCGACATCGGCGTGTTGCTGTTCTTCCTGCCGTACACCTACGTGTATCACTGGGGCTACGACGTGCTGCGCGAGAAAATTGTGCAGCAGCGTGTAGCTAGCCAAGTTTGAGCGAGGCCACAAAGTCCAGAAACGCCCGCACCTTGGCGGCGGGCAAATGCCGCGAAGGGTAATAGGCGTACAACGGAAAACGCTCGTCCGGCCAGTCAGGAAACAGGTCCACCAGGCTGCCGGCCTTGAGTGCCGGCGCCAGGCCCAAATCGAGCATTTGCGCCACAGCGTGCCCGTGTTCACACACGCTGTATAAGGTGCTGGCGTCGTTGACCACCAAGCGGCCATTGGTGCGCACGATCACGTGTTCGCCGTTGCGGTGGAACTCCCAGGCAAACGGGCGCCCGGTCTGCGAGTCGCGAAAGTCCAGGCACATATGCCCGGTCTCCAGGTCCTGCGGAATGGCCGGTCGGCCGTATTGTTCCAGGTAAGCGGGGGAGGCCAGGGTGAGTACGCGCACTTCCATCAGCTTGCGCGCGATCAGCGAGGAGGACTGGGGGATGCCGAAGCGAATCGCCAGGTCAAAACCGTCGGCCACCAAGTCGCCGAGTTGGTCACGGGTATGCAGGTCCAACTGCAATTGCGGGTAGCGGCGCATGAAATCGCCGAGCACCGGGCCCAATACCAGGCGCGAGAAGTACGGGTCGATATTCACCCGCAAGCGCCCACGCACGGTCAATGCACTGTCGGCGGCGGAGCTGGCGGCCTCTTCGAGACCGGCCAGCAGCGGGGCGATTTGCTGGTAGAACCGGCGGCCTTCGTCGGTCAATTGCACCGAGCGCGTGGTGCGGTCGAACAGGCGAATGCCCAGGCGTTTTTCCAAACGTGAAATCGCCCGGCTGACCCCGGAAGGCGTCATCTCCAGGCTGTCGGCGGCGCGGGCAAAACTGCCGCTGTCGACCACGGCCGCCAATACGCCCATGCCGCCGGCCAAACCTGGATCAAAACTCATCGGTGCTTGCCTGTCAGTGATCTGTAGGCATTAATGCTAGCGCAGAATGCCTACAGAAACATGCCGCCCGAGGCTTCGATGCGCTGCCCGGTGATCCAGTTGCTGCCATCGGCCAGCAAGGTCGAAATCGCCCCGCCAATATCGTCCGGCAAACCGGCGCGGCCCAGCGCGGTGTTGTTGGCGACCATCGCATTGACTGCCGGGTTATCGCGTACCGCACCGCCGCTGAAGTCGGTGGCAATCGCGCCCGGTGCCAGGGTGTTTACGGTAATCCCGCGTGGGCCAAGCTCCTTGGCCTGATAGCGCGACAGCACTTCCACCGCACCCTTCATCGACGCATACGCCGCATACCCTGGCAGGCTGAACCGCGCCAAACCGCTGGAAATATTGATGATGCGCCCGCCATCGCTGATCAGCGGCAGCAATTTTTGCGTGAGGAAAAACGGCGCCTTGAAGTGGATCGCCACCAACCGGTCGAACTGCTCTTCAGTGGTTTCGGCGAAGCTGGCATGCGCTCCGATACCGGCGTTATTGATCAGAAAGTTGAAGTGATCCTGTGCGAAAACATTCTTGAGTACGGTGGCGATTTCACCGACGAAATCATTGAACGTGCCGCTCTGGCTGACATCCAGTTGCAGCATGGCGGCGCGGCCACCCAGGGCTTGAATCTGTTCCACCACCGCTTGGGCCTCGGCCGCTGCGCTGTGATAAGTGCCAATGATGTCGACGCCTTGTGCTGCCAGGTGCAGCGCGGCGCTTTTGCCCAGGCCGCGGCTGGCGCCGGTGATGAGTGCGATTTTACGGGTCATGGTGCAGTCCTCTGAGGTGATCGTGGGACTGAGTGTATTTGTCCGTGGATAACGTGATAAACAGGGTGATATCGGAATCACTGGCCGGATAAGGCGAACAATCCCATGAACAAGCTTGAGCTGTTGCGCACCTTCGTGCGGGTCACCGAACTGTCGAGTTTTACCCAGGCGGGCGAGAGCCTGGGCTTGCCGCGCTCCACCGTGTCCGAGCATGTGCAGGCGCTCGAAGAGCTGCTCGGTGCGCGCTTGTTGCAGCGCACCACGCGCAAAGTGCAAGCCACCCAGGACGGGCGCGTGCTGTATGAGCGCAGCAAGGATTTGCTCGCGCACATGGAGGAACTTGAAGGCCTGTTTCGCCAGGATGAAGCGCAGCTCAGCGGGCGTATTCGCGTGGATATGCCCAACGTCATGGCGCGGGATTTGATCCTGCCGCGCCTGCCCGACTTCCTGCACGCGCACCCGTTGATCGAGCTGGAAATCAGCACCACCGACCGTCAGGTCGACCTGCTCGCCGAAGGTTTCGACTGCGTGTTGCGCGTGGGCGCGCAGCCCGACCAGACCGTGGTGGCACGCCTGCTGTGCAGCCTGCCGATGCTCAACTGTGTCAGCGCCGGTTATGTTCAGCGTTATGGCGTGCCCGACACCTTAGCCGACCTGGCGCATCACCAATTGGTGCATTACGTGCGGCCCCTGGGCTCACGCTCAGCGGGGTTCGAATACCAGCAGGGCAACAAGGTGCACCGCGTGCCGATGGCCGGGCGCATCACGGTCAACAGCACCGACGCGTATAAATCCGCGTGCCTGGGCGGCTTCGGTATCACGCAAGTGCCGGCCTTGGGGATTCGCGATTTACTCGACAGCGGTGAACTGGTGGCCGTGCTGCCCGATTACCCCGCACCGGCGCTGGACGTGTCGCTGCTCTACGCCGGGCAACGGCATCTGCCACAACGGGTGCGGGTGTTTATGGATTGGCTGGCCGCCACGCTGCAAGCGCAGCTCTAGCGCCGCGCCGACAACTGCTGCGGCGCCAGGAAGGCGTCGTGGAAGTAATCCCGAAACGCCTGCATCGCCGGGGTGAACGCGCGCTCGCGGTGCCAGGCCAGGCCGACGCTCATGGGCGTGACCGGGTCGGTCACGGTCAGCGTCTCGATGCGTTTGCCTTCCAGCGACCACGGCCGGTGCACCAGGTCCGACAGAATCGCCACGCCGCTGCCATTGGCAACCATGCTGCGCACCGCTTCCACCGAACTGGTGCGCAGCCGCACCTTGGGCGTTTGCCCGGCCTGTTCCCAGTAGCGCATGGCGCTGTGTTCGGCCTCGTCGACGGTGAGCAGGATGTAAGGCTCTTGCGCCACGTCGGCCAGGCTTACCGCACCGCGTTCGCATAAAGGGTGGTGGCTGGGCAGCCACAGCCGGCGCTCCGAATTGAACAGGATTTCGGAGACGATATCCGCGTGAGTGAGGTTGGCGGTGAGCACCACGGCCATGTCGAATTGACCGTCGAGCAGGCCGTGTTCGATGGCCTGGCGCTCCTGTTCGAAGACCTCGATGGTCACGTCCGGGTGCCAGTGTTCCATGCGTTGCAGGTGATGCGGCAGGAAGTAACCGAGTACCGTGTAACTGGCCGCCACCCGCAGCACGCCGCTGGCGCGGTAATCCGGCAGCGGGCTGTTCAGCGCGTCGTCCACGCTGCGCGCGATCACATAGGCGCGGTTGAGAAAATGCCGCCCGGCGTCGGTGAGGTTCATGCCTTGGGCCGAACGCACGAACAGCTGCACGCCGAGCATGGCTTCCAGTTCCTTGATCGCGGTGGTCACCGCCGACTGGGAGATGTTCAGGTGAATCGCCGCCTGGGAAATCTGGCCGATTTCGGCGGTGGCGACGAAGTAGCGGATTTGGCGAAGGGTCAGGGACATGGCTTTATCCGATCGTTTCCACGCTCCGCGTGGGCATGCAGGCAGGGACGCTCCGTGTCCGCGTTTAAAATCGTGACGCGGAGCGTCACAGGAGGCGTAACCACGCGGAGCGTGGGTACGATCTGCGTGTATCTGTTTTTCAGAAGATATCTGTTTTTCAGAAGATACCCTATCTGATAATAGATCTTCCCAAGGGGTCAAGCGCCAGCCTACTTTCAGCCATCACCTTTTGGCGGAGCAGCCCCGATGCAGGCAGTGGATTTCAACTCAGACATGGGCGAAGGCTTTGGCCCCTGGACCATCGGCGATGGCGTCGACGCGGAACTGATGGCGTATATCAGCTCGGCCAACATCGCCACCGGCTTCCACGCCGGCGACCCCGGCACCATGCGCCGCACCGTCGCGCGTGCCAAGCAACTCGGTGTGGCCATCGGCGCGCACCCGGGTTTTCGTGACCTGGTGGGGTTTGGCCGTCGGCATATCAACGCACCGGCCCAGGAGCTGGTGGACGACATGCTCTATCAGCTCGGCGCCCTGCGCGAAATCGCCCGCGCCCAAGGCGTGACCCTGCAACATATCAAGCCCCACGGCGCGCTCTACATGCATTTGGCCCGCGACGAAGAAGCCGCGCGGCTGCTGGTGCAAAACCTGCAAATCATTGAGCCGACGCTGTTGCTGTACTGCATGCCTAACTCGGTGATCTGGCGCGTCGCCAACGAGCTCGGGCAGCCGGTAGTGCGCGAGTTTTACGCCGACCGTGAGTACGATCTGAGCGGCTCCATCGTGTTTACCCGCAATGTGCGCGCGCTGGACCCTGCAACGGTTGCGGCGCGGGTCCTGCGTGCGTGTCAGACCGGTCGTGTACGCACCGTCGAAGGCGAAGACCTGCTGATCGAATTCGACTCCATTTGCCTGCACAGCGACACGCCTGGCGCCCTGGAATTGGTAGAGGCAACCCGCGAAGCCCTGGACCAGGCGGGCATTGAAGTCAGAACCCCCCAATAAGATCGAACCATTACTTTTTGCCTGCCTTTCTACAATGATTCCAAGAGGAACAGACATGGCTGAAACGTCCCCCATCCGCTACAGCTTCGGCGGTGATGAACACCTGTTTGCCGAGGTCAGCGACAGCATGTCCCTGCAGGCTTTTTTCAAAGGCATGGCGGTGACCCGCGCCGTGGAGCGCCTGGCGCTGGAAGGCGTGCTGGATGTGTGCCTGGCCAATGCGTCGTTCCAGATTCGCTTCGACCCCGACCGCATTGCGCCGCATGTGCTGCTCGACGCGGTGCAAAGCGCCGAAGCCCAGGCCGTGGCCGAACGCACGTTGCACACGCGCATCATCGAAATCCCGGTGCTCTACAACGACCCGTGGACCCATGAAACCCTGATGCGTTTTCGCGACCGCCATCAAGACCCCAGCGGCACTGACCTGGAATACGCCGCACGCATCAACGGCCTGGCCGATGTGGACGCGTTTATCGCCGCCCACAGTGGCGCGCCGTGGTTTGTGTCGATGGTCGGCTTTGTCGCGGGCCTGCCGTTCATGTTCCAGATGGTCGAGCGCGAACGGCAATTGCAGGTGCCCAAGTACCTGCGCCCGCGCACCGACACGCCGAAATTGACCCTCGGCCATGGCGGCTGTTTCGGCTGCATCTACTCGGTACGTGGCGCCGGTGGTTACCAGATGTTCGGCGTGACCCCGGCGCCGATCTACGACCCGGCGCAGCAGTTGGCGTACCTCAAGGAGCATATGGTGTTCTTTCGCCCTGGCGACATTGTGCAGTTCAAGCCTATCGACCGCGACGCCTATGACGTGGCAGTGGCCGAGGTGGACGCCGGGCGTTTTGACCTGCGTATCCGCCCGGTGGAATTTTCCCTAGACGCCTTTCTCGCCGACCCCGTTGGCTACCCGAAAACCCTGCAGGAGGCGCTGGCATGATCAAGGTGCTCAAACCCGGCCTCGCCACCTCCGTGCAGGACCTTGGCCGCGAAGGTTATTACCACTTGGGTATTCCGCCCTCGGGCGCGCTGGACCAGTACGCGTTAAGCGCGGCCAACCATCTGGTGGGCAACCCGCTCGGCGCAGCGGGGTTGGAATGCACGCTGATCGGCCCCGAATTGTTGTTTCAACACGACGCCCTGGTGGCACTCAGCGGTGCGCTGATGTCGCCGCGCCTGGACGGTGAAGTGGTGCACCAGGACACCGCCTTCCAGGTGCGCGCCGGGCAAGTGCTGCGCTTTGAATTTCCCAAGGCGGGCGCGCGTACGTACCTGGCGGTGGCGGGCGGCATTGATGTGCCGCTGGTGCTTGGTAGCCGCTCGACTTACACCCCCGGCGCGCTGGGTGGGTTTCAAGGGCGGCGTTTGCAGGAAGGCGATGAACTGCCGATTGGCGAGGCCAGTGGCCAGGGCCGTGCGGGCAACAGTTTGCCGATGGCACTGCGCCGTTCGGTCGGCGGCGATGTGACCTTGCGCGTCGTGCCGGGGCTGTATTACGACCGGCTGACGGACGGCGCAAAAAGCAGCTTTTTCGCCGAGCCGTGGACGGTGGGTTCCGAGGCGGATCGCATCGGCTATCGCTTCAAGGGCGGCAGCGCGCTGAGCTTTCAGCCGCGCGAGCAGCCGTTTGGCGCGGGGTCGGACCCGTCGAACATCGTCGACAGTTGCTACCCGATTGGCTCGATCCAAGTGCCGGCGGGGTTGGAGCCGATTGTGCTGCACCGGGATGCGGTGTCGGGCGGTGGCTACGCGATGATCGGCACGGTGATCAGTGCGGACCTGGATTTGATTGGGCAGATGCAGCCGAATCAAAGGGCGGGGTTTGTGGCGGTGACGCTGGAGGAAGCGTTGGAGGCGCGGCGGGTTTACAAGAAGCGGCTGAAAGCCATGGCTGGCCTCTTTACTTCCTGACACACCCTAAAACCCCTGTGATGATCGTTCCCACGCTCTGCGTGGGAATGCCTCTGGTGATGCTCTGCGTCACGCTTTGGGACGCGGAGCGTCCTGGGCTGCGTTCCCACGCGGAGCGTGGGAACGATCAAACTGTGTTGTGTCAGAACAGTTTGGTGAACAGCCAGTACAAACTGCCCGACAGCAAAATCGCCGCCGGCAACGTCAGCACCCACGCCATCAACAAATTGCGGATGGTCTTCATCTGCAACCCACCGCCATTGGCCACCATGGTCCCGGCCACACCGGACGAGAGCACATGGGTGGTCGACACCGGCAACCCATACATGTCCGCTGCGCCAATGGTCAGCATCGCGACCATCTCAGCCGATGCACCTTGGGCGTAGGTCAGATGGGTCTTGCCGATCTTCTCGCCGACCGTCACCACGATACGCTTCCAACCCACCATGGTGCCCAGCCCGAGGGCGATGGCCACGGCGATCTTCACCCACAGCGGAATAAAGCGCGTGGAATTGTCGATCTGTTCTTTGAACAGCTTCAGCTTGCCTTGGGTGTCGGCGTCGAAGTTGCCGACCTTGTCCTTGTCCATCAGGCGAATGGTTTCGCTGCTCAGATACATGTCGTTACGCACGTTGCCTACCGCTTCAGCGGGGACTTTGGCCAGGGAGCCGTAGCCTTTTACTTCGTCACCAATCTGGCCGGCGAGGGCGGCGAGGGCCGGCACCAGTTCCGGGGTGGCTTCCTTGGTGCGTACGTAGGTCGAAAGGATCGGCCGCGGGTCGCCCGGCAGTACTTGCGGTGCGCTTTTCACCAACGCGACCTGAGTCACCTCGGCCACCGCCGCAAACTGCAACGACTGCTCGGCGGGCATGGTGCGGTTCAGCGCATAGGCCATCGGCAAGGTGCCGACCAGGATCAACATGATCAGGCCCATGCCTTTCTGGCCATCGTTGGAACCGTGGGCAAACGACACACCGGTGCAGGTCGCGATCAGCATGCCGCGAATCCACCAAGGTGGCGGGGTGTCGCCCTTGGGCGCTTTGTACAGCGAGCGGTTTTTTACGAAGGCGCGCAGGGCCAGCAACAGCAGGGCGGCGAAGGCGAAGCCGATCAGCGGCGAGAGCAGCAAGGCATAACCGATCTTGATCGCCTGGCTCCAGTCCACACCGCTGGTGCCGTCACGCCCGTGCATCAGGGCATTCGCCACGCCGACGCCGATGATCGAGCCGATCAGGGTGTGCGATGACGAGGCCGGCAAGCCCAGCCACCAAGTGCCGAGGTTCCACAGGATCGCGGCGATCAGCAGGGCGAAGATCATCGCGAAACCAGCCGATGAGCCTACCTGCAAAATCAGCTCGACCGGCAGCAGGGCAATGATGCCGAACGCCACTGCGCCGCTGGACAGCAGCACACCGAGGAAGTTGAAAAAGCCCGACCACACCACCGCAAAGTGCGGCGGCAGCGAGTTGGTGTAGATCACCGTCGCCACCGCGTTGGCGGTGTCGTGGAAGCCGTTGACGAACTCAAAACCCAATGCGATCAACAGCGCCACGCCGAGCAGCAGGAACGGCGTCCAGGTGGTCACCACCGTGCCCAGTTCGTGCATGTCGTGCATCAGGCTGTAGGCGGTAAACAGCAAACCCATGGCGAGCACGGCGAAGAAAATGATCACCGTCACCAGGCCGGGTTTTTTATCCAGGCGGGGTTTGGGGTCCGCGTGTGACGCGGTGGAGGAGGCAGTCAGGGAAGGGGTGGCCATGCCGGAGCATCCAGTGTGGGGAGGATGTCGTTGATGATCATTGCAGAATGTTACAGAGATGCTGCGGTAAGTCAGTGTTTAAGGAATTGGGTGTGCCGCTGGTCCAATAAACACCGCAGGTCCAATGTGGGAGCGGGCTTGCTCGCGAATGCGGTGTGTCAGTCAACCTCTCTATAACTGACCTACCGCATTCGCGAGCAAGCCCGCTCCCACAGTTTGATTGCATTCCACGTTAGTAATCTTTGCGTTTGCGGAACGCCCAGCGGCCGGCAATCAAGGTAAACGTCGCCACCAACGCCACCAGAATCCAAAACCCTTCCGGGTCGGTGGAAAGCGGCACGCCACCCACGTTCATGCCGAAAAAACCGGCAATGATATTGATCGGCAACGCCAGCACCGTCACCACAGTCAGGGTGAACAGCGTGCGGTTGCTTTGCTCGTTGAGGTTGGCGGCGATTTCTTCCTGCAACAACTTGATGCGCTCACCCAGCGCCATCAGGTCGTTGATGATCAGCGCAAATTCCTCGGTGGATTTGCGCAACTCCTTCACGTCTTCCTTTTGCAGCCACTGCGGCGGGCGATTGAGCAGGCGCAGCAACGAGCCGGGCTCCAGCGCCAGCAGGCGTTGCAGGCGCACCAGCACTCGGCGCGCAGCACCCAGCTCGGCGCGGTTGGTGGACAGGCGCGAGGACAGCAACTGGTCTTCGATATGGTCGACGCTGATGCTGGTCTTGCGCACGATCTGCGTCAGCACTTCGCCCTGGTCGCGCAGCAAATGCACCAGCAATTCCAGTGGCGAGCGAAAGCGTTCACCGGCCTTCACCGATGAGCGCAATTTATCCACCGAATGCAGCGGTTGCAGGCGCGCACTCACCAGCAGACGGCTGCGAGCGCACACCCACAACGTGGAAATGTCCGACGAGACCATGCTGCTGAAGTTGAACACCACGTCGTTGACCACCGCCAGCAAGGCCGAGTCGACGTGTTCGATGCGGGTGGAGCGCGAACCTTCGTGCAAGGCTTCGAAAAACTCATCCGGCAGCGACAAATGCGTTTGCATCCAGCGCTCGCACGCGGCGTGGGCCAGGTTCAGGTGCAACCAGAGAAATTCTTCCGGGTCTTGCGGCGCCTGCAAGGCGGCCAGCGCGGTGGCCGAGTCAATCTGCTCGCCTTTTTCACCGGGTCGAAAACGAAAACCGTAAAGCAGGCCAAACAGATCGGGATCCTGGTGGCCGTGGTCGATGCTGTGGTTCATGGAGGCTCGCAGAGAAAGCGCCTGTAGGACGTTTCACAGGTTCGCGTGGGCGAATCATTGCAAGGCGGGATGACGATTTTGTGACGGTTTGAAAACTTACCTAGCGGGTTTTCAGGGTGAAGGTGAACAGCGTGCCTGTTTGCGCGCAGGATGACACTTCAAGCTGGCCGCCGTGGGCATCGGCAATCTGCTTGACGATATACAAACCCAGGCCGAGACCGGCTTGCGGCGTGTCTTTGACCGGTCGCGAGTAGGGCTGAAATAGTCGCGGCAGAGCGAGTTCGTCGATCTGGCCGGGGTTTTTCACCGTCAGTGTGAACTGGTCATCCTCAACCCGCGCGGTAACTTCCACCGGGCCGTCGTGGCTGCCATGGTGGATGGCATTGGCTACCAGGTTGGAGAGCAATTGCGCCAGTCGATCGCGGTCGCCGTAGACGCCGCGCAGGTCGCCGATATCGGCCTGGATCAGGCGTTGCGGGTTCACACTTTGTACTTCCAGTACCACATGCTGCAAAGCGTCCTGCAAATCCTGGCAGTCATTCAGGTGCAGCGGGATGCCACTGCCCATGCGGCCGCGGGCGAAATCCAGCACATCTTCGACCAGTTGCGAGGCGCGCCGACCGCTGGTGAGGATGTGGCGCACAAGGGTATCGGTTGCAGGGTTCGGGTGTTTACGCAGCAGCCGCTCGGCGCCGAAGTTGATGGCGAACAGCGGGTTGCGCAGGTCATGGCCGAGCACGGCGATGAATTGCTCGCGCAG
Organism: Pseudomonas sp. D2002; assembly: GCF_013385735.1. Lineage (NCBI taxonomy): Bacteria > Pseudomonadati > Pseudomonadota > Gammaproteobacteria > Pseudomonadales > Pseudomonadaceae > Pseudomonas > Pseudomonas sp. D2002. The sequence continues at coordinate 170,084 of NZ_JACAPL010000005.1, read as the reverse complement.
TTCGGCAGTACCGCGTTCTTCCTGCAATTGGGCCTGTGTAGTTTGCAGCGCCTCTTCGGCTTCAATCTGCAACGACAGCACCCGGGCGAACGATTCCATGGTCGACTGGATCGTGCTGCTGCGCAGCGGCGCGGGGTTGGGGTCGAGCGCGCAAAGGGTGCCGAAGAAGCGCCCGTCGGTGCGAAACACCGGCACCGAGATGTAGCTTTCAAAGTGGTACATGCGCGGGGTGTGGTGGTCGTGGTAGAGCGGGTCTTCGCTGGCTTTGTCGATCACCACGGACACGTGGGAACCGCGAATTTCGTGGCAGATCGTGGTGGTCAGGTCCAGCTCGCCACCGACGCCAAGGCCAAACTCCAATCGGTCAAGCACGGCGCAGGCGGTCCAGGTGTCGTCGGTCACCCGCGCCACGGCGGCGAAGCGCAGGCCGGTCATGTCGCTGATGACTTTGAGCATCGCGGGTACGGCACTGATACGGCCAATAGTGGCGATGTCGACGGCTTTCTGCCCCATGCAGCGATCTCGATTCCGAAGGTGGTGGGCGTTGTGCCCGAGCCAATGAGGGGATTCTAGCGACCTTACGTGCTGTGGGTGTAATTTCATTAACCACGTGGATACTTTTCCTACGCTTGGCAGATGAGCGAGCAAAAAAAAACCGCGCCACTTTAAAAAGTGGCGCGGTTTTTTTCGCGGTTGAATCAGGTGTCTTGTTTGTTTTCCAGCACGGCGCCGGTTTTGGCGTCGAGCTTGACTTCAAAGCGTTTGCCGGCGGTGTCGGTCACGTCAACTTCGTAAACCAGTACACCGTTTTTGTGGTCCAGCTCGGTGTCGGTGATGCTGGCGCCAGGGTGAGTGGCGACGGCAGCGGCGTTGAGTTTCTCGAAAGGCAACACCGCGCCGGACTTGAGCAGGCCTTCAATATGATCCGGACGAACATCCGCCTGGGCCAGACCGGCAGTCAGGGTCAGGGCGGAAGCGGCGAACAAAGCAGTCAGGGTTTTCATGGTGTGTGTCCTTCTGGGTGAGCTGTTTAAGTGGCGCCAGATTAACCAGCGCAACTTAACTCATCCTTAATGGCGCACTGACACCTAAGCGGCCTGACGCTTAGTAGCCATTGTCCTTCAGCAGATCCTGCACACTCGACGACGGCCAGCGCTTGTAGAACTTCAACAGTTCGGCGGCGCGGTTGGTGAAGATGCCATCGACGCCGGCCTTCATCACTTTCTCGAAGTCCACCGGCTCATCGACGGTGTAGACGTGCACCAGCAGGCCTTTGTCGTGGGTCAGCTTGTTCATTTCAGGCTTCACCAGGTCGGTGTAGCTCTGGTCGCCATGGTTGGTCAGCTCGGCCGATGGGCCGGTGCCGATGGCGCCGAGGCTCTTGGCTTCGTCGACCCATTTTTCGAATTCGGCAGCATCCTTCGGCTCTTGCTTGGCGTAGTAAGCGGCTTTGGTCGGTTCGCCCGACTCGGCGAAAGTTTGCGCAGACTTCGGCTCGATGCTGCCTGGGCCAACCCACAACAGCAGGATTTTCGGGGTGTTGGGCATTTCTTTTTGCAGCTCTTTCAAGCTGTCTTTTTCAAACGTCTGCAGCACCACGCGGCCCTTGCCCTGGCCAACGCCGGTGTTGCTCTTGCCCAGCTTGGAGCCGGCGGAGCTCAACCAGCCCTTGTCCAGCAGCTTGTTTTTCAGGTCGGCTTCGATGCCCGGGAACTGCTTGGGTTCTTTGGTCTCGATGTACAGGCCGGGTTTGTGCTGCGGGTTGCCTTCGGCGATCTTGATGATTTCATCCAGGCTCTGGATTTTCAGGCCGACGAACGCAGGACGCGCGCGGTCCGGGTAGGCGGCGTTGAACCAGCTGCCGGCGTCCAGGGTGCGCAATTCGGCCCAGGTGAACTCGTTGGCCGGGGCATCTTTACGCTCCGGGAACTTGGTGGCCACGTCGGTGGTGCGCTGCAGGTTGTTGTCGTGCAGGGCGAACAGCACGCCGTCCTTGCTGCGCTGCAGGTCCATTTCCAGGTAGTCGGCGCCCAGGTCGCGGGCCAGCTTGTAGGACGCGGCGGTGGATTCGGGGGCGTCGTAGGAAGCGCCACGGTGGGCGATGACGGCCGGGTACGGAATGCCTTCGTTTGTCGCCAATTCAGCCGGGCTGATCGGGTCGGCAGCCTGTGCCTGGCCAAGGCCAAGCATCAGCGCGAGCAGCAAGGCGCTCTTGGTAAACGTGACAGGCATATGCGAAGTCCTTTCGTGGAGGTAACTTGAGAAGGTGTCCTTTTTAACAATTGATTGCGAAAGGCGCTATCACCAAACCGACATTAAGGTGCTCACGCGGCATTTTTCCGGGTTTTTTTGTGCGCTGTTGCAGTATTCTTGGCCGAGCTGCCCCGTTAGAGGGCCGTAATTTCTGCCACGCGTGTAAACCATCTTTCCAGTCCCAGTGGGACTTTTCAGTGAGGTTTACCATGCGCATCACGTCCGAACTTATCTGCCAGGCCGCCGACCAACTCCACGGTTTTGTCGGCCTGAACCGCAAGACCGGCCAGTACATCGTACGTTTCAGCGAAGATTCCTTCGGCATGGACGTCGCCGATGACGGCATCATCCCCACCGCCGAGTTTGTCTGGCTGCCAGCCCTCGACCACGCCATGACCTTGTCGCGCGAGCGCATTCAACTGCTGCTGGACCAGAACATCGACGACCGCATCAACATCACCGAGCCGCTGCGTGTGTACATGCGCCGGGTGGAGATCCCGCAGATCAGTGCGTTGCGCAGTTTGGTGAGCTAGTTCATACAAGTTTCTGCAAGGTGGAGATCCAAATGTGGGAGCGGGCTTGCTCGCGAATGCGGTGGTTCAGCCCAGTATTAAGTGACTGACACACTGCTTTCGCGAGCAAGCCCGCTCCCACATGGGGTAAGCATTTCAATTATGGAAGGTGTAGGCCCGCTCCACCTTGCACACGCGTGTTTGAAACGCCGAGTACCACGTGGCGCGCCCTTGTTCGCGCACCTGGCGATGCTCGGCCTGCCTCTTCCAGGCCAGGATCGCCGCCTCGTCCTGCCAATAAGACACGGTGATCCCCAAGCCGTCTTCGCGTGCCGACTCCACGCCCAGAAACCCCGGTTGCTCACGCGCCAGTTCCAGCATGCGCGTGGCGGCCGCGCCGTAGCCTTGGTCACCCTCAGTACGTAGTGAGCTGAAAATAACCGCGTAGTAGGGCGGGGCAGGCGTGTTGGCGATCATTGCGACACCTGCCGGCAGGCCTTGAGCAGGGCCAGCGCCAACGGCGGCGTGATGCCCTTGAGTGCGGCGCGTTCGGGTTGGAACAGCGTGGCGACGAAAAACGGGTGGTCCAGCAGCTCGATGGCACGCAGGTCACCCGCCGAATCGTGGCCGCTGGGAATCAAATCGCCTTCCAGCAGTGCCTCGGCGAATTCGGGGTTGAGACCGTAGCTGCAGCGATAACCTTCGTGCAGCTCCGGCTGGCCGTAGGCCTCGGCGATGCGTGTGTAGGGCACCAGGCGCACGGTGTCCGTTGCCTCCACCAGCGCGCAGCTCAGCGGCGTGATGACCGCGCGTTTGGCCTGTGGGGCCAATTCACCGTGTTCTGCGTCAGCCCAGCCCAGCACGTTGCGGGCATATTCCAGCACGGCGTGTTGAAAACCACCGCAGGTGCCGAGGAACGGGCGTTTGCGTTCGCGGGCAAAACGGATCGCCCGCAGTGCGCCGTCGATGTCGCGGTAGGGGCTGGCGGGTACGCACCAGAAGCCGTCGAAGGCGTGCAGTTCGGTGTTGGCGGTGATCGTGTCGGTGTCCAGCCATTGCACGTGGAGTGTCAGGCCCAAAGCGTCGGACGCCTGCTGCAGGGCGACGGGGATCGCCTGGTGCGCAGTCACGTCGGGGTTGTAGTCGCCGATCAGGGCGAGGTGCAGGGCGGTGGCTTTCATCGTGTACGTCCCATGGCTTGTCGTGTCCTGGGCTGCACTATAGATTGGCGCTCACGCAATCAAAATTGGCGTTTGCCCACATGCTCAATGCAGCCACGCACTATCAAATCGACTACCCGGACCTGGCGTTGATCCTCGCCCTGGTGCGCGGCGGCACCCTGGCGCGGGCGGCGGCGTTGTTGCGGGTGGATGTGTCCACGGTGTTCCGCGCGGTACGGCGGCTGGAGGCGGCATTGGGCCAGACGCTGTTTGAAAAAAGCCGCGCCGGTTACCTGCCCACCAGCTTGGCCAGCAACTTGGCGCAACAGGCCGAACACGCGGAACAGGCCCTGGAAGCCGCGCGCATTGGCGTGGAGCAGGGCGGTGACGTGATCAGCGGCACCGTGCGCCTGACCTGTACCGACTCGGTGCTGCAAGGCTTGCTGCTGCCGGCGCTGGCGCAGTTCATGCCCGAATACCCGGCGCTGACCCTGGAGCTGAGCACCTCGAATGATTTCGCCAACCTCAGCCGCCGCGATGCGGATATCGCCCTGCGCCTGACCAAGACGCCGCCGGAGCATCTGGTCGGCCGTTGCCTGGGCACGGTGGCCTATCAGGTGTGTGCCAGTGCCGGTTTCGCCCGTCAGCATGCAGGCCGTGCGCTGGCCGAACTGCCCTGGATTGCGCCGGATGACTTCCTGCCCGATCACCCCACCGTTGCCTGGCGCCGCGAGCACTTGCCGGGCGTGCGCCCCAGTTATCGCTGCAACAGCATGTTGTCGGTCACCGAGCTGGTGCGCGCGGGGATGGGCGTGGCGGCGCTGCCGGATTTTCTCTTGGGCAATGGGCTACAACCGCTGGGGCCGGCACTGGCCGGGCGTGACACTGCATTGTGGCTGCTGACACGCCCGGATTGCCGGGCGCTGCGTTCGGTGGTGACGCTATTTGATGAGCTGGGGCGGCATGTGCGATTGCCTCGTGTGTAGCGGGCTTGCGCAAATGCCATGTCAGTTAACCCAATGCTTGTAGCAGCGAAGATCCCCTGTGGGAGCGGGCTTGCCCGCGAAAGCGGTGGTTCAGTCAACGTCAATGTTTGCCGGGCCGACGTCTTCGCGGGCAAGCCCGCTCCCACAGTAGTTACTCGCGCAAGATCGCTGTTTTTTCAAGGTTTACGCATGAACTGCTCATGCATTTCGCAGGTCAGGGTCTCGATACGCTCGGTCAGCTGCTTGGTCATTTCCGTCAGGCGGGTGTTCTGCTCCAGCAGTTCCAGCAGCTGTTTGGTGGTCTGTTCGGCCTGTGCCTGGCGCTCGGTATTGGCGATGGCCAAGGCTTCGCGGTGCTGGGCATCGGCGTCGGACTGGGCTTTATCGCGGGCAGCCTGGCGGGTCTGGGCCAGCAGGATCAACGGCGCGGCATACGCCGATTGCAGGCTGAAAGCCAGGTTGAGCAGGATGAACGGGTACACGTCGAAGTGCGTGACGCCGGTGATGTTCAACACCACCCACAACACCACGATTGCGGTTTGTGCACCGAGAAACGTCGGCGTCCCAAAAAAACGCGCGAACGCTTCGGCCTTGAGGGCAAAGGTGTCATTCCCGAAGGTCGGCGCCAGGTGCGCGTGGCCTCGGTGAAAACGCAGGTGGTCGACGGGGGCGGCGGCTGGCTTGTCTGGGGTCATGGCGGGCTCGAATCCTTAGCGTAAAGACTAGTCAGCACTATAGACCGAGCCCTCGGCCAGACACATGAAGATCAGGTCAGTTGTTGCCCCGCTCATTGGCAAACGCGCTCACGGCCTGCACGGCCTCGCCGGTGCCTTCGCGAATCTGCAGGATCACCGTGCCGGCCTGGTTGGCCAACTCCACACCCAGGGCGGCGCGGTCGCGCGTGCCTTCCATGCTGTCGATGGCTTGGCGGGTTTCCTCCTGGATCATCGCGATCATGCTGGAAATTTCCGCCGTCGAGCCGCTGGTACGTGCCGCCAGTTGCCGTACTTCGTCGGCGACCACCGCAAAGCCACGGCCTTGTTCGCCAGCACGCGCGGCTTCGATGGCGGCGTTGAGGGCCAGCAGGTTGGTCTGGTCGGCGATGCCGCGAATGGTGTTGACGATGGCGGTGATCTGCTGCGAACGCTCGCCGAGCTTGGCGATCAACTGCGACGAGCCGTCAATGTCGGCGGCAATTTCGCGCATGCCGGTGGCGGTTTGCTGGATCACATCGGCGCCTTTTTCGGCGATGTCCCGTGTGTTCAGGGAGATGTGGTAGGCCTGGGCGGCGCTGGCGGCGTCGGCCGCATGTTGTTGCACCCTGGCGGTGACGTCGGAGGCGAACTTCACCACTTTGCACAGGCGCCCGCTGGCGTCGTACACCGGGTTGTAGTTGGCTTCGAGCCAGACGGTCTGGCCGTTTTTATCAATGCGCTCGAACTGGCCATTGAACAGTTCGCCCTGGTTCAAGCGTTTCCAGAACTCGCTGTAGGTCGCACTGTTGGCCAGCTCCGGCTTGCAGAACAAGCGGTGATGCTTGCCCTGGATCTGCGCCAGGCTGTAGCCCATGCGCTGCAGGAAATTCGAGTTGGCGGTAATGATGGTGCCGTCGAGGTTGAACTCGATCACCGCCATGGCGCGGTCGATGGCGCCCAGTTTGGCGTTGGCTTCGCTTTCGGCCTGCAGGCGTGGGGTGACGTCCATCGCGTACTTCACCACTTTGATGACCTGGCCGGTGTCGTCGCGCACCGGGTTGTAGCTGGCCTCCAGCCACACTGACTGGCCGTCACCCGCAACGCGTTCAAAGGTGCCCGATTGGAATTGGCCGTTGCGCAGTTGCGTCCACAACTGGTTGTACTCGGCGCTGCGGGCGAACGCGGGTGTGCAGAACGCACGGTGGGGCTGGCCCACGACCTGTTCGGCGCGATAACTCATGGTCTTGAGGAAATTCTCATTGGCCCGCAGCACAGTGCCCTGCAGGTCGAATTCGATCACCGCCATGGAGCGCTCAATGGCATCCAGCATGCTGGCTTGCTGGGCGTTGGTGTGTTGCAGGGCACTGATGGTTTTTTTATGGGCGTTGAATAGCATGTTCGAAGGCTCGGGGAAGCACGCGTCTGAGGTATCCATGAATATGCGCCTGCCCCCGTAGGGCCGCGGGCCTTACGGTTGACTTGCTCATTGTCAGCTTCCTTGTGCCGACAGAGGGGGTTGAACAACGGACTCAGAGTGATCGGCCTGCCAAGAAGTTCGCCACCACGGCAGCGTTCTTAATGGCTATGCGACCAATGGCGGCATTATGCTATCGCGGCAGGGCAGCGGCAGAAGATTCAGACGAGATGTCGTCGGACGACTCAGGCGGAGTGAGCGACTACGTAGTCGCTGACATTGACCCGGTTGCGACCGGTGTCCTTGGCCGTGTACAGCGCACGATCCGCAGCGTTGAGCCACATTGCGGCATCGCTGAAGGACGCCTGGAAGTCGGCCAGGCCGATGCTCAGGCTTACGCGCAGCTCAGGGATCTGCGGGTTGCGATAGTTGCTGAAGGTTTCGCGCATCTGTTCCATGACCTGTGCGGCGTCTTCCAGGGGCATTTGCGGAAGAATCACACAGAACTCATCGCCGCCGTAACGGCCCGCCAGGTCGTTTTCGCGCAACACTCGGCGCAATTCCAGGCTCAATTGCCGCAGCACGGCATCCCCGACGATATGGCCGTGGGTGTCGTTGATTTGCTTGAAGTGGTCGATATCAATCAGGGCAATAGTCGCGTGGCTTTGCTGCTGTTGGCACTTGTGGAATTTCAGCTGCAGCAGGTCTTTCCAGGAGCCGTGGTTGAGCAGGCCGGTCAAGCTGTCGGTACGGCTCAGGGCGCTGAGGGCGCGTTTGTGTTCCGAGAGTTTGATTGCCAACTGATAGCAGACCATGCCGATGGCCATCGGATAGAGCGTCAACATCGGCAGGCAGGTGTAGACCTGGGTCAGACTGACGTTGGGGTTGAACTTGATCCCGAACAGCCCCCATGCCACCCCGATACCCGCGGCCTGTGCCAGCAGCCCACGCAGGAACAGGCGCTTGCCACCGGCCGCGACGTTATTCATGGTCATCATCGACAGGATGGTCACAGCTGTGAGCGGGGTGAACTGAGCGGCAGCGGCCCAGAACCCGCCGAGCAACGAGTCATAGAGCAGGTTGCGCTGTTCAGCCTGGTAGGGAAACTGCGAGCGCGTGGAGAGCTGGTACGCCACATGCGCCCAGGCATAGCCATTGAATAACAGCAACGCCCAGACCCAACCTGGCATCGCCAGAGGGTAAAGGGCGCCGACGACACTGATACAACCGATACCCAGGCCGATGATCCTTGGCTTGTAAATACGCCTGGCAAATGAAAGCCCTTTGCCTCGTCTGTTTTCCATAATGTTCCGGGTCAGCTCTTTTTTGCAGATATGACAGCGTGCGTCAGCGGCTAGAACCGTTGATCGGATAATAGTTGTGAATATTGTCAGTTATTCGCGTTGGAATAATCAGTGTCCTTCCAAGCCATTTGCACGGCACAGCGTGCGAATAAGCTAAAAACGACCCGGAATGTCGTTCATACAACTGATTTTTACTGCGGGTGGGGAGCGCTGACTTCGTAGCCGGCCAGGAACAGGTCGATGGCCGACTCGATAACGCTGGCCTGGCTGGCGTCATCAAGCGTTGGTTGGCCCAGAGTGATTTGCGGCCAGAAGGCGAACGCCTTGAGCAGGCTTTGAATCTGGTGCGCCGCGAAGGCCGGATCGGAGCAGCGCAGGCGCCCGTCTTCCTGGGCGGCGCGCACCCATTGGGTGAAACCCTCTTCGCGCTTGCTCAGGCGGTTGACCATGTCTTGTGCGCGTTCCGGCGAGTGAATGGTGGCGGCAATCGCGACGCGGGCCAGGTCGAGGAAGTTGGCGTCCGACATCATCTTCATTTTTGCCTGCAGCAAGCCACGCAACTGCTCGCGCAGCGGGCGGTCACTGGCGTAGCTCACGTCCAACTGAGCGACGCTGCTGGCCCACAGCTGGTGAAGAATTTCGGCAAACAACTCTTCCTTGCTGGGGAAGTGGTTGTACACCGTGCGTTTGGAAACGCCCGCCGTGGCGGCGATTTTATCCATGCTGGTGACCTCGAACCCGTTCGCGCGAAACTCGGCGATGGCGGCTGCCACGATGGCTTCGCGTTTGCGATCGGTGAGGCGTTGAGGAGCAGTCATGGAGTACGTTCGGCTCTAAAGGGAAATTACACTCGGTAGTTTACTTGCTCCGGGTTTTGTTGCAATCTAGAAACTACACTGTGCAGTGTAATTATAGAGCGGAATGCAGGAGTCACTCAGCAATGGCCACGATTTCAAGCCGACTCGACCCAGCGCCAGCGGCGCCCAAGACTGCCGAGCAGGAGCAAGGGCATTTCAGCAACGATGCACCGGTGCAACACGGTGGCTTCGGCAAGACGTTGCGTATTTTCTGGAACATGCTTTTTAACAAGCCTCGCAGCACGCGCCCCGTGGGCAAGATCCCGGTGCAACCGCTGACGCGCGAACAACTGTTGGCGGCTCCCGATCACAGCGTTTTTCGCTTGGGGCATTCCACGGTACTGCTGAAAATGCGCGGCAAATTCTGGGTCACCGACCCCGTATTTGCCGAGCGCGCCTCACCGTTCAGCTGGGCCGGGCCCAAGCGCTTCCACCAGCCGCCGATCAGCCTGGAAGACCTGCCGCCGCTGGAGGCGGTGATTCTTTCGCACAATCATTACGACCATCTTGACCATAAGGCCGTGGTCCAACTGGCCGACAAAACCCGTTACTTTCTCGCGCCGCTGGGCGTGGGCGACACCCTGATCAAATGGGGCGTTGATGCCAGCAAGGTTCGGCAAATGGATTGGTGGGAAGGCACCGAGGTGGACGGCATTCGTTTTGTCGCCACACCGGCCCAGCACTTTTCCGGGCGTGGCCTGTTTGACGGCAACCAGACGCTATGGTGTTCCTGGGTGATGATCGACGGCGCACGGCGGATTTTTTTCAGCGGCGACACCGGTTATTTCGACGGCTTCAAACGTATCGGCGAACACTACGGCCCGTTTGATCTGACGCTGATGGAAACAGGTGCTTACAACGTCGACTGGCCCCATGTGCACATGCAACCGGAGCAAACCCTGCAAGCACACATCGACCTCAAGGGCCGTTGGTTGCTGCCGATTCACAACGGCACTTTCGACTTGGCTTTCCACGCATGGCATGAACCGTTCGACCGCATCATGGCGTTGGCCTGGGAGCGAAACGTGTCGATTACCACGCCGGCGATGGGCCAGGCGTTCAGCTTGAACCAGCCTGAGCGTGGGCATGCGTGGTGGCTGGAGGTGGAAACTCAAGGTGCCAAAGAGCACGCTGCGGGCTGACACGCGAGGCCGTGGAGAAATGAGTTTTCAGGGTGTTTCAGCCCTGCGACAAACAGCAGATGAGAGTGCGATCATCCCGGCAACGTAATTGTCGGGAGCCGTTTCTGATGGAGAAAAATTGTTGGGAACATTGGCGATTGGGTCTGCCCTGTGGCCCCGTGCTCTCCATGCCGGGCGCTGGCGAAGCGGCCGGCACGCGGCCGGCCCCGGCGCAGCTGCAAACCGATAAAGCGAGCCCAGGCGCTATCGTCTTCGGCGCCGAACAGCCTTCGGGGCGCACGCTCATTCCCGGCTATAACGCCATCGCCCCGCCGATCATGCCCCTGCGAGATCCTGCATTATCCCTCGTCGCCTTAAGCGGTATCGATCCCGCAGGGCCTGTGATGGTGGAAGTCCCTCTGGTGATGAATAACACCACCTTCACGGCGACCAAGGTGCTGTACGGCTGGCGCATCGGGTTCGCTGAGCGGTATGTGCGCGGGGGGCATTACGAACTCGTCGAACACAGCGCGGCCTTGCTTCGAGCTTTCCACATCCTGCGCCAGGCCGGTGCGCAATTGGTGCCAGTGGACGCGCGACGTGCGGATCCCTCCCTTCAATTCACTCTGCAGCGCAATGAAATCGATCAGCTTGTGATCGAGCATCGTCTTGATGCCTTAGTGTCTGACGGCCGGAGTGCAGCCTTTCATAACGCATGTGTCAGTGGGTACCCCTCGCATTGCGAACCCTTGGCGGACGGAGCGAAGCTCTGGTTTTATGGCGCACGGTGTTCTCGCGACGCGTTGCCCACGTTGCTCCTGGCGTATCGACAGATCAGCGCTGGCGTGTCGGGCGGCCAAGGGCGATTACAAGGCGCGCTGAGTACTCCTGCTCTGTAAGTGGTTACGGTCTTAACGTGGGCAGTGGGCCGGGTTCCTGGAATGGCGAACGGATCAACGTTGATCCTTCATGTTCTCGGAACTCAGGAGAGTCCATAGAGTTGCCATCGCTTATGGCATGTATTCGATCATCCGACAGAGTGCGCAGTCACTGGCCGCAAGCCAACCAGTAGCCGCTGCGAAACCTGTCCCGGCGGGCACCAGCCTGTTGGTTCCGCAGGCTTTGAAGGGCAAGCGTATCGGTTACCCCACGATGTTTACTTTGAACGGTGAAAGTCTGCCGGTGGAAAACAGCCCGCAGTTTCATAAGACGCTGGAAGTTCTTCGCGAGCAGGGCGCCAGTATGGTGCCGGTCAATTTGCGCATGGCTGACGCGTCACGCTGCGACGAACTGCTGCTATCGGATGTAAAGGAGGAGCTGAGTGCCTATTTGACCAATCGCCCAGGACTGCCGGTCAAGTCATTGACCGAGTTGATCACGTTCAATAAAGAGCGCGATGGTACTGAGGTTGAGCACCAGCCCGTGCTTAAGGAGGTCAGCGCCTCTAGCCTGGCTCCGGAGCAGCGCAAGACGCTTTGGGACGCGCTTATCGAAGATTTTCGCGACACGGTGGATACCCCGATCAGCACGCATAACCTGGATGCCATGGTCTCGGATTTCACCACCAACAGTTACTTCGGTACCGCTGTCGCCGGTTACCCAGGGATCACCTTGCCTTCCGGAACCGATGACGACGGCCTGCCAACCGGTGCCTACTTCTTTGGCACCCGTTGGTCAGAGCCCACGTTGTTGGCCATCGGCTATGGGTATGAGCAGGCGGCCCAGGCGGCAACGAAACCTGGGCTTTAACCGTTTGGCTGACTACACGCCGTAACGTGCCGCCGGGCTGCTATGTGACAGGTTAGGGCCCAGGGCCAGGCGCGCTGCTTCGTAGGCCTCCCAATCCAGGCTGTCGGGCAGCGATGGGATGGTGACCTTCTCACCTTGAGCGAGCCCAGCCAGGGCGGCATCCACCAGATTCTCTGCGCTCATCACCATCGTCTCGGGCAGGTTATTCACCGGCAGCCCTGCGACATCCCAGAACTCGGTGGCGGTGGCCCCAGGCAGCACCACTTGAACGCGCACACCCTTGTCGCTCAGTTCATGTTCGAGTGACTCGCTGAACGCCTGCACAAATGCCTTGGTGCCACCGTACACACCGTTCAGCAATTTTGGCGCGACCGCTACGATGGAGCCGATATTGATCAGGGTGCCGCGACCCTGGGCGACAAAACTGGTCGCGGCGGCTTTGGCCAGGCGGGTCAGGGCCAGCACGTTGAGCAGAATCATCGCCTCCATCTTGTCTGCGTCGGAGTCCAGTAAGGATGCGGTGGCGCCGACACCGGCATTGTTCACCAGCAGGCTGATGCGCTTGTCTTCGTGCAGGATCTGTTCGATACGTGCCAGGTCGGCCGGCAGGTTGAGGTCGGCGGCTACCACTTGGACATCCCGTTGGGTGTCGGCTTTGAGGTGCGTGGCCAGTTGGTCCAGACGTTGCTGGTTACGCGCCACCAGAATCAGGTCGTAACCCTGGCGAGCCAGACGGTCGGCATAAAGGGCGCCAATACCCGAAGAGGCGCCGGTGATCAGGGCATAGCCTTTGGTTTGAGTCATTGCAGTTGCTCCAGGATGGCCGAGGAAAGTTCGGCCTTGTTGGAACCCAGATTATGGGTGTACCGTGATGTCTGCAATGTCGTATATCCCTCCTTTAGGGACATGAGGTTTGGCCATGGTGTCTGTCGGTATTTTGCTGTTTCCAGAGTTTCAGATGCTCAATTTGAGCACGAGCACGGTGTTCGAATTTGCCAACCTGGAAATGCCGCAGCCCTTCTATCGGGTAGACCTGGTGTCCGAGAAGGGTGGCCTCGTCAACAGCTCCATGGGGTTTGCCATTGATACCGTGCCCTTCGGCCTGCGCCCCTACGACACGCTGTTAGTGGCGGGAGACAACGATGTGCTGGAAGCCAGTCCGGGCATGCTCGCTTATTTGCAGCAAGCCATGCTGAAATCGCGCCGTGTGACATCCGCTTGCACGGGTTCTTTCCACCTGGCAGCGGCCGGGTTGCTGGAAGGGCGTAAGGCAACCACGCACTGGTATCACGCCCGCGCCTTTCGCCAGGCCTACCCGAATGTAAGGTTGGAAGAAGACCGCATCTTCACGGTCGACGGCCCGCTCTGGACCTCCGCCGGCATGACCGCGTGCCTCGACCTGGCACTGGCCCTGGTCGAAAACGACCTGGGTGTGGAGGTGGCCCGCGAGGTGGCGCGCAAATTGGTGATCTACCATCGGCGTGCAGGCGGCCAGTCGCAGTTTTCTGCGTTGCTGGAGATCGACCCCAAATCCGACCGCGTGCAAACCGCCCTGGCCTACGCTCGCCAGCACTTGCAGGAGGAACTGTCGGTCGAGCAGCTGGCCGAGGTCGCCCACCTCAGCCCGCGCCAGTTCAGCCGACTGTTTCGCAGCGAGACCGGGCAAACCCCAGCCAAGGCCATCGAACGCCTGCGCATTGAAGCGGCGCGGCTGATGCTTGAATCCGGCGACCATGCCATCGACATCATCGCCCGAGAAACCGGCTTTGGTGACCCCGAGCGTATGCGCCGCGCCTTCCTGCGTGCCTTCGGCCAACCGCCACAAATGATGCGCCGCGCGCTGCAATTGCAAGCCTGATGCGTGAACAGATGACACTCAATGCACGGGGGACGCCATGAGCTACAAAATTCACATCCTCGGTGCGGCGGGTGCAGGCACCACCACCTTGGGCAAAGCCCTGGCCGAACGTCTCAACGTGGCTTATTTCGACTCCGACGACTTCTACTGGCAGCAAACCCCTGAGCCCTTTACCGTCGCCCGGCTGCGAGACGAACGCACTCGGCTGCTACAGGAGCAGAGTGCCGGCCTCGAAGGCTGGGTACTCTCCGGTTCTCTGTGCGGATGGGGTGACGCCATGATCCCGCAGTTCACCCATGTGGTGTTCCTGCGTGTGGACCCTCACGTTCGCCTTCACCGCCTGCAGCTGCGGGAAGTGCAACGCTATGGCGACCGGGTTCTGGAGGGCGGCAGCCGCCATGAAAACAGCCTCGCGTTTCTCGCCTGGGCGGCTCGTTACGATGGCGGCAACCATAGCCTTCGCAGTCTGCGTCGGCATGAAAGCTGGTTGAAACCGCTGACCTGCCCGGTGATTCGGTTGGACGCTACGCACCATTCGGTTGAGGCGTTGGTGAATCAATTGATGCCGCTGTTGAGCCCATCAGCCGCGAAATGATGCCTTGTGCGGCGGGCTCGGATGGGGCGCTGTCAAACTTGCGCACACTCATCCCCCACCCCGGCGTAAACCCCGGGAAAAACACCAGCCCTTCAGCTTCCAGCCGAAAAGCCAACGCCAAGCGGGTTTCATCATCCACATCGGCCTGGCTTTCAAAGCGCTGTACCGCCTCCACCGCCAACCCGGCTTGTCGGGCCAGTTCTTCGCGGCTCCAACCGAGCATCGCGCGGGCCTGCACACTGTGCTTGGCGGTGAATTGATGCAGGACGATCTGCTGTTCTACGAAAGAGCTCATTGCCAGAGAGGACATGGGGTTTCTCCAGGATTCGACGGGGGAGGGCAAACTATACTGTGTTTTTGTACAGTTGTTTCTACCGCTCATCAACTGGATTTTTTTGATGGCAATTCAGCCATCGACTATTCCACTCCCGGCGCTTCCCGAATAATCAGGTGATCCAGGTTCTCGATATTCGCACTGAATACCCCGAACGTCTGGTCGGGGTTCTTCTTGCTCGGCACCTGTTTCAACTCCGGCGTTACCCCATAGAAGAAGCAATACAACGCCTTTTCGCTGCCTGCCGCCGCCCTGATCTGCTCCAGGAAAGCCGTGCGCTTGCGGTAGTTCTCGATGAGTTTTTTGCTCAGGTAGACGTTGACCGAGTAGGGCTTTTTGTCGAGCCATACCTTCTTCTCGAAGTCGATGCGAACGCTGGCGGTGTAGTCCTTGATCGCCTTGATTTTGCCCCAGTAGATCAGGCCCTTGTTATCCTGCAGGTATTCGATCTTCTTGAAAAACGTCCAGTAAGTCGCCGTGTGATCGCCGATCTTCAAGGGCATGCGTTTGAGTTTGTCCTTGTCATCGATGTTGGACACGTAGCATTCCACCGGATGAGCGAACACGCTGGTTTTGTCTGGGGTGGTATCGCTGGCGCTGTGGGACACGGCGACGCGATTTGAAGGTGCTTTCGCAGGCTCCTGCGGGGCAGAACCTTCGGTGCCGGGCACCGATGCCTTGCGTTCGTACTGACGTCGCGTCAGTACGAATTCCGATGGGAAATTTTCCTCGCGCTCGTCGTCACCTTCACCGGTCGAAGTCTTGTGCGTGCTGGCATAGCGGCAGCCGTCGATATGCCGGGTGCCGGCCTTGTTCTTGAAGTGCGGCGTGCGCTGATAGTTGACGTTTTTGGCGTTGAAGGTACTCAGCGCATTGCCCGCATCGAACGCCGCGCGGCATTCGTCGTTAGGGCACAGGAAGCTGTCCTTGTCGGAGTCGAAAGGGCTGGTTTCGTCGAAATTCAGGTCTCGTACGTCGTAGATCGACAGCTTGTCATCGAGACTCAGGCTGTAGGCCGTGTCGAATTTCATGGGGCTCGGGTCCGTGAGATGTATGGCTGGATATTACGCAAAACTTCGCCACTGCGGAGATCAAAAAATGTGGGAGCTGGCTTGCCAGCTCCCACATTAGATAGGCGGTGTTCCAGCCACACGCCGTCCGCTTAGGAAACACAAGGTGCCGCCTACCGCGGTCAATGCGCCGAGGGCATAGAACATGCTGACCGGCGCCGCATTGATCAACAAGTACCCGCAAATCACCGGGCTCATCGCCCCGCCAAACGCTGCCAGGTTTTGCGCGCCGTAGTAACTGCCGCGCAGCGCGTCGGGGGCGATAGTGTCGATAAACAGGAACTCCGACGGGTAAATGATCATCTCGCCCAAGGTGAAGACGAACATCGCCAGGCACCAGGTGATCAGGCTGTGCGCCAGGCTGAAACCGATCAGCCCGGCCATAAACAGTAAGGTGCCCAGCACGATCCAGTAGCGCAGTTGTTCGCGCTTGAGAAAGCGGCCGATCTGGTACTGCATCAAAATCACGGTGATGGCGTTGCAGGCCAGCACCGCCGACAGAATCTTCAGCGCCTCGGCGGGCTTGTAGGCCACCAGCAAAAACTGCGACAGATAAAGGGTGTAGCGCCCGTGGACAATGGTGCTCAACAGGCTGCCGCTGGTGAACAGAATCAGTGTGCGGTCGCTGCGCAACGTGCGCAGGGTACTGACGAAGCTCAGGGGTTTATTGCTGTCATCGCGTTGCGTCGGCGGGATGCCGATCATCAGGAACAGGCTGCCAAACGCAATGGCGCTGGCGATCAGGAACGGCGCCAGTTGCATATGGCCAGCGATCACCACGCCGACCATCGGGCCAGTGGCGTAGCCGACGTTGGTCAAGGTGTAGCGCAGGGAAAACACCTTGGCGCGATCACCCACCGGCAGGTTTTCGCTGATGATGGCCTTGGAACCGATCAGGAAAAGTGCCGAGGCGGCTTCAGTGATCACCAGCGTCAGGGTGGTGAGGTAGAGATTGCTGGCAAAAGTCAGCAACAAAAAACCGATGGAGCTGGACAGCATGGCCAGGATCAGCAGCTTGCGCTTTTCCAGGCGGTCGATGATATAGCCGCCATAAAGGCCGAGCAGTGTGGCGATAAAGACGGCAATGCCCATCAGCAGGCCGATGTCTTGTTGATTGAGGCCCAGGCGGGTACTCAAGAGCAAGGCGAGCAGGGGGCTGGTCATGGCACGGCTGACCACGATGGTCACCGAGCAGATCATCAGGCGGCGGATTACCAGGGAGTAGGTGGCCACGGTGAGGGCGAGCGTCCTTGTTATTTTTTACGACAACACAATCCAACTGTGAACACAGATCAAATGTGGGAGCGGGCTTGCTCGCGAATGCGATGTGTCAGTGACAAATTTACCGACTGATCCACCGCATTCGCGAGCAAGCCCGCTCCCACATTTAGATCGAGTTACTGGCCGGCATTAATGGAAATTTTTTCCACCGCACCTTGCTCCAGATCCCACTTCTTCAGGATCTTGCCGTACGTCCCATCATCAATCATGCCCTGCAGCGCTTCACTGATCGCCGTGACCAACTCCGTGTTGCTCTTCTCAATCCCCAGCCCCGTGAACTGCTTGGAAATCGCCAGGCCCACCGGCTTGTACTTGCCCTTATCCAACGACATCAAATAAGGAATCGTCTCGCTGCCCTGCATCGCCGCATCCAGGCGGTTCTGCTGCAACTGCGCGCGGGCATCCGCCGAGCCTTCAGTGCCGATCACCACGATTGCCGGCTTACCCGCCGCTTCGCAGTTTTCCTTGCTCCACGCGGCAATTTCCGACGGCCAGGTCGTCCGGCGGCTGGTGCCGACTTTTTTACCGCACAGGTCAGTCAATTCCTTGAGGTCTTCACGCTTGGCCAGGGTGTAAAACTGCGGGCCGCTGGTGAAGTAGTCGATGAAGGTCACGGCCTTCTGGCGCTCGGCGGTGTCGCTCATGCCCGACAACACGATGTCGACGCGCTTGGTGGTCAGGCCGCTGAGCATCTGTTCGAAGCCGGTTTCCTGCCACTTGATCTTCACGCCCAGGCGCTCGGCCAGGGCGTTGCCGAGGTCGAAGTCCAGGCCGGTAAGTTTGTTGGTGGCGGTGTCCTTGAAATCCATCGGCGGGTAGTTCGGCACGATGGCCGCGCTGATCTCACCCTTGTCCTTGATTGCCGCCGGCAATGCCGCAAATACACACGAGGAGGCCATCAGGCCTGCGAGCAACGTTGGGATAAACAATTTTTTCATGGGGGCGTTCTCGTTAGTTTTTTAATTAAGTGCGAACGGCAGAAATAAAGCTTTGGGTACGCGGGTTTTGTGGGCTTATTAGAATCTCTTCCGGGCTGCCGGCTTCCACAATCTGGCCGGCATCCATAAACACCATGCGGTTGGACACTTCGCGGGCGAAGCCCAACTCATGGGTGACCACGATCATGGTCATGCCGGTGGTGGCCAAATCGCGCATCACCGACAGCACTTCACCTACCAGCTCCGGGTCGAGGGCTGACGTAGGTTCGTCAAACAACATCAACTTGGGGCGCATCGCCAGTGCGCGGGCAATCGCCACACGCTGCTGCTGCCCGCCGGACAACTCCACCGGGTAAGCATTGCGCTTGTCCGCCAGGCCGACGCGGGCCAGCAGTTCCAACGCGTCTTCGATGGCCTCCTTGGGCGAGCGCTTGAGCACCTGCACCGGGCCTTCGATGATGTTTTGCAGCACGGTCATGTGCGGGAACAAATTGAAGCGCTGAAACACCATGCCGGTCGCCAGGCGCTGGCGCGCAATCTGCGATTCATTCATTTCATGCAGCTTGTTGCCGACGACGCGGTAACCCACCAGTTCGCCGTCGACCCACAGGCCGCCCTTGTCGATTTTTTCCAGCTGATTCACACACCGCAGCAACGTGCTTTTACCCGAGCCGGACGGGCCGATGATGCACATCACTTCGCCTTGCTCGACCTCGATATTGATGTCGCGCAGCGCGTGATACTGGTCGTAATACTTGTTCAGGTTGACGGCCTTGACGATGCTTCTCATGGGGCAAATCTCCTCAACCCAAACTTACGAACGCTTGCCGGCGCCGCGGGCAAAACGACGCTCGAGGCGGCTTTGACCAAATGAAAGAACAGTCACCACCGCCAGGTACCAGATGCCGGCCACAATCAGCAGCTCCATGACCCGGGCGTTGGCGTAGTAGATGTTTTGTGCGTTGTGCAGCAGCTCCGAATACTGGATCACGCTGGCCAGGCTGGTCATTTTCACCATGCTGATGAACTCGTTGCCTACCGGCGGAATGATCACTCGCATGGCCTGCGGCAGAATCACCCTACGCAACGCCTGAAGGCTCGGCATGCCGATGGACTTGGCGGCTTCGTACTGGCCAGTGTCGACCGACAGTAAACCCGCGCGCACCACCTCGGCGGTGTAGGCGCCCTGGTTGATGCTCAAGCCGAGCAGGGCGGCCACGAACGGGGTCATCAAGTCGACGGTGTCGATGCTGAACAGGCCGGGAATCGCGATCACCGGGAAAATCAGCGCCAGGTTGAACCACAGCAACAGCTGCAAAATCAGCGGCGTGCCACGAAACAGCCAGGTGTAGGTGATGGCCACGTAGCGCAGGATCGGGTTGGCCGACATGCGCATGATTGCCGTGATCACGCCGATGACCACGCCCAACGCCATCGCCAAAATCGACATGACGATGGTGTTCACCAGGCCCCACAAAATGGCCTCAGATGTGAGGAACTGCCCGATGTAGGACCATTCGATCTGGCCATTGGCAAAGGCACGCAGCAACGCGGCCAATGCGATCACGATCAACGTGGCAAAAAACATCCGCCCGTAATAACGACGCGGCACGTGCTCGTACTGCGTGATATCGAACTGGTTCTCGGACAACTTGCGCTCAGCTTCCAAGCGCTCCGCCGGGGTTTGGTTCATGGTGACTCTCCAAAAAAATACGTGTTACCTGATCGTTCCCACGCTCCGCGTGGGAATGCCGCCTCGGACGCTCCGCGTCCCGCTGTTCGTGCGTGGCTTGGCGACGCGGAGCGTCACAGGATGCATTCCCGCGCAGAGCGTAGGAACGATCGTCAGATACGAAACCCGGTGTAGCTTTCAGCCCACTTCTGCTGCTCAGCCAACGCCACCTTCAACCGCCCAATCTGCTCCCGAACCCGCTCCGGCGCCGTCCCGCCCCAACCACTGCGCGCCGCAATCGCCGCCTCCAGGGTCAAGCAGTCCCGCACCTCAGGCAACAACCGAGCATCCACCTCGGCCAGCATCGCCGGCGAGGCTTCCCACAACTCAATCTCATGCTTCTCACAGGCTTGTACCAAGGCACCGGTAATCTCATGCGCCTCTTTAAACGGCACACCGCGCGTGGCCAGCCAATCCGCCACCTCAGTCGCCAAGGTGAAGCCCATCGGCGCTTGCCTGCGCAGCTCTTCCACCTGCACCTTCATGGTCGCGACCATCCCGGCCATCGCCGGCAACACCAACAGCAAGGTGTCCACGCTGTCCAACACGCTGTGCTTGTCTTCACTCAAATCGCGGTTGTACGACAGCGGCAACGACTTGAGCGTCGACATCAACCCGGTCAGGTTGCCAATCAAACGCCCAGCCTTGCCCCGCGCCAGTTCGGCAATGTCCGGGTTCTTTTTCTGCGGCATGATCGAGCTGCCCGTCGCGTAGGCATCGTCCAGCACCACCCAGCGAAACTGGCGCGACGACCACAGGCAAAATTCCTCCGACAGCCGCGAAATATTCACCCCGAGCATGCCCGCCACAAACAGAAACTCCGCCACATGGTCACGGCTGGCGACAGCGTCAATCGAGTTTTCGCACGGCCCGGTGTAGCCCATTTCCTTGGCCGAATGCTGCGGCTGCCGCGCAATCGCCGAACCTGCCATGGCGGCTGCGCCCAACGGCGACAACGCTGTGCGCGCATCCCAATCCACCAGGCGTTGCACATCGCGCAGCATCGACTGCGCGTGGGCCAGCAAATGGTGGGCAAACACAATCGGTTGCGCCTGCTGCAAGTGCGTGAAGCCTGGGCAAATGCTCTCCACATGCTGCTCGGCCTGCTCCACCAACGCTTGCTGCAAACCCAGCACCTCAGTGGTGATGGTGCGCGCATGGTCACGTAGGAAAAGGCGCAGGTCATTGGCGGTTTGATCGTTACGCGAACGCCCGGCGCGCAGCTTGCCGCCCAGGGCGCCCAGGCGCTCGGTCAATACGCGTTCGATGAAGGTGTGTACGTCCTCGTCATCCAGGGTTGGATGCAGGTGGCCGGCGGCGAAGTCCTCACCGATACGGTCCAGGGCCTCGAGGGTGCGCAAGGTCTCCGACTCATCCAGCAAACCGGCGCGCTGCAATTCACGGGCATGGGCACGGGAGCCGGCCAGGTCGTAGGGCGTCAGGCGAAAATAGCGCTCGGGGCAACGCGACAACGCGGCCAAAGCAGCAGACGGGCCGGTCTTGAAACGAGCGCCCCAAAGGCGGTCGGTGGGCTGGGACATCGGTATTCCTCACGCTTGTTTTTAGAAGAGTCGGAGGCAGTAAAAAACTAAAAAGACCTGATCATAGTGTCAGGTTTTTACGGGTGTTAAATCAGCCTCTGCGTGCTGTTCAACCCGCTATATTCAAGGTTGCCAAGGGCGGATGTTTACGGCCATTATCGCCGCCTGGCTATGTTCAAGGATTGGGTTGAAGCCTGTTGAATATGGCACTTGAGGTCAACGCGTATTATGGAAACCCCACTTTCCACTTCTGGAAACATGCCGCCAAAACCCGGCACTCGGCCGCCGCTGCAACTGAGCGGGCTGGACTTCAAATTGCTGCGCGTGTTCATGGCCGTGGTCGAAGCCGGCGGCTTCAGCGCCGCGCAAAACGAGCTGAACGTGGGCCTGGCGGCCATCAGCAAACAGATCTCCGACCTCGAAATCCGCATCGGCATGCGCCTGTGTACACGGGGCCGGGAAGGGTTCGGCCTGACCGAAGAAGGCAAGTTGGTGTATCAGGCGTCCATCGAGTTATTTACCTCGGTGGACAGTTTCAGAGACAAGCTTAGTTCGGCGCAAAACGAGCTTATTGGTGACCTTAGTGTCGGCGTAATTGATAACACCGTCTCCGACGTTAATTCGCCGCTAATTACCGCCTTGGGTAAGTTACACAGCGAATCACCAAAAATTAGATTGCGCCTGCATGCCTCGCAACTCGACGAAGTTGAACGCGGCGTGGTGGAAGGGCGGCTGATCGTCGGCATCGTGCCGGTGTACCAACGCCGCGAAGAATTCGACTACTTCCCGCTGTACGAAGAAAAAGCCCACGCCTACTGCGCCGCAGGACACCCGCTGTTCAACGCGAGCGACATCACGCCAGACGTACTGCGCCAATACGAAGTGGTCAACCACCGCTATGCGATCCACCGCGACAAGGCCAACTTCGTCACCTACGACAGCCAGTCCGCCTCGGCCTCACAGGTTGAAGCCGTCGCCATCCTGATCCTCACCGGCCGCTTCCTGGGCTTCCTGCCGGAACATTACGCCGCGCCCCTGGTAAGGGAAGGGCGCCTGCGCGCACTGTGCCCGGAACAGGTTCACCTGAGCACCGCGTTCAACCTGATCCTGCGCCACAACGCGCCAAGAAGCCCAATGGTAAAAGCCTTCGCAACAGCCCTGGGCGTAGACCTCAAAGCCGCGACATAAACCCCTCCGAACGTCGATCAACAAGCTCACGCAGCTCAAATGTGGGAGCTGTCGAGCCCCAGCGAGGCTGCGATGGGATCGACTCGGTCCACCCGCCGAACTCGCTATTTGTATCGATACATTTTCTGCATAGGCGGCAAGCCATCTGACTTGTATTGTCTTTAACCAACCAGGAGGAGTACGCCTATGCATCAAACAAAAATTAACTCAGGCAACCGAGAACAAACAGTCTGCACCCCAGCAGATTTGCATCTCCCGGCAGGGGCAGCAGATATAACGGTGCGCGCGATGGGCAATGAGCAAATCATTGCTCCAGCAGAAAATACCTGGGACAGCTTCTTCCTAGACCCTGAATTCGTCTCCAGCGACTTCATGCCTGAAAGAACCCAGCCGAAACAGCAGGACCGAGAGTCCTTTGAAGACTAGACCCCCAGCACTCCATGCTAGTGCGCTATCTATCTGGCACCGATCAAATGTGGGAGCTCTCGAGCCCCAGCGAGGCAGCGATGGGATCGCCTCGGCCCACCCGCCGACCCCACCCACCCGCATCACCGCTGCAACTTGCCCTGCTTCTTCTTCGAATGAAAATGCCGAAAATGCGCATCCTGCGCCGCCGCCAACAACTCCCGATCCCCACGCGTATCGCCCCAGGCCCGCAGCCGATACTCGCCCAAATCCCCATACACCGCCTCAAGCCGCAGCACCTTATTCTCACAGCGGCAATTATTCCCCGTGAGCTTGCCCGTCAACACCCCGTCGACCACTTCAAGCTCAGTACCAATCAACTTGATCCCCAACCGATTCGCAAACGGCTGCAACACCAACGCCGGCGACGCCGAACACAGCGTCACCACCGCCCCCGAGCCCAACTCCTGCTCTACCGAAAGAACCCCTGCCGGGCGCATCAACCGCGCCCAATTCTTCTGGCAATACTCCTCGGCCTTCTGCTGCACCCACGCCTTCTCCACCCCCGTCATAAAGGTGCGGATCAACTGCGCCTTCAACTCATCCCGGCTGATCTGCCGCAGCAAAAAGCGCAGCCCAGGCACCGCCAGCTTGACCATCCGGCCATAAAACTCACCGGGGCCAAAGGCAAACTTGAGGAAGGGCACGAAACTGTCGTGATGGGTCAGGGTGCCGTCGAAGTCAAAGACGGAAAGTACTTTGGCGTCAGCGGGGCCGGCTTCGAGCATGTCTGGGTTCACGGGTTGGCCTCGGTCCTATCTGGTATTTTTTGAGCGTTCATCAGGTGTGACAGCAGGAGTTTACTCCCGTGCCAATCTTCCGATCTTGGCGTAAAGCGACTCGGTGAAAGCATCCCGGTCACTCGACCGGTGACAACGCTGATGGCAATTGGGGCACAAGGCTACAGCATTGGTCGTGCGATCCGAACCCTTCTGGGCGAGGTGCTTGACGTGATGTACTTCAAGAAATGGCAAACCATCGACCTCGAAAGGCGCATTTGAACCGCAGCCTTCGCAAATGCCCTTGGCTTCTTTTAGTACCCACGCGCGTACCTTTGGGTCGCGGACAAAGGCGCTGCTGACGCTCGATACCTTCTGCGGCTGGGCTATGCCGTCCGGTTGCCTTTGGAAAGGTTGCTGCTGCAGTTTGGATGCGCGACGGATAAGCGTCTGCTCATCTGCCGTTTGGGCAGCGTCTTCGGATTCGAATACACCCTGCGCGGCAAGTGCTTGGCGGATGCGTTGCTCAACGCCTGCGCCTACGTTCCTTGCTGGCTTATAACCTTCAATACGGTCCCAGCCCATACTGACGAGCACGGTGGAGATATTTTGCATGCGAAATTCAATAGACCCTTTCGCACGACCCGCCACCGCGCCCTCACGCAGAAGGCGGTTTTCGAGGGCTTTATTGAAAGGCTGGCCGCTCTTTTCCCAGGCCAACATCTTCAAATACGCTTCGACCGCCGCTGCCAACTCTGCATCGTTCCAGTCCGTTTTGTCTTTCGCAATATCCATACAGCCGCCGAGGGTAGAAAACCCTCGGACGATACTGAGTAGCCATTATGACGTCTACGAAATTTCCTACGAATCGGTGGGACTTGCCGTTCGTTTGCGTCAGTGCATTCGCTGCTTCATTCGGAAAGGTTGGGTGAGCTTTCGCCACCACGGAGTCTTTGCTGACTCCCTCCGATAGGTCCGATTAACCAGTAAATACGGCATATCCCGAAGTCTTATCCAGCCTTCATCTTGCCAATGCAGCAGGTTCAACGACATCTCCGGCCAATCCAACATGCTCAACAACGGTCGTTCCACCGTTGGTGGCTGACGCTCGTCCCTCAACGTTGGAACTACTTCATGAGTGAGCCAACTACGCAGAAGGCGATTCCCAGGGGTGTAGTGATAGACCAGCAGCGCGTAAGCACCGGATTCGCTGATCATCAGCATTTCTTCGGGCTGACCGTGGAACAGCAGTTTTAGAGTTTTTCGTTGGTCTTCATCGAGCTTGCGAGTCGTGCGCTCATCTAAGCACCACCCCATCAAACGTCCAAGGTCACGCGCACAGAACCACGCTTGGTTTTCTAGAAGGAGGGCGTGTAATTGAAGATTATGACGAGTAAAAACTAAGGCAATTGAAAGCTCGGATGTGAGCATACCTTCAGCGTTAGGCAAGTTGAGTAGATATTGGCTAGACACTTCCTATGACCTCTACGTGATTTACAGAAGGGTGGAAACCCAACGTAGAGAGCGGATTTTAAGAAACTCCAACTTGCTTGGCCTCGATACAGCATTCATTCCGCATGATTGGCCATGCGGTTTCTTGACTGTGTGATTGAGGCTAGCAGCTACGTTGGGCGTTTCTTAGGCACCGGTAGACGAGACTATTTAGCATCGAAATTCGTATCAACCTTTCTATGGATGATTTTGGTGTAAGACGGCTCCTATGCAGATCAAAGGAGGCATAAAAAAGCCCTGAACATGTCAGGGCTTCTTAATGTTGCTTGGCTTAGGAATCAATCCCAGCTCAGCGCGCCGCCGGTTTGATACTCGATCACGCGGGTTTCGAAGAAGTTTTTCTCTTTCTTCAAATCCATAATCTCGCTCATCCACGGGAACGGATTCGTCGTCCCTGGATACTCTTCCTTCAACCCAATCTGCGACAAACGACGGTTAGCGATGAACTTCAGATAGTCCTCCATCATCGCCGCATTCATGCCCAACACGCCGCGAGGCATGGTGTCACGTGCGTACTCGATCTCCAGCTGAGTCCCTTGCAGAATCATCTGGGTCGCTTCTTCCTTCATCTCGGCATCCCACAAATGCGGGTTTTCGATTTTGATCTGGTTGATCACATCGATACCGAAGTTCAGGTGCATCGATTCATCCCGCAGGATGTACTGGAACTGCTCAGCCACGCCGGTCATTTTATTGCGGCGGCCCATCGACAGGATCTGGGTGAAGCCGCAATAGAAGAAGATGCCTTCCAGCACGCAGTAGTAGGCGACCAGGTTGCGCAGCAGTTCTTTGTCGGTCTCAACGGTGCCGGTTTCGAACTTCGGATCGGAGATCGAACGGGTGTACTTCAGGCCCCAGGCGGCTTTTTTGGCGACCGATGGAATCTCGTGGTACATGTTGAAGATTTCGCCTTCATCCATGGCCAGCGATTCGATGCAGTACTGGTAGGCGTGGGTGTGGATCGCTTCTTCGAAGGCCTGGCGCAGGATGTACTGGCGGCACTCCGGGTTGGTGATCAGGCGGTACACGGCCAGCACCAGGTTGTTGGCAACCAGGGAGTCGGCGGTGGAGAAGAAGCCGAGGTTGCGCATGACGATGCGGCGTTCGTCGTCGGTCAGGCCTTCGGGGTTTTTCCACAGGGCGATGTCGGCGGTCATGTTGACCTCTTGCGGCATCCAGTGGTTGGCGCACCCGTCGAGGTATTTCTGCCAGGCCCAGTCGTACTTGAAAGGCACGAGTTGGTTGAGGTCGGCGCGGCAGTTGATCATGCGTTTTTCGTCAACGGCGACGCGGGCGGCGGAGCCTTCGAGTTCGGCGAGGCCTTCGGCGACGTCGAGTTTGTCGAGGGCGGCCTTGGCGCGCACGATGGCGGCGGAGTCACTGGCGGTGACGGCGCGGGCTTCGATGGCGGCGGCGGCGCCGGCACCGTCGAGGCGGTCCATGTTGGCTTCGGTGGCGTGGCCGGCGTTGGCGCCTTTAGCGGCTACTTCGCCTTCTTCTTCTTTGTCGAATTCGTCCCAGCTCAGCATGACGTGTCGTCTCCTGCGTGAGGGCTCAAAGGTGCCCGTGTGAAACCGGATGGTTGGGTGTTCACACGGCCCTGAGGCCGCGGTGGATCTTAAGAAATCGTTTGTTGCAACAGCTCGCGCAGGCATTAAACGGAATTGGGTAACGGGTGCTCTGCGTGAGGCTGAGGGGCGGAGCGACTGGTGCATGCTCCAGCGGGAGGCCTCAGGTCTGGCTCTTCATCCCAGTGTAAAGGGATATTGCAGGCCCGATTTACCCGCGCATTATAGGGAAAAATTCGACTTTGTGTTGCGGCGGATGGTCACGATTGAGCGCCAAAATGGCTTGGTTTTCGGCCAAGGCGCGTGTTTGCAAGGCTTTGCCGGGGCAGGAATTTTTTGACGGGCGGTGGGATAGTTTTTGGCGGGCTGGGGGAGGCGGGGCGGTGGCGGGTTTTGGGCGGTGTAAAAAGGCTGAAATCGCCATCGCAGGCAAGCCAGCTCCCACCTTTATTGCGTGGTGGGTTACAGAGAGGTTCTTGGCCGCAAGAACGATTTCTTGCGGCGACCAAGATCCGGGTTTAAACCTGATTCAATAATTATTACCCGTTAGAACAACCATTACCCATTACTTGGTAATTAAGAATATGACGTTGACCTTGTGAGTCTTCATATTCCATTTGTACCGGTACAACCTGGCAGACTTCCGGAACAGTGCTCATGGATAATACTTTGGCCACATCCAAGTGTGTGCTGTAGGTGTAATCTTCAACGATCGGGGCGTTCTGGCCGGCCAGCTCGGTCGGGGCCTCGTCGGCCAGGGCGGCGGTGGCGCACAAGCTGCTGAGGGCCATAACTACGAGAGCTTTCATTTGTTTACTTACCTTCTTCAGGGCGAAAGGGGTCACGGGGCCCTTGTGAGGCCACGTGTGTAACTTAAGAGTTGGGAAGTTCGGATTAACGTTGCCTTCGTGGGGGCTGTTACGTTGTTAATCACAGTGTCTTGTTGACGGCGTTGATTTTAGGCGCACGCGTTATATTCATATACCCGTGCTTTTGATAAACACTATTGGCGGTTTTTGTAACAATCCCGTGGTAAAGGTTTTTTCATCCGGCGTGAAAGCCGCGCAGGTCGCGGGCCAGAGCCGTAAATCGGCATGGCAGGGCAATTTGTAGGGGCTTGTTACTACCATCGTCGAATGGTTCTATGGGGGCGCCCCGGCTACAACAGGGCATACAAAAACAACTATTGTCACCGAGGTAAGAAAGATGAGTGCGGCTTCCCTGTACCCCGTTCGCCCCGAAGTAGCAGCCAACACGCTGACCGACGAGGCGACCTACAAGGCCATGTACCAGCAGTCGGTGGTCAACCCCGATGGCTTCTGGCGCGAGCAAGCCAAGCGCCTTGACTGGGTCAAGCCTTTCACCGCGGTGAAGCAGACCTCTTTCGACGACCACCATGTCGACATCAAATGGTTCGCTGATGGCACCCTGAATGTTTCCTACAACTGCCTCGACCGTCACCTCGCTGAGCGTGGCGATCAGGCGGCGATCATCTGGGAAGGCGATGACCCTTCCGAAAGCCGCACCATCACCTACCGCGAGCTGCATGAAGAAGTCTGCAAGTTCGCCAACGCCTTGCGCGGCCAGGATGTGCACCGCGGCGACGTGGTGACTATCTATATGCCGATGATCCCCGAAGCCGTGGTCGCCATGTTGGCCTGTACCCGCATCGGTGCGATTCACTCCGTGGTGTTTGGCGGCTTTTCGCCGGAAGCCCTGGCCGGTCGCATCATCGACTGTAAGTCGAAGGTGGTGATCACTGCCGACGAAGGCATCCGCGCCGGTAAGAAAATTCCGCTGAAGGCCAACGTCGACGACGCGCTGACCAACCCGGAAACCAGCAGCATCCAGAAAGTCATCGTGTGCAAGCGCACCAATGGCAACATCAAGTGGAACCAGCATCGCGACATCTGGTACGAAGACTTGATGAAAGTGGCGGGCACCGTGTGTGCGCCGAAAGAGATGGGCGCCGAAGAAGCGCTGTTCATCCTCTATACCTCGGGTTCCACCGGCAAACCCAAAGGCGTGCAGCACACCACCGGCGGCTACTTGCTGTATGCGGCCCTGACCCACGAGCGCGTGTTCGACTACCGCCCGGGCGAAATCTACTGGTGCACCGCCGACGTCGGCTGGGTCACCGGTCACACTTATATTGTTTACGGCCCGCTGGCGAACGGCGCGACCACGCTGCTGTTCGAAGGCGTGCCGAACTACCCGGATATCACGCGGGTGGCGAAGATTGTCGACAAGCACAAGGTCAATATCCTCTACACCGCGCCGACCGCGATCCGCGCGATGATGGCCTCTGGTACCGCTGCCGTGGAAGGCGCTGATGGCAGCAGCCTGCGCCTGCTCGGTTCGGTGGGCGAGCCGATCAACCCGGAAGCCTGGGACTGGTACTACAAGAACGTCGGCCAATCCCGTTGCCCGATCGTCGACACTTGGTGGCAGACCGAAACCGGCGGCAACATGATGAGCCCGCTGCCGGGCGCCCACGCGCTCAAGCCGGGTTCCGCGGCACGCCCGTTCTTTGGCGTGGTGCCGGCGTTGGTGGATAACCTGGGCAACCTGATCGAAGGCGCGGCCGAAGGCAACCTGGTGATTCTGGATTCGTGGCCAGGCCAGGCGCGCACGCTGTATGGCGACCATGACCGTTTCGTCGACACCTATTTCAAGACGTTCCGTGGCATGTACTTCACCGGTGACGGTGCGCGTCGTGACGAGGACGGCTACTACTGGATCACCGGCCGCGTGGATGACGTGTTGAACGTGTCCGGCCACCGCATGGGTACGGCCGAGATTGAAAGCGCCATGGTTGCTCACCCGAAAGTCGCCGAAGCGGCGGTGGTGGGTGTGCCGCACGACATCAAAGGGCAGGGCATCTATGTGTATGTCACGCTGAAAAACGGCGAGGAGCCAAACGAAGCGCTGCGCCTGGAGTTGAAAAACTGGGTGCGCAAAGAGATCGGGCCGATTGCCTCACCGGATGTGATCCAGTGGGCGCCGGGCTTGCCGAAGACGCGCTCGGGGAAAATCATGCGCCGGATTCTGCGCAAGATTGCCACGGCTGAGTATGACGGGTTGGGGGATATCTCCACGCTGGCAGACCCAGGTGTGGTGGCGCATTTGATTGAAACGCACAAGACCATGAACGTCGCGTAAGGCGGGCTAGGTGGTGCAGAGCCCCATTTGGCGTGAGCTGGGTGGGGCTTTTTTTTGGGAATTCGAAACCGATGCAAATCCCCTGTGGGAGCGGGCTTGCTCGCGAATGCGGTGGGTCAGCTACACATCTGCTAACTGATACACCGCCTTCGCGAGCAAGCCCGCTCCCACATTTGGATTGTATTGGCTGACAGACCGCTATCGCAGGCAAGCCAGCTCCCACCCTTGGCATGCATACCACAATGATCGTTCCCACGCTCCGCGTGGGAATGCCGCCCTGGACGCTCCGCGTCTGCTCTTGAGGCGTGACGCAGAGCGTCACAGGATGTATTCCCACGCAGAGCGTGGGAACGATCTATACGTAGGCCAATAAATATCATTGGCGAAACCGAATCACTGTGGGAGCTGGCTTGCCTGCGATGAGGGTGTGTCAGGCACAGGTGGGTTGGCTGACAGACCGCTATCGCAGGCAAGCCAGCTCCCACCTTTGGCGTGCATACCACAATGATCGTTCCCACGCTCCGCTTGGGAATGCCGCCCTGGACACTCTGCGTCTGCTCTTGAGGCGTGACGCAGAGCGTCACAGGATGTATTCCCACGCAGAACGTGGGAACGATCTATACGTAGGTCAATAAATATCGCTGGCGAAACCGAATCACTGTGGGAGCTGGGTTGCCTGCGATGAGGGTATGCCAGGCACAGGTGGGTTGGCTGACAGACCGCTATCGCAGGCAAGCCAGTTCCCACCTTTGGCATGCATACCACAATGATCGTTCCCACGCTCCGCGTGGGAATGCCGCCCTGGACGCTCCGCGTCTGCTCTTGGGGCGTGACGCAGAGCGTCACAGGATGTATTCCCACGCAGAGCGTGGGAACGATCTATGCGTAGGCCAATAAATATCGCTGGCGAAACCGGATCACTGTGGGAGCTGGCTTGCCTGCGATGAGGGTGTGTCAGGCACAGGTGGGTTGGCTGACAGACCGCTATCGCAGGCAAGCCAGCTCCCACCTTTGGCATGCATACCACAATGATCGTGCCCACGCTCCGCGTGGGAATGCCGCCCTGGACGCTCCGCGTCTGCTCTTGGGGCGTGACGCAGAGCGTCACAGGATGTATTCCCACGCAGAGCCTGGGAACGATCTATGCGTAGGCCAATAAATATCGACTTCGTGCGTAGGACGTTTCTGAATGTTACCGAGACCAGCAAATGTGTAACCCCGCGCCCAATCCTGAGGCAATGTGCTACACCTATGCCCCGAAAACCCCCGTTTTAGACACCCTCAGAAATAAGATTAAACGCCAGACTTGCCGTGCTAGAAGGGTTTGCGAATAATAGGCCCGCAATTTGCAGCATCAACAGGTTTAATATCTTTTGTCTCTGCATAAAAAACAGAGGCTGTCAATGTGCTGGAACCGCTTTCTCAGTGCTTCTGTAAATTGTTGTCGCATTGAGGAAATATCGGCTTCCGGCCTGTCGTTAGAATGCCGATCACTCGCTCGTCGTCTCCAGTATCAATTCGGGGTAGGACGCAGCACCGCTATTCGGTTTCACTTAAGTCGCATCGTGGGCCACGGCTCATTCTGCTTTTTGCCCTATACCGATGGAGTCCCAAGATGAAGAAACTTGTGCTGTTGGGCGCCCTGGCGCTGTCCGTGCTGTCGATGCAGGCCTTCGCTGATGAAAAGCCCCTGAAGATTGGTATCGAAGCGGCTTACCCTCCGTTTGCCTCGAAGGCGCCGGATGGCAGCATCGTCGGTTTTGACTACGACATCGGCAACGCCCTGTGCGCCGAGATGAAGGTCAAGTGCGTATGGGTTGAGCAAGAATTCGACGGCCTGATCCCTGCGCTCAAAGTGCGCAAGATCGACGCCATCCTGTCGTCCATGTCCATCACTGAAGACCGCAAGAAGTCCGTGGACTTCACCAACCGCTACTACCTGAGCCCAGCGCAGCTGGTGATGAAGGAAGGCACCAAGGTCAGCGACAGCCTGGATGAATTGAAAGGCAAGAAAATCGGCGTGCAACGCGGTTCGATCCACGATCGCTTCGCCAAGGAAGTCCTGGCCCCTAAAGGCGCCACGGTTGTGCCTTACAGCTCGCAGAACGAAATCTACCTGGACGTGGAAGCCGGTCGCCTCGACGGCACCGTGGCTGACGCCACCCTGCTGCAAGACGGCTTCCTGAAAACCCCGGCCGGTAAAGGCTACGCGTTCGTGGGCCCACAGTTCACCGACGCCAAGTACTTCGGCGACGGCATTGGCATCGCTGTACGTAAAGGCGACAAGGCCGAGCTGGACAAGATCAACGCGGCCATCGCAGCGATCCGTGCCAACGGCGAATACAAGAAAATCCAGGACAAATACTTCGACTTCGATATTTACGGCGCTGACCCTAAGTAACTCGTCCTAGCTGTCTGTCCAGAATGGCGCAAGCAACAGAATTCCTGCGGTTTGCGCCATTTTTTCATCCCCCTTTTCGAGGACCTGAATCATGTTGAAAGGCTACGGGGCCGTCATCCTCGATGGCGCATGGTTGACGCTTCAGCTCGCCTTGTCGTCCATGGCCTTGGCCATTGTTCTGGGTCTGATCGGGGTCGCGTTACGCCTGTCGCCGGTGCGCTGGTTGGCCTGGCTGGGTGACTTGTACTCCACGGTGATCCGCGGGATCCCCGACCTGGTGCTGATCCTGCTGATTTTTTACGGCGGTCAGGACTTGCTCAACCGCGTCGCGCCGATGCTCGGCTATGACGACTATATCGACTTGAACCCCTTGGCCGCCGGTATCGGCACCCTGGGTTTCATCTTTGGCGCCTACCTCTCGGAAACCTTCCGTGGCGCCTTCATGGCCATTCCCAAGGGCCAGGCCGAGGCCGGCCTTGCGTATGGCATGAGCAGTTTTCAGGTGTTTTTCCGGGTGATGGTGCCGCAGATGATTCGGCTGGCGATCCCTGGTTTCACCAACAACTGGCTGGTATTGACCAAGGCCACCGCGCTGATTTCGGTGGTAGGCCTGCAAGACATGATGTTCAAGGCCAAGCAGGCGGCAGATGCCACCCGTGAGCCTTTTACCTTCTTCCTCGCAGTGGCGGCGATGTACCTGGTGATCACCAGCGTGTCGTTGCTGGCCCTGCGCTATCTTGAGAAGCGCTACTCGGTAGGCGTAAGGGCGGCTGATCTATGATCTTCGACTACAACGTCATCTGGGACGCCATGCCGCTGTACCTCGGCGGCCTGGTTACCACCCTGAAACTGTTGGCCATCTCGCTGTTCTTCGGCTTGCTCGCCGCCTTGCCTTTGGGCTTGATGCGTGTGTCCAAGCAGCCGATCGTGAATGGCGCCGCCTGGCTCTACACCTACGTGATTCGCGGCACGCCGATGCTGGTGCAGCTGTTTTTGATCTACTACGGTTTGGCGCAATTTGAAGCCGTACGCGAGAGCTTCATGTGGCCGCTGCTGTCCAGCGCCACGTTCTGCGCGTGCCTGGCCTTTGCGATCAACACCAGCGCCTACACCGCCGAGATCATTGCCGGTAGCCTCAAGGCTACGCCGAATGGCGAGATCGAAGCGGCCAAGGCCATGGGCATGTCGCGCTACAAGCTGTACCGCCGCATTCTGCTGCCGTCGGCCCTGCGCCGGGCGCTGCCGCAGTACAGCAACGAAGTGATCATGATGCTGCAGACCACCAGCCTGGCCTCCATCGTCACCTTGATCGACATCACCGGCGCCGCGCGCACGGTAAACGCCCAGTTCTACCTGCCGTTCGAAGCCTATATCACGGCCGGCGTGTTCTACCTGTGCCTGACCTTTATCCTGGTGCGCCTGTTCAAGTTGGCCGAGCGCCGCTGGCTGAGCTACCTGGCTCCACGGAAGCACTGATATGGAACGTATCGATCACCTGTTGCCCTGGGGCCACCTGGGCTGCGAGCGCCAGCTGAGCGTGTTTCGTTTCGGCAGCGGCGAGCGCAAGGCCTACATCCAGGCCAGCCTGCACGCCGATGAACTGCCCGGCATGCGCGCGGCCTGGGAGCTGAAAAAGCGCCTCACCGAACTGGAACAGCAAGGTGCGCTCAATGGCGTGATCGAGCTGGTGCCAGTCGCCAACCCGATGGGCCTGGGCCAGTTGCTGCAAGGCAGCCACCAAGGCCGTTTCGAGGTCGGCAGCGGCAAGAACTTCAACCGTGATTTCGTCGAGTTGAGCGAGCCGGTCACCGAGCTGCTCAAGGGCAAGCTGGGCGATGACCCGCACGCCAATGTGCGCATGATTCGTCAGGCAATGACCGATGCACTCAATGCATTGCCCGAGCCGAGCAGCCAGTTGCAAGGTATGCAACGGGTACTGCTCAGCCACGCCTGCACCGCCGATATCGTCCTCGACCTGCATTGCGATGCTGAAGCTGCGCTGCACATGTACGCGCTGCCGCAGCATTGGCCACAGTGGCGTTCGTTGTCGGCGCATTTGAATGTGAAGGTCGGCCTGCTGGCGGAAGATTCCGGCGGTAGCTCGTTCGATGAAGCCTGCTCGCTGCCGTGGTTGCGTTTGTCGCGGGCATTCCCGGACGCGCAGATTCCACTGGCCTGTCTGGCGACCACGCTAGAGCTGGGCGGCCAGGCTGACACGGGCCGCGACGAAGCGATCTTCCACGCTGAAGGCATCCTCGCGTTCCTCGCCGAGCAAGGCCTGATCAGAGGCGAATGGCCCGCGCCACAGCACGAACCGTGCGAAGGCTTGCCCTTCGAAGGCACCGAGTTGCTGTTCGCGCCGCATGCCGGTGTGATCAGTTACCTGCGTAAAGCCGGTGACAGGGTTGAAGCGGGCGATGAGATTTTTGAAGTGATTGACCCTCTGACTGATCGCGTGAGCATTGTCTGCGCGGGCACCTCGGGGGTGTTGTTTGCCGTTGAACGGCTACGTTATGCCCAAGCGGGTTTCTGGCTGGCCAAGGTGGCGGGGCGCGAAGCGCTGCGTCACGGGCGCTTGCTCAACGACTGACCACCTGTTTTTGTGAGAACCGACCGCATGTACAAACTTGAAGTCCAAGACCTGCATAAACGCTATGGCAGTCATGAAGTGCTCAAAGGTGTGTCCCTGGCCGCCGCGGCCGGTGATGTGATCAGCATCATCGGTTCCAGTGGTTCGGGCAAAAGTACCTTTTTGCGCTGCATCAACCTGCTCGAGCAACCCCACGCCGGCAAGATTCTGCTCAATAACGAAGAGCTGAAACTGGTGGCCAACAAGGACGGCGCCATGAAGGCCGCCGACCCTAAACAACTGCAGCGTATGCGTTCGCGCTTGTCCATGGTGTTCCAGCATTTCAACCTGTGGTCGCACATGACCGCGCTTGAAAACGTGATGGAAGCGCCGGTGCACGTGCTGGGCATGTCGAAAAAAGACGCGCGCGAAAAAGCCGAGCATTACCTGGCCAAAGTCGGCGTGGGCCATCGTAAGGATGCGTTCCCAGGCCACATGTCCGGTGGCGAGCAGCAGCGCGTGGCAATTGCCCGCGCCCTGGCGATGGAGCCTGAGGTGATGCTGTTCGACGAACCGACCTCGGCCCTCGACCCGGAACTGGTCGGCGAAGTACTCAAGGTGATGCAGGACCTGGCCCAGGAAGGCCGCACCATGGTGGTCGTGACCCACGAAATGGGCTTTGCCCGTGAAGTGTCGAACCAGCTGGTGTTTTTGCACAAAGGCATCGTCGAAGAACGTGGCAACCCGCGTGAAGTGCTGGTGAACCCGCAGTCCGAGCGTTTGCAGCAGTTCCTGTCGGGCAGCCTGAAGTAATCAAGGCTGCTTTTGTGCACCGGTTTAGTGCATGCTTCGCAGTCTTGAAATAGATCCCAATCTAATGTGGGAGCGGGCTTGCTAGCGAAAGCGGTGGGTCAGTCACAACTGTGTATCTGGCCCACCGCATTCGCGAGCAAGCCCGCTCCCACATTTGGATCTTCATCAGCTTTAGAGATTTGTGTTGGTTTCCGGGCTAGCATTGGCCCTTGTCTTCATTACCGTTACTCGCTTCGGATAGCATTCCATGACCGCCCATAAAATTGGTTTCCTGATTTGGCCCAGCACAAAAGCCCTGACGCTTGCGCTGGCTGAGGAGGCCTTGCGCGTTGCTCAGCGGGTGCATCCGGACGTGGTCTACGAGTTGTCGTTCCTGCTCGCCGAGCCTGCCACCGACGGCGCCTGGCAATTGCCGGGTGAGCCGTGGGCCGGCAAGCTCGAAGGTTTCCAGAAACTGTTCCTGCTGGCCGACGAGCCGCCGACCGTCATCGCGTCCCAACTGAGCACTGCGCTCAAACAGTTGGTACGCGCCGGGTGTGTGATCGGCGGCTTGTCAGCCGGTGTGTACCCGCTGGCCCAACTCGGCCTGCTCGACGGTTACCGCGCCGCCGTGCACTGGCGCTGGCAGGACGATTTCGCCGAGCGTTTCCCCAAGGTCATCGCCACCAGCCATCTGTTCGACTGGGACCGTGATCGCCTGACCGCCTGCGGTGGCATGTCGGTACTCGACTTGCTGCTGGCGGTATTGGCCCGTGACCACGGCGCCGAACTGGCCGGTGCCGTTTCCGAAGAACTGGTGGTGGAGCGCATCCGCGAAGGCGGTGAGCGCCAGCGCATCCCGCTGCAAAACCGCCTGGGCTCCAGCCATCCAAAGCTGACCCAGGCCGTGTTGCTGATGGAAGCCAACATCGAAGAGCCACTGACCACCGACGAAATCGCCCAGCATGTGTGCGTCTCGCGACGACAACTGGAGCGCATCTTCAAACAATACCTCAACCGCGTTCCCAGCCAGTACTACCTGGAGCTGCGCCTGAACAAGGCGCGCCAGATGCTCATGCAAACCAGCAAGTCGATCATCCAGATCGGCCTGTCGTGTGGCTTCTCCTCGGGGCCGCATTTCTCCAGCGCCTACCGCAACTTCTTCGGCGCCACGCCGCGTGAAGATCGCAACCAGCGGCGCAGCAGCAGCCCGTTCGAGTTGTCGTCGGTGCCTTCCGAGCGCGGCTGATTACTCCTCCATCGGCGTTGGGCCTACCACCACCAGCGGCACGCCGTGCTCGTCCACAGTGGCGGCGGCCACCTGAAAGTCAATGCCGGTACGCAGGTAGTGTTGCCTCAGATAGCCCAGGCTGTCGGGCGACAACGGGTTCTGGCTGAAATCGCAATCCTGGCCATAGACCGTCGTCGACTCCAGCAAATCAGCCGGGATTTCGCTGATCAGGTTATTGCTCAGGTCCACCGTTTCCAGGTCCGGCAGCCTGAAGAGGCCGCGGGGTACTTCGCTGATTCCGGTGTTGCTCAAATGAAGCGCGGCCAATTGCGACAGGTTGCTGATGTCGGGTGCCAGGTTCAGCGGGTTATTGGTCAGGCTCAGGTACTCAAGTTGGGTCATGTCAGCCAGCAGGTTAATGTCCGCCTGGGTCAGGGTGATTGCGCATTGCTCCAGGCTCAGGGTCGAGAGCTTCGGCAGGCGCGCGAGGGTGTCCGGCAACCTGCCTAATGTGCATTGGCTGAGTGTCAGTGTTTCCAGTTGGGTAAAGCATCGGAGCATGCCATCGATGCCGTTGGTGACGCCGCCGCCCTTGATTTCGAGGTTGGAGACATGATCGAACGTTGCGCTCAGCTCCGGCAGCGGGCCCATGGTCGATGTTTCAAGGATGACGGAGTGGGTGAAATGATCGCCCAGGCTTTCTTCATCCTCTTCGCTTTCGCGACGCCAGGCATCTTCCAGCAAGGCCTTGAAGCGCTGGCGCGCAAGTTGTTCCTCGGCGATGGTCTGCTCATCGAGCAGGATGCCGAGGACAGGGTGGTGATCGGGTACATTCAAGGCCCACTGCTGAAGGTCGGTGCCCAGCTGCGCATATTCGGCCTCAAGGCGCGTCAAGGTAGGGGCGACGGCGTCCATGTTGCCGGGCAGGCGGAAGATAAAGCGGTCCGCTTCGGCCTCCAGAAAGGTCGGGTAAAGGTTCATGAGCCTGGCCCGTTCCTCGCGAGGGGCCTGGGCAGAGAAAAATTCGCCGTGGGCCTGGCAATAGGTTTTGACGCGTTCAAGTGCCGTTGGCTCAAGTGGGTTGTCGGAGAGGTCGAACTTCCTCGCGGTGTCCGGGGTGACGCTGAACAGTTCTGGGGGAAGTTGGGTGATTTTATTGTCACTGAGCATGGCTAATTCCAACCGCGGGCGATCCACCACGCCGTTCGGCACGCGGTCGATGCCGGTGGTCGACAGGTCCAGCAGGGTCAGGTCGGGCATCGCTTGCACATCGGGCACCAGCCCCAGGGCATTGTTGTGCAGGTCGAGCGCGTGCAAGCCATGCATGCCGTTTAATCGGTCAAGGCTTTGCTGGGTCAGGGTAATGTTGCAGTCGCTCAGTATCAGGCTGTTGAGCGTCGGCATGGAACTGAGCTGTGGCGGCAAGTCTCCCAGCGGGATCGACCTGATTTCCAGGTGACGCAGGTTGGGGAACCGCTCAAGAAAAGTGTCGATGCCGAGCATGGGGCCGTCACCCACCAGCGACAGCAGTGAGACATGGTTGAAAGCCATGCCCAGCTCCGGCAAGTCTGTAGGCCCCGGGCCGTAGAGCCTCAGGGTATAGCCGTTGAGTTCGGGAGTGCTGAAGTACTCGTCCCGCTCGGTTTCCCGGCGCCAGCACGCCTCCAGTTGCTCGGCCATCATCCTGCGGGTCTGCACCTCGTCATAGCGGCGCTCGGCGCTCATTTCAAGCCCGGTTTCGGGGTCGACGCGCGGGATCGCGGCCTGCCAGGCTTGCAGGTTCTGGCGCAACAGTTGGCGTTGCTCACGCAGGTAAGCGAGCTGATTGCTGGCACCTGACGGCAGGGTTTGCAGGTGGGCGAGCAGGGTTTGAGCCAGGTCATCGTCGATCGCGGGGAACAGTTCGCGTACCTGGGCAAGCAGCGGCGGCGGCCCGTCACCGTAGTCAGCCTGGGCCCTGTAGCCGTCCATGCCGCCGAGCAGCTTCATGACTTGAGGGTCATACGTCGGTTTGCGAATAGGGTCCGCGCTGAGCAGTTCGCGCAGACGCTTACGTTCGAGGGCATGCCGCGCCAGGTACTGGCGCAGGCGGGGGCCTTGATCGATGCTTGAATGAATGGCTTGGCGTTGGGTTTCGGGCAAGGCGTTGAGGATGGCCGAGTAAAAGTCAGTGGGCGCGCCGAGTGCGCCGTCTTCGTCGTGGGCGGTGTATTCGCCGGTTTCGCTGCGCACCAGCGTGCGCACGATGGGCGCATCGTCGGCACCGATCTGGTCACGCAAGGTGCCGTTGGCCGCGTAGTCCCTGATGACCAGGCGCACCTGCGCCGGCCAGCCCGGCATTGCGGGCAGTGAGTGCAGGGCCAGGCGCTGTGTGTCCAGGCTTTGGTCGCCAAAATGCAGGCCTTCATAGGCGCGACTCAGGCGCACCTCTTCGAAGGCACTGCGTGCCAGCAGGCTCAGGCGCTGGGGCGTGCGCTGCGCGTCCAACTCTGCCAGTTCTTTGGCCGTGGCGCGCTCCAGCAGTTTTTCCGCGATGCGCGCAGGCAGGCCGGGGGCGGCGTCCATCAGGCGCTGTGCCCGTGGGTTGCGGGTGGCTTGGTAGGTTGCATAGTGTGATTGAAACAGGGACGCGCGCTTTTCTTCGGCAATCGCCGCGAGCTTTTTACGCAGGTGGGCGGCGCGCATGTCCAGGCTCAGGCGCGAATCGCCGACCGCCGCGCCAAACGCTTCGGCGGCATCGTTGGGCGGCAGCAGGGTGAGTATCGCCTTGAGCAGGCCGCCGTTGTTCAAGTGGCTCTCGGGTATCTGGAGGGCGGGCAGTTGGTCGTCGCCAAACGCCCAGGCGACGTTCCCTTGGGCATCGATAAATTGCAGGCAGCGGGTTTCGGGCCAATAGCCGTGGCCGGTCAGCAGTTGCAGGTTGGTTTGAGGGTCCACTTTGCCGTAGGCCTGGGGGGCATCGCTGTTGAGCCGGTCGATCAGGGTTTGAATGTCGCGGTCGACCCGCAAGCGGTCCAGGGTGTCCAGCAGCAGGGCCGGCGGTGCTTCGTTATTGACGTGCATTTTGCGCAAGGCGTTTTCGTCGGTGCCGCTGATGTTCAGCGCCAGCGCCTGGTCGGCTTCGCTGATGCCTTCCACGCTGTGACCGAGGCGGCGTAGCAGTGTTTTCTGGTCCCACTGCAGGGGCCGCTCAAGTTCTGTGTGCCAGGCGCCCTGGCCGTTGTGCCGCACGCTCGGGCGATAGGCGTCGGGGCGAGACGGGTGCTGGATGTGCAAGGTGTCGGCGGCCTGGCCTTTTTCTACCGCGAAGACCTTGGCGTCGTGCCTCAACAGGTTTTTGCGCTGGTACGCGAACACGCCTGCGGTATCGCGATAGGTGCCGGGCGGCACGCTGATCGGCTGTTCGTACGCAGTCAGATCGGGTTTCCAATAGCGGGTCTGGCCATTGGGCAGTTCTACCGGTTTGAAGCGGTCGATAAAGTCGATGATCGGTTGGGGCAGGGCCTTGCGAAACTCGGCGATGGCAATCGTGCTGCCGGCGGCAAAGGCGCCCAGTTGCACCAGGGTTTCGACCACGCTCACCAGGTGCCCGACGGCCTCGATGCCCAAACCTTCGCTCCAGTCGATGATGCCTTCGAATACCTCATCGAGCAGTTGATAGGCCATATAGCCCAGCATCAACTCGCCGGCAAACGGCACGAAGGGCGCGACGATCAACGTGACGGCTTCCAGGATTGACGACGCAACATTCACCAGTGAATCCCACAGCGCCCAGCGCGCGTTGCGGTCGACGGTCGCGGTGGCGACGGCGCGGGTGCGGCCGTCGTTAAGGATTTGATTGAGCCTGCGTTGGTACTGGTGGCGCCACAGGTCGTGACCGCCCGGGGTGGCGACAAAGCGTACGCGCGGGTTGTCGGTAGGGGTTTGACGCCAGATCGGCGCGCTGCTGCCCTGAACGTAAGGGTGCCAGGTGATCTGGCCGAGCAATTGGCTCAGGTTGGCGAAGAAGTGGCCGCGTTGGGCGTGGGGCACAAAGCGGCTGAAGAACCGCTGGTAAGGCTCATCGCGCAGTTGGCTCACCAGTTCTTTTTGCATGGCCTGGGACGAGGGGTATTCCTTGATCGGGTGCTCGGGGTCACCCGGCACATAAGCCACCAGGCGTGCTGCACCTCTTGAGAATTCAAGGTCGGGGCCGAACACAATGATGCCGGGCAAGTCCGCGCCCATCAGGCTCAGGTCGTGGTAGCGCAACGCCTGGCCGTCGAGGCGCATGCCGTCCAGGCCGTCGAGCAGGCCCTGAATCAGTCGGAAATAATCCAGTTGCAGGTCGCCGCTGATCAACGCCCATTGCAAGGCAGCCTGCAACTCGGCTTTCTGGCTGCGTTCCACTTTTAGCTGCAAGACGGCGTGTGCGACCGGCTCGGTCATGGCCAGTTGTTCTTGCAGGTAGGCGGCATACAGCGCGCCGATGTCCAGATCGCGGCACAGCTGGGTAAAGGCGCGGATGGACACCACGGCTTTGATGGCTGGCAAGGTGTCGAAGTGGCCTCTGGCGTCCGGGCGGGTGATGAAGGTCGACGCGCTTTCATAGGCGTCGGCCTCGGTTTCCTGGTGTTCGAAGTTGTGCAGGGCGGCCTCCAGCAGTGAGACCGTCCAGGTGCGCGCGGCGCCCGTGCGGAGGGGGAAACCGGGAATCGTCTGGGGGATGTACAGGCGCAGGAAGGTATTGCTGACATCCAGGTCCAGACCGAACTGTGTTTTCAACGCGAGCCTGAGGATGGGTTCACCAAAATGCTGGGCATCCTGCACGTGGGCAAGGGCGTTTTCGACGGTGTTTTGCGCGTCCCAGTGGGCGGTGGCCAGGCGTTTAAGTTCGCCTTGGCTGTGTGCGGCCGTGTCGCGCACTGCTTGAGGCAGGCGCGCAACACTTTGGCCCAGCGCCTGGCGGCGGCGCGGGGAGGTTTCGCCGAGCCAGCGCGGGATGGCACTTTTGAGCAGCGCGTAATGCTGGTCGGGCTGAACCGAAAGGGGGGTGTGCGGCGTTTGTTGTACAGAGTCAGGCATGTTGCCAATCCTTGTGCGTGGTTAAAGTGCTCAAGTAAATCGGCAGACGGCGCGGGCGTGGCGCTATTGGAATATCGCAAGGGGCATGGGCTGATCGGATACCGGAGCGTTGTGCCGAAACATTCGCCGCTGGTTTACACTGCGCCATTGCGACGCAATATGTCGCATTGCCGTAAACCCGCGTAAAACCGGGGTTGGCGCTATAAGAAGTTGTCGCTTGGCGACAAGGTGGCGCTGAAAACTGTCCTTACAATCCCTGCATCGTCTGCCAGTTCCAGGCAGGCGTTCCTCTTCAGGAGACTCCGATGTCCGTTGAGCAAGCCCCGGTGCAACGTGCCGATTTCGACCAGGTCATGGTTCCCAACTACGCACCTGCCGCCTTCATCCCTGTGCGTGGCGCAGGTTCGCGCGTATGGGACCAGGCGGGTCGCGAGCTGATCGACTTTGCCGGCGGCATCGCGGTTAACGTATTGGGCCACGCCCACCCGGCATTGGTCGGTGCACTGACCGAACAAGCCAACAAGCTGTGGCATGTCTCCAACGTATTCACCAATGAGCCGGCCCTGCGCCTGGCGCATAAGCTGATCGACGCCACCTTTGCCGAGCGCGTGTTCTTCTGCAACTCCGGCGCCGAAGCCAACGAGGCCGCGTTCAAGCTGGCCCGTCGCGTTGCGTTCGACCGTTTCGGCACCGAGAAGTACGAGATTATCGCCGCGCTGAACAGCTTCCACGGCCGTACCCTGTTCACCGTCAACGTTGGTGGCCAGTCGAAGTACTCCGACGGTTTCGGGCCGAAAATCACCGGTATCACCCACGTGCCTTACAACGACCTGGATGCGCTTAAAGCCGCCGTGTCGGACAAGACCTGCGCCGTGGTGCTGGAGCCGATCCAGGGTGAAGGCGGTGTATTGCCGGCCGAGCTGGCTTACCTGCAAGGTGCCCGCGAGCTGTGCGACGCCAACAACGCGCTGCTGGTGTTTGACGAAGTGCAAACCGGCATGGGCCGCAGCGGCCACCTGTTTGCCTACCAGCATTACGGCGTGACGCCCGACATCCTCACCAGCGCCAAGAGCCTGGGCGGCGGTTTCCCGATTGCGGCGATGCTCACGCGCGAAGACCTGGCCAAGCACTTGGTGGTCGGCACCCACGGCACCACCTACGGCGGCAACCCGCTGGCGTGCGCGGTGGCCGAAGCGGTGATCGACGTGATCAACACCCCGCAAGTGCTGGCCGGCGTGAATGCCAAGCACGAGCTGTTCAAGGCGCGCCTGGAGCAGATCGGCAAGCAATACGGGATCTTCACCGAAGTACGCGGCATGGGCCTGCTGATCGGTTGCGTGCTCAGCGATGCGTTCAAAGGCCGTGCCAAGGACGTGTTCAACGCGGCCGAAAAAGAAAACCTGATGATCCTGCAAGCCGGCCCCGACGTGGTGCGTTTCGCCCCGAGCCTGGTGGTGGAAGAGGCCGATATCAACGAAGGCCTGGATCGTTTTGAGCGTGCCGTGAAGACGTTGACGCAAGCCTGATGGACCGTTCGGCGCCTGGTGACCAGGCGTCGAGCAAAAATTTTGTATGCCGGCCCCTTTAGTTGGAGCTGTGAAGATCAAATGTGGGAGCGGGCTTGCTCGCGAAAGCGGTGTGTCATTCAA
This sequence comes from Pseudomonas sp. D2002, assembly GCF_013385735.1. Taxonomy (NCBI): domain Bacteria; kingdom Pseudomonadati; phylum Pseudomonadota; class Gammaproteobacteria; order Pseudomonadales; family Pseudomonadaceae; genus Pseudomonas; species Pseudomonas sp. D2002. The sequence continues at coordinate 126,364 of NZ_JACAPL010000005.1, read as the reverse complement.
CATTTGCGGTGACTGAACCACTGCATTCGCGAGCAAGCCCGCTCCCACACTTGACCTCACTGGTTTCAAGATTGTGTCCGGCATTTTTCCCTCTGTGAGTTTTTCGAGTTAAGGAGTGACACCATGCTGGTGATGCGCCCCGCGCAAATGGCTGATCTGGGCGAGGTACAGCGTCTGGCTGCGGACAGCCCGATTGGTGTCACCTCCTTGCCGGATGATGTGGAACGCCTGAGCGACAAGATCGCCGCCAGCGAAGCGTCCTTCGCGGCCGAGGTCAGTTTCAACGGTGAAGAAAGCTATTTCTTCGTGCTCGAAGACACCGAGACCGGCAAGCTCGCCGGCTGTTCGGCCATCGTCGCGTCGGCCGGTTACTCGGAGCCGTTCTACAGCTTTCGTAACGAAACCTTCGTGCACGCGTCCCGCGAGCTGAAGATTCACAACAAGATCCACGTGCTTTCCCAGTGCCACGACCTGACCGGCAACAGCCTGCTCACCAGCTTCTATGTGGTGCCGGAGCTGGTCGGTTCGCCGTGGTCGGAACTCAACTCCCGTGGCCGCCTGCTGTTTGTCGCCAGCCACCCCGAGCGCTTTGCCGACTCGGTGGTGACCGAGATTGTCGGCTACAGCGACGAGAACGGCGACTCGCCGTTCTGGGACGCCATCGGCCGCAACTTCTTCGACCTCAATTACGCCGCCGCCGAGCGCCTGTGCGGGCTGAAAAGCCGCACCTTCCTCGCCGAGCTGATGCCGCACTACCCGATCTACGTGCCGCTGCTGCCGGATGCAGCCCAGGAAGCCATGGGCCAGGTGCACCCGCGTGCCCAGATCACCTTCGACATCCTGATGCGTGAAGGCTTCGAGACCGACCATTACATCGACATCTTCGACGGCGGCCCGACGCTGCACGCACGGGTCTCGGGCATTCGCTCGATCGCCCAGAGCCGCGTGGTGCCGGTGAAGATCGGCGAGATGGTCAAGGGCGCCGGCCGCCAGTACCTGGTGAGCAACGCGCAGTTGCAGGATTACCGCGCGGTGATGCTGGACCTGGACTACGCGCCCGGCAAACCGGTGACCCTGGACCTGGAAACCGCTGAAGCCCTGGGTGTCGGCGAGGGCGCGAGTGTGCGCCTGGTCGCGGTTTAAAGAATTGAGTGTCGCGGGTGGCTGCCAGGCAGCGGCCCGTTTGAGGAGATAGCATGATCGTTCGTCCCGTACGCAGCAGCGATTTACCGGCCCTGATTGATCTGGCGCGCAGCACCGGCACCGGCCTCACCACCTTGCCGGCCAACGAAGAACGCCTGACTCACCGGGTTGGCTGGGCAGAAAAAACCTTTCGCGGCGAAGCCGGGCGCGGCGATGCCGACTACCTGTTCGTGCTGGAAAACGACGAAGGCCGCGTGGTGGGTATTTCCGCCATCGCCGGTGCCGTCGGCCTGCGCGAGCCTTGGTACAACTTCCGGGTCGGCCTGACGGTCAGCGCCTCCCAGGAGCTGAATATCTACCGCGAGATCCCGACGCTGTTCTTGGCCAACGACCTCACCGGCAATTCCGAACTGTGCTCGTTGTTCCTGCACGCCGATTACCGCAACGGACTCAACGGCCGCATGCTCGCCAAGGCGCGCATGCTGTTTATCGCTGAATTTCCGCAGCTGTTCGGTAACAAGATCATTGCCGAGATGCGTGGCGTGTCCAACGACGCCGGGCGTTCGCCGTTCTGGGAAAGCCTGGGCCGGCACTTCTTCAAGATGGAATTCAGCCAGGCCGACTACCTCACCGGCGTAGGCAACAAGGCATTTATCGCCGAGCTGATGCCGAAGTTTCCGCTGTACAGCTGCTTCCTGTCCGAAGACGCGCGCAATGTGATCGGCAAAGTCCACCCGGACACCGAGCCAGCGCTGAGCATGCTCAAAAGCGAAGGCTTCAGCTACCAGGGCTATGTCGATATTTTCGACGCCGGCCCGGCGGTGGAGTGTGAAACCAGCAAAATCCGTGCGGTGCGCGACAGCCAGTCGCTGGTGTTGGCCATCGGCACGCCAGGGGACGACGCCACGCCGTTCCTGATCCATAACCGCAAGCGCGAGGAGTGCCGCATTACCGCCGCTCCGGCCCGGCTGGCGGCAGGCACCTTGGTGGTCGACCCACAGACCGCCAAACGCCTGCAACTGGTGGTGGGTGATCAAGTGCGTGCTGTTGCGTTGTCTGCTGCTCGGGAGTCGAAATAATGAATTCGCTGTATATCGCAGGTAGCTGGCTGGCTGGCCAGGGTGAACTGTTTGAATCGCGCAACCCGGTGACCCAGCAAGTGCTGTGGGCCGGCAATGGCGCCACTGCCGAGCAGGTCGAGTCCGCCGTGCAGGCCGCACGCCAGGCGTTTCCAGGCTGGGCGCGGCGCCCGTTGGAAGAGCGCATCAGCGTGCTGGAAACCTTCGCCGCCACGCTGAAAAGCCGCGCCGATGAAATCGCCCGCTGCATCGGTGAAGAAACCGGCAAGCCGCTGTGGGAATCGGCCACCGAAGTCACCAGCATGGCCAACAAGATCGCGATCTCGGTGCAAAGCTACCGCGAGCGTACCGGCGAAAAGAGCGGCCCGTTGGGCGACGCCACCGCCGTATTGCGCCACAAACCCCACGGCGTGGTGGCGGTGTTCGGCCCTTACAACTTCCCGGGCCACTTGCCGAACGGGCATATCGTCCCGGCGTTGCTGGCGGGGAATACCGTCCTGTTCAAGCCGAGCGAGCTGACCCCGAAAGTCGCCGAGCTGACCGTGCAATGCTGGATCGACGCGGGTTTGCCGGCGGGCGTGTTGAACCTGCTGCAAGGCGCGCGGGAAACCGGCATCGCGCTGGCGGCCAACCCGGGCATCGACGGCTTGTTCTTCACCGGTTCCAGCCGCACCGGCAATCACTTGCATCAACAATTCTCCGGGCGCCCGGACAAGATCCTGGCGCTGGAAATGGGCGGCAATAACCCGCTGGTGGTCGATGAAGTGGCCGACGTGGATGCGGCGGTCTACACCATCATCCAGTCGGCGTTCATTTCGGCCGGCCAGCGTTGCACTTGTGCGCGTCGCCTGTTGGTGCCGCAAGGCGCGTGGGGCGATGCGTTGCTGGCGCGCCTGGTGGCGGTGAGCGCGACGATTGCAGTCGGCGCGTTCGACCAGCAACCAGCGCCGTTCATGGGCTCGGTGATTTCCCTGGGCGCGGCCAAAGCCTTGATGGACGCGCAGGAGCTGATGTTGGCCAATGGCGCCGTGGCGCTGCTGGAAATGACCCAGCCACAGGATCAGGCCGCGTTGCTGACGCCGGGCATTATCGATGTGACCGGCGTGACCGAGCGCGAAGATGAAGAGCTGTTCGGCCCGCTGCTGCAAGTGATCCGCTACGCTGATTTTGCCGGGGCGATTGCCGAGGCCAACAACACCCAGTACGGTTTGGCCGCGGGCTTGTTGTCGGATTCCGAGGCGCGCTACCAGCAGTTCTGGCTGGAAAGCCGCGCCGGTATCGTCAACTGGAACAAACAACTGACCGGCGCCGCGAGCACCGCGCCGTTTGGTGGTGTTGGGGCCTCGGGCAATCATCGCGCCAGCGCTTATTACGCGGCGGATTATTGTGCGTACCCGGTGGCGTCCTTGGAAACTCCAAGCTTGGTAGTTCCAGCAACGCTAACCCCAGGTATTACGCTGATCTAAATATGGGAGTGGTTCCCTGTGGGAGCGGGCTTGCTCGCGAAGGCGGTGGTTCAGTCGCCAAATGTATTGACTGGCACACCGTCTTCGCGAGCAAGCCCGCTCCCACACAAGCCCGCTCCCATAGTTGATTTGTGGTGTGTTCAAGTAATTTGATGCCTATAAAAACAGATGTTCGTGGAGCCTCGCCGATGAAATCCTATGAAGTCAATTTTGACGGTCTAGTGGGGCCGACCCATAACTACGGCGGTTTGTCCTACGGCAACGTCGCGTCCCAAAGCAACAGTCAGCAGTCTTCGAACCCCAAGGAAGCGGCGTTGCAGGGCCTGCAAAAAATGAAAGCCCTGATGGACATGGGCTTTGTGCAAGGCGTGTTGGCGCCGCAGGAACGGCCTGACGTGGCGGCTTTGCGCAACCTCGGTTTCAGCGGCAGCGACGCTCAAGTCATCCAACAAGCGGCCAAGCAAGCCATGCCGCTGCTGGTTGCCAGCTGCTCGGCCTCGAGCATGTGGGTGGCCAATGCCGCCACCGTCAGCCCGAGCGCCGACACCGCGGATGGCCGCGTGCATTTCACCGCCGCCAACCTCAATTGCAAATACCACCGCAGCATTGAGCACCCGACCACCAGCCGCGTGTTGGGCGCGATGTTTGCCGACCAGAAGCACTTCGCCCACCACGCCGCGTTGCCGGCGGTGGCGCAGTTCGGCGACGAAGGCGCGGCCAACCACACGCGTTTCTGCCGTGACTATGGCGAAGCGGGCGTCGAGTTCTTCGTGTTCGGCCGCAGTGCGTTCGACACCCGTTACCCGGCGCCGCAGAAATACCCGGCGCGCCAGACCCTCGAAGCCTCCCAGGCCGTCGCGCGCCTGCACGGCTTGAAGGATGACGGCGTGGTCTACGCTCAGCAGAACCCGTCGGTGATCGATGCTGGCGTGTTCCACAACGACGTGATTGCGGTGGGCAACGGCGAAGTGCTGTTCTATCACGAGGATGCGTTCCTCAATACCGAGCAGATGCTGGGTGAGCTGCAAGGCAAGTTGGGCAAGCTGGGCGGCAACTTCCAGTCGGTGTGCGTGCCTCGCGCCCAGGTCAGTGTTGAGGACGCGGTGCGTTCCTACCTGTTCAACAGCCAGTTGCTGAGCCGCCCTGATGGTTCGATGCTGCTGATCGTGCCGGAAGAGTGCCGCGCCAACGAACGCGTCTGGCAATACCTGCAAGGCCTGACGGCATCGGGTGGGTTGATTCGCGAAGTGAAAGTGTTCGACCTCAAGCAAAGCATGCAGAACGGCGGCGGGCCGGCGTGCCTGCGTTTGCGTGTGGCCTTGAATGAAACTGAGCTGGCGGCGGTGAACCCAGGCGTTATCATGACCGCGCCGTTGTACGAGACACTGACCCAATGGGTCGACAAGCACTACCGCGACAGCCTGCGTGAAACCGACCTGGCTGACCCGCAATTGCTGCTTGAGTGCCGGACGGCACTGGATGAACTGACGCAAATCCTTAAACTGGGCTCGGTTTATCCTTTCCAGATCAATTAACGCCACCTCTTTTTACACCCTATGGCTGAGAATTATTTATGACCACCGACACCCTGAAACTGATCCTTGAAGACACCGACGGCACCCAGCTGGAAACCTCCTGCACCCGCGTCGCCGTGGTCTGGCAGGGCAAGGAGATCTGGATCCAGCACGACGGCCGTGGCCAACTGCTGATCGGTGTGGACGTGGAAGAAGGCGACGCCGAGTACGCCAACCTGCTGATGCGCCCATTGGCCACCAACCTGATGAGCCTGCAGCTGGAAATGGAACCGGCCGACGTCGAAGGTGATGACGACGATCACGTCCATGGCCCTGGCTGCAACCACTAAGGAAGCCGCTTATGCTCGCCCTCGGCAAACTGCTTGAACTGACCCTCGCCGGTCGCGAACCGGCGCAAAAAATTCAACTGACTGTCGACGGCGTGCAGATGCGCTGGCTCAGCGAGGGCGCGCTTGAAGTGCGCCCGCCGCAGGCCCAGGACAATGGCAGCGACTTGCTGCTGTCGTCCGGCATCCATGGCAACGAAACCGCGCCGATCGAACTGCTCGACCGCCTGTTGCATGGCATCGCCCGTGGGGAGATCAAGCCCCGCAATCGTATTCTGTTCCTGTTCGGTAACCCCGAGGCCATGCGCCGCGGCGAGCGTTACCTGGAGCTGGACGTCAACCGGCTGTTCAACGGCCGTCACGAACAAAACATCGGCCCGGAGGCCATGCGCGCCGCCGAGCTTGAGCAACTGGCCCGCAGCTTCTTCAGCTTGCCGGGCCGCCCGCGTCTGCATTACGACCTGCACACCGCCATTCGCGGCTCGAAGATCGAGCAGTTCGCGCTGTACCCGTGGAAAGAAGGTCGTCAGCATTCGCGCCGCGAGCTGGCGCGCCTGTGTGCGGCCGGCATGCAAGCGGTGCTGCTGCAGAACAAAACCTCGATCACCTTCACCGCGTTTACCTACGAGCAACTGGACGCCGAAGCCTTCACCCTGGAATTGGGCAAGGCGCGGCCGTTCGGGCAGAACCAGGGCGTGGATGTTTCCCGCCTGGAGACGCGCCTCAAGCAGATCATCGAAGGCACCGAGCCTGCCACCGAGAGCCTGGAAGGGCTGCAGCTGTTTGCGGTGTCGCGTGAAGTGATCAAGCACAGCGACGCGTTCCTGCTGCACTTGCCGGCTGATGTGGAAAACTTTTCGCCATTGGCGAAGGGCTATCTGCTGGCCGAAGACGTGGCCAAGACCCGCTGGGTGATCGAGGAGGAGGGCGCCCGCATCATCTTCCCGAACCCGAAGGTCAAGAATGGTTTGCGCGCAGGGATATTGATTGTGCCGACCACAGATGCTGGGTTGGCGTAGACCTTAAAGCTTAACCGAGTCCAAATGTGGGAGCGGGCTTGCTCGCGAAGGCGGTCTGTCAGTCATTCATAGGTTGACTGACACTCCGCTTTCGCGAGCAAGCCCGCTCCCACATTGGTTTTGCAGTGTGCTTTAGACGGCTACAGCACGCGGCTCGCTGCGACGAATAGCGCGAACCTTGTGCAGCGTGTCGGCGCAGGTACGTGCAGCTTCCTGGCCCTTGTGCACGAAGTGCTCGTAGAAAAAGGTGTGGTGCTCAGTGCCCGCATGGAAGTGGTGCGGTGTCAGCGATACCGAGAACACCGGCACTTCAGTTTCCAGCTGCACTTGCATCAGGCCGCTGACCACCGATTGGGCGACGAATTCGTGGCGGTAGATGCCGCCATCCACCACCAGTGCGGCGGCAACGATACCGGCGTAACGGCCGGTCTTGGCCAGCAGCTTGGCGTGCAGGGGCATTTCAAAGGCGCCGCCGACTTCGAAGAAATCGATGTCCGATTCCTGGTAGCCCTGGGCGATCATTTCGGCGAGGAAGCCTTTGCGCGATTGGTCCACAATATCCTTGTGCCAGCAGGCCTGGATAAACGCGACGCGCTCGCCGTGATGGTTTTTGCTTTTGCTGTCGATTGCGGTGGGTTGCATGTTCTGACTCCTGTTTAAGAAAAAAACAGGGCGTTATGAATCGAATGGGATTTAAGGGTACGAACCGCTGCGTCATGCAAGCATGAACCCAGCGTGCGGCCCTTAGGTGCCAATCCCGTTCTCTCTTCATCCGGACTATGACCGTCGGCCCCGGGATCACACCGGGTCTGCTGACCTTGTCGCCGTCCTGTGTGAGCAGTTCGAGGCGCCAAGCGCTCGCGGGCTATGCACATTGCGTGCAATTACCGCCGGTGGGGAATTGCACCCCGCCCTGAGAACGTTGCCGCCAGAACCCTGGCGGCGGAGAGTTTTTAACACGGTTTTTCACAAACTGCACGGTTGCCGTATCGATAACCTATATCGGTTTGTTTGGTTGGTATTCGATTGAATTCAGCCAGGGCTTGATATTCCGTGGCTTTGCCCGCAGTAATCATCCACAAAAGGAACTTATCTAACCCGTTAGAGGCGCGTTTCATGTCTGTGATCGACCTGCGTAGCGACACCGTGACCCAACCCACCCCCGGCATGCGCGACGCGATGGCCAGCGCCGTCAGCGGCGACGACGTCTACGGCGAAGACCCAAGCGTCAACCACCTGGAGGCCGAACTGGCCAAGCGCCTGGGCTTCGAGGCGGCGCTGTTCGTGCCCACCGGCACCATGAGCAACCTGCTGGCGTTGATGGCCCACTGTGAACGCGGCGAGGAATACATCGTCGGCCAGCAAGCCCACACCTACAAATACGAAGGCGGTGGCGCGGCGGTGCTCGGTTCGATCCAGCCACAGCCGCTGGAAGTGCAGGCGGACGGCTCTCTCGACCTGGATCACGTGCTGGCGGCCATCAAGCCCGATGACTTCCACTTCGCCCGCACGCGCCTGCTGGCACTGGAAAACACCATGCAGGGCAAAGTCTTGCCGCTGGAATACCTGGCCAAGGCCCGCGCGTTTACCCGTGAACATGGCCTGGCACTGCATCTGGATGGCGCGCGTCTCTACAACGCGGCGGTCAAGCTGGGCGTGGATGCGCGAGAAATTGCCGAGCATTTCGACTCGGTGTCGGTGTGCCTGTCCAAAGGCCTGGGCGCGCCGATCGGCTCGGTGTTGTGCGGCACCACGGCGTTGATCGCCAAGGCGCGGCGCCTGCGCAAGATGGTCGGCGGTGGCATGCGCCAGGCCGGTTCCCTGGCGGCGGCAGGGCTGTATGCGTTGGACCACCAGGTGCAGCGCCTGGCCGAGGACCATGCCAATGCCCAATGGCTGGGCGATGAACTGCGCCAGGCCGGCTACAGGGTAGAGCCGGTGCAGACCAACATGGTCTACGTGGATATCGGTGATCGAGCCCAGGCGTTGAAGGCTTTTGCGGCCGAGCGCGGGATCAAGTTGAGCGCCGCGTCGCGCCTGCGCATGGTCACTCACCTGGACGTCAGCCGGGCACAGATCGAGCAAGTGCTGGCGACATTTGTCGAGTTTTCCCGAAAATGACAGTGCAGACCGTCTAATTGACTGTTTCTATCACATAAACACGCTGTACCACGGGCAAAGGGCCGATATAATGCGGCCCTTTGCCGTCGCTCCGTCTGATGACGTTTAGCACTGGCCTTTGGCCGCAGCCTCCGTGGAAGAACCTAATGAAAAGCGCAGAAATCCGTGAAGCCTTCCTTCGCTTCTTCGAAGAGCAAGGTCACACCCGTGTCGCCTCCAGCTCCTTGATCCCAGGCAATGACCCCACCCTGCTGTTCACTAACGCGGGGATGAACCAGTTCAAGGACTGCTTCCTGGGCCAGGAAAAGCGCGCCTACACCCGCGCCACCAGCAGCCAGAAGTGCGTACGCGCCGGCGGCAAGAACAGCGACCTGGAAAACGTCGGTTACACCGCTCGCCACCACACTTTCTTCGAGATGCTGGGTAACTTCAGCTTCGGCGACTATTTCAAGAAAGATGCGATTACCTTCGCCTGGACCTTCCTGACCGGCGTGTTGAAGCTGCCCAAGGAAAAACTCTGGGTCACCGTCTACGCGACGGATGACGAAGCGTATGACATCTGGACAAAAGAAATCGGCGTGCCGGTTGAACGCATGATTCGCATCGGCGACAACAAAGGCGCGCCTTACGCCTCCGACAACTTCTGGACCATGGGCGATACCGGCCCGTGCGGCCCTTGCACCGAGATTTTCTACGATCACGGCGCCGACATCTGGGGCGGCCCACCGGGTTCGCCGGAAGAAGACGGCGACCGTTACATCGAGATCTGGAACAACGTGTTCATGCAGTTCAACCGCACCGCCGATGGCGTGTTGCATCCGCTGCCGGCGCCGTCGGTGGACACCGGCATGGGCCTGGAGCGGATCAGTGCGGTGATGCAACACGTGCACTCCAACTACGAGATCGACCTGTTCACCAACCTGCTGAGCGCTTCGGCCGCGGCCATCGGTTGCGCCAACGACAATCAGTCGTCGCTCAAGGTGGTGTCGGACCACATCCGTTCCTGCGGCTTCCTGATCGCCGACGGCGTGTTGCCGTCGAACGAAGGCCGTGGCTATGTGCTGCGCCGTATCATCCGTCGCGCCTGCCGTCACGGTAACAAGCTGGGCGCCACCGGCAGTTTCTTCTACAAGATCGTTGCCGCGCTGGTGGCCGAGATGGGCGATGCCTTCCCGGAGCTCAAGCAGCAGCAAGCCAACATCGAGCGCGTACTCAAGGCTGAAGAAGAGCAGTTCTCCAAGACCCTGGAGCACGGCCTGAAGATCCTCGAGCAGGACCTGGCTGAGCTCAAAGGCACCGTGGTGCCGGGCGATGTGGTGTTCAAGCTGTACGACACCTACGGTTTCCCGATGGACCTGACCGCCGACATCGCCCGTGAGCGCGAGCTGACCGTCGATGAAGCCGGTTTTGAGCGTGAGATGGAAGCCCAGCGTGTACGCGCACGTTCCGCCAGCTCCTTTGGCCTGGACTACAACACCTTGGTGAAGGTGGATGTGGCCACTCAATTCACTGGTTATCAGGCCACCGTTGGCTCGGCCAAAATTGTTGCCATCTATAAAGACGGCAAATCGGTCGACGTGTTGAACGAAGGCGAAGAGGCTGTGGTGGTCCTGGACCAGACGCCGTTCTACGCCGAATCCGGTGGCCAGGTCGGTGACTGTGGCTTCCTGAGCTCCACGTCCGGTCGCTTTGAAGTGCGCGACACCACCAAGACCGGCGGTGCGTTCCTGCACCACGGTGTGTTGGTATTGGGCAACTTGACCGTCGGCGCGCCGGTGGACACGCAGGTCGATGCCGACGTACGGCATGCAACCGCTTTGAACCATTCTGCCACTCACTTGCTGCACGCCGCGTTGCGCCAGGTGCTGGGTGAGCATGTGCAGCAGAAGGGGTCGTTGGTTGATAGCCAGCGCCTGCGTTTCGACTTCAGCCACTTTGAAGCGATCAAGCCTGAGCAGATCAAGGCGCTGGAGGACATCGTCAACGCCGAGATTCGCAAGAACACCCCGGTAGAAACCGAAGAAACCGATATCGAGACGGCCAGGAACAAAGGCGCGATGGCGCTGTTTGGTGAGAAGTACGGCGACGAAGTGCGCGTACTGAGCATGGGCGGCAGCTTTTCGGTAGAACTGTGTGGCGGTATCCACGCCAACCGTACCGGCGACATCGGCCTGCTGAAAATCATCAGCGAAGGCGGTGTGGCGTCGGGTGTGCGTCGTATTGAAGCGATTACCGGTGCTGCGGCCCTGGCTTACCTCAATGCGGCTGAAGAACAACTCAAGGAAGCGGCCGGCCTGGTCAAGGGCAGCCGCGACAACCTGGTCGACAAGCTGTCCGCCGTACTGGAGCGCAACCGTGCGCTGGAAAAACAGCTGGAGCAGTTGCAGGCCAAGGCGGCCAGTGCGGCGGGCGACGATCTGTCGGCCTCTGCCCTGGACGTCAAGGGTGTGAAGGTTTTGGCAGTACGCCTGGACGGTCAGGATGGCAAGGCGCTGTTGGCCTTGGTCGATCAGTTGAAGAACAAGCTCGGCCGCGCAGTGATCCTGCTCGGCGGTGTCCATGAGGAGAAGGTCGTTCTGGTTGCCGGTGTAACCAAAGACCTGACTGGCCAACTCAAGGCCGGTGATTTGATGAAGCAAGCCGCCGCGGCAGTGGGCGGGAAGGGCGGTGGTCGTCCGGACATGGCGCAAGGCGGTGGTGTAGACGCCGGTGCCCTGGACGCGGCCCTGGCCCTGACCGTGCCGTTTGTCGAGGCTGGCATTTAAGGCGCTGTTCATGAGCCCATGGTCTAGTCATGGGCTCGCTCCGGTGCTGGAAGATTTGTTTTTATTGGGCGCCCCTTTACGGGCTGAGGCGGCTTAGAAATGGCTTTGATCGTACAGAAATTTGGAGGCACCTCGGTCGGCTCTGTCGAAAGAATCGAGCAGGTCGCCGACAAGGTTAAGAAATTCCGCGATGCCGGCGACGACCTGGTGGTGGTGCTGTCGGCCATGAGCGGCGAGACCAATCGCCTGATCGATCTGGCCAAGGCAATCAGTGGCGATCAACAGCCGCTGCCGCGTGAGCTGGATGTGATCGTATCCACCGGCGAGCAGGTGACGATTGCCTTGCTGGCCATGGCGCTCAACAAGCGTGGCGTGCCGGCAGTGTCCTACACTGGCAGTCAGGTGCGCATCCTGACCGACAGCGCACATACCAAGGCGCGCATCCTGCAGATTGATGACCAGAAAATCCGCACAGATCTGAAGGCCGGGCGCGTGGTAGTAGTAGCTGGCTTCCAGGGTGTGGATGAGCAGGGCAACATCACCACGCTCGGTCGTGGCGGTTCGGACACCACCGGCGTGGCGCTGGCAGCAGCTCTGAAGGCTGATGAATGCCAGATCTATACCGATGTGGATGGTGTGTACACCACCGACCCGCGTGTGGTGTCCGTGGCCCAGCGCCTGGACAAGATCACCTTCGAAGAGATGCTGGAAATGGCCAGCCTCGGTTCCAAGGTGTTGCAGATCCGCGCGGTTGAGTTCGCCGGCAAGTACAACGTTCCGCTGCGCGTATTGCACAGCTTCAAAGAGGGTCCGGGCACCCTCATTACTATTGATGAAGAGGAATCCATGGAACAGCCGATCATTTCCGGCATCGCTTTCAACCGCGATGAAGCCAAGCTGACGATCCGTGGCGTGCCGGATACTCCGGGCGTGGCCTTCAAGATCCTCGGTCCTATCAGTGGCGCGAACATTGAAGTCGACATGATCGTGCAGAACGTTTCCCACGATAACACCACCGATTTCACCTTCACCGTGCACCGTAACGAGTACGATGCGGCGGAGCGGATCCTGCAGAACACTGCGAAAGAAATCGGTGCCCGTGAAGTGGTCGGCGATACCAAGATTGCCAAGGTGTCAATCGTTGGTGTGGGCATGCGTTCCCATGCCGGCGTTGCCAGCCGCATGTTCGAGGCCCTGGCCAAGGAAAGCATCAACATCCAGATGATCTCCACCTCGGAAATCAAAGTCTCGGTGGTGATCGAAGAGAAGTACCTGGAACTGGCTGTACGCGCGCTGCATACCGCTTTTGAGCTGGACGCTCCGGCCCGACAGGGCGAGTGATGCGATACCAGGAAGGCGCGGCTTACCGCGCCTTTCATTTTTTTGTCGGGCGCATGTTCTTTTTGGTGCGCTCGACAATACTTAGGCGGTAGGGCTATGACCTTTGGGTTGTAGGTCGAAGGCCTTTTTTTTGCAGACTGTTGTTCCTGAACTGAAATGCGTGAGGAGAAAGGTATGCTGATTCTGACTCGTCGTTGCGCAGAAAGCCTGATTATCGGTGATGGCGAAATCACCGTGACCGTGCTCGGCGTCAAAGGCAATCAAGTACGTATCGGGGTTAACGCTCCGAAAGAGGTAGCGGTCCACCGCGAGGAAATCTACCTGCGGATCAAGAAAGAGAAGGACGAAGAACCAAGCCTTTAATTTTTATCGTTTTTTATGTTTGCAAACGGGGATGAACGTGGTTAATATACGCCCCGTGTTGCGGAGAGCTGGCCGAGTGGCCGAAGGCGCTCCCCTGCTAAGGGAGTACACCTCAAAAGGGTGTCGGGGGTTCGAATCCCCCGTTCTCCGCCATTATTTGCTTAGTACGTTGCAATCTGGTTTTTTCGCTAAGTTGTTGAAAATAAACGAAAAAATAGCTTTACATAGAGATTGAACGGCCTATAATGCGCGGCAACAAATGCACTCGTAGCTCAGCTGGATAGAGTACTCGGCTACGAACCGAGCGGTCACAGGTTCGAATCCTGTCGAGTGCACCATTTAAGAGTCAGTTGCAGCAATGCAGGTGACTCGGCTTCAACCAGTTGTGATCTGGTCTAAAAACACAATCTGCACTCGTAGCTCAGCTGGATAGAGTACTCGGCTACGAACCGAGCGGTCACAGGTTCGAATCCTGTCGAGTGCACCATATAAACAAAAAGCCCGCCTAGTGCGGGCTTTTTGCCGTCTGGGGTTTGTGTAGGACTTCATCTTTTTCTCGCCCCGCCATGTGTTTTCCTTTCAGCCTGCGTCGTCGCAGTTCATAGATGCAGCCAATGCTCAGCTTCGGCTCGCAAGCGCTTGTTCTTTCCAGTTTTTTAACGTTTAAAGCGGCCGGGCGGTGTATGATTGCGCCCGTCAGCCCCGCCGGGGCTTGTGGAATACCTCCATGGACTTACCCAGTAGTTACTCAGTACCCCGTTTTACCAATCATGAATTGACTGATTGATCCTTCCGGCGTGCCCCGCTGCTGGGAGTGGAGTTCGCCTATGACCGAAGTAGAAGTAAAGAAAACACAAGACAGCCTGCAGGATCGTTTGGCTCAGGTTGTCGAGCTGCTGCAGCGCCAGCGCGTGGTCGAAGACCTCACGCACCGCCAGGAAGGTCCGCACCACGACCGCGTTGAAAACCTGGTTCACCGGCAAAACCTCGTCGAGTTGCAACGCAAGCTCGATGATTTGCACTCCGCTGACGTCGCCTACATTCTCGAAGCCTTGCCGCTGGACGATCGCCTGACCCTCTGGCAGTTGGTCAAGGCCGAGCGCGACGGTGACATCCTCCTCGAAGTATCCGACTCGGTCCGGGAAACCCTGATCGCCGACATGGACGATCACGAACTCCTGGCCGCGGCCAAGGAGATGGACGCCGACGAGCTGGCTGACCTGGCCCCTGAGCTGCCGCGTGATGTTGTCCATGAGCTGATGGAAGCGCTCGACAGCCAGCAACGTGAGCGTGTGCGCTCTGCACTGTCCTACGACGAGGACCAGGTCGGCGCGCTGATGGACTTCGAGATGGTCACCATCCGCGAAGACGTCAGCCTGGAAGTGGTATTGCGCTATCTGCGTCGCCTCAAAGAGCTGCCCGGCCACACCGACAAATTGTTCGTTGTCGACTACGAAGGCATTCTCAAGGGTGTGCTGCCAATCAAGCGTCTGCTGGTGAATGATCCGGAAAAGAAAGTGGCGGATCTGATGGCCAGCGATACGGTGAGTTTTCACCCGGACGAAGATGCCTACGAGGCAGCGCAGGCGTTTGAGCGGTATGACTTGATCTCGGCCCCGGTGGTCGACAAGAACGGCAAGCTGATTGGCCGTTTGACCATCGACGAAATGGTCGACCTGATTCGTGAAGAGAGTGAAACCGAAGTTCTGAACATGGCGGGTTTGCGTGAAGAGGAAGATATCTTCGCGTCGGTCTGGCGTTCTCTGCATAACCGCTGGGCCTGGCTGGCGATCAACCTGATCACGGCCTTTATCGCTTCGCGCGTGATCGGGCTGTTTGAAGGCTCCATCGAGAAGCTGGTGGCCCTCGCGGCGCTCATGCCGATTGTGGCGGGTATCGGCGGCAACTCTGGTAATCAGACCATCACCATGATCGTGCGCGCGATGGCGCTGGATCAGGTCAGTACGGCCAATTCCTCGCGGCTGTTGCGAAAAGAGTTGGCCGTGGGCCTGATCAACGGTTTGGTGTGGGGCGGCGTGATCGGTGTGGTGGCGTACTTGCTGTATGGCAGTTGGTCGCTGGGCGTCGTGATGACGGCCGCCATGACCCTCAATCTGCTGTTGGCGGCATTGATGGGCGTATTGATTCCTATGACCCTGGCGCGCCTTGGGCGCGACCCGGCAATGGGCGCCAGCGTTATGATCACCGCCATGACCGACAGTGGTGGCTTCTTCATCTTCCTGGGCCTGGCGACGATCTTTCTGCTATAGCCCTGCGGCGGGAGCAACTCTGCTCCCGCTAGCTTTCTCCTCCAGGCTTTTCTTTCCCAAATCCCAGGCAAAAAAAAGCCAGCACATGGCTGGCTTCGGCTTTCAACTGCAGATTAATTGGCTTCTGCGGCCGCCTCAACGTCGTGCGCGATAAGCGAGA
Organism: Pseudomonas sp. D2002; assembly: GCF_013385735.1. NCBI lineage: Bacteria > Pseudomonadati > Pseudomonadota > Gammaproteobacteria > Pseudomonadales > Pseudomonadaceae > Pseudomonas > Pseudomonas sp. D2002. The sequence continues at coordinate 110,776 of NZ_JACAPL010000005.1, read as the reverse complement.
CGAGGGCATTTTGCTGGCGGTGGGAGAGCTGACGAAAACGCTGCAGCAGTTCGCGTTCGTGCAGTGACAGCTCAGGGCTGTCCAGGCGCATGCTTAACTCTTCGCCCAGCGCACCTTCCTGAATGAGGCTTTGTTCCAGGCGCGCGATGATTTCGGAGTTCATGCTGCGGTGATGATTGCGAGCCACCTCGGCAATGCGTTCCCGCATTCCGTCTGGCAGACGTACGACGAACTTGTCAGCCGTACGGCTGGAATAAATTGCCTGTTTCAATGGGCGCATATATTTAACCGGTTAGTTCAGGGGAGCGGTTTTTGGAATTGGCCGCAAGATGAGTGTTAAGACAAGGCTCACGACCAAAGTTCAACCCGAATTGCAAAGAGGCCGCATCATGCCTCAGATTTGACATTTCCTTGGCGTCAATTCTGTGACAAATATTGAACTGCCTAAAGGCTTTATGCCAGCACTCATTTGCATTTTTGCGGACTGGTTTGAAAAAATTTCAACGCGTAATTTCACGAGGGAACTTCTCGTAAGTCCAGGCCGCGAAAGGGTTTTAGGCCGCACATCGTATAGCAATATGGCCTTTTGCCCTCGTCTTTAAGACTAGTGGCAATTTGCCGATTTACTAGGGCAAAGCGACATAAGGTAGGCGCAGGCGACGCAAGGCAGGCGTTAGCGCAGCACCGGATCGAACTTGATGCGGCGGCCAACGATAAGGGTGATGACCAGTAAGCCGGCGAACACGCCGGTGGCGATGAGGGCGGTGGTTTCACCATCTTGAGAGGTGGTGCTCAAGGCAAATACGCCGGTTGCCAGGGTCAGGCAGAGGAATAGCCAGGCGGGTTTGGTCATAAAGGTTTCCTCAGAAAACCCAGTGTTCGGATGCAGGTGCGGCCTGGGTGTCCTGGGTCACACGAACGGGCGATTGCACTGTCGGGGTCATCACCGCCAACTGCGGGCGCTGTTGCAGGTGGTGTGGCACCGGCTGGCTGATTTGCGCAACGTCGTCGTGGGTTGATTGGAAATGGAACAGGACCAGTGCGGCCAAGGCGAGAGCGTTGAGGCTTAACAGAAGGGCGCTGTTCATGTTCGTGTTCTCCGCAGTGGCTGGGCCGAATGGTTTTATAAGATAAGTATTGCAGGTCCCGTGCCAACCTTTTATTTCAATAAAAACAATGGTTTAGCTATGTTTTAAAGAGGCGTTTCGTTGCAATTTGCAATGCTGGCATTTTGGGGGAGTGCAATTTGCACGATGGCGCCAAGTGTCCGGTTTTACACGGCGAAACTGCGACAGCCCTTACAAGGATCGGCCTACACTCAAAAAGCCAACGGACGACATGACAAAACCTACCTCGGCCGTTAACATGCACGCCGTCCGTCGCCGCGCCTTTGGCCCCCGGCTGTCATTTGTCCCAGTAGCTCAATTGGATAGAGCATCCCCCTCCTAAGGGGAAGGTTGGCCGTTCGAACCGGCCCTGGGACACCAGATTCAAACTTCAAAAATGCCCCGTACAGATTCATCTGGCGGGGCTTTTTTGTGGGTGCTCGTCAAACACCGGTCGAACCTTGCCGGTGATCGGGGTTCACAGCAGGGGCGCGATGTATTTATCGCAACCTGTGTACCTCGCACGCGGCCATGCAACGTCTGAGCTATTAAGCAAAATATTCCCCGGCTACAGCGCATATCGCCTGTCCGGACCCGGCAACCCCGGACTATCATGCCGATAGCCCTGTCTCTTACTGCAAGGAGCCGCTCGGAACGCCGATGCGCCAGATCTGGAAATCTTTTCGAGCCCTTTATTTCGCCTCCTTGATGATGCTGATCGGCTCCGGCCTGCTCAGTACTTACCTCGCCCTGCGCTTGGCGGCTGACCACGTCGACAGCCTGTGGGTGGGTGCGCTGATGGCGGCCAACTACTTCGGCCTGGTGTTGGGCGGCAAGATCGGGCACCGCCTGATCGCCCGGGTCGGGCATATTCGTGCGTACGCCACCTGTGCCGGGATTGTCGGTGCGGCGGTGTTGGGGCATGGCCTGGTCAACTGGCTGCCGGCCTGGATCGTGCTGCGGATGATCGTGGGCCTGGGGATGATGTGCCAATACATGGTCATCGAAAGTTGGCTCAATGAGCAGGCGGATGCCAAGCAACGTGGCGTCGTGTTCAGCGGCTATATGATCGCGTCCTATCTGGGCCTGGTGCTGGGTCAACTGATCCTGGTGATGCACCCCGAGCTCGGCCTTGAATTGCTGATGCTGGTCGCGCTGTGCTTTGCCCTGTGCCTGGTGCCGGTGGCCATGACCCGACGCATTCACCCAGCGCCCCTGCATCCTGCGCCGATGGAGCCGCGATTTTTTATCAAGCGCGTGCCGCAGTCGTTAAGCACCGTATTGGGTGCCGGCGTGATCGTCGGTTCGTTCTATGGTTTGGCGCCGCTTTATGCCTCGCAACAAGGCCTGACGACCGAGCAGGTCGGTCTATTCATGGGCTCCTGCATTTTTGCCGGGCTGCTGGTGCAGTGGCCGTTGGGCTGGTTGTCGGATCGTTATGACCGGGCCTTGCTGATCCGTTGCTTCGCCCTATGCCTGGCAGTGGCTGCGTTGCCGCTGGCGATCATGACGCGGGTGCCGTTGGAAGTGCTGTTTGTGGCGGGGTTTTTGTGTTCGTTGGTGCAGTTCTGCCTGTACCCGTTGGCGGTGGCATTTTCCAACGACCATGTGGAAGGTGATCGCCGTGTGTCGCTGACGGCCATGCTGCTGGTGACCTACGGCATTGGTGCGAGTGTCGGGCCGTTGTTGGCCGGTGTGGCGATGAAGCTGTTTGGCAGCCACATGCTGTATGCATTTTTCAGTCTGTGTGCGTTGATCCTGGTGTGGCGTATCCGGCCGAAGGCGGTGACCAACTTGCATCAAGTCGACGACGCACCGCTGCACCACGTGGCGATGCCCGACAGCATGTCCAGCTCGCCGCTGGTGGCGTGCCTCGACCCGCGCGTGGATGAGGCGGTGGTACAGGAGCAAATGCAGACCGTTGTTCCGGACCCGGAGCCTGAGACTGATCCGCAGCAACCAACGGATGAGCCGGCTTTTGAAGGGCCGCCCGAGCCTCTGGGCCCGGACGAACACCCTCATGACCTGAGCAGGGCGCGCCCCTGAAAGTAAAAACGGGCAGCTCCCATCAGAAGCTGCCCGTTTTTTTGCCGCGGCCTTTAACCCTTAAAAATCGTCATCCTTGTCAAAGCGCCGCGCTTCACGTTGCAGTTGGTACACAAAGCGTTCCACCTGGCGCTGCACCAAGCCGCTCATATTGTGGAAACGCACGCCGGCGAAGGTGGTGTTGATCTTGTCTTCGAAATGCAGGTAACGCAGTTCGACAGAAGTGGTCATGCTGCCGAAGGGCAGGGCGGCAATAAAGCGATCGTAAACCTGGCCCAGTTGCAGGCGCTCGGAGATATCGCCTTCAAAGCGCAATTTGCAGCCAGTGGCGGAGATATCCAGCAGCTTGCCGCTGATCGGTGCCTTGAGCTTCTCGCCGCCCAGTTCGATGCTGACCAATTGCGCCAGCTTCAGCGCGGCGCGGAATGCATTGCGACGCTGATGGTAGACCACCTCGTCGGGCATGCTGCCGGTGTAGATGCGGTGGCCGCCTTTTTCGCTGATGGTCAGCGTGCCGTTGCTTTCCCAGGCGACTCGCACGCCATCATGAAAGCCTTCGATGCGAAAGGGCTCGCCATTCTCGAGATAGCGTTCACCGTCACGCGGGATCATTTCGTCCAGGGCCAGCGTCTTGCTGTCCCGGTCAACGTCCACCAGGTAGCTTTGGAAGCGTTGGCTGCGTTCATGGAAAGTGATGATCAACGGATCATGGCTTTCTTGCAGCATCCGTAACGTGCCGGCGATTTCCAGAGGCGTGGTGAGCACCTTGGGTGGCTGCGGGGCATCTTCCGCATTAAGGGCGTTGAACACGTTTCTTCCATCTCCAGACAAAATACGACTACACGCAAGAACCGGCATTTTGCCAGTATGTAGCGCGCCTTGGATAGGGCGCGCGGTAAACCGGCGTCAGGCTTGGCTGCGGGTGCTTGGCTTGACCAGGCGTGAAGTGGAGCCTTGGGCGTTGTACAGGGCCGGAGGCTCACCGCCGTGAAGTATGCGCAACTGGTTGGCGGTCGTAGCTTGCTGCAGCTGGATCGACTGACCGTTGAGCAGGTTGGCTTCCTGGCACTGGGCGAGCAATTGATTGAGTGCGGTGCTCTGCGCCAGCAACTGATCGCCAACCGAGGAGTGGCTGGCCAGTTGTGCGAGGCCGTCGTGATCAGCCGGGAGGCCCAGGCTGATGAGAATTTCGCTGCGCTTCTTGCCATGCTGCTCCAGCAGCACGATCAGCGACTGCTTGCGCGCCAGGATTTCTTCCAGCAAACGCATGTCCCGACCGTACAGGGCCAGGGACTCCTCTTTGAGCAGCTCGAGCAAATGTTGCGTCGGCGCCAGATCATCAATGATCAGTTGAAGCAAATGTTCGTCGTGGTGCATGGCTGGCCTTGGGTTTTAAGCGTCCAAAAGCCCTGCGCAGGCCTTTGCCTAGCGCTCGGCTTCGAAGTTAAGCAGCTTGCTGGCTACACGGTTGCTGTCGACTTTATAGCTGCCATCGGCGATAGCCTGTTTCAACTCGGCCACGCGGGCTTTATTGACAACCGGTTGGTCGCGCAGCGAGTCAGTGACCTTCTGCAACTGTTGAGCCTCATTGCTCAGGTGTACGGATTCCCCGCTTTGGCTGGCGCCGGCCTGTTCTGCTTTGGCGGCAGGGGCAGGTTGGGCCTTGGCTTCTACGCTGTCCTTGGCACCGCTGGTACGCGTGTTGCCGGGCAACGCCGGGGTGTTATTTAAACGACTGAAATCAATGACCATGTTAAAAAAACCTCTGGGTATTTGGACGCTTGCCATGTTTTCGGCCATACCCGGACAAACTTTAGGCTCGATTGACAATAAACCTGCACGTGCACACATCGTGCGCACAGTGTAGGAAAAGCAGGCGTCCTATGCCAGTGAACTATAAAGCAACCTCAACTTGCCCGGGGGCCGTCACTTGCGCCTTGATCACACGGTTGGAGTTGAGGTTTTTGACCCTGATCTGTTCGCTCATGCCGCCATTGGACAGCGCTTCACCCGGCATCTTTACCGTCAGCCCGCCACTGCTGGCGGAAATGACCACCTGATCGCCTTTGCGAATCACCTCGGCCTGCTCAAGATGGACCAGCGTGATGACTTGGTCAGTGACCATTGGTCGGGTAAGTTTTTGCCCAACTGCCTGGTCGAGCGAGGTGAGGTAGCCCTGATTGATCAGGCTGATATCCCGTTCACGCATGGCCACATCGTCGAACCCGATAATGCCGGTGCGCTTCAGCGGCCGCGTCACCACCACCACATCGCGGAACAGCTTGACCTGCGCCGGTACGAACACAGTCCAGGGCGAAGCGCCTTCGCAGCGCACTTTAACCGTCACACGGCCGATGGGCTGGGCCGGGCTTTCCAGGGTAGCTGTCAATTCCTTGTCGCACATTGGCATGCGCAGGCGTGGGTCCAGCTGGCTGACCTGTATCTCATAACGCCCAGGTGTCTGCGTGGTTGCCAGATAATCTTCTACAGTGAACTCAAGAAAGCCTTGAGTGACGCCGATAAGGAGATCAGGCAAGGTGGCATTCTCTGCACGGGCCGTGGTGCCTGAGCCCACGGCAAACAAAGCCAGCGTGACGCAGAGCAATCTGCAGTACCGTTGGAGGTTGGGGCGTCGGGAAACTGTCGTTTTGATATCCATAAACTAATAAATAGCAAAGCTCGTGCCGTTTAGTGTTGGGTGCGCGTCGCACTCCCAAAGGTTTTAGCGTAGGAGTCAGGGCATGGCAGGAGTAATGGATTCAGTAAACCAGCGTACACAGCTGGTGGGGCAGAATCGCCTGGAGCTGTTGCTTTTTCGCCTGGATGGCAAGCAGCTATATGGCATCAATGTGTTTAAGGTGCGGGAAGTGTTGCAGTGCCCCAAGCTGACCATAATGCCCAAATCCAGCCCCGTGGTCTGTGGCGTGGCCAATATCCGTGGCGCGACCATCCCGATTCTTGACCTGGCCATGGCCACCGGTTCCGCCGGTTTGCAGGACCGCCAGAGCCCGTTTGTGATCATCACCGAGTACAACACCAAGACCCAGGGTTTCCTGGTGCGCTCGGTGGAGCGCATCGTCAACATGAACTGGGAAGAGATCCATCCGCCGCCCAAGGGCACCGGGCGCGATCACTACCTCACGGCGGTGACGCGGGTCGATAACCAATTGGTGGAAATCATCGACGTGGAGAAAATCCTCGCCGAAGTGGCGCCTACCTCCGAATCGATCTCGGTGGGTGTGGTGGACGCCGAGACGGCGCACAAGGCGATTTCTCTGCGCGTGCTGACCGTGGACGATTCCTCGGTGGCGCGTAAGCAGGTGAGCCGCTGCCTGCAAACTGTCGGCGTGGAAGTGGTAGCCCTCAACGACGGGCGCCAGGCCCTGGATTACTTGCGCAAACTGGTAGATGAAGGCAAGAAGCCTGAAGAAGAATTCTTGATGATGATCTCCGACATTGAAATGCCGGAAATGGACGGTTACACCCTCACGGCCGAGATACGCAACGATCCACGCATGCAAAAATTGCATATCATCCTGCATACTTCGTTGTCGGGTGTATTCAATCAGGCGATGGTCAAGAAGGTCGGTGCCGATGACTTTTTGGCCAAGTTCCGCCCTGATGACCTGGCATCCCGGGTAGTCGACCGGATCAAGGCAGCAGATCACGGCTAAGGGGAGTTCCCCTGGCGGTCACACGATTTAAGAGGCGGTATCATTGTCTACGGGTAATTTGGATTTCGAACAGTTCCGGGTCTTCCTGGAAAAAGCCTGTGGCATATTGCTCGGTGAAAACAAGCAGTACCTGGTATCCAGCCGTCTCAACAAACTGATGGAGCAGCAGGGCATCAAGTCCCTGGGTGAGTTGGTACAGCGCATCCAGGGCCAGCCGCGCAGCGGGCTCAAGGAAATGGTGGTGGACGCCATGACCACCAACGAAACCTTGTGGTTTCGCGATACCTACCCCTTTGAGGTGCTCAAGAGCAAAGTGCTGCCGGAGGCCATCAAGGCCAGCCCGGGCCAGCGCCTGCGTATCTGGTCGGCGGCGTGCTCGTCGGGGCAGGAACCGTACTCGATCTCGATGTCCATCGACGAGTTCGAGCGCACGAACATGGGCCAGTTGAAGGCGGGTGCGCAAATTGTTGCCACTGACTTGTCCGGCACCATGCTCACCAACTGCAAGACCGGCGAGTACGACAGCCTGGCCCTGGGCCGTGGTTTGTCACAGGAGCGCCTGCAACGCTACTTCGACCCGAAAGGGGCTGGGCGCTGGGCGGTCAAGGCGCCAATCAAGAGTCGGGTGGAGTTCCGCTCGTTCAACCTGCTCGACAGTTACGCCAGCCTGGGCAAGTTCGACATGGTGTTCTGCCGCAACGTGCTGATCTACTTCTCGGCTGAAGTGAAGAAGGACATTCTGTTGCGTATCCACGGTACGCTCAAGCGCGGAGGTTACTTGTTCCTCGGCGCGTCCGAGGCGCTGAACGGCTTGCCGGATCATTACCAGATGGTGCAGTGCAGCCCCGGTATCATTTACCAGGCCAAGTGAGCGGTTTTTGCGTATAAAAAAACGGGAGCCCCGACAAGGGTCTCCCGTTTTTTTATGCGCGCAAGCGGTGGGCAGTGCCGCGTCGGCCGACGTCAGGGGCGGGGTGTCATTCGGATATTGCTCAGGGATAGACCATGAAGCCCGTTGGGCACTGCATCATTAAAGATACCTAGCCGCACATCGCCTGTGGTGGTGGCAGTGAAGGTCCCGGTCCCGGTTTGCGGCTGGCCTAGCGTAAGGTTTTGTACATTTGCACCAATGCGGGTGCCGTTCATCGTCATGTACAGGGTTGAACCATCGCTGGTGGCCGCGCTGCCAATGGCGACAAAGCTGCAATCGTATGTGCGCCCTGCAACCACCGGCACGGGGCGGGTGATGATGTGGGCGCGGGTCGCCGTGAAGAGGGTCGGGTCAAGGCGCACGGTCGAATTGAGCACGTACAGCCGATTGCCCGTATAAGGCCCCTGGGCTACCCAGCCTTGGAAACCGTTGCTGAAGTCCCAAATGGTGCCTGGCGTTGGCACGATGATAATAGGCAGCTTGTTGATGAGTACTCTCGCTGTCGGTGCGGAGGTTCTTGGCTGTCCAGTGCGCTGGATGCTCAGCAGCAAATGCACGACGTTGCCTGCGCTCATTTCTACTATGGACTTAGGTATCAAAAGCTCGATTTGGGGGGCGTTCTGGGGAATTTGAAAGCTCTGGTTATGCTCGCCGCCAAAGATGGAGCTGCTCAGGGTCAAATAGACCCTGTCTCCGTTTTCGACAGGGAAGTTGAGCGTCAATCTGGCAACATCGCCGACAATAAGCGTGGTGTTCAGATTCGCGATTGGGGTCGCTGAATCTTGCTCGTTGAATCGTGGAGACGGGATGATCAACATTGTTAACCTCTGCTTGACGCATGGTGGGATGTCCCCCAATAAGGCCTCCGAGCCGATACACATAACAACTGTCAGAAATGACAGTGCAGACAAACGGTCAGCGATTCTCGGCCACCTCGGTTTGTCTCTTGCCGCCCCTGTAAAAGCGGCAACCGCCCTTGCCGCTTTACTGGCGCCACGCGGAAGGTGATTGCCGCTTTTCTGGCATTGCCGGCGGCAACCATCCCGAAAACCCTTTAAATACGGGGCCTGAGCGAATTGGCATGCGCCTTGCTATAACCCAGATACGAAAAGCAGGTCAGCCTAAAGGTTTCCGCCATGAGCATCAGCTTCGATAAAGCGCTCGGTATCCACGAACAAGCCCTGGGCTTCCGCGCCCAGCGTGCCGAAGTCCTGGCCAACAACATTGCCAACGCCGACACCCCGAACTACAAGGCTCGGGACCTGGACTTCTCCGCCGTGCTCGCCGCACAGCAGGACAAGACCAAGAACGGCACCTTCGCCTTGAACATGACCAACAGCCGTCATATCGAAGCGCAAGGCCTGGGCAATGGGGACGAGTCGCTGCTGTATCGCACGCCGATGCAGCCATCGATCGACCAGAACACCGTCGACGCCCAGCTCGAGCAATCGGCCTACGCCGAGAACTCGGTGAATTTTCAGGCCAGCTTCACCCTGCTCAACAGCAAATTCAAAGGGCTGATGTCAGCCCTGCGTGGAGAGTAAGCCATGTCCTTAGCCAGTGTTTTCAATATTGCCGGCAGTGGCATGAGCGCGCAGACCACGCGCCTGAACACCGTCGCCAGTAACATCGCCAACGCCGAGACCGTGTCTTCGAGCATTGACCAGACTTACCGCGCCCGTCACCCGGTGTTCGCCACCATGTTCCAGGGCGGCCAGGCTGGCCAGAGCGGAAGCGGCGACTCGCTGTTCCAGAACCAGGATGCCGCCGGTCAAGGCGTGCAGGTGCTCGGCGTGGTCGAAGACCAGAGCAACCTGGAAGCGCGTTATGAGCCTAACCACCCGGCCGCGAACGAAAAGGGTTACGTCTACTACCCCAACGTCAACGTGGTCGAGGAAATGGCCGACATGATCTCCGCCAGCCGCTCGTTCCAGACCAACGCGGAAATGATGAACACCGCCAAAACCATGATGCAGAAGGTCCTGACCCTGGGTCAGTGATAAGGGGCGCCAAATAATGGCCATCGTTGATACCACTAACAACACGGCAGTCCAGGACCTTTTTAACGCCAAGGTCAAGACGGCTACCGACAACAGCAGCCTCGGCAGCGCTGCCAGCGCGGCGACGGGTAACCAGTCGCTGGGAAAGGACGCCTTCCTGCAACTGCTGGTGACCCAGCTGAAAAACCAGAACCCGCTGTCGCCTCAGGACAACGGCGCGTTCGTGGCGCAACTGGCGCAGTTCAGCAGCCTGGAAGGCATCAACACCCTGAACGAGTCGGTGAATGCGATCTCCAGCAACTTCAGCTCCTCGCAAGCACTGCAAGCGTCGTCGCTGGTGGGGCGCTCGATCATCACCCAGACCGACAAGGCCATGGTTGATACCAGCAAGAGCATGACCGGTTCGGTGGCAGTGACGGCGGCGACCGGTAACGTCTCGGTGAAGATCACCGACAAAGACGGCAACGTGGTGCGCACTATCGACATGGGCGCCCAAAGCGCCGGCGATGCCAGCTTTATCTGGGACGGCAAGAACGACAAGGGCGAGGTCGCGCCTGCCGGGACTTACACCTTTGCGGCCACCACCAAGAATGACAAAGGCGACTCGGTTGCCCTGGCAACGTCGTTGCCGGCCACCGTCACCAGCGTGACGTTGAGCAAGACCGGCGGCGAAATGCTGCTGAACCTCGCAGGCGGCATGGGCAGCGTCAAGCTGTCGCAAATTCAGACTATCGGTACATAGAGCCGGCTAAATACGGCAGAAGGAGAGAAACATGTCTTTTAACATCGGCCTCAGCGGCCTCTATGCGGCCAACAAACAACTGGACGTGACCGGCAACAACATCGCCAACGTTGCGACCACGGGCTTCAAATCGTCCCGTGCCGAATTCTCGGACATCTACGCGGCGTCCAAACTGGGCACTGGCCAGAACAGCATCGGCAACGGCGTGAACCTGGCGGCGGTGTCCCAGCAGTTCACCCAGGGCGACGTGAACAACAGCGGCGGCATCCTGGACATGGCGATCCAGGGCGGTGGCTTCTTCGTGCAGAAGGGCAGCGACGGCTCGCTGGAATACACCCGCAGTGGTGCCTTCCGTGCCGACAAAGATGGCTACATCACTAACAACACCGGTACTTCGCGCCTGCAAGGTTACGCCGCAGACGATAACGGCAAGATCAACAAGGGCGGCCTGACCGACCTGCAACTGAACCTGTCGAACCTGCCGCCGAAGGCGTCCACCAAAGTGGACTCCACCAGTAACCTGAACTCTTCGGAACTGCCGATCGATCAGACCAAGAAGCCGTTTGACCCGAACGACACCAGCACCTTCACCACTCAGTACAGCACCACCTTGTATGACTCCCAGGGCAACGCGCACCCGATGGTGCAGTACCTGGTTAAAACCGACGGCAACAAGTGGAACGCTTATACCCTGATTGATGGTCGCAACCCGGATGGCACCCCGCCGACAGGTAGCGGTGCTGTCGCGCCTGTGCCATCCACGTTGTCCTTTGATGGTTCCGGCAAGCTCACCAGCATCACAGGCCCTGCTGTGACTGGCACCACCTTGACCATTACCGGTTGGGTCCCAGGCACCGTGACTAACGGCGTATGGACTAAAAACGGTGCGGATGCCAACCCGACGGGCATCGCCATCAACATGGCCAACATCACCCAGTACAACTCGGCCACCTACCGCAACCCGCCAACCACCGACGGTTACGCCACCGGCCAGATAACCGGCCTGAAAATCGACGGCAGCGGCGTACTGTTCGCCACGTTCAGCAACCAGCAGAGCAAGGCCATCGGTCAGATCTCCCTGGCCAGCTTCAACAACGAACAGGGCCTGCAGCCAGCCGGCGGCACGACGTGGAAGGAAACCTTCGCGTCGGGCCAACCGGGCTTTGACACTCCGCAAGCCGGCACCTTGGGTTCGATCGTGGCCAACTCCCTGGAGAACTCCAACGTCAACCTGACCAACGAGCTGGTGGACCTGATCAAGGCCCAGAGCAACTACCAGGCGAACGCCAAGACCATCTCCACCCAGAGCACCATCATGCAGACCATCATTCAGATGACCTGATGCCGATGCTTTAACCTGCTGCATTGGAAAACCCCTCGATCGAGGGGTTTTTTTTTGCTCGTTAGTTGGCCGCTCAGCCGATGTGGAAAAGATAAAGTCTTACATTGAATGGAACATAGTCCTGCGCTGTTTTAGTCGTTGCCACATATCGTTACGTGAAAGTTCTTTACTGGTGGAACCTGATGTCTGTCGCCTGCCACAAATCGTAAGAGAATGAAACAGACCAATAAGCATGTGGATTTCTTAATATGTTTCGACCACCGGTTGTTTTAAGGGGTCGTCATCTTTATCAAGTGCGGAGGTTGTTATGGTTTCCAGTATTTCGAATGGTGCGGCAGGTGTAAGCAACTACCCAGAAAATATGAATAATGGCCCTGCCGCAAATGCGCCTGCTGCGCCTCCAAGCTCGGGCAGCGGCGGCGGGCAAATTGCTTACGGCGAATATAACGGCCCTAGTTTTCAAAAAGCCCCAGCGGACGCGAGCAGTTTGACTGGCGGTGAAAAAATAAAAGAAATGGGTGGAATGATTAATCGGATAAAGGAGATGTTTTCCAAAGAGGGTGCGGAGGGTAAAGACGATAAGAAAGGAGCAGCCGACGAACTCGGTAAGGGCAAGAAGGGAGCGGTCGACGAACTGGGTAAGGGCAAAAATGCAGATGATGCAGGCAAAAACGACGGTGCCGATGAACTGGGCAAAGATAAAAAAATAGACGATGCAAATAAGGACGCCGACGTCTCTGATAAAGACCTGAAGAGTAAAGCAATGGAAGTTCTAAAAAGCGTGGTCGATGCAATAACCGGCCTTTTTGGAACTAAGGAATCCACGAGCCCTGCGCCAAAGTAACCGGTTGTGGCGATGCTTTAGACAACCAAACTTTGCCCGCTTTGGCGCGCGTTGCTTTATTCGATTTTTGGTGGGCGCTACCCGCGCCCTTCATTAGGTGTTTGTCATAAAAGGATGTGAGGGGGTGTATGGAAATCTCTTCTATGCTCAGGTCCGGCATTAACTCTTTATTGGGCGGTGATACAGCCAATGGTGGAAATGCAGGCGCTTCGGTAGTTAACCGTTCAAACAATGCTAACGACTCAGGCATCAACTTTGCTGGTAACGAAAGTAAAAGTTCAATTAGCTTTGGCTCCGATGGCGGGGGCGGTGTCGCAGCAGGATCCGGGTTTGGCGCAGGTGGTGATGTTGAAGGGCGATCCTGGGATTGGTTTAAAAGGTTGCTCGAGGCGTTGGGCCTTTCCAGCGGCGATTATTCAGGCGGCGGCGGCGGCGGCGGCGGCGGCGGTGGTAGTGGCGGTGGTAGTGGTGGTGGTCCAGCCCCCGCTCCGCGCCCGGGCCCAGCTCCCAGCCCGGGAATAGACCAATCGCCATCATTCAAGTCCGATAGTGCCTCGGCCAATCTGGAAAGTTATGATCCGGCTAAACCGACCAAAAGGGATTCAAAGTTAACGGATGAACAGATCACCACTGGCTTCGTGCAGGGGCAGGAGGGTAACTGCGCGACGGTGTCAGGCATTAAGGCATTGTTCAAAGCTGCGGGTACCGATGACCCTGAGAAACTGAACAAATCGGTTAAGAAAACTGAGGGGGGCTATGACGTTGTTCAAATGGATGGCACCAAGGTCAGCTTAACTGATGCTGAGTTGGAAACAGCCAAAAAAGCTGCCAACTTCAATGGCAGTGATAAGGAGATGGTAAAAAACGCAACGTTTGAATTTGCCTTGGCTGCCAAGCGCGCACAAAAGGAGGGTAATGACGGTGCGACAACCTTTGAACAAGGGCTGCAATCCTTGAACAATGGTGATTACAGCGAAGCCGGGCTGAAGCGTTTGGGGTTGGAGGATTACATCTCCAAAGGGTCGGCTGCAGATTTGGCGAGTGGTCAGGTAGGGACCATTGACAGGGACGGCCATGCGGTCGCGGTCATGAGCGGTCGGGAGGAGTTGTGGGGGTCTAAAGGGGGAGTCCCAACCCACGGTGACGCGACGTTGCTGTCGAAGACTAAGGTCAGGTAACTGGCCCAGGGAGTCATCAGGGCATCGAGGTAAAAACCATCCTCGATAAACCCCACTGTTGCCAGGGTTTATCGAGGGCCGATCCCGAGGTCAGGCCTCGGGAGTGGCGGGTTTTATTGGCAGGCTTCGCAATCCGGCTCGTCAATCGCGCAAGCCTTCGGCACTGGCGCTGGGCCGGCAGGGGCTGCGAGTACCGAATCATCACCGTGGTTGCCGCTGGAAACAGCGTTCAGCTTACCGGTGTTGATGGTCGACTTCTCGGTGCTGGTCGCGGCCAGGGCACGGAGGTAGTAAGTGGTTTTCAGGCCACGGTACCACGCCATGCGGTAGGTCACGTCCAGCTTCTTGCCCGATGCGCCGGCGATGTACAGGTTCAGCGACTGAGCCTGGTCGATCCACTTCTGACGACGGCTGGCGGCGTCAACGATCCACTTGGTGTCCACTTCGAAGGCGGTCGCGTAGAGCTCTTTGAGTTCTTGCGGGATGCGCTCGATCTGCTGCACGGAGCCGTCGTAGTACTTCAGGTCGTTGATCATGACCGAGTCCCACAGGCCGCGGGCTTTCAAGTCGCGAACCAGGTACGGGTTGATCACGGTGAATTCGCCCGACAGGTTCGATTTCACATACAGGTTCTGGTAGGTCGGTTCGATCGACTGCGATACGCCAGTGATGTTGGCGATGGTGGCGGTCGGTGCGATGGCCATGATGTTGGAGTTACGAATACCTTTCTGCACGCGGGCACGTACCGGCGCCCAGTCCAGGGATTCGTTCAGGTCAACGTCGATGTACTTCTGGCCACGTTGCTCGATCAGGATCTGTTGCGAATCCAGCGGCAGGATGCCTTTGGACCACAGCGAACCCTGGAACGTCTCGTAGGCGCCGCGCTCGTCGGCCAGGTCGCAGGAAGCCTGGATAGCGTAATAGCTGACCGCCTCCATGGACTTGTCGGCGAACTCGACCGCAGCGTCCGAACCGTAAGGAATGTGCTGCAGGTACAGCGCGTCCTGGAAGCCCATGATGCCCAAGCCGACCGGACGGTGCTTGAAGTTGGAGTTCTGCGCCTGTGGCACCGAGTAGTAGTTGATGTCGATAACGTTATCGAGCATACGAACGGCGGTGTTGACGGTGCGTTCCAGCTTGGCGGTGTCCAGCTTGCCGTTGACGATGTGGTTCGGCAGGTTGATCGAGCCCAGGTTGCAAACGGCGATCTCGTCCTTGTTGGTGTTCAAGGTGATCTCGGTGCACAGGTTCGAGCTGTGGACCACGCCCACGTGCTGCTGCGGGCTGCGCAGGTTGCACGGGTCTTTGAAGGTCAGCCATGGGTGGCCGGTTTCAAACAGCATGGAGAGCATTTTGCGCCACAGGTCTTTGGCCTGGATGGTCTTGAACAGCTTGATTTTGCCTGGGTACTGGGACAGGGCTTCGTAGTACTCGTAACGCTCTTCGAAGGCCTTGCCGGTCAGGTCGTGCAGGTCCGGTACTTCGGATGGCGAGAACAGGGTCCACGGGCCGTCATCGAAGACACGCTTCATGAACAGGTCAGGGATCCAGTTGGCGGTGTTCATGTCGTGGGTACGACGGCGATCATCACCGGTGTTCTTGCGCAGCTCGATGAACTCTTCAATGTCCATGTGCCAGGTTTCCAGGTAGGCACACACAGCGCCTTTGCGCTTGCCACCCTGGTTAACTGCAACGGCGGTGTCGTTCACCACTTTCAGGAACGGAACCACGCCCTGGGACTTGCCGTTGGTGCCCTTGATGTACGAACCCAATGCACGCACTGGCGTCCAGTCGTTGCCCAGGCCGCCGGCGAATTTGGACAGCATGGCGTTGTCGTGGATCGCGTGGTAGATGCCCGACAGGTCATCCGGCACGGTGGTCAGGTAGCAGCTCGACAGCTGTGGACGCAGGGTGCCGGCGTTGAACAGCGTCGGGGTCGACGACATGTAGTCGAAGGACGACAGCAGGTTGTAGAACTCGATGGCGCGGTCTTCTTTATGCTTTTCTTCAATCGCCAGGCCCATGGCCACGCGCATGAAGAACACTTGCGGCAGTTCGAAGCGGATACCGTCCTTGTGGATGAAGTAACGGTCGTACAGGGTTTGCAGGCCCAGGTACGTGAACTGCTGGTCGCGCTCGTGGTTGATCGCCTTGCCGAGTTTTTCCAGGTCGAAGGTAGCCAGGACCGGGTTCAGCAATTCGAATTCGATACCCTTGGCGATGTAGGCCGGCAGGGCCTTGGCGTACAGGTCAGCCATCTCGTGGTGGGTGGCGCTGTCGGCGACTTTCAGGAAGCCCAGGCCTTCGGCACGCAGGGTGTCCATCAGCAGGCGCGCGGTCACGAACGAGTAGTTCGGCTCACGTTCAACCAGGGTACGGGCGGTCATCACCAGGGCGGTGTTGACGTCGGTCAGGGCCACGCCGTCGTACAGGTTCTTCAGGGTTTCGCGCTGGATCAGGTCACCGTCGACTTCTTCCAGGCCTTCGCAGGCCTCGGTGATGATGGTGTTCAGGCGGCCCAGGTCCAGCGGTGCAAAAGAACCGTCGGCCAGGGTGATGCGGATCGACGGGTGAGCTTGCACGGCCGCTTCTTCAGCTGGAGTGCGTACGGCGCGTTCCTTGGCGCGCGAGTCACGGTAGATTACGTAGTCGCGGGCGACTTTCTGCTCGCCGGCACGCATCAGGGCCAGTTCAACCTGGTCCTGGATTTCTTCGATGTGGATGGTGCCGCCCGATGGCATGCGACGCTTGAAGGTCGCGGTGACTTGTTCAGTCAGGCGGGCAACGGTGTCGTGGATGCGCGACGAGGCAGCAGCGGTGCCGCCTTCAACTGCAAGAAACGCTTTGGTGATCGCGACGGTGATTTTGTCATCGGTGTAAGGAACGACAGTGCCGTTACGCTTGATCACGCGCAATTGGCCGGGCGCGGTGGCGGACAGATCCAGGTTCGAATCAGCGGCCTGCGGCACGGAGCCTTGCGGGTTCTCGCGAGTTGTGTCGGTTTGCATGGGGGGTTGTCTCCACATTCTATATTTATTTGGGCACCATCACGGTGCCCACCGTTCCGTCCTGAAGCACTTACAACAGGCCTGGGCCTGGCATAACAACTTCGGGACAGGAGGAAGGGAGCTCATCGCGCCGCTTCCATGCCGAAGTCTTCGGTTCGGGCCTTGAAGCGCCCTTCACCGTATTCCTGGTGGGTGACAGTTGCTCGCTTCAAGCACTGCAACACCCGTACCGTTTTGCGCTGTTGAGGCTGGAAAACGGCTGCCATCCGCGTGCGCGGTTTGGGCTTTGAAAAAATGCTTTGGTTCAACCAAACGGGAGCAAGAAAGCGCTTGAGTTTCTTGTCTGATCTGTGTTTGGTTTTTTCGCTTAAAACCCTACATGTAGGGTTTTTTCAGCGCCGAGGTACAAGATAATGCGTTTTGGGGGGCTTAGCAACGCACTACCTGTGGATAACGCTGTGGGTAAAATGTGTATGAAACGTGGAATGCCCGTGTAGGCCGCAGTACTGCTGGATTACACCGTTTGTCACCGAATATTCCTAGGCAAAAACCGTCTGTTGGATTTTTGAGGGCGCGAACCCTATCACAAAAAAACCTGATCACCGAATGGATTTCCCGGCTTGTGCTAGAGGGCTGGCCCATGGCTACAATCGGCCTTCATATAAGGGCAGTATTGTGTTCCCCGTAGATGACAATAATTAGAAACGAGGTAGCGCATGGAGCAAGAAGCCTGGCAAATTCTGATCGTCGAGGACGACGAGCGATTGGCCGAGTTGACCCGTGATTACCTGGAAAGCAACGGCCTGTGCGTGTCGGTGGAAAGCGACGGCGCACTGGCGGCGGCGCGCATCATCGCCGAACAGCCTGACCTGGTGATCCTCGACCTGATGCTGCCCGGCGAAGACGGCCTGAGCATCTGCCGCAGGGTGCGCGAGCGCTATGACGGTGTGATCCTGATGCTCACCGCGCGCACCGATGACATGGACCAGGTGCTGGGCCTGGACATGGGCGCCGACGACTACGTGTGCAAACCCGTGCGCCCGCGCCTGTTGCTGGCGCGTATCCAGGCCTTGCTGCGGCGCAGCGAGCCGGCTGAACCGGTTGCCGTGGAAAACCAGCGCCGCCTGCAATTTGGCCCGCTGGTGGTCGATAACGCCCTGCGCGAAGCCTGGTTGCACAACGGCGGCATCGAGCTGACCAGTGCCGAATTCGACCTGTTGTGGCTGCTGGTGGCGAATGCCGGGCGCATTTTGTCCCGCGAAGAAATCTTCATCGCCTTGCGCGGCATCGGCTATGACGGCCAGGACCGCTCCATTGATGTGCGTATTTCCCGTATCCGCCCGAAAATCGGCGACGACCCGATCCACCCGCGCCTGATCAAGACCATCCGCAGCAAAGGCTATTTGTTCGTCCCCGAAGCCGCTGCCGATATGCCGCTGTGAACTCGATCTTCCTGCGCATCTACGGCGGCATGTGCGCGGCGCTGATTCTGGTGGCGTTGCTCGGCGTGCTGGCCTTGCACCTGCTCAATGAAGTGCGTAGCGGCCAATACCGCGAGCGCCTGGCCCATGGCACCTTTGCGTTGATGGGCGACAACCTGCAACCCATGAGCCCCATCGAGCGCCAGCGCGCCTTGGCTGTGTGGGAGCGTTTGCTCGGCATTCCCCTGGAGTTGCGCCCGCTGGCCGATGCGCAGCTGGACCTGAGCCAGCGCAACCGCCTGCAACGTGGCCAGGTGCTGGTGCAACAGACCGGGCCGCACGCGGCGCGGGTGTTGCGCCTGGTCAGCGAGCCGTCGCAACTGGTCCTCACGGGCGAAGTGCAGCAAATCAGCGAGCAACTGGCCCGCGCGACGATTTACCTGCTGGCTGACGAACTGGTGCGTTTTCCGGTCGCCGAGCAACCGCAAAAGCTCGCGGATATAAAAGAAGCCAAGGGCTTTGGTTTTGACATGCACCTGATGACCCTGGATCAGGCCGACATGGACGATGACCAGCGCCGCCGGGTCTCGGAAGGCGATACGGTGATGGCCTTGGGCAAGGGCGGCGATTCAATCCGCGTATTTGCCGGCATGGTCGGTACGCCGTGGGTGCTGGAGATTGGCCCGCTGTATCAAATGAACCCTTATCCGCCGCAATGGTTGATTCTGATCGCGCTGATCAGCCTGACCCTGATCGGCTTGATCGTGTACTTGTTGGTGCGCCAGCTCGAGCGGCGTCTCAAAGGCCTGGAAGCGGCGGCCACGCGCATTGCCAAAGGCAACCTGGAAGTGCGCGTGCCGGCGCGCGGCGCTGATTCGGTGGGGCGCCTGGCGGCGGCCTTTAATGGCATGGCCGAGCACTTGCAGCAGTTGCTGGCGATCCAGCGTGAACTGGTGCGCGCGGTGTCCCACGAGTTGCGCACGCCGGTGGCGCGCCTGCGCTTTGGCCTGGAGATGATCGGCGACGCCACCACCCCCGAGGCGCGGCGTAAATATATGGACGGCATGGACAGCGATATCCAGGACCTCGATGGCCTGGTGGATGAAATGCTCACGTATGCGCGCCTGGAGCAGGGCGCGCCGGAGCTGAATTTCCAGCGCGTCGACCTCAGCGTGTTGCTCGATCAGGTGATCGGCGAATTGTCGCCACTGCGCCCGCACGTCACGGTAGCGCGTGGCATCTGCCTGTCTTCGGCGCATTGGGATGACGCCTGGGTCGACGCCGAGCCGCGCTACCTGCACCGAGCCCTGCAAAACCTGGTGAGCAATGCGATGCGCCATGCCCAGGGCCAGGTGTTGATCAGTTACCAAGTGGGCCAAGTGCGTTGCCGCATCGATGTGGAAGACGATGGCCCCGGCGTGCCGGAAAGCGCCTGGGAGCGCATCTTTACGCCGTTCCTGCGCCTGGACGACAGCCGCACCCGTGCCTCGGGCGGGCATGGCCTGGGGTTGTCGATTGTGCGGCGGGTGATTTATTGGCACGGCGGGCGGGCGTTGATCAGCAAGAGCAACAACCTGGGTGGGGCGTGCTTCAGCTTGAGTTGGCCCAGGGATCAGCAGAAGGCTTGAGATCGCTCGCAGGCAAGCCAGCTCCCATAGTTGAAATGCATTCAAAAATGTGGGAGCTGGCTTGCCTGCGATGGCGTCAGATCAAGCCCTGACGGCCACCAAGCTCAACAACTGCTCACCTTCCACCGCAAACTGCCCCTCCAGCTCCGTGCCATGGCACCACTCGGCAGACAGGTCCGCCAGCAGCCTTAGCCGTACCTGCCCGGTCTCGGACCACGCCACCACCTCGGCATGCTCAAAGTAAAAGCGCTTCTGCACAATCGGGTAGAGCGCCTTGAACAAACTCTCCTTGACCGAAAACGTCAGCGTCACCAGCAATGCCACCTGCTCGCGCGGCACGCTTGCCAGGCGCTGCATTTCCTCGGCGGTGAGAATTTCCCCGGCCAGGCGTTCGGCGCGTTCCAGTGTCAGCAGGTTCTCCAGGTCCATGCCCAGCCCACGCCATTGCGCCTTGTGCCCGACAATCGCCGCCGCATGCCCGGTGCTGTGGGTGATGGAACCGCTGATATGCCCAGGCCACACCGGCGCACGGTCTTCGCCGATGGCCGGCACGCAATCGAGGTGGTCGAGCTGTTGCAGCGCCGCGCGCGCGCACAAGCGGCCGGCGAGGAACTCGGCTTGGCGCTTGGCCACTGAGCGCTGGATGCTGGGCGGTGGCGGCACGGCGCTGCGCTGGAAATCACCGGCGGCCAACAAGGTCGGGTCGAATCGGGTGCTCAGGAACACCGTGCCGGGTAACGGAGTGGGCAACGGCCAATGGGCCTCGAGTGGGGTGCAGCAAGCGGGTAGGGACGTCATGCACGGTATTTTGCGTCAGTTGGCGCGCCAGTGGATAGCCCGCAACGGTTCAGCCAAGGTTCAGAGCCTGTTCAGGGGGAGTTCAGGGGCGCTTGCGTAGTCTGGCTTCAACAGCCAAACGCGTAGAGGTAAGCACCATGACTGCGATCAAACAGCTGATATTGGCGTTAAGCATGCTCAGTGCCACGGCCGGCGTGCAGGCTTCGGACGCTGCTTTTTCGGCATTTGGCGGCGAGAAAACCAAGAAGTCCAGCAGCCTGATCCAGCGTGTCAGCTTCGAAGACGCAGGCAGCCAGGCCGCGCCATGGGGCCAGTCCCTGGGCCAGGCTAACGTGCAACCGGCCTACCGCGCCGGCTACGAACACCTGACGGGCCAATACAATGGCATTAAACTGCGCCCGCAAGACTTGCAGGGCCGCTATGATATCCCCCTGTCGGACAGTTGAATTGCCTTGGAGAGCCTTATGAAATTGCTGGTCGTGGAAGATGAGGCGCTGTTGCGTCATCACCTGTTCACCCGCCTGACAGACAGCGGGCACGTGGTCGAGGCCGTGGCCAATGCCGAGGAAGCCCTGTACCAGACCGGGCAATTCAACCATGACCTGGCCATCATCGACCTGGGCCTGCCCGGCATGGGCGGCCTGGACCTGATTCGCCAACTGCGCAGCCAGGCCAAGACCTTCCCGATCCTGATCCTCACCGCACGCGGCAACTGGCAGGACAAGGTCGAAGGCCTGGCCGCCGGCGCCGACGACTACGTGGTCAAGCCGTTCCAGTTCGAAGAGCTGGAAGCGCGCATGAACGCCTTGCTGCGCCGCTCCAGCGGGTTCACCCAGTCGACCATCGTCGCCGGGCCACTGCTGCTGGACCTCAACCGCAAGCAAGCGTCGCTGGATGAACAGCCGCTGGCGCTGACCGCCTATGAGTACCGGATTCTCGAATACCTGATGCGTCACCATCAGCAAGTGGTTGCCAAGGACCGCTTGATGGAACAGCTCTATCCCGATGACGACGAGCGTGATCCGAACGTAATCGAAGTGCTGGTCGGGCGCCTGCGTCGCAAGCTGGAAGGCCCGGGCGGGTTCAAGCCGATCGACACCGTGCGCGGTCTGGGCTACCTGTTTAATGAGCGCTGCCGTTGATTCGCTCGTTACGTGTGCGCTTGATGCTCGCGGCCACCACCCTGGCCGTGCTGTTTATGCTGGGCTTATTGCCCGCCATGCAAGGGGCGTTCAGCCTGGCGTTGCAGGATTCCATCGAGCAGCGCCTGGCCTCGGACGTGACCACGTTGATTTCTGCGGCGCGGGTCGAAAATAACCGCCTGCTGATGCCGGCGCAGTTGCCGGACGAGCGTTTCAACCTCACCGACAGCCGCCTGCTCGGCTATATCTACGACCGTGAAGGCCATCTGGTCTGGCGCTCGCGAGCGACCCAGGAAGAAAACATCAACTACAAACCGCGCTACGACGGGCGCGGCAACGAGTTTGCACGCATCCGCGAGGCCAACGGCCAGGAATTTTTCGTGTATGACGTCGAGGTCAAGCTGCTCGGCGGCAAGAGCGCGGCGTTCAGTATCGTTGCCCTGCAACCGGTGCGCGAATACCAGCTGACCCTCGAAGGTTTGCAGGAAAACCTCTACCTGGGCTTCGGCGCGGCCTTGCTCGTGTTGCTGACGCTGTTGTGGCTGGGCTTGACCTGGGGCCTGCAAGCCCTGCGGCGGTTGAGCCAGGAACTCGACCAGATCGAAGGCGGCACCCGCGAAAGCCTCTCCGAAGAACACCCCCGCGAGCTGCTGCGCCTGACCGGCTCGCTGAACCGTTTGCTGCACAGCGAGCGTGAGCAGCGCGCGCGCTATCGCGATTCCCTGGATGATCTGGCCCACAGCCTGAAAACCCCACTGGCGGTGTTGCAAGGCGTGAGCGAAGACATGGCCCAGCGCCCCGAAGATCGCGGTCAGGCCTGGGTGTTGCAATCGCAGATCGAGCGCATGAGCCAGCAGATCGGCTACCAGTTGCAGCGCGCCAGCCTGCGCAAAAGCGGTTTGGTACGCCACCAGGTGCGCTTGGAGCCGGTGCTGCAAAGCCTGTGCGACACGCTCGACAAGGTCTACCGCGACAAGCGCGTGACGGTGACGTTTGATTTGCCGCCGGAGTGCGATTTGCCGATTGAGAAGGGCGCTTTGTTGGAGATGCTCGGCAACCTGCTGGAAAACGCTTACCGCCTGTGCCTGAGCGAAGTGCGCATCAGCCTCACGGAAAACCTCGAAGGCACCGAGCTGTGCATCGAGGATGACGGCCCTGGCGTGCCGCCTGATCAGCGTGCGCGGATTTTGCAAAGGGGCGAACGGCTGGACCGTCAGCATCCCGGGCAGGGCATTGGTTTGGCGGTGGTCAAGGACATCATTGAAAGCTACAGCGCGCGATTGACCTTGGGTGACTCACCGCTGGGTGGCGCGGCGTTCAAGATTCACTTTCCGGCCTTGTGATCTCTGTTGACTCCACTGGCCCCTTCGCGAGCAAGCCCGCTCCCACATTCGACCGTATTCCTACAGGATAAACGCGGTTAAATGTGGGAGCGGGCTTGCTCGCGAAGGGGCCGGCAATGGCACCACACCTCTAACTCTCCTGCGCCCGATACGCCCCCGGCGTCAGCCCCGTCCACTTCTTGAACGCCCGATGAAACGCCGACGGCTCGGAAAACCCCAGTTGCTCGGCAATCTCCTGCAACGACAAATCCGCCCGCCCCAAATGGTAGATGGCGATGTCCCGCCGCAACTCATCCTTGAGTGCCTGAAAGCTGGTGCCTTCCTCACGCAAATGCCGGCGCAGGGTTTGCGGGCTGATATGCAGGTGCTGGGCGACGGCTTCCAGGTCTGGCCAGGGCGTGCGGTCGCGGCTCAGCAAGCGGCGCAGTTGGCTGCTCAAGCTGTCGCCTTCATCCGGCCGCGACAGCAGGTCGGCGGGGGAGCGCTCGAGAAAGTGTTTAAGCGTGCGTTCGTCCTGCAGCAGCGGCAGGCTCAGGTAGCGTGCGGGAAACACCAGGCTGCTATGCGCCGCACCGAACACCTGGGGGCAGGGGAGAAGCAGGTCATATTCGCCGGCATGCGCCGGCATCGGGTAACTGAAGGTGGCCTGCTGCAGCCGGATGCGCTGGCCGATCAACCAACTGCCCAGGCGGTGCCAGATCACCAGCAGGCATTCGCTGAGGAAGTGGTCCGGGTCCCACAGCTGCGAATCGTCCAGGCTCAGGCGGGCCATGTCGCCGTCTCTTGTCAGCTGCCAGCGCGGACCCTGCGGGAATAGGCTATAAAATAATAAGCCGCGTTCCAGAGCCTTCTCCAGGGTGCGGCAGTGAATCAGCGCGTGGCACATCATGGCGAAGGTGCCGCGCTTGCTCGGGCCTTCGGCAAACCCCAGGTATTCGTCGTCCAGCGCCAGCCATAACATTTGCAACAGCCGGGTAAATTGCTCGGGGGCGATGCGGGCGCGCGGTTCGGTGAGTAACTCCGGGGTAATGCCGACCTGCAGCAGCAGGCCCGAGTAGTCGTAGCCCGCCCGGCGCGCACCGCCGAGGGCGGCGCGCGCATAGTGACTGGCGATGGTACGTTCACGCATGTGAGGGCCTCGTCCATGGAGTGGCGGATGGTAGCCACCCCACGGGAAGGCGACAAGGCGGATATCCGCCAAATTGTAGGACGAGACCGGGTGTGTGGGCGGATTTCCGCCACCTTGTTGGCGGCACTGGCGGCAGCTTGGAAACCCCAAGCCCTGATGTCTAAGGGCCGTCAGGGTTTTTAAGCGAAGTGGCACGGCGTTTGCGATAAGTATTACAGCGCAGGCTGGTTCCTACAGACCTCGCAAACAACAAATCCCTCCAGTGCAGGAGGGTTCGCAATTCAAGTGTCGTGGGCAATGGCGGATCTTTGCCACACGGTGCGATTGAGGAACTTTGCAATGACGACTCGTCAGCCACTGTACAAATCCCTGTATTTCCAGGTGATCGTTGCAATCGTTATCGGTATTTTGCTCGGTCATTTCTACCCACAGACCGGTGTGGCCCTCAAGCCACTGGGTGACGGCTTTATCAAGCTGATCAAAATGGTCATCGCCCCGATCATCTTCTGCACCGTTGTCAGCGGCATCGCTGGCATGCAAAGCATGAAATCGGTCGGCAAAACCGGCGGCTACGCGCTGCTGTACTTCGAAATCGTTTCCACCATCGCCCTGCTGATCGGCCTGGTCGTGGTCAACGTTGTGCAACCGGGCGCCGGCATGCACATCGACGTGGCTACCCTGGACGCCTCTAAAGTCGCTGCCTACGTGACTGCCGGTGCAGACCAGAGCGTTGTTGGCTTTATCCTCAACGTGATCCCGAACACCATCGTCGGCGCCTTCGCCAACGGTGACATCCTGCAAGTGCTGATGTTCTCGGTGATCTTCGGTTTCGCCCTGCATCGCCTGGGTGCCTACGGCAAGCCGGTGCTGGACTTCATCGATCGCTTCGCCCACGTGATGTTCAACATCATCAACATGATCATGAAGCTCGCGCCACTCGGTGCCCTGGGCGCCATGGCGTTCACCATCGGTGCCTACGGTGTGGGTTCGCTGGTGCAACTGGGCCAGCTGATGATCTGCTTCTACATCACCTGCATCCTGTTTGTGGTGGTGGTGCTGGGCGCCATCTGCCGCGCGCACGGTTTCAGCGTGTTGAAGCTGGTTCGCTACATCCGTGAAGAACTGTTGATCGTACTGGGTACTTCCTCCTCCGAATCCGCACTGCCACGCATGCTGATCAAGATGGAGCGTCTGGGCGCGAAGAAATCCGTAGTAGGCCTGGTGATTCCAACCGGCTACTCCTTCAACCTCGACGGTACGTCGATCTACCTGACCATGGCTGCCGTGTTCATCGCCCAGGCGACTGACACCCACATGGACATCACCCACCAGATCACCTTGCTGCTGGTGCTGCTGCTGTCCTCCAAAGGCGCTGCAGGCGTGACAGGTTCCGGCTTCATCGTACTGGCCGCGACCCTGTCGGCTGTTGGCCACCTGCCGGTTGCCGGCCTGGCGCTGATCCTGGGTATCGACCGCTTCATGTCCGAAGCCCGCGCACTGACCAACCTGGTCGGTAACGCCGTTGCCACCATCGTTGTGGCCAAGTGGGTCAAGGAACTGGACACCGACAAGCTGCACAGCGAGCTGGCGTCTGGCGGTACTGGCATCTCCGACACCCGTCCGGAAGATGACCTGGGCGTGGCTGAAGGTCCTGCCCCTGCTATCAAGTAACTTGCCGAAGGTGTGAAAGCACCCAATGCTCTGCAAGCGCCCCGACGTGTTCGGGGCGTTTGCGTTTCTGGTGGGTCACTTTTGGTTTTTTTTGATTTACAGTCAGTAACCACTTCATCAATCGCCAGAGGTAGCCTGCGCAGATGAAACTCGCGTTGGATTGCCCGTTCTATAACGCATTGGCCAATCGGTTATTGGCGCCGCATCGTGTGCAGGAGTGTTGATGGACAGTGTGGATCTGAATGTCTTGCGCAGCGTGCTCGACTGGCGTCGCGCCGGGCACCGCGTGGTGCTTTACAGCGTGGTCCAGACCTGGGGCAGTGCGCCGCGTCCGCCGGGGGCGATGTTGGCCCTGCGTGGCGATGGCGTGGTGATTGGGTCGGTGTCCGGTGGCTGCATCGAGGATGACTTGATCGCAAGGTTGCAGGACGGGCGTTTGCCGGATGATGGCCCGCCGGTGCAATTGGTGACCTACGGCGTTACCCGTGATGAAGCGGCGCGTTTTGGCTTGCCGTGCGGCGGTACGTTGCGCCTGACCGAAGAACGGGTCGACGACTGGCGCTGGGTCGCGCAGTTGCTGGAACGGTGTGAGGCGCATGAAATCGTCGCCCGAGAGTTGGACCTGGTCACTGGCACCGTGAGTTTGGGCAGTGCAAGCAAAACCGACGTAGTGACCTTCGATGGTGAACGCCTGCGGGCCATTTACGGCCCGCGTTGGCGTTTGTTATTGATCGGCGCAGGCCAGTTGTCACGCTACGTGGCCGAGATGGCGCGGCTGCTGGACTTCGAAGTGCTGATCTGCGACCCCCGTGAAGAGTTTGCCTATGGCTGGGAAGAACAGCACGGCCGCTTTGTGCCGGGCATGCCGGATGAGGCGGTGCTGAACATCCAGACCGATGAACGCACGGCCATCGTCTGCCTGACCCACGACCCACGTCTGGATGACATGGCGCTGCTGACGGCGTTGAATTCCAGCGCGTTCTACATCGGTGCCCTCGGTTCGCGGGTCAATACGCAAAAACGTCGCGAAAACCTGGCGGCGCTGGGTTTGTCGGCGGAAGCGATAGCACGGTTGCATGGGCCGATCGGTTTGCATATCGGCAGTCACACGCCGTCGGAGATCGCCCTGTCGTTGATGGCGGAAATCGTCGCAATCAAAAATGGCGTGGCACCGACGCAGAAAAAACCGTTACCGATGGCGGCTGAATGAGCATTACCGCAATCGTGCTGGCGGCCGGGCAGGGCAGTCGTTTTCGAGCCGAGGCGGGGCCTGATAACGATAAGTTGCTGGCCGATTGCGTAGGCTTGGATGGCGTGACGCGGCCGGTAATCGAGCAGGTGCTGTTGAATCTGCCTGAACCTGTCGTGAAGCGATGGCTGGTGACCTCGCCGGACCGTCCTGAAGTGATTCGCCTGGCGCGTCTCTACGGTTGTGAAGTGTTGCAGCTGCAGTCGGCAGGCATGGGCGACAGCCTGGCGGCGGCAGTCGCAGCCAGCAGCCCAAGCGATGGCTGGCTGGTGGTGTTGGGGGATATGCCGTTCATCTTGCCTTCGAGTATTGAACACGTGGCGGCCGCGCTGGCAGACGAAAGCATCAGCGTGCCGGTGCATGACGGTCAGTACGGTCATCCTGTGGCGTTCGGCCGTGCATGGGGGCCAGCCTTGTGCGCGTTGTCCGGTGATCGCGGTGCAAAGCCGCTGTTTGCCAAGGGTTGCCTGCTGGAGGTTGCCGTCGATGATCCCGGCGTTTTGTGGGATGTGGACGTGCCGCAAGCACTGCACTTCGGCAGGTGAGCCCGCAGTAGCTTTTCAGTTTTCTCTTCTAGACTGCCAAGTGTGGCGCATGCTGGGTGTGCAGCCATATTTCCTGCCATCAGTTCAGAGGCAGAATGTTGTTATTGCCCGCGTTTTCATTCACTGAAGTGGCATTATTTTCTTTCGAGGCTGAGGTGTAAAAATGAATTTACAGTGAGTGCCTCAATGAAAACCCTTAGAGCAGCTATCGGCCTGACCCTTTCACTCTCCACCTCTGCGTGGGCCTACATCCCGCCCCCTCAGCCGGATGTGGTGGTTTCAGCTCCCGTCTCCACGCTGGTATGGAAGGAGGTACCGGGTAGCGGGGGTATTTTTTATGCCAATCTGAAAGGAGACCTGTTGGGTTTCGGCCCGTATGAGGCGTTTGTCAGATTTCCCGCCGGCAGGAACAACCCCGACCATTTCCATACGCAAACGCTGCCAACCGTTGTGCTTGAAGGTACGTTCTACGCGATTATCGATGGCAAGACTGTCGATTATCCTCCGGGCTCTTACTACAGCTTGCCCGCCAAATTGAAGCATTTCAGTGGGTGCAGGCCGGGGGCCGATTGTTTGTTGTATCAGCACCAGGCCGGCAAGTTTGACCTTGTGCCTGTGGCGCCATAAGGTCGATTTTTACCCGTTGATTGCTGAGTGCCTGCGCAATAACCGCAAAAAAAAGCCCCGCCAGGGTTACCTGGCGGGGCTTTTTAGTGGCGGATGGAATCAGACGAGGGGTTTAGGCTCGTGCTCTGCTTCCAGGGCCTTTGGGCTGTGCTCTGCCACTTCTTCGACGGAACGCGGGGTTTCGTCGACGATTGGGGCAGTGTGCTCAACCACGGCTTCAGCGGCTGGCGCTTGCGCTGCGGCAGCGGCTGCTGCAGCGGCCGCCTCAGCTTCCTTGCGACGGCGACGCACTTCACGCGGGTCGTTCGGCGCGCGGCCGTTTTCGGTCAGGGCGCTGGCAGGGGCTGCTTCAACCACCGGGGCGGCGACTTCGGCAACCACCGGCGCTTCAACCGCCGGCTGAGGCTCAACCACTGGAGCAGGTTCGGCAACCACTTCGGCAACCGGTGCCGGCGCTTCTTCTACCACTGGGGCAGGTGCTGGCGCTTCAACCGCAGCCACTGGCTCGGCAGCCCACTGGAAGGCGGTCTGTTCTTCGCGAACTTCACGCACGGCCGGAGCAGCTTCTTCAACAACCGGGGCTTCAACCACTGGCTGAGGTTCAACCACCGGTGCAGGCTCCACAGCAGCCACTTCCACTTCTGGTTGGGCTTCGCGAACTGGCGCGACTTCCACTTCCGGCACCACGGGGGCTTCGATCGGGGTGGTCGCTTCGACAACAGGCGCTTCAACAACCGGTGCTTCAACCACTGGTGTTTCAGCAACGGGTGTTTCAGCCACTGGCGCTTCGACTGCTACGGTCTCTTCGACAGCGGCAGTGGCGCGTTCAGCTTGCTCGTGAGCCTGGGCTTCAGCAGGTGCGCTGATGACCGAGCTGGCCACGGCAGCTGTTACCGCCAGGCCGGCAGCCAATTCGGCGCCAGTCGGTTCGGTGGTAGCAGCTTCTGTGTTTTCGCCGGTCTCTTCCGAGCCTTCGATCACGTTGCCGTTGGCATCGCGTTGACGCTCACGACGGTTGCTGCGACGACGCTGGCCACGGGAGCGGCGGCGTGGACGATCGCCTTCGGCGTTGTCCTGGCCATCTTCCTGTTGCTCTTCGCCGGTCAGTACTTCTTCTTCGCTGGCGGCAGCGGCTTGCTCGGCACGTGGTTGACGCTCTTCACGCGGCGGGCGCGGTTGGCGCTCTTCACGTGGGGCGCGCTCTTCACGCGGCTGGCGAGCCGGGCGTTCTTCGCTGGCGGCCTCGCTAGCAACAGCGGGTGCGGCGTCCAGCGGCTCACGCAGTTCACGCACACGTTCTTCACGCTCGCCACGTGGCTTGCGATCTTCACGTGGTGCGCGTGGGGTACGTGGTGCGCGCTCTTCACGCGGTGCACGTTCTTCACGGGCTACTGCTGGGGTTTCTTCACGGGCTTCGCGTGGTGCACGCTCTTCACGTGGCGCGCGTTCTTCACGCGGTGCACGTTCTTCGCGAGGCTTGCGCTCTTCGTCACGACGACCGTTGCGGTTACGGCTTTGCTGGCGACCGTTGCGACGCTCTTCGTTACGCGCCGGGCGCTCGGTGGCAGGTTTTTCAACCACAACCGGGGCAACAGGCTCTTCTTTGGTGGCGAACAGGCTCACCAGCGACTTCACCAGGCCTTTGAACAGGCTTGGCTCAGGCAGGGCGGCCGGTGCGGCAACCGGTGCAGCCGCTTCGGCCGGAACCGGAGCGTTGGCACGTGCCGGTGCGGTCTTGACGGCCGCTTCCTGGCGAACCAGGGTGCGGGTCGCGGCGGCTGGCTGGACTTCTTCAACTTCAGCTGCGGCAGCTGCGATTTCGTAGCTGGACTGGCCGCTGTGGGCTTCCGGGCTGTCATCACGCAGGCGCTGCACTTCGAAGTGCGGCGTTTCGAGGTGATCGTTCGGCAGGATGACGATACGGGCACGGGTGCGCAGTTCGATCTTGGTGATCGAGTTGCGTTTTTCGTTGAGCAGGAAAGCTGCGACCGGAATCGGCACTTGCGCGCGGACTTCGGCGGTGCGGTCTTTCAGGGCTTCTTCTTCGATCAGGCGCAGGATCGCCAGGGACAGCGATTCAACGTCACGGATGATGCCGGTGCCGTTGCAACGCGGGCAGACGATGCCGCTGCTCTCGCCCAGGGATGGACGCAGGCGCTGACGGGACATTTCCAGCAAGCCGAAGCGCGAAATACGGCCGACCTGTACGCGGGCGCGGTCAGCTTCCAGGCATTCGCGGACTTTCTCTTCCACGGCGCGCTGGTTCTTGGCCGGGGTCATGTCGATGAAGTCGATCACGATCAGGCCGCCGATGTCACGCAGGCGCAGCTGGCGGGCGATTTCTTCAGCCGCTTCCAGGTTGGTCTGCAGGGCGGTTTCTTCGATGTCGCTGCCTTTGGTCGCACGCGCCGAGTTGATGTCGATGGACACCAGGGCTTCGGTCGGGTCGATCACAATGGAGCCGCCGGAAGGCAGTTCGACCACGCGCTGGAAGGCGGTCTCGATCTGGCTTTCGATCTGGAAACGGTTGAACAGCGGAACGCTGTCTTCGTACAGCTTGATCTTGCTGGCGTACTGCGGCATCACCTGGCGGATGAAGGTCAGGGCTTCGTCCTGGGCTTCAACGCTGTCGATCAGCACTTCGCCGATGTCCTGGCGCAGGTAGTCGCGGATGGCGCGGATGATCACGTTGCTTTCCTGGTAGATCAGGAACGGCGCGGAACGATCCAGGGACGCTTCTTTGATAGCGGTCCACAGTTGCAGCAGGTAGTCGAGGTCCCACTGCATTTCTTCGCTGCTGCGGCCAAGGCCGGCGGTGCGAACGATCAAGCCCATGTCGGCTGGCGCGACCAAACCGTTCAGCGCTTCACGCAGTTCGTTGCGCTCTTCGCCTTCGATGCGACGGGAGATGCCGCCGGCACGCGGGTTGTTCGGCATCAGCACGAGGTAACGGCCAGCCAGGCTAATGAAGGTGGTCAGGGCGGCGCCCTTGTTGCCACGTTCTTCTTTTTCGACCTGGACGATGACTTCCTGGCCTTCGCTCAGGACGTCCTTGATGTTCACGCGGCCTTCAGGGGCTTTCTTGAAGTATTCGCGGGAGATTTCTTTGAGGGGCAGGAAGCCGTGGCGCTCGGAGCCGAAATCGACAAAGGCAGCCTCAAGGCTTGGTTCGATGCGAGTAATACGGCCTTTATAGATGTTGGCCTTCTTTTGCTCGCGTGCACCGGATTCAATGTCCAGGTCGTAGAGGCGTTGGCCATCTACCAGTGCAACACGCAACTCTTCGGGTTGAGTTGCGTTAATCAGCATTCTTTTCATGTTGTACCGTCGGTTTCCGGGCTGCCGGAAACGGCGTTCGGCACACACGACTTCTCACGGTCGGTGTCAGGTGCGTCAAGAGTGGTTGGCCACTCCAGTGTCCAGCAATAACGAGCCAATTGGGCCGGTATCGCGACGGACGCGTCCTGCTTGTTAGCGGTGGTGACAAAGGCACCACTTCAACAAAAGCTAAGGTCAGGAGGAGGAATCAACCGGCGACTGTGGACGAGATGAAGCGTCTAAATATAAGCCTAGTGCTACACGGTCCGACGGTTGTGCATCTCCACCCTACACGTATCCCTGATAATTCGGGTGCTGCCGCGCGCAGAATCCGCAGCGGGTTGGCATTTACCGTGTTCTCCAATGGGGAGTCCACGCTCATGGCTAAACAAGACTGAATGTGGGCGACTGCGCTCTCACTCAGCTCTTAACAGGCGTTGTTTCCGAAGCATTCGCCATGGTCTGGCTCAAGACTGACTGCACTTTGTGAACTGGCCGTAAATATCGGCGCGGAACGCGAGTATTCACTCTGCTTTCTGCACTCGCTTCAGGCCTCATGTCACCTGCGCTTGTTACAATCTCGAGCCTTCCAAGGTGGCGAAAGCCCCGTAGGACGGCCTCGCGTCCTGATGAATTGCGATGGTCAGGGCCGGCAATTTGCCGCAAGTCCTCTGTCCAGGCCGCTTTTGGCGGCGTTCGCGACTATAGCAGCAATGATTAAGTGCTTCAATTCCATAAAAAATTGTTATCATCGCCGCCATGACGACTACCGCCCCCCAGACCCCCAGCGTCCAGCTGCTCGAGGTCTCGCCGGAATATGCCGGCCAACGCATCGACAATTTTCTCCTGGCCAGGCTCAAAGGCGTGCCCAAGACCTTGATTTACCGCATTTTGCGTAAAGGCGAAGTGCGCGTGAACAAGGGGCGCATCAAGCCCGAGTACAAGCTGCAGGCGGGCGATATCGTTCGTGTGCCTCCGGTGCGCGTGCCTGAGCGAGACGAGCCCGTGCCGCTGGCCCAGGGCCTGTTGCAGCGCCTCGAGGCGTCGATCGTCTTCGAAGACAGCAAACTGATCGTGATCAACAAGCCTTGCGGCATTGCGGTGCACGGCGGCAGCGGCCTGAATTTCGGCGTGATCGAAGCCTTCCGTCAACTGCGCCCGGATGCCAAGGAGCTGGAACTGGTCCACCGACTGGACCGCGACACCTCCGGCTTGCTGATGATCGCCAAGAAACGCAGCATGTTGCGCCACTTGCACACCGCCCTGCGTGGCGACGGTGTCGACAAGCGCTACATGGCGCTGGTGCGTGGCAACTGGGCCAGCTCGATCAAGAGCGTCCGTGCGCCGCTGCAGAAGAGCAACCTGCGCTCCGGCGAACGTATGGTCGAAGTCGACGAGGAGGGCAAAGAAGCCCTGACCCTGTTCAAGGTGCTGCGCCGCTTCGGCGACTTCGCCACCATGGTCGAGGCCAAGCCGGTGACCGGGCGTACTCACCAGATTCGCGTGCATACCTTGCACGCGGGCCACTGCATTGCCGGCGACACCAAGTACGGTGACGAAGATTTCTCCAAGGAAATTCGCGACCTGGGCGGCAAGCGCCTGTTCCTGCACGCCTACATGCTGACCGTGCCGCTGCCCGACGGCGGCGAGCTGAAGCTGCAGGCGCCGGTCGATGAGATGTGGGCCAAGACCGTGGAGCGTTTGAGTGTCGCACCTTGATTACAAGCTGCTGATTTTTGATTGGGACGGCACCCTGTGTAATTCCATTGGTCGGATCGTCGAATCAATGCACGCAGCCTCGGCCCGCTCGGGCTTCGAGTTGTGCACCGATCTGGCGGTCAAGGGCATTATCGGCCTGGGTTTGCCTGAGGCGATCCGTACCCTGTACCCCCAGATCAGCGACGCTGAGCTGGTGACCTTTCGCGACCATTACGCTGATCACTACATTGCGCTGGAAGCCACGCCTTCGCCGTTATTCGACGGTGTAGTGCAGTCGCTGGAGGCCTTTCGCGCCGAGGGTTATCGGTTGGCTGTCGCCACCGGCAAGGCTCGTCGCGGGCTGGATCGGGTGCTCAAGGCGCATGGCTATGAAGATTATTTCGACATCACCCGCGCCGCGGATGAAACCGCCAGCAAACCCCATCCTCTGATGCTGGAGCAGATCCTGGCGCATTGCGGCGTAGCGCCGCGCCAGGCCTTGATGGTGGGTGACGCATCCTTCGACCTGATGATGGCGCGCAACGCCGGCATGGACAGCGTGGCCGTCAGCTACGGTGCCCAGGCTGCCGAGGCCTTGCAGCAATACGAGCCCAGGCTGACGATTGATCATTTTTCTGAACTGCAGGCCTGGCTCAGCCGGGCCCAATAAGTCTTTGCTGGGGTTGATGGCATGAGTGACGAGTGGAAAGCGCCTGAAAAGGCCGAGAGCGGTGATGATAAAAGCTGGAAGCTGCTGGAGAAGACTCTCCTGGCCAGCGTTCAGGAGCAGCGCCGCGCACGGCGCTGGGGGATTTTCTTCAAGCTGCTGACCTTTACCTATCTGATTGCCATGCTGGCGCTGTTCAGCCCGCTGATGGACATGGAAAAAAGCGCCACCCGTGGCAGCAACTACACCGCCTTGATCGAAGTGCGCGGGGTGATTGCCGACAAGGAGTCCGCCAGCGCCGACAATATCGTCAGCAGCCTGCGTGCTGCGTTTGACGACCCCAAGGTCAAGGCTGTGATCCTGCGTATTAATAGCCCGGGCGGTAGCCCTGTGCAGTCGGGCTATGTATATGACGAGATTCGTCGCCTGCGCGCGCTGCACCCGGATACCAAGCTGTATGCAGTGATTTCCGATCTGGGTGCCTCGGGTGCCTATTACATCGCCAGCGCCGCTGACCAGATTTATGCCGACAAGGCCAGCCTGGTCGGTTCCATTGGTGTGACGGCGGCCGGTTACGGCTTTGTCGGCACCATGGAGAAGCTCGGCGTGGAGCGTCGCACCTACACCTCGGGTGAGCACAAGGCTTTCCTGGACCCGTTCCAGCCGCAAAAGGCCGACGAAACCCAGTTCTGGCAGGGCGTGCTCGACACCACTCACCGTCAGTTCATTGTCAGCGTCAAGCAGGGGCGTGGTGATCGCCTGAAGGACAAAGACCATCCGGAGCTGTTTTCCGGGCTGGTGTGGTCGGGTGAGCAGGCATTGCCGCTGGGCCTGATCGATGGCCTGGGCAGTGCCAGTTCGGTAGCCCGGGACGTGATTGGCGAGAAGGAACTGGTGGATTTCACCGTTGAGGAATCGCCGTTTGATCGCTTCTCCAAGAAGCTCGGCGCCAGCGTGGCGGAGAAGTTGGCGTTGTACATGGGCTTCCAGGGCCCGACCCTGCGCTGATACCTCAGCGTTGTCGTTGTTTTAAATGTGGGAGCGGGCTTGCTCGCGAATACGGTGGGTCAGTAACAGATATGTTATCTGGCACTCCGCATTCGCGAGCAAGCCCGCTCCCACATTTGCTTCGGTGGTGGACTTAAGGGATTTGCACGCCTTCAGCCAGCAGCATGTCCACCAGCCGAATCAGCGGTAAGCCTACGAGGCTTGTTGCATCCGGCCCTTCAGTGCTTTTGAACAGGCTTACGCCCAGCCCTTCAGCCTTGAAGCTGCCTGCGCAGTCATAGGGTTGTTCGAGTCGCAGGTAGCGCTCGATCCGCTCAGCGTCCAGCACGCGCATCTGCACCGTAAAAGGTACGCAGTCGACCTGGCAGTGCCCGGTCTCGCTGTTGAGCAGTGCCAGGCCTGTAAGGAAGCTCACGCGCTTGCCGCTGGCTGCCAGCAACTGTTTGCGGGCGTTTTCGAAGGTGTGGGGTTTGCCGATAATTTGCCCGTCCAGTGCGGCCACCTGGTCCGAACCGATAATCAGGTGCCCGGGATGGCTGCTGGCGAGGGCGCGAGCTTTCTCTTCGGCCAGGCGCTTGACCAGCTCGATGGCGGATT
This sequence comes from Pseudomonas sp. D2002, assembly GCF_013385735.1. NCBI lineage: Bacteria > Pseudomonadati > Pseudomonadota > Gammaproteobacteria > Pseudomonadales > Pseudomonadaceae > Pseudomonas > Pseudomonas sp. D2002. Next base: position 75,064 of record NZ_JACAPL010000005.1, on the reverse strand, counting down.
CATTTTCGCGATGGCTTTCGTCGATATCCGGCGACGCGCAGATGAACGGCAGGTGCAGGCGGCTCAGTAATTCCCGGCGGTAAACCGAGCTGGATGCGAGTAATAAAGGCAGCATGGGCGTCTCCTTAAGGCAGTTGGGGATTCTAGCGAGGCGACCAGCTGACGCACAGGGCTGAATTTCCTTTGACATGGCTGGGTGCATCCCTATAATGCTGCGCCTATGTTGAATGACCCGATTCCACCTCACGTTGACCCGCGCAAATTGGCAGATCGTGGCACTTCCCTTCAAGGTGAATTGCTGCTGGCCGATTTGGAGAGACTCTGCGACCCGCTTTCCGACACTGTCGGTACGGTGCAGGCCAAATTCGTTTTTGAACGAGATGAACGTAAGTCTGTGGTAATACACAGTTTTATCGACACCGAAGTCAAAATGGTTTGCCAGCGTTGTCTTGAGCTGGTCACCCTGCCGATTCACAGCGAATGCAGTTACGCTGTGGTGAAGGAGGGTGCGAATACCCAGTCGTTGCCGAAAGGTTATGACGTGCTGGAACTGGGCGAAGATCCTTTGGATCTGCATGCACTGATCGAGGAAGAGCTTCTGCTCGCCTTGCCCATTGTGCCTGCTCATCATCCGGAAGAATGCCAGCAGCCGGAGGGTCTCGATGACGAGGCCGAGCCGAGCGAGGACGAGGTAACGCGGTCCAACCCGTTCAGTGTATTGGCGCAGTTAAAGCGTGACCCAAACGTTTAGGAGTTAATCAATTATGGCTGTTCAGCAGAACAAAAAATCCCGCTCTGCCCGTGACATGCGTCGTTCGCACGACGCCCTGACGGCGAGCACTCTGTCTGTAGAAAAAACCACCGGTGAAATTCACCTGCGTCACCACGTATCGCCAGAAGGCGTATACCGTGGCCGTAAAGTGATCGACAAGGGCGCTGACGAGTAATCACTTGTCTGCTCAAGTCATCGCGATTGACGCAATGGGCGGGGACTTCGGTCCCCGCAGCATTGTTCAGGCTTGCATTGCCAGCCTGTCTGCAACGCCCTCGCTGCACCTGACCCTCGTCGGTCAACCCTCCCTTCTTGAAGAACTGATTGCCAGCCATCCGGCGGTGGATCGCGCGCGCCTGACGATTACGCCAGCCAGCGAAACCATCAGCATGGAGGACAAGCCGGCGACAGCGCTGCGCGGCAAACCCGACTCTTCAATGCGGGTGGCCCTTGAGTTGTTGCGCGACGGCAAGGTGCAGGCGTGTGTCAGTGCCGGCAACACCGGGGCGTTGATGGCGTTGTCGCGGCATGTGCTCAAGACGCTGCCCGGGATTGACCGGCCGGCGATGGTCGCGGCGATCCCGACGCAGAAAGGTTATTGCCAGTTGCTCGACCTGGGCGCGAACGTCGATTGCAGTGCCGAGCACCTGTTCCAGTTTGCCGTGATGGGCTCGGTGGCCGCCGAGGCGTTGGGCGTGACCCGACCACGGGTGGCGTTGCTGAATATCGGCACCGAAGACATCAAGGGCAACCAGCAGGTCAAGCTCGCCGCCACCTTGTTGCAAGGCGCGCTGGGCTTGAACTACATCGGCTTTGTCGAAGGTGATGGTTTGTATCGCGGCGAAGCGGATGTGGTGGTGTGCGACGGGTTTGTCGGCAATATCCTGCTCAAGTCCAGCGAAGGCTTGGCGACTATGATCGCCACGCGTATCGAGGCCTTGTTCAAGCAGAACCTGGCGTCACGCATGGTCGGCGCCCTGGCGCTGCCGTTGATGCGCCGCTTGCAGGCTGACCTGGCACCGGCGCGGCACAACGGTGCGAGTTTTCTGGGCTTGCAGGGCATTGTGGTGAAAAGCCATGGCTCGGCAGGTGTGCAAGGCTTCCAAAGTGCGATTGCGCGGGCGTTGATCGAGATTCAGGAAAACCTGCCGCAACGCTTGCATGGCCGTCTTGAGGATCTGTTGCTTTAGGCGAATTGGCCCGGGAGTGCTTAAATGTGACCGGCCAGTTCAATTGACCATCCAATCTGTCAGTTTCGTGCGCTCCCACCCTTGGATTCATCTCAAAATCGGGAGCGTTTATTTTGACGACCAGATCATTAGGGGCTTGTTACATGTCTACATCCCTCGCATTCGTCTTTCCAGGGCAGGGTTCGCAGTCCCTCGGCATGTTGGCCGAGCTGGGCGCGCAACATCCGTTGATCCTGGAAACCTTCAAGGAAGCTTCCGATGCCCTGGGTTACGACCTGTGGGCGCTGACCCAGCAGGGGCCGGAAGAACAACTCAATCAAACCGACAAAACCCAGCCAGCCATCCTGACCGCTTCGATCGCCCTGTGGCGCTTGTGGCTGGCAGAAGGCGGCGCGCGCCCGGCTTACGTGGCCGGTCACAGCCTGGGCGAATACAGCGCCTTGGTGGCTGCAGGCAGCCTGACCCTGGGTGAAGCGGTCAAGCTGGTCGAGCGTCGTGGCCAACTGATGCAGGAGGCCGTTCCGGCCGGGCAGGGCGGCATGGCCGCTATCCTGGGCCTGGACGATGCCGTTGTGATCCAAGCCTGTGCCGAAGCGGCCCAGGGCGAAGTGGTCAGTGCGGTGAACTTCAACTCCCCTGGCCAGGTGGTGATCGCCGGTGCCAAGGCGGCGGTTGAGCGTGCCATCGAAGGGTGCAAGGCTCTTGGTGCCAAGCGCGCCTTGCCATTGCCCGTCAGCGTGCCGTCCCACTGCGAGCTGATGCGCCCGGCTGCCGAGCGTTTTGCTGAGTCCATCGCCGCCATCAACTGGCAGGCGCCACAGATCCCGCTGGTGCAGAACGTCAGCGCGGCCGTTGCCGCCGACCTCGACACCCTCAAGCGCGACCTGCTGGAGCAACTCTACAAGCCTGTGCGCTGGGTTGAGTCGGTCCAGACCCTGGCCGCCAACGGCGCCACCGAGCTGGTCGAGTGTGGTCCGGGCAAAGTCCTGGCCGGCCTGAACAAGCGCTGCGCCGACGGTGTGTCGACTGCCAACCTGAATACCCCGGATGCCTTCGCTGCCGCGCGTGCGGCACTGGCCTGAATCCCTGATCCCCGAACTTAGGAGAAGCCTGCATGAGTCTGCAAGGTAAAGTTGCACTGGTTACCGGCGCAAGCCGTGGCATTGGCCAGGCGATCGCCCTGGAACTGGGCCGTCAGGGCGCCGTGGTCATCGGCACCGCTACGTCCGCCTCGGGTGCCGAGCGTATCGCCGCCACCTTGAAAGAAAACGGCGTGCAGGGCACCGGCCTTGAGCTGAACGTGACCAGCGATGAGTCCGTTGCTGCGGTACTGGCTGAAATCACAGCACAGTTCGGCGCACCGGCTATTCTGGTGAACAACGCCGGTATTACCCGCGACAACCTGATGATGCGCATGAAAGACGACGAGTGGTACGACGTGGTCGATACCAACTTGAACAGTCTGTTTCGCCTGTCCAAGGGGGTTTTGCGCGGCATGACCAAGGCGCGTTGGGGTCGAATTATCAATATTGGCTCCGTAGTGGGTGCCATGGGCAACGCAGGCCAAGTAAACTACGCGGCGGCAAAAGCCGGTCTGGAAGGTTTCAGCCGTGCATTGGCACGTGAAGTCGGTTCGCGTTCGATTACGGTCAACTCGGTGGCCCCAGGGTTCATCGACACCGATATGACCCGCGAACTGCCGGAAGCACAGCGTGAAGCCTTGCTGACACAGATTCCGCTGGGCCGTCTGGGCCAGGCTCAAGAGATCGCAAACGTGGTCACTTTCCTGGCATCCGACGGTGCGGCATACGTGACTGGGGCTACAATCCCGGTGAACGGCGGGATGTACATGAGTTAAATTGTGACGGATCGCTTCAAAAAAATGTCATACGAGCTGTCTAAAATCCGTTATAAAGCTGCAACTTAATTTATAGGCAGGTGGTCGACCGGGTACAGGGTTACGCTTTCAGTTGAAAAGCTGAAATGGCTTTCTATACACTTACCCACTGGCCAGCTGCCTGAATTTGTCCATTAGGAGTTAAACAAGGTATGAGCACCATCGAAGAACGCGTCAAGAAAATCGTCGCCGAGCAACTGGGCGTTAAAGAAGAAGAAGTGACCAACAGCGCTTCCTTCGTAGAAGACCTGGGTGCCGATTCCCTTGACACCGTTGAGCTGGTGATGGCTCTGGAAGAGGAATTCGAGACCGAAATCCCGGACGAAGAAGCTGAAAAAATCACTACTGTTCAAGCTGCTATCGACTACGTTACTGCCCACCAGGCGTAATAGTTTGTAGTCGTCGCTTGCTGTTAGGGAAAAACCGCACTGCTGTAACGGCGTGCGGTTTTTTCTTTAGCTCTGTTGAAAACAGAGCGTCGAAGCGAAGTGTCGTCATTAGAAAAAGGAGAGTGCTGTGTCGCGTAGACGCGTCGTAGTCACCGGTATGGGTATGTTGTCGCCACTGGGCACGGATGTGCCGAGCAGTTGGCAGGGCATTCTGGCTGGCCACAGTGGTATTGGTCTGATTGAACACACGGACCTTTCTGCCTATTCCACCCGTTTTGGCGGCTCGGTAAAGGGGTTTAACGTCGAGGAATATCTCTCGATCAAAGAGTCCCGCAAACTCGACCTGTTCATTCAATACGGCCTGGCAGCCGGTTTTCAGGCGGTGCGTAATGCCGGCCTGGAAGTCACCGACGCCAACCGTGATCGCATCGGCGTGGCCATGGGTTCGGGTATTGGCGGTTTGACCAATATCGAAGAAACCAGCCGCACGCTGCACGATTCCGGCCCCCGTCGAATTTCACCGTTCTTCGTACCGGGCTCGATCATCAATATGATTTCCGGTTTCCTGTCTATCCACTTGGGTGCACAGGGGCCTAACTACGCCATTTCGACGGCATGCACCACCGGCACTCACTGCATCGGCATGGCGGCGCGCAACATCGCCTATGACGAAGCGGACGTGATGATCGCCGGTGGCGCCGAAATGGCCGCCTGCGGCCTGGGCATGGGCGGCTTCGGCGCATCCCGTGCGTTGTCGACGCGCAATGACGAGCCAACGCGTGCCAGCCGTCCGTGGGACAAGGGCCGCGACGGCTTCGTACTGTCCGACGGCGCCGGTGCGCTGGTGCTGGAAGAGTTGGAGCACGCCAAGGCGCGTGGTGCCACCATCTACGCCGAGCTGATTGGCTTTGGCATGAGCGGTGATGCTTACCACATGACCTCGCCGCCGTCCGACGGTGCCGGGGCTGCGCGTTGCATTACCAACGCCTTGCGTGATGCCAAGGTCAACGCCGACCAGGTGCAGTACATCAACGCCCACGGCACCTCGACCCCGACCGGCGACCTGGCGGAAGCCGAAGCCATCAAGTCGGTGTTCGGTGAGCACGCCTACAAGCTGGCGGTCAGTTCGACCAAGTCCATGACCGGCCACCTGTTGGGTGCGGCGGGCGCAGTCGAGGCGATCTTCAGTGTGATGGCCATCAAGGATCAGGTCGCTCCGCCGACCATTAACCTCGATGAGCCGGACGAAGGTTGTGACCTGAACTTCGTGCCTCACGTAGCGCAGCCGATGCCGATCGACGTGGTGATCTCCAACTCGTTCGGGTTTGGTGGCACCAACGGCTCCCTGGTGTTCCGCCGGTTCGCGCAGTGATGCACAGCTGGGTCGACGGTCAGCCAGCGGGCAGCGTGCCCCTGAAAGATCGCGGCCTGGCGTACGGCGACGGCTTGTTTGAAACCATCGCCGTCACGGCTGGGCAGCCTGTGCTGCTCGACCGCCACCTGCAGCGCCTCGATGAGGGTTGCAGGCGCCTTGCCTTCGTGGCGGATCACACGCTGATCCGCAACGAAGTGCTGGCTTATGCCGCCGCCCTCGGCGACGGTGTTCTCAAATTGATCCTCACCCGCGGCGACAGCCAGCGCGGCTATGGCATCAACCCCGGCGCGCCGGTGCGCCGTATCTTGCAGGGCAATCCGCCCGCTACCTATCCCGACGCTCATGGAACTGACGGCATCCGCCTGTTTCCGTGCGCCACCCGCTTGGCCGAGCAGCCGTTGCTGGCCGGTCTCAAGCACCTTAATCGTCTTGAACAAGTGATCGCCCGCGCCGAGTGGCAGGATGCCGAGCATGCCGAAGGCTTGATGCTGGATATGTCCGGGCGCGTCATCGAGGGCGTCTTCAGCAACCTGTTCCTGGTGCGCAATGGCGTGTTACTGACCGCTGATCTGAATCGTTGCGGGGTTGCCGGAGTCATGCGCGCCGAGATTCTGGCCCAGGCGCAAGCGCTGGGCATCCCGCTGGCCGTGGCCGACATCAGCGTTGAACAGTTGCAGCAGGCCGACGAAGTCTTTGTGTGCAACAGCGTCTATGGCATTTGGCCGGTGCGTGGTTGCGCTGCGATGAGCTGGTCGGTTGGGCCGCTCACCCGTAAACTGCAGGGCATTGTTCGCGCGCTATTGGAAATTTGAGTTGATACGAAAACTGGTTTTACTGCTGCAGATCGGCCTGGTCTCGGCAGGCTTGCTGCTGGGCTTCTCGGCCTGGAAGCTCGACTCTGCGCTGAAGCAGCCCCTGAATCTGACCCAGGAACAATTGCTGGATGTGCCTGCCGGGGCGACCCCGACGGGCACCTTCAATCGCCTCGAAACCGAAGGCGTGCTCGATGGCGCCTTCTGGTTGCGTCTGTACTGGCGCTTCAATCTCGACGGCCAGCCGCTGCACAGCGGTGAATACCGCATGACCCCAGGCCTCACCGCCGAAGGCTTGATCGGCCTGTGGCAACGCGGCGAAGTGGTGCAGTACAGCCTGACGCTGGTGGAAGGCTGGAACTTCCGCCAGGTACGTTCGGCGCTCGCCAAGCATGAAAAGATCGTGCAGACCCTGTCGGGCCTTACCGACAGTGAAGTGATGGACAAGCTCGGTCACCCCGGCGTGTTTCCCGAAGGGCGGTTCTTCCCGGATACCTATCGCTTCGTGCGCGGCATGACCGACGTTGAATTCCTGAAAAAAGCCTACAACCGCCTGGATGATGTGCTCGCTCAAGAATGGAGCAAGCGCGCCGCCGATGCGCCGTATACCGACCCTTACCAAGCGCTGATCATGGCTTCCCTGGTGGAGAAGGAAACCGGCGTGCCGGAAGAGCGCGGGCAGATCGCCGGCGTCTTTGTGCGACGCATGAAGATCGGCATGCTGCTGCAGACCGACCCCACGGTGATCTACGGCCTGGGCGAGCGCTACAACGGCAAGTTGACCCGCGCCCATCTCAAGGAAGCCAACCCGTACAACACCTACATGATCGCAGGCCTGCCACCGACGCCGATCGCCATGGTCGGCCGCGAAGCGATCCATGCCGCGTTGAACCCGGTGCCGGGCAGCAGCCTGTATTTCGTCGCCCGTGGCGATGGCAGCCATATTTTCTCCGATGACCTGGATGCGCATAATGCCGCCGTGCGCGAGTTCCAGCTCAAGCGCCGTGCCGATTACCGTTCCAGCCCGGCACCGGCGGTGAAACCGCCGGAAGACGCGGCGCCGCCTGCCGAAGTGCCAGCCCAAGCGCCGGTTGAAAAGCCCGCCGAGCCTGCGCCGGATACCGCCGCGCCGCAAAGCCCGCAATGACTCTGACTAAGGACTGCCTGTGACTGGCTTGTTTATTACCCTGGAAGGCCCGGAAGGCGCCGGCAAAAGCACCAACCGCGATTACCTGGCCGAGCGCTTGCGCGCCGAAGGCATCGAAGTGGTGTTGACCCGTGAGCCCGGTGGCACGCCGCTGGCCGAACGCATTCGTGAAGTGCTGCTGGCTCCAGGTGAAGAACAGATGAACCCGGACACCGAGTTGCTGCTGGTGTTCGCCGCTCGCGCTCAGCACCTGGCCGAAGTGATTCGCCCGGCGTTGGCACGTGGCGCCGTGGTGATTTGCGACCGCTTTACCAACAACTTGTTTTTTAAGGGTTTCGGATGTAAACGGACGGGCTTTACCACCATATTGTCGGCTTAGATCACGTCAGGCCCGTTTTCAATGGGCTCTCGCTGAAAATCCTCTCGCCCGCAGACTCTTTTTAGCCTACGCGTTGTCAGATTGTAAACCAACGTCAATTTGACGCATTTTCCGTCCAAATGTAAACAGAGAATCGGCCTTCGACCGTTTTTTAAGTATTCCGTCGCTCCTTTGAAGGGGCGACGGTGGCCTGAAAGCCAGCAGAACCGGGCTTTTCGTTGTTTACATTAGCCTTAGAAATCCAGATCTAGGGAGATACGTCCTGGCATTCCGCGCTCGTCAGGAACGGGTGATGCAGTGTGTTCTTAGAGATGAGAAGGAGATCGCCGGATGTAAAACCACCAGTAACGTTGCTAGGCGCGCTCTGATCCACGTGATCGCTGGCGGCATAGGCAGACTGGCTATACACAGCTTTTCACTGTCACAGCGCTTCACAGTGCCCCTGGCGCCTGCTTAAGGCGGGCGATCTACGAGAAGGGAAATAGAATTTAACTGATTACGCTTTAGCTTGGCGGATCTCTATAGCAGATTCAGCCTCCTGCCAAATCTGCTCTCGGCAAATCATATCGCTTGTGATGGCGGCTTCAAATTAAGTAATTGGTGGTACACATTTATAGCGGTGTCATTGACGTAGCGTATTTCCTCGTAATACCAAGCTGTTGCCTTTGGCATATGCATAATTTTACGACGGAGGTTTCGAGGTCTGCCTATTTCAAAGCCTTTGTACTCCAGATTTCTAACGTACTTTTCATATTCGGAACAAAGTTTAGGGAAGTCGTCAGAAGCTGTATAAATCACGATAAATATGGGGCTAGTACCCGTAGAGTTATATCCGCATACCTTATCTAGGTGCTTCTTGATTACGGTTCGATCAATTTTATCGCCTAATCGAAAAGCCTCAATCACGGACACAAGATTTCCATTGCCGTCCTGAATCCATCCGTCAGTTTCACCAACTTGCTGGCCTGAAGCTGACCAGCCCATCCGTGATTGATCATGAACTGTCCATCCAACAAAGTTCATACGTTGCTTAATCAACGATACGAGCCAGTCATTGATCATGTCTTCATCATCCAGCGGTATTACGGAAGATCCGGCATCAGCTTTCTTCCGAAGTAGATTTCCATTTCGTAGCAAGAGCTCATTTCCTACCTGCTCTATTATCTGAAGGAGATAGGTGTCAATCGAATTATTAGGCTCCATCAAAATCTGGCTTTGGTCGTTAGCATTCAGGGCGCGAATTCTCAGCCAGCTAGTTCTAAGGTCAGTTTGTACTGAATTGATCGTAGGGCCTTGGGAAGAAGTGAGCTGAGGCAAGTAATTAGTCTGTTGAGACAGGAGGCTCGATTCGATGCTCGATAATTCGTCTATCGCAAAAGGTGGGAGCACAGTCTCATCTGAACGAAGAGTTTGAATGTAACTGAGTGCCTCATGCCGGCGCCCCGATCTCGATAAATACTCGGCTCGTTCGGCAGCGAACTGATAGCTATTTCGCTGTCGGGTTGTAGCCATGCCCCAGAACTCGCCGAATTCATTGAGGTGCGTGGTTTTCAAGCAAAGCTGAAGTATGCTGCGTAATTCTTCATCTGGAAGTTCGGACTTTTTTAAATCAGGGCTAGACATCTTGAAAATAGACGCCCATGTCTTGAAATGCCCTCTAAGCTGTTTGGAAGACTCAGGAGATGCTGGGGCAGATAAGGCGCTCTTGATAAGGCCTGTGGCATGTTGTAGGGTTGGTGCGGCTTTAACCAACTGAGCAAACTGTCTAATAGATGTATCGCTATCGATCGTTATGTTGAGACTTGCAATGAGATAGTTTTTAAATTCATTGACTGATCTTACGACCTCCTTGGAGTCGTTTGCTGTCTTAAAGTTACGGATTAGTTCGCGCTTTTCCTTAATGTCGGGCTCTGCGTTGTCAAATATACTTTTCAGTTCTACTTTATCGGTTAATTCTTCAATCTTGTTTTTATGTGTTTTATGCGCGGAGTTTCTAATGGAATTTAGGAAGTGTTTGGCAATGTCAATATGGCCGTTGTTGGCAGCCTTGAGAACAATCTCAAAGATTTCTGGAATCCAGTTCGGTGACTCTTGCTCTATATCCCGCCCCTTGATGATGGATTCAATCTGCCCCTTTCTTTGCTCTGGGATTGTTTTCTCCAAAAATGTTAATAGTGCGCTCAAAGGAGTAGTTGCAGGGGCAAGTGCGGTAATAAGATCATAAAATTGATAATCGTTAAACTCGTTTACGGCTTCGCAAAATGTCGGCCAAAGACGAATGGGGCTGTAGTCAGAGTTGTCATTGGAGTAGTTTAAAGCGCCAGAATAATGGTCATGTGCGAAACCAAACCGTCTTGTGAGAGAAATGAGTTCTGAGCTAATGTCATTTCTAGTTTGACTGTCTCGGGCTACGGTGAAGAGCTGAAGTAGAACCCGCAGATGAAGTCTCACCGCTGAGTTCAGGTTGCTCGATTTTTCCGTCAATAGGTTTTTTTCTCGATCATCGCAAGTTTCTAAGGCGAATATCCACTTGGCTCGTTGCCCTTTTGTCAAGTGTTCGTAAAATTGGCCCCAAGGTAGTTCATCAATCGCTAATGGGTCATCACCACCATACCATCGACCATCAAGTCTCTCTTTTAGGGTATTCAAATAGCTTGAAATGAGTACCTCGCAGAGTTTTTTCAAAGACTCATTGCTTTCTAAGTTTGGATTGTTCTGGGTTAGTTCAATTGCCCAGAATGCGATGATCCACTCTCCTAGAGGAATAGGCTCAAACGCCTTTCGGTTCAATGTGGCGCGTTGCTCGATAATAACAGCTAGAAGCGGGAGATGGTTTTCAATTAAATTATGCTTATCGCCATGCGGTGCTAGGTAGCTTATCGAGGTGATAGCGTTTCGTAGACTTGACAGGCGGGTGTCTGCGATTACTTGTGTGCGAGAACTTCGGGTGATCTCGTGATCGGCGAACCATGCGACCATTTCGCAGATCGAATCAATCGCAGAATGTATGTCTGTGTACTCGAAATGATCCTCGTAAGCCAGGCAATAGATTTCAAGTCCTTGACTCCACACCAAATCTTGCCATATACGTTCGTATGCAACTTTATCGGAGATAGGACGCCCGATTCTGGAAATATTTTTGTACAGGCCAATCAACCCTATATGATTTGTTGGTCTATGAGAAAGTAGGAAGCACAGGTACGCAGCGTCATGTACATGGGTGAACAAAAGATTTATTAGCTTTGGTGAGGTAGAGGAAATATCAATCAATTTTTTGGTGAGAGGAAAACTAGAATGGCGCGAGTAGGTGTTTCTCTCGTGCTTTATAATTAGCCAAACTAGACTGTCGGATACGCGCTCCCGATCATGAAAGCCTCCTCGATAGCCTTCCTCGAACCACGTGATTTTTTCGAGTAAAGTATTCCTGGGCTTGTGCACCAAGTTATTTATCACGTCAGCTAGCGGACTTAAGTTTAGTGAGTCGTTATACACGATTTCAGTGGTGGCACTGGCTGTTTGTATCTGTGTCAACGATTCAACGCGGTTGTAGCCAATCGCGATTTCGGCAGCGCAGCCTTCCCAATCTGCACGCAGGCTTTCATCGGTAATTATGTAGTTGAGCGCGCACTCAAGAAATTCGTCTAAGTCTACGTGATGGTCGAAGTCAATTTCGAAGACGTACGGCCGGTCAGCCGCCATGCGCATCCTAGTCGTGTACTCTTCAAAGGCTTCTTTAATCTCCGTAATTTCGGTACGTAGCCTCTTCCATACGAAGGTGCCAACGCCAAAGATATCATCATCGCTGATTGAAAGCGTTACGTGATCTTCCGTCAAGGTTAGGTTTGGCTGCAGCAGTACAAGCTCGTCGCGGGTGATTTTGCTTTTAGAAATCCTTAAATGAGGAGCTTCCAGTTCTCCGCCGCGATAAGACACGTCGTAAAGAAGGTCGTGAGCGTGTAATTGGTTGCGCAGTGTTACGGGCATTTCCGGTGACGTTGTGACGGTACGCTGAACACACAGATTGTTATGGGGGAAGCTGATCATTCTAGCTTCCTCTAGATCTTTGATGCTGACGGGATAAGCTAGGCAGTATTCGCCACTATCAACGGCTGGCCAAGGTTGCCTGTCCTCGATCAACCCTTTGACTACCTTTCGTGTTAACAGCCGAGGGTAGATAGTCGCTCTGCAGATTAAGTCCGCTAACAATTCATGTATTCGGTTTGGCCGGACTTGCGACGTTACTGCATGGTGATCCTTATAAAGTGTGAGCTTTTTTTCCAAGTCTTTGATTAGCTCGTACGCACTCATCTACTTCCACACTCCATTGTTTTCGTCACGTCACCGGCGCCCGCGCCAAGCTTACTGATGGAGCTTATACCGTCGCACTTGGATTTGGTTTTGACAACTCAGGCCATGATGTCGGTTTTTCCGGCTGTCGAATGTCGCTATGTCCGAATAGGGGCTTGTAAGCTCAAGTGTCGTCAGCAGGATCATTGGCCACCCACAGCCGGTCAACGGTCGTCCAAGAACAGCCAAGCTGCCGCGCTGTCTGGGCACGACTGTAGCCCTGAGCTTTCAATCGCTGAACCTGATCCTTCCTCTCCCGAGCTTCAGCCACAACTGGCGCTTCTAGCTTCTGAGGCTCTGCAGGAAGAACGCTATCCGCCAATCCCAGTGCCTCCATTTCAGCGATGGCTGAAAGCATCACCTCGCGAGGAGTCTGGTGTTGACTGGCTGCGATGACTAATCCGAAGAAAGTTACAGCATTCACCTGTAAGGCGTCAGCTAGGGCTTTCGTGGAGTCCACGGTGGCTGTGGTTTTCGAAGCCTCAAGGTTGCTGACAAACGACTGGGCAACCTCGCTGGCGATCGCGTACTGGTGCAACCCTTTGGATGTGCGTAGTAATTGGAGTACGGCTGCGTAAGGGCGGCGCAGTGACATCTTGGCGACTCTTCAAAAAGAGACGGTATGCCGCGTTTGCCAATCAACATACAAATATATATAGTGATTCGCATGTTGATTTTGCTGATTTTTCGGCTTGTCGCAGCACGGTGTCAACCTCGTCGCTGTCAATTGATGCATAACCATGATGGAGCGTTAGCTTGACCGGCCCAGTCCAGAGTGACCTTCTCCTGGGAGGCAGTGAAATCCGAGAGGGCTCTTCAGCTTCGGTGGAAGAGATCGTTGCAACGCTAGCTCTGCGTGCGCCACCCAAGGCTTATTGCCTGGTGGAGGAGTGGACAATCTTTCGAGCCGATCTCACGCCTGCAGAGCTCATGCGTGTTCATGCCGCTGATCACCTACCGCTCATACTGTTTGCCCAGAAGGTGGTAGTGGACTCGCGAGCTCGCTTTCAACCTGGCGATTGGGTGCGTTCTAGCATGTGTACCGCTTTCGACGACGGCGTCATGTTCGAGACCAAGAATACGATTTACGTCCTGATGGGGGCGGGGCATGAGCAAACTGCCATTCTCAAGACCATTTTTTCCTTCTTCTAATTTCCGTTCTATATGAGCTCTGCAAAGCAAAGGACATCCCATGTTCAGAACACAAGACTCAGATCTTATCGGCGTCCCGGGGATCTTTGGTGAAGGGCTTGCGCATTGGCATAGCGTGTCACGAATTCTCAGAACTCACTGGTACCACCTCACTGTCCGCGTGAGCGAGCAGGGGCGAAGCACTGAACTTGCTCACATGATTGAGGGTGAGCACAGGTTGCAGAACATGCTCGTGACCCAGAGCGATGAACAAGAGCTAGTCGATGTCCAGGTTATGACTCCGGCATGGATGAACAAAAGGGGCGGATGGGATATGGAGCGCGTAACAAAAGTAACTCTCGGCTACGACAGTGATTTTGAGGTTTGCCTGATAGAGGTTGAGAGAGGAGCTGTCTACCACAACTCGCACCGCCTAGGCTTTCAAATCGATTCGCTGACAGACCTTCACCCAATCTTTCTCTCGAGCATGATTCGATCAGTCTGAAATTTACCAAGATTTCTGCACGATACCAGCGCGTCTGGTTGCGTGCGCAATTCTTGATAACGCCCTACGAACTGCAACTGGAGCGCAATCATGCTCGACACGTTAGACGTCAATTTTCATGGGAAACGCCATACTGATTTCGATCTCACACGAATTATCAAGGCTGAGGCGCAGGGCTTCGATTTACCGGTAACGGCCTATCTGTGTGGAGTTTCAATTAAGGCACGTGCAGGCATCGGTGTGGTCTTCGGCCACAAGCGTAAAGACCGATATGGTCGATTTGGTGATGGTCATCTGATCAGGACTTCTGATGTGTTGAAAGTCGAGCGCGAGGGGCGCTTCTGGGTGATGACGACCGAGAATTCGCGCTATGTGCTGGCCACGTTTCAGCGAGGCAATGGTCGTTCAAGCTTGCGTGAGTTCTTGCGCCTTTCCCGAACGCTCCACCCAACACCTCTGCTTCTGCAGTGATTTTCCATCGGGTTATCGGCAATACATTTCCCTACCCAACCTGATTTTGGGTGAATGTAAACACTACTATCTGGTCATCTTGTGACAGCCTTTGGTGACGCGCCCTACGGGATGGCTGTCGTGAACCGAGCCTCGTTCCGAGTCTCGGCCCTTACGGGCGTCCATCCGCACGCCTCCGGCCTTAGGCCTGCGCGCTCCGCTTGCCATAAGCGAGGATAGCGGCGTAACTCATTTCATAATTGCCCTGCAAAGCTGGATGCCGCTCGAATCAGCATTCGATGAAATGATCCGCTTGGTCAATGTACATTTCGATGTTCTCGAAGAGCCAAGTCTGAGTGGCATCTTCACGGCCCCTCGTTTGCCGGACTCGCGCTTTCCACTGCCCAAAAAAAATGTATTCGTGGTGGCGCTTGAGGAGGGAGGCGAGTGCTGACTGCTTTAAAATGACTTGAGGTACCGGTTTACGGACGATGCCATTTTGGTCGGGCTCGACATAGGGAGAGGTTAGCTCCGCTACGTGATACGGGAAACGATCGCTAGGAAGGCGGATATCCTGGACGTACCCAGCGATAGCCAACGGGATTGTCAGAGTGTCTGTTCCGTACCATCGGGTGAAGTCGCCAAGATTACTGTGATCGAAATAGAACTTGTTCCATGGGATGGTAGTTTCTTTGGATTTCAGCGTAACGAGGTTTTTTAGCTCGTCATTGTCTTCACATAACGCCCGCAGCTCGAGTATCTGGCTCAATGTTTTGAGATAGTTGGTGAGACGGCCCTTGTTCCCATAAGCCTTGTTTTTAGATTCTGGAGATCCCCAGCCGCGTCCCCGGGCCTCTACTTCTGTGTCATCAAGCTCCCATAGTGCTTTGATGAGTATGTGGAGGTGAAACTCAAATTTCGATGCTGAAATGGCCGAAAATAGGTCTGAGGATGACTCTTTAGCGATGATGCTTAGCTGTCCACCAATGTTGTATTTGCAGTTCGCATCGTGGCTGAATTGCTTCTTGAGCCTGAAGCAAGGAGCCACCTCAATCGTCTTAGTAGAGTATCTTCTGTCGTGTCGCTTGACGAAGGAAAGGCGCGCATCGCATCCATTGGATGGGCAAGATAATTGCCCTACAGGACTGCTCTCATATTGCAGTGCACTGACTTTTGCCCCAAAAGCATTCCTGGCCTCAGGAATTTTGCTTCCCATTTATTCCTCCTTGTCGAGACGGCTTGATCACATGCAAGGTTTGCAGGGCTGCACACATCATGATTGAGCGCAGGGCGCTGATTCCCCCCAGTCCGATTGCATCTACGGCTGGTGTTTAATCAGTGAAACGCTCCAAGAAAGCTGCGTCTAGCATGCAACGTAGGTTTTCTGGAGTGGTCTCCATGAGCGCTCTCAGCTCCTTAACGATCGCCTCATCCTTTCTATTCGTTTGAGGGATGCCTTCGAGTGCTGTTTTGGGTACAAGTGCAGCGTGTGTCGCATCGCAAAGAATGGCCCAGTCACCGCGCGCAGACCACACAGCAGCGAAGACTGCCTGGCCACGCTCCGGATAGTTTCGAGCATTCACATTTGCCCCCACTTCCTGTAGCAGGATAGGTAAACGGTGTGGGCTATCTACGAACGCAGAGCGCAAACCTAGAAATTTGGCTTTGCTGGATCTATGACGTCGCCAGGCCAAATTGACATGGCAGGCTCCGAACTCGAGCCGATGCATATCGTTGTTAATGACCCTTTCCCAGCTTAAATGGCTTGTCATGGTCAGTTCATCTCAAAGATCCATACGCAACGCAGTTGCCTACACAGATGTGGAGATAGCGAAGGTGTTCATAGAAAATCTCTTCCAGCTCAAGCACGGTCTCGGGAGCCCAGCCACAAGCCATTCTAGTCTTAGAGCAGGAGTCTGGGAGCTATATGGGGGAATCTTCTCCAAGCAGATGCTCGATGTCAGCTACCACGTCTTTTAGAGCCATCTTGATTTTGCTCCGCAGTCTCTCATCCACTTCCTTGTGAAGACGAATCTTACCAATGGCCAATGCAGTGATGAATTCCATGGAAGCGTCACCACGCTCGAAACCATGACCCTGAACAACTCGCAAAATGATGTCAGCCATGGAAGCGCTATGTGGTTCGTGGGCGCTGTAGTCTAGCTCCGTAGGCAGCGCGGCTCTCAGAAATGCCCCTTGAATGATTCCATCATCGTAGCGGGAGAAAATCTCAGGAGAGAGTAGTACCTGTTGTAGCTCACCTGATTCGAGACGTTTTGATTGGTCGATCTTGGCGCTTTCTCTAGCGTTCTGCAGAATCCACAAAATGGTGAGAAAGATATCGGTGCAAGCTGCCACGGTGACGTCTTTATCGCCGCTAACAAAGGCAAATCCTTTAGTCAGCATCATCTGACCGGGCTGATAACCACTCGGCCAGAACGCCTCATCAGAAAGTCCGAATGTTCCGGCTTTATCAAACGCATCAACGCGCGCTTTGACTTTGGCCGATACGCCTGCTCCACCGAAGGAGATCAAGCGGGTTAACAATTTTTGCTCCTGTTGCCAATGGCTATTACAAGCCAGACTTGCCGCCGGTATTTCGATGAAAGATTTGAAAACGTACTTACGACTGCCTTTTGGTGGTTGGGTCAGATTCGCGGCAAGCTCCGCCATCAACTCATAAGAGCGACCCAGCATTGCCGCTACCAGGTAAATACGCGTGCCGGATTCCTGTGCTGACCTAAGCCGACGGCTGATACTGAGCAGCAAAGTGCCTCGTTCCGCAGCGGCAGCGACTACGATCACCGATCCTTGGAATTTACCTTTGGGGTCAAAATCTGAGGCGCTTACAACGTCGCATTTCAAACCTCTGGCCTCGAGAAATTTCAAGGCTTCCGTGGCCATCCTCATACTAGCCTCATCGTCATCATGGATGATGAGAGAAGTGGATGCGGGAGACTCCTCCATCAGCACTTTTTGGAACCATGTCTCGAAGTCCGGAGTGCGAACGAGCTTGTCCTTGTCAACCTGGACAGTTCGGTAGCGTTCCCTATTTGGAATTTGACTAAAGCAGGTAAAAAGACCTTTACCCATGAACGAAAAAAACTTGCTTTGAAGCCCGTCTGGTAGGTGTCCCATGCTGATATTGAGAAGCCGAGTTTCGGTGTGTTGCGCGACAAAGCGCTCGCCATGAATGCGAATTAATTTACGTCCCTCGGTTGATTCAGTTTCAGCTACCGACTCAAAGTCCTCTGGCTTCTCGATCGTATGCAGCACGTTGCATGAGTCTGATTCGCTGAGAAACGACAGGAACGTAGCAACTCTGCCCGCTGGAGCTCCATTGACCTTGACCCATTCTTTGGCCAATCCGCAATTTGTTGAAGCGGAAATCAAGCAGAGGGACGCAGCGCCATCAGCAAGCGTGCCGTCTTTGAGGCCGTCATGGGAATGGAATGACTTGATGTTCCGGATCGTTTCCTTACCGAACTTGGCTAGGAACAACTGGATGGAGAGCGCTACCGGCAGGAATGCCATGGTGTCTAGATAGATCGTCTCTGGCTCTCGCAGTCCGTCGCTGGAGGCATGCTTGATCACCTTCAGGCAACAGAAGGCCAAGAAGTGCGAATGCAGCGTTTCGGTGAGCAGGTTTTCGGCTCGGATAAAATAGTTAGAGGCTCGTGAAGATGGTTTTGAAAATAAGAAACCGGCCGGCGCTTTGGTCAAAACAGAGGTGCATTTGACGAGCTTCTTCATTCCTGCCTGGACGAAATTATCAGACGCTTGAAGTATGAGCTTGCCAATTCCTCTGTCGCTCCCGGCGACCTTTACGTACTTTGTAAATTCCCCATGCTCATTGAAGAAGGTGAAACCATAGGACGGTGCACCCCCGGTTGCGCGACGTTCTAATGCGATTGCCAGGGGTGACGTCTTCTCGGAACATTCCTCCTGAATCCAAGTTCGGTGACAATCGGGCACTAGGAATGTGACATGGTCAGGAAGAATGTACTCGTTTAGCCGTTTTTGAAGGGCTTCGGTGATGTGGGCATCAGTGATCCGGTCTGGGCCGGCGAAAAAAACTACTACGTGAGCTGGTTCGGCATCATGGGCAGGTGTGAGGGAGACTTCGAAATCGAATAGTTCAGGCATCTCAGTTCACCGGAATGCAAATGGTGAAGACAGTGCCTTCGGCTGCAGACAGTTGGGTGTCACCGCTCCAGTTTTTCGGGTTGAAATCTACGACCTGGTCTTGACCTTGGAAAGCCTGATAGAAACAAACTCTTCCTGTGCGAAGGCGAATGTACGCCTTGAGTTTGTTAAGCGCTTGCACGGCGTTATGTAACCCCATGCCTGAGGTAGCGGAGTCCTTAGTCGTGACGTGCTTTTTGAAACATTCGAGAGTGGCCTGAACCTCCTCTGCGATGGATAGTTCGCTCAAATCTTCTATCGGTGATCCTAGCTTCGCCGACAGCCACCGGCGTGCCAACCCTGGCCCACTGTCGATGACTGAAATCTCTATGAAATCAAGATACTCCGCGTCCTTGAGCATGTTACGCATAGCGAATAGCGCAAATTGCGACTCTTTATCCGAAATGGCTTTAATTTCGTCTTTCTTGATACGGCTAGCCTTAACAGAGGTGCCTCGAAGTCCTTTCTTGTACTTCACCCCGTATACATCGGTAACTGAGTGTTGATCCGCGTTCGCTATCAGCTCCGCAAGCACGCTACCAAGTGCGGGTAAACCTCCCCGGACTAGCGCCTGTTTATCCTGCCTCGTATGCATCAGAGCCGACGACATCTCCAGAAGGCTTGCAAATGCAGAGTGGGAGTGAATTTGCGGCGAAGCCCCGCCGTAGTAAAACGGCTTAATGAACTCCATTTTTGCGAAGTTGATGCTGAAGAGATTGATGACTTTTGGGCGAGCACCCCGTTCGCTTGAGGTATTGCGAAGGTCTCCTGTGAACATCGCTTCAATGAGGGGTCTGATGACAAACAACGCTGCACGCTTCTCTATGAGCTCGTGCGTTTCAGTCTCAATTTTGGAAGACATGATCAGCGCTGCGAGTCCGGCAGCTGTCTTGCCCAGTTGCAGGATCTGGTCAGGAGCGCTCTCAGAGTCAGCAAAGAGATGCAGCACGCTCTGATCGTGGGATCGGGCCCACGTGATGACCAGTTGCGCGATTGCTGCGTCCACACCGAATACTCCCCCGTGACTCATGCTCTTGGGGAGGCGGAGGAAAGCGTCATTTTGGAAGACCGGATAAAGCCTTTCGATCTCGTAGGTGTTCAGGTTTTTGGTGATTTTCATCAGCGCCTCTAACAGTCCTTCGCTCCGAGTGCTGTAGCGAACCTCTCGCCCTGGTACACCCACATCTCATCATATCCTTCGGCATGATCAGAGTGGTAGGGCAAGAGGATGCAATTTGGACGGCTAATAGCCAAGGTAATTCGGTGGTTGGGCCGATGGGGCTCTCGTCCTTAGGTGCGTGTGTTTAGCCGAGTCGCACCTTCTCTGGCGTAACCATCGCATAAGTACATTGTTGCATTCTATTTGACCCCCGAATCACAGTTCTCCTGCAATTAGGATCGCTCCTACTGACCAATGTCATCGTTGTCGAAAATCTGCCATTCGTCCTCGAGGGGGAAAATCGGGCTGTGTTGAAATTTTCCAAACGGTGAATGTGCATCATGTGGAAGGAGCGGGAATGAATTCCGGCCATCCAATAACTCTGGGTAGATCTTGAAGATCCTCAGATGGTGCAAAGGGAGCGTCTGAATGTACGCCAGGAGATTGCCTAGGTTGATGGCCACTTTAGGGTTTCCTGGCGCTTGGAGTTCAGCAGTTATTGCCTCTGAGATGTTCCACTCGACTTCGGTGATCTCCATGCCTGGCCGGGCGTCGGGCCAAGACGAGGATAATTCTTTGGCGTGATGGAAGCTTTTATAGCCAAGACCTTTGGCGATAACAGTTAGTGCTTGAGAGTGACTGATGGGCTTCAAGCCCGGCCAGGTTTTGAAGAGAACGCGAGCGGTTTTCTTCAGGCCTGTGTGACGTTCAAGATCAACAGGGAAAACGGGAAGGATCATCGCAAACTCCGGTCGTTAGCGGTGTCGGCTGCCCGCGAATGACGACTGTCGAATGCGTGGATATGGAGGGTGTATCACCTGTGACAAAGCCTTTGCGTGCCGACCGCGCGATTCAGGTAATCGCTTAGCCGGATGCTACTGTTGCCTAGCTTACGGGTCAACAAGGGAGTGAGCTGTTGCTGACGCACGTCTTGAGTCGCCGTAGTCGCTCCTGATTGTTCTGTGTTGTCCCGAGCAGATTTAGCTCGATCAGTTGACTACGACCAGGAACGCATAGCCCTATGTGATCATTGACTTATATGAGCGCTGAGGGATGCGAATTTCGGGCTTCGAAAACCTTTTCAAAAGCTCGACAATCGGTTTAACAGATCTCCGAGTTGCGTCTCAGCATACCTAGCTTTCAGCTCTTCAAATTTCGCGGTTTTGCGATCCCCGGTGAGCAAGCTAACCCCATGCAGTGCGTTAACAAATTTCTGAGACTCGCTTATTTCGGCCATGAGTGGCAGCCAGGTCGACCGTGCTTGCTTGATCAGAGTCTCGGCCTCAAGACTTAAACCTTGGGACTCAATGAGCTTGTTCTCGTGAACTGTTTTGCTGAGGTTGGCCACGGTGTGCTCGAGCTTCTGCAACTGATCTGTTACGAGTTCAACTGCATCAAGCGATGTCGGACGCCCGTCAACATAAATCTTGTCTTCTTTAACGCAGTAAATCGCCAGCGGGCCATCACCGCCACCGGTGCAATCTAGCGCCAGTACATTGCCAAGGCGTAGAGGGGAGGGTATCCAAGTGTGCCCGACGCATAT
Source organism: Pseudomonas sp. D2002 (assembly GCF_013385735.1). Lineage (NCBI taxonomy): Bacteria > Pseudomonadati > Pseudomonadota > Gammaproteobacteria > Pseudomonadales > Pseudomonadaceae > Pseudomonas > Pseudomonas sp. D2002. The sequence goes on along the minus strand of NZ_JACAPL010000005.1, from coordinate 53,783 downwards.
CCTCCAAACGCCTTTAACACCCTCGCGATAATGCTTGATGATGCGCTCACGCCCCCACAGTGCGATCTCTGCAATTTGAGGGTTATCCAGGCTTCCGACAAAATCACTCCACGCCATGCCAGTGGGAACATCTGCATGCACGACCCCTACAAGACCTTTCACGGTTTCGATCTCGATCGCCAGAGGGAGGCTTTCAAGCCTTTCTATAATCATCGGCTTTGATTCATCAGCGATCGTCGACCACCAGCCAGCTCCATGTGAGGCATATCGGGCACTAGGGTCTCGCCGATACGCGTCTATCAGCATCCATTCGTGATTGCCTTGGATTGTATAAAACCAAGGCTCACCGAGTAGCTTCAAACCATCCAAAACGCCGGGGCCACGATCAATGAGATCACCTACCGCGATGACCCTATCAACCTCCTTGTCGAAGCCGAGCGCGTAAAGACCTTTGTGAAGATCGATAGTCTTAAAATGGATATCACCGACCACGAAGTCTCTGCCGTGGTCGTTCTTCGCAAGCCTCAAAACATTGGTCATGACGTCACGAATTTCCTGCGCTGATTGCTGCGGAGAGGACGAATTCATGAGACATGCTGGGTCTCAAATTCGTAGTCGTAAGATCTATGAATTATGCCCTACGGAGCCTTTCTACAGGGCTCGTTTGCCAGCAGTGTCAGGGGCTGAGAATTATCCCGCGAGGTATTTTCTCTGCCATATAGCGAGCATCTAAATTGTTCGGCGCCGGCGCTCGTTGCCATTGAGTACATGGCACGGTTTGCACAACGCTTGGAGAGTTGCGGTCTGGTGAGCATCATGGAGGAGCTGTAACGCAGAGTGTCCTGTCGGTAAAGAGAACGGCTCTTCGTCGAGCCAGTCGAAGCGGGAAAATATTTCCTCAATCTGGGAAGTGCTGAGCGTCTGAATGATCTGGGCGACCATAACCTTGAACTCGGGGGACACATGGTCAACTTCGGTAGACGGATTGTTATTGCATCGTTCACATACAGGATGCATCGCTCTGTAGCTAGAAATTATAGGATGCGCAGCATCCCGGAGTGCGCGATCCAACCAAGCCATTTCGTCTCGAGGGTTGATGCACTGCGTCCATGAGACTCCGTGCCAGCCATGACCCGGAAAGTAGCCTTGGAAATCGTAAACCGCTCCTGGGCGGGGTAGCTTTCGAAAGCGGGTAGGGCGCAGATCTTGCGCTGCACAGTGGTAATGTTTCTGATGAATTAGGTCGGCGATGATGGAGGACTCAAACTCTTGTCCGAAATCGACCTCTGCGATCTTCCCCTGGATCATCTCTTTCAGTTGCGTCTTCGTCATTCCCTGGAAGAACTCTTTGCCTCGGCTCATTGTAATTCCTTGAGTACGGTGTTCGAGCAGTGCAGCGAGTAGCCAGTCACCGGGATAAGTGGCTTGCAATGGTGGTCGGCTCAGAGAGCGAACGGTAGGTGTGAGGCTCGTTGGCCACCCGCCAAGGCAAGGATCGATCAACCACCTGTGTGAGCAGGGCACAATTGGTCTGATAGCGAGTCATCGTCTCTACATGCAAGCCTCACTGCCTCGGCGACGCTGAGAGCGCGGGTAGGTATCCAAAGATTATCCATGACCAAATATCTCTGTTGTGTGACTTGATTGCGCAACTTGAGGGCTTTCAAAATGTCATCAATGACTTTCAACGTAGCGTTTGCAGGCTCTGTCTCGAACGTGATGTCGAACACCGCCGCATCCAACTGCAGGTAGTTTTTGCTGTTCGTCGGAGGCATGATAAACGGGGTGACTTTATCAGCAGGTAAAATCCACCCATTCAGTTCGTCGAACTCAGTCACTGGAATCCAGCCACTGTTGCCACCTGGCAGCTCGTACCCCCCTGCGCCGGAAGCTTTTGCGACAATCGGGCGAGTGGCATGTGCAATGGGCTTTTGCGGTGGGTAATCTACTTTGAAACGCTTAACGATTTGATCTGCTGAACTATCGTTTTTCAGGTCGAAGTCGTAGTAGCGGCCATGTGGTTTGACGAACGATAACGTTACGTCCCCTACCAAAAAATTGTAGGTTGTGGTTATCGCCAAACTGAAAAGTCCAAGCGATGCCACGGCAGCGATCGCTTTCGTGAACCATCGTTTTGGACGACCGTATGGGATTGGCCGCTTGAACGATTTTGGTGTTTTTGCTGCGCGTCGGTTTGCCAAGATTTCGAATCCATCACTGAGTGAGTTTCATCCCTGTGGCCTCAAGCGCGAGGCGCGCTCGCGGTACTGAGATGAAAGTCTATCAGCTGGGGCGCGAGAAGGTAGGTTGCCGGCTTTCACGCCACGTGGAGTCAACGAGCTGCTTTCCTTTTTGTCATGAAATCTATCAGATCTTTCACAACGACATTAGCGGCGTTGTCGCTTGATAGCTCGGAGGCTCGAATCCTTCTGACCTCTACGCCTTCCCACGTCAAAGGAACCAAGCGCTTATCAGCATCGGCAGGTGATTCGCGATGATAGGTATCTCCGTCGACCTCAATAATGAAAGTCAGACCTTTGAACACCACTACGAAATCGGGCTCGAGACGATTGTAGGCTTTGCCTATCCGTACGAAAACTGGAAGCGGAGCGACTGCGAGCTGTGCTCGTGTCATTGCCGTGAATAGAGTGACCTCAGCCTGAGAGCGAAATAGAAGCCCCTGATGTTCCCTCGAGGCAATATTGTCGCTTCGCACTCGTCCCTGGTTGGTGACACCTTCACCTTTCACATATCGGATAGCTTCTTCTCGCCAATTTTTGGAGGCTTCCCCAATACGTGGGGCAATGGTCACCCCGTTTAGGGCCTCGTCATGAAGGGTTGAGTAGAACGGGGTCACTACGTCATAAATCGCTTTACCGGTAGCTTCGCGTTCTACATCTGTCATGGCGTAGTACAGGGGGATTGGAAGTGCCACCATGAGCTGCCAATAATTGACACCGAAATCGGTGTTGATCAACTCAGCTGTGCATTCGCCTGATACCAAAACGGCAATTGCACGAGCATCTCCCAGCAGTTTGAATGCCTCGACCGCCCCTGCTGCCAGATCTTCCATGTTGAACGGTGAAAACATCAAGTGCCTCCTAGCCTATGACGAAAAGGTGAGCATCTCGCCTGCAGAACTTTAAGTGATTCATTACGGTATAGCTCCCCCCAAGGGTTTTAGCCTTTCCACGCATGCAGCGAGCAGGTTTGATGCCTAGCAACGTGGCTGACGAACTCGCCGTGCTGAGTTCTTCGCTCGTCCCATCGCTTCTTTGAGCTCTTGGGTCGAGGGCGTAGCTCAGAGGTAGTCAGCACGAGCCTCTGCTTCGCCCTAGAAACGCCTACGAAGAAAACACATCGTTCTTCTGCAACCTTGCCCCAGAAGGCCTGTGTTTCAACTCCAAGGAGGATTGCCTTTGCTACCGAGTGTTGCAGGCTCGTTATGTTCAGTTCTTTTTCTAGATCTCAGTCATCCGCAAATGCCTCAAGCGCGGCAAGCAGCCTGGCTAGCTCAGTAAGGTTGGCTGCCGTCTCGGCGATCTGCAGCAATGGTTTACCGAGAAGGGCCTGTCTCATGAGCAGGCAGCGGAGTTGGTAATGGGGAATATGCAGGATTGTCTGGCCAGTGCACGGCATCAATCTCACGTCAGCATGGAAGCTCTGGGCCGCAGTATCGCAACACCTGGTACGTTCACTTCCGTTGGGTTAGAAAAACTTCAAAAAAATGGAGGAATGCTTGGTTGGAGAGAGGCATTTGATGAAGTATTAAAACGGATGAAAAAGAGCGCCTAATTCTGTGATGGCGATGTCTGCCAATGGCCTATTGTTCTCTCCCGCAAGTGACTGCCTCTAGCCATGGGGCATTCGTACAATACGTTCCCACGTCACTCGGTGGCATCAAACTTTTCGTGCCCAGCTCCCGAACATCACATCGCCAACGTATACGCCTGAAGAGGCCGAACGCTCCTGATCGAGACGCTCTTGCAACGTTTCAATTTCAACCTCTTCTGCCCTGGCCACACCTAGTGCAATGATTCGTGGCAAGCACGCTCGAACAATGGCGCCAAGGCTGTAGGGCGTATCAGGTGTTTGTATCAGGCATTCAGCGCGTACGCTTTCAACCGTCAAGCCGGCCTGGGTGAAAATGCGGTGTAGATTGAAACCGATGTTTAAATCCGCGCCTTCACGAGCAATCATTTCTTGTATCCAGAATTGCGCTCTTTTATGCAGAGGGAAAGGATCCAGACTCGCAGGCGCCATCGTCGTATCGTGTTCTTGAAAGGCCATGACGCCGCCGGGACGCAAGCACTTCGACAGCGCTCGGATCGTCGCCACCGCATCCCTCTGATACATCAGGACGCGCCTCCCTACAATGGCGTCAAACGTACCGACAGAGTGCTGCAATTTCAGGAGCTCGCACTGGATGAACGTTAGTGAAGAGTGATGTTGTGCGGCGCTGCGCTGGCGTGCGGTGGCAATCGCATCGGCGTCATGGTCAACGCCGACGACTTCTCCATCTCCTCCCACCAGATCACACAACAGAACAGAAACATCACCCGAGCCGCAGCCCACGTCGAGGATTCGCATTCCTTTTCCGATGCCCGCGTCGATCAGCAAACGTGTGGTGAAGTCGAGTCGGTTGATCAACATTACTAAGCCTCCCTGAATGTTCTGAAAAGTTTATGGCGTGCACTCGGGCCATCCTGCCGCTTGAGGTCGATAGCAACCCCTCGCGATTGGCGGCTCTCGATCAGAAGGATCAGGCAGCACCCAGCAATTCTTGATCCGTCGCCACCGCACGTTTAAAGGCGTCGCGGCTCGTCAATTTCTCGGCGTAAGCGATGAACGCAGCTCTGGGCGGCAAGGTTTGCAAGCCTAGCCCCCAGCCGATGTGGGAGCCAACATACACGTCCGCAGCGGTGAAGTGCTCACCGGCAATAAAGGGGTGCGCCAAAACCGCGCGTTCAAGCTGATCCACGGTACGCTCGTAGCTCCCGTAGCCAAAGAAAAACTCCTGTTCCGGGGTTGGGTTGAAACCGGCGCGGTGGTTAGTCACCGTCTGCTCCAGAGGCCCCGCAGCAAAAAACAGCCAACGGTAATAGGCCGCTCGATTGGCAGCCCTAGGAGCCAACCCGGCTTCAGGAAACGCATCAGCCAGGTACGCACAGATGGCGGCGGTTTCTGTTATGGTTTGCCCGTTATGCACTAGCGCAGGGATCTTTCCCATCGGGTTCACGTCGCGAAAAAAACCAACGCGTGAATCATCAGCGTCGGCCACCGTCGGCGCAGCCAGCGCAGCACCACCCCAACGGTCAGCCTGACTGATCGCCTGGTAATCCATGATCACCGTCTCGTAGGCGCAGCCGATTTCTTCGAGCATCCAGCGCACCATGCGTCCGCGTGAATTGGGGTTGGTGTAGAAAGTCATTGTCATCGTGAGCTCCTTTTGGCTCGGTTTGTTGAAGACAATGGTAAGAGCGAAGTTGCATCAGGCCGTGGGCGGTTTACGCCAGAATGCTTGCGGAACGCGCCATTAGCGGCGCGTTGCATCACGCATTGCCGCTCTCCTGCAGTTCGGAGCTTAGAAATGTCGTACGTTCACCCCAGCGCCGAGCGGTGTAAATTGCCCAAAGTGTTCTGGCAATCGATTGAGCAACTGGGAGTGGATCCCACGTTGATTCAGCAGCACGCTCAACTGCCCCATGATCTTCACCTGAACGAGTCTGCCTTTGTCAGCACGCAGCAACTGTTTGCCGTCTGGAACGCCATTGAGATGCTTTCGGCAGACCCTGCCTTCGCGATAAAGATGGTTCGTGATACGCCCAGCGCGAAACACAAACTGGCGTTCCTCACTGCGTTATATGCGGCTGACTTTCGTGACGGCCTCGCGCGGTTGGCGCGCTTCCAGCGTCTATGCAGCCCCGACAAACTCTGCATCGACGAGCGCGAAGGCACCGTTTCGCTCACAATTCAGTGGCCTTCCGGCACGGGGCCGGCGCCTTATCTTTCCGTCGAGGCGTGTTTTGCCTTGGCACTGGAACTCGGTCGACGAGGCACCGGTAAACACATTGAGCCTTTGTCATTGAGCTTGCGACGGCCCAAGCAAACGCTGGAAACTCACTCGGCTTATTTCGCCTGCCCCATTCTCTACGGCGCTGCCCGTGACGAATTGATCCTTCGCACCTCTGACATCGGCCTGCCTTTTCTTGAGCACAATCCGGAAGTTCTGCACATGATGACGCCCGGCCTCGCCGCCGCGATTCGCGCGATTGAAGCGCCAATCGGGTTCTGTGAGCAGGTCATTGAAGTGCTGAAACGCGCACTGGCGGGTGGTCGGCCAAGCTTGAAAAGCCTCGCCCGGGAACTCTTGCAGAGCGAGCGCACGTTGCAACGACGATTAGCGTCCGAGGGTACGACGTTCATTGCACTGCTCAACGAGGCCAGACGCCGAATGGGATTGCACCTGCTGGCTGATCCGGGCCTTGAACTGAAAGAGGTGGCCTATCTGCTCGGTTACGAGGACGCCAACTCTTTCCATCGGGCTTTTCGAAAGTGGGAGAAGCTTTCACCCTCTCAGTGGCGACGTTTCCATGGCTTCATGTGACGCTGCCGGCTTGCGGGCAGGGACGTGTGTTTAGGGTAGAAAGCGGTTGTTTTATGAGTGTCTGTTTTCGGCCGATTCTGTTGAAAAAGTAGCTCCCCTGTTTGACCTGCGGCAAAATTGCTTCATTGGCCGGCGGGGGATCACAGAGCATGATGGGACAGTTATCGAGTGGGCAGGATCGGCTGTTTTACTCGTTCAACCTTGAAGATCACATCCCAGCCAATCATCTTCTGCGCAGCATTGATCAGTGTCTCGATCTGAGTGACCTGCGCCATTACCTCGCCGATTTCTATAGCCCGATCGGGCGTCCCTCGATTGATCCTGAGCTGATGATCCGCATGCTGATCGTGGGCTATTGCTACGGCATTCGCTCAGAGCGGCGGCTGTGCGAAGAGGCCCATTTGAACCTGGCGTATCGCTGGTTCTGCCGGTTAAGCCTTGAAGATGAAGTCCCCAACCACTCGACCTTTTCCAAAAATAGACACGGCCGTTTTCGGGACAGCGATCTGTTTCGCTGGTTATTCAATGAAGTGCTGCGTCGTTGCATGGACGCAGGCTTGGTCAAAGGTGAAGGCTTTGCCGTGGATGCTAGCATCATCAAGGCGGATGCGAGTCGGCAGCGCGGCGTACCGGGTGATGAACAGATCAACTGGAGCGATCCGGCCCTGAGCACTCGCGCCGTGCGTGAGTACCTTGAAGGCCTCGATGAGGAGGCTTTGGCCGAAACGCTACCGAAACGCCTGTCGCTGACGGATCCTCAGGCCCGCTGGACGGCTGCTCCAGGCGGCCCTGCTTTCTACGCTTACTCCACGAATTATCTGATCGATACCGAGCACGGCGTGATCATGGATGTGGAACCCACACCGGCTCATCGAACCGCAGAAGTCGAGAGCACCAAGACGATGATCGATCGGGTCGAAGCGCAGTTCGACATCAAGCCGGAACGCCTCATTGGCGACACCGCTTACGGTACCGCGCTGATGCTGGCCTGGATGGTGGAGGAAAAAGGCATCGAGCCGCATGTGCCGGTGTGGGATAAAACTGAGCGCAAGAACGACAGCTTTTCGAGTAACGATTTCTACTGGAATGAAGAGGCCGAGGAATACCGCTGCCCAGCCGGCAACCCATTGCGCAGCGAATGGCGAGCCTTCAAGAACGAGCGTTCGCACGTCACCAAAGCCAACAGCATCATCTTCCGATCCAGACAGACCGACTGCGCGACATGTCCGATGAAAGCCAGGTGCTGCCCGAACACTTCGATTCGCAAGATCGCTCGCAGCGTCCATGAAGCCGCTCGCGATGTGGCTCGGCGCATTGCCGCAACGCCGGCATATCAGCGATCTCGCCACGAACGTAAAAAGGTCGAAATGTTGTTTGCCCACCTCAAGCGCATCCTGAAATTGGATCGCCTGCGGCTACGTGGCATGAGTGGCGCGACGGATGAGTTCACGCTGGCCGCTGCGGTGCAGAACCTGCGACGGCTGGCCAAATTTTCATCCCAAGGGCCACCAGTCACGGGATAGGTGCGCCTGCACCAAGCAAAAAACCTCAAATTAACCCAATAGCAGAGCAGCAAATGTCACCGAAGGGCCGAAAAACCACTCAATGTGGTGAGTAGGCTCTCCGGTGGTGGTCGCGCCCGAGTTCAGGCCATTTGAAAATCCGACTTTTTCAACACAATCGGCCGAAAGCCGTCATTCATGACGGCGCTATTTAAACCGCAAATGCTTTTTGCTGCGCCGTTATCGGGCTCTCACCGTCCACAGCTCATTTACCTTGGTCGTGTAGCTCTGACTCATCAGCTCCCGACGCATCGCCCAACTAGGTGCGACAGGCACACTAGCCACCCTGAGAACTCCCTTTCCCCAGCGGCCATTAATCTCATCCAGAACGCTCATGACCTTGTCCGCCATCACTGGCTGAGAATGCGCAAATAGGTCATCCGTGAATTCGCCGGGCTGTCGCAAATCCATCAGCAGAACCTCTGCCTTGCTGTACTTGAAGCCCGGTCGGAAGAGGCGATTGACCGCTTCGGTCGCAGCCTTAGTCATGAGTCTAACGTCGTTGGTCGGGTAGGGTAGTTCGACAAGTGCGCCATTCGCATACTTCGCTTCTTGGGGATTGAACATGCCTGTCCTTATACTCACGCGGATCTTCTTACACAGCGAGTTTTGCGCTCTGAGTTTCTCCGCCGCGCGTTGGGTGTAGGTGGCAACGGCCTCCTTGATCGGCTCGATCTGCGTGAGCCGGGTGCCGAACATCCGGCTACAGCAAATTTCTTGCTTGGGTGGGTCAGCTTCGCCCAGTTCCAGACAGGAGGTGCCGGCAAGCTCCCGAGCGGTTTTCTCGATGACCACACTGAATTTCTGCCGAAGCATCCACGGATCGGCTTTCGCCAAATCCATGGCGGTCTTGATGCCCATCGTTTCCAAGTGGGCCTTCATGCGCTTGCCAATGCCCCAGACCTCGCCGACATCGGTGTTGCGCAGCGTCCAGTCCCGTTTGAAAGGATCGCACAGATCCACTACACCACCAGTGATGTCCAGCAGCCTTTTGGCGGTATGGTTGGCGAGCTTCGCCAGCGTCTTGGTGCGTGCGATGCCTACACCGACAGGAATGCCTGTGCGTTTTAGAAGCGTGGATCGCATGTGCCTTCCGAATGCAGACAGATCGCCTGGGACGCCGGTCAGATCGGCAAACGCCTCGTCAATGCTGTAGACCTCAAGCGCAGGCACCAGCGATTCAATGATCGTCATGACGCGTTCGCTCATGTCGCCGTATAAAGCGTAATTACTGCTGAAGGCCACGATTCCATGCCGGCGTAGATGGTCTTTGATCTGGAAGTACGGCTGGCCCATTTTCACGAAAGGCTTGGCGTCATAGCTGCGCGCGATCACACAGCCGTCGTTGTTGGACAACACCACGATAGGTGTCTTTGCCAGGTCGGGTCTGAACACTCGCTCGCAGCTCGCGTAGAAGCTGTTGCAGTCAATCAGCGCAAAGACTGGCTCAACTGTTTTCATGATCGCGCACGCTGTATTTCACCACACCCCAAATCACCAGATCATCGCCCTCCATCACATGCCTTGCCGGATATTTTGGGTTCTCCGACAAAAGCATTACAGCGTTCTCACGCAGAAGCAGGCGTTTGCAGAATGGCTCCGAGTTCAGCGCTGCGATGACGATATCGCCGCTGACTGCATCGATGCTTCGATCAACGACCACCAGATCCCCTGAATAGATTCCTGCGCCCTGCATGCTGTCCCCATCGATTCTCACCAGGTACACGTGCGGTGCGCGGATATCGAATAGCTCATCGAGGGAAATGTGCTTTTCGATGTGATCAGCCGCAGGGGAGGGGAAGCCCGCCGGTACCCTGGATGAATAAAGGGGCAGCTTTTTACCGCCAGTAGCGAGAGGGCCGAGGATGGTGACGCTCATGATGCAAGCCTTAGATTGGTAGACTGTACGTATATACAGTTAACGATTTGCTTCGCTTGTGGTCAATCTCATAAGCATCACTATTCGACGGGTGACAGCATGTGCGGACGCTACTCGATCTACGAATCGATGGATCACTACCTGAAGGAGCTCGCGCCAGAGCAGTTGGTGATCAACGGCTACGATCTTTGGCCAGTAGAGCGATACAACGTCGCACCCTCGACCCGTGTGGAGATCATTCGGCCAGTGGACGACCAATTAAGCGTAGATAAGGTGAAATGGGGATGGTCACCATTTTGGGCGAAAGGAAAGCGTCCTGACCCGATAAACGCCAGGGTTGAGACAGTCATGACTGGGAAGTTTTTCAATCAGCTCTGGCCAAGCGGTCGTGTACTTGCACCGGCAAACGGGTGGTTTGAGTGGGTCAACGATCCGGCTGATCCAAAGAAAAAACAGCCTTACTTCATAACCCTGAAGGAGCAGGCTCCGATGTTCTTCGCAGGGTTAGCTGAGGTTCACCAAGGCCTGGAGCCAGACCCTAGCGACGGCTTCGTCATCATCACCGCCGCCAGCGATCAAGGGATGGTAGATATTCATGATCGGAAACCGCTGGTTTTCGCCCCGGAGCACGCGCGGGAATGGATCGCCTCAGATACTTCACCTGAACGCGCGCGTGAAATCGCGATGGAACACTGCCGGCCTGCTACCGATTTTCATTGGTATAAGGTAAGCAAGGCTGTGGGTAGTGTTCGTAATCAGGGCCCAGAATTGGTTAAGCCGCTCTCAGGGGCGTCAGACGTCGATGAATGATCAACCTGAGTAGTACATCCCGTTGGCTGTAGATGTTGATGGACGGCAACTGGAGCGTTGTCCTGCCTGTCCATGAGTAGTTCCCGTCAGCTTTCATCAAGAACGGACATCGCTTAGATCAATCACCAGTTTTGACACCCGGCATACCTGAGACCGCCAGGTAGCGGCTGGTACTGTAGGAGTCATATGGTGGGATTATTCGCCCCGAAGAGTTGGACACCATTCGGGTGGCATGACATAAATTAAGGACAAAATATGTTCAGCAAATCTCAGATCATTACCATCCCAGTCCTGATCTCATCGGTACTTTTACTCACCGGCTGCCCCCCATCACCGGAATTCACCCGATGGGAACGCACTTCGACCTCTGTAGATGGTGTAAGAGCCGCAATGGCAGAATGTGGCGACCCTGTGGCAGGGCCACAAAACCATTTCCCAATAAACGAACAGATAATTCACTTTCAATGTATGCAGCGCCTCGGTTTTACCCGCAAGGACGGCTTTGAATACTGTGAAATAATGGAGAATATGCCAGCCTGCGTCGAAAAAAGGCAGGGTCGTCCGCTCAGTTTGTCGCAGCTCGAAGCGTTGCCGTTTGTAGAAGATGAAGCATTTCATCCAATCAAGCCTAATTCTGGTCGGGATGAACGTATGCAGGTCTCATGGCGTAAAGCGGGAGCATCACGCCATTTCGAATTCGAGGTAGCCAATGATAGTGAAGCCCTGCCAGTGATGTATGCGTGCGGCTATGCGAAACCACTTGGGTCGAATCTGGACGTCGCCAGCATCGGGCGCACTGCAGAAGTGCAACGCTGCATGATTGATCATGGCTTTGAGCCCAAAAATAAAATTATGCTTGTTTGCCAGACTTACCCACAAGTGACGGGCTGTTCGTCGACAACGCCGCCGAGTTGATGCAGGCAGAGAGCAGGGCCGAGAAGGGCTTGCTCGTTCAAAATAAGAGAGCGTCCTAGACGCGCGACCTTTCAACTCATGGGCACAATTGGATTTTCTACATCGATTTGACGGATAGCACTTCCACGTATTTGTATTTTTTCTTGGCAGCCTTCACAGCATCTTGTTCGGCGAGCAACGAGCTCAACGTATCAGCCTCGTGAATCAACTCGGTCATTTTTCCCTCGAACTCGTTTCCAACCCGTAGCGTGACCCGCAGCCTAGGCGTAAATGCTTTCGCCACCTTCTTCTTGGCTGCTGGAGCGACAACGGGTTTCGCGAACACAACTTCTTCCGCAGGCTCATTTACTAGAGGAGCAGATATCTGCTCTTCGGGCTGAGGCGTACCGAATAGGGCACGACGCATTTCTTCTTCAGTTAATTCAGAGCTCATAGAACATCTCAAAGTGGGCGGTAATCAGCTCGACGAATTCTACTAGGATGGCGGCTCCAGCGTGTCCTCTGGGAGCATGTATGGTCACTGTGAATTCGGGCTACGTGGTCAACATTTCAACGTGGTAGTGGGCTAGATAGCGATAAAATGATGCAACGTAAGCTAGGCTATTGAGTGCTTAAGGGTTCATCGCAATGGTTGTCTGGCTTTGTCTTCGACAACTGAGTGAACTGCTCCAATGCGTTTTGGAAATCCTCCAATGCAAAGCTTACCGGCTTGCTCTCGGCGATCCATTTTGTCGAGATTCCAACTTCCAGTTTGGCCGAAATACTACGACCAAAGCGCCGCCAGTGTACTGTGTCACCTTCGATTATCTGCTCAGCGACCAAGACGATACAGTCGAAATTCATGTCATCGCTACAGACCAGCAACGGCACGATTGTGGAGCTTCCATCCTCCGCCGGGATAATGCGACGGTTCGCAAGAGCGTCTTCGTCTTCGTCGATAAGCCAGATCAGAGAAAGACCAAGGCTTGCGACGTCTGACCATTCGAGATGAGTGGACAGCCATTGCTCAATGCCAATGCCGTCAATCATTAACCATGCGCAAGCGCTCCTGGCGAACCCTGGTCGGTAGTAAGCAGCGGTGATAACTTGGTGCATGGCGAAGTCCTTTAGTGCAGTGCGGCTGTGTCATAGAGAATGATGATACTCCAGTGGTATCACGCCTAGGCGCCAGATCACTACTATCGAACGCTTGAAGGGCAGCCTATCTTGCGCCTGGACGTACTGGTAGCTTTCAACCTTGGCACAACGATGAGGTCGGATTGTGAGCATCTTTCCCAATCGGACTTCCCTGACAAGCTGCTCCTCCGATTTTAATCAGGTACGATCCCGACGACTCATCAACAATCGAGATCGTGTCATGCAAGCTGGCTGCTGGCCCTTCCATCTCTTCGGTGCCAATTTCGCCACTGAAGCCGAAGCGCAGAAATTTGTATTTGAACAGTGGGAGGCAGAGCCCCCTGAAAGCGCGAGCGAAGCCGAGTACATTTCGTGGGAAGACCGCAATCCAACCTGGCGACTAGCGGAAGAACTTGGGTTCTATATGGATTCAGACTTCGTTGAGCTTATCGGCACCCCACAAGACGTCATAGCGCAAATCCGTAGCCCCTCTGAGAGAATGCTTTTCAGCTCCAAGGCAACAGAATTTACCCATTTTATTCTGGTGGGGTCGAATGCCATCTGGGGTGACCGTCGTTCGACTTCTGCACAAGGAGAACCGCTGGTGCGCTTACCGGAGAGCACTGCAACCATCTCATATCTCGGTCTGTTCAATTCAATTTGACTGCACGAAGAGTCGTGTCTGAGTTGTGCGGCTAATGCAGTATCCGACTGGGGACTCTCGGCCTGAAGCCCGGTCACAGTGTCTGCAAGGTGCCGAGAGCAGTCGCTCAATACGTCTGCTTAACAAGCAGCGATTGAGGGCAGGTCTGCTAAGATCGAGGCATAAACCTGCCAGGGGGGCAGTAATGGGAAACTACACGAAAGGACTCACAGAGCGCCGTCATCACACACAGCTCAGAGAGGGCTATTGTCTGATCTGTGGAACTTTCGGCCCTCTCAGTTGGGATCATGTTCCGCCTCAGGGCAGTATAACAATAACCAAAATTGAGCAGGCTCACCTGACGGAGATTATGGGAGTCAACTCTGATGCTGTCATTGGCGTGAAGTCTTCTAACGGTAGCAAGTTCAGAACTATCTGCAAGCATTGCAATAGCTCACATCTCGGTGCTAATGACCATGAGGTCGCGCGGGTCTACAAAGGCATATCAGAGAAGATCAAACAGTATTTCTTGAAGGCAAACAGCCCAGTCAATCACGTGCATTTGCCATTTGATGGGATGAAATTCTGCCGTGCTATGGTGGGACATGTGCTTTCAGCAACCACTGTAAAAGAGTGCCTTCAAGAGCCTTTGCCTGTTCCTTACTATGCGCCGTTACAAAAGTTTGTCATGGGTGACGATACCGCCAATGATAGCACCCATGATTTCTACACCTGGTTCTATCCTCACCGCAGGCACATGAGCATCAAGATGTTTACTTGCAAAAACCAGGGACACATTGCCACCCTAAGTCTCTTGTCATTTTTTCCGCTTGCGTTTTTGATCACAGAAAAAGGTCAGGGGATTTATCCTTCCGGTGCGACGCCTATGAAGCCCACTGATAAAACACTTAATGTGAAACTCGACTCAGGACACCTGCCTTATGCTGCTTTTCCCAATGCAGGGCTGAAAGGGGATCAGATGATTCTACTAAATGGTACTCAGTCGATTGTGAGTTACCCCATCTGAATGCCTTTGCTTCTGAAGCTTGAGATAGTTTGCTCAGCCATGATTTCACTTGGCTATTCGTGCTTGCCGTCTTCAATTGTCGATTGCCCGACCTTTATCTGGTGAGTGGCTTACTGCCGTCTGCGCGGTTGAGCTGCCGACGCTTGGAGCGACCCGCTATAACTGAAAGTCTACCTGTATCTACACATCGGTAAGGTACAGAGCAATGGATAAGACAATCACCGTCGATCAACTGGCTACCACCGACCTTGGATCAATCAATGAGATATGGTTGAGCGGGACGCATACCCGGCTATGCCTATGGCTTGGCAAACACGTTTTCACACACGAAATGATGAGTGAGGGCACCCACGATCAGAATGTCCGACGTCTTTGCGTGAAGGTGGTCAACCTTAACGATCAAGCTGCAGTGGCAAACGTTGAGTTGATGGTGCGCGAACGGGTGGAAAAGATGGGGAAGGAGGGCGAGTTTTATCCGTCTGAGGAGGCAAATACTCATCGATAGCACCCAGCCGCTCTGCTAAGAAATAGGGTATCGGCTAATCGTGAGTGCCTCAGTACGCCACGTGAGGATGTGTTGCGATTTCGGCTTTATGGGCAATTGCACTAATTCTGTATTTTGGCGCTCCTGTATTGTTCGTTCCACCAGGTGACAAGCTCAGCATGCTGCTCGTGAGTGATCCATGCGAAATTTTTTTTGTCCGCCGGGTCGCCCCCGAAGACTAAGGGCTTCGTATACCACTTGATCTTGCCAGCGAAACGCTCGTCCGGTTCAAGGTAAATCTGCTGGGGAAAGGTAAACGGCATGGCATAGGACGCATCGAGTGGCAGCGTTGGAATGGTAAACATTACTCCGGAAGAGTTAATGACGATGAAGTCGCCCCATCCTCTTAGACCTAATAGCGTGTATCCCGGCAGATGATGATCAAATCCGTAGGCCTTCATGGCAGCTAAGCTCTCATCCTCCGTGAAGATGATGAAATAGTCGTCGTTTTGCCAACCTTCGTTCATAAGGGGATGACTCACTTTGGCAGATAGGGAGGTACTCGGTGTGCTACCAGCGTCTCGTGGCCGACAGAGAGCAACGGTTGCTTACAGTCGGATGATTGTTTGATCACAGAAGGGCTGCATTGTTTTGGTATAGGCGCAAATCACTGGGAGCGTAGACGTTGCCATTCATTCCAGCAATCCTCCGCGACGATGTCTGGATAACCACGATCTTCTTCCATTGCCAAGGCTGCGCTAAAAGGCAAAGCGATGCAGGTGGATCTGTCTCGGATTTCACACACCTCAATCTCGGTAAGCGGCTGGCCCTTTTTATCCTCGGCGGCTTGCAGCACTGCCGCCAGAGCCGGCACAAAGACTAGACATAACGGATCTGTAGTCATCAGTTTCTTCCCTGAGTCGATTAGAAATTGCATGGTAGGCCAGTTTCGGACATCAACATTACCTCGAAGTGCGAACGTCAAAGTTAGCGTAGCGCGCTGCTATGTGGTGGCAGGAAGACTTATTGTCGCTTGGCGGCAGACCTTCAATGATGATCCTGAAACGCTTAGGATTACTCACTCAATTCAGTACCAAAATGGAGCAGGCCACGGTATATGGATATCGAATTTCGCGGTAACGGCAAGCGTGATAATCCGTCTGTAGGTACATGCGATGAGTACGGCGTGAGCGGGATTACCAGCTTTGACGATCTGACCGAAGCTCGTCGTAAGATTGCTGAGGCGCATCCAGGCTTTAAACCTCTGTTCTCGCTCGATGATCTGCACCAAGCCCGCTACACCTCGGGACATGTGCGCAATAATTTAGGGATGGACGATGCATCGGAGCAGGACATAGCGGGCTTGCCTCCAGAGTGCTTTGAGAATGGTGAATACATAGGCTATCCGACTACGAAAGAGGAGTTCGCAATCTGTCTTCGCAATTTCATGACCCTGGTTGCAGCCACGTCTTTCGAGGATGCTTGTACTCATGGTTTGACGCTAGATCAGCAGGCCCTCCAGGAGTGGATCGGTTACCAGAACAACCCTATCTCTCTTCTAGAGCAGCCTCTTTCAGCGCTCCTGGTACCCGTTCAGCAGTCCTGCCAGGCACTCGCGGCTTTTCCGAATGGCTATTTCACTTCGGATCTGGATCCCGCGAATAACTTTGCCGTTGCGCGTCATTTTTCAGAAGCGCATGGCTATGAGTTGATGGGCGTAGGTGCTTCTTACATCGGCTTCATTCGTGCTGAACCGCCTGATACATCACTTGCTAACGTCGTAGCCAAAGACTTCTGTGCGCTCTATAACACTAGCGATGAAAACCTACAGGGACGTGTTTCCAAAGTTGCGCAGGCGATCTCCGGTCGGACGCATCTTTGGCTCCGTTACGTGGAGTGAGCTTCGTCGCATCCAAAGTCCGGCTGAATAGTTAACAAAGCTTGTGAGAGGTCTGGAGCTTTTTGCCGCCTCGTAGGAGGGCAGTATCCACACATCCACTACAATCAGGCACATGATTGGCGCTGCTCGTTTTCCGCTACGTAACGTCAATTTCGTCTGATAGCTGTCGATATGGAGAGCAGCCGTCCCAAGCTCTGAACAAGTTTAAGCCTGCCCAATTCCCGCTGTTTACAATTGCCTGCTGACAAAAAGGATTCTGTACATGCTTTTTTCCCTGCTCGACAAATTCTTCAATCGACCGCTAACTGATGAAGCATTTGCCAAAAAATTTATGGATTCGACTCGTAAAGCTGGCTTCAGCGAGAATCTGAATTTTGAGAAGAACGAGTTCCGCATCCGCCATGGGGATGGATCGTACTTCAATCTCCATAATGCCTTTCGCGACTATCAAAATGCAGACAAAGCACAGAAATCCGCCGTTCTGACCGGATACGTATCGACGCTGTTAGAGGCGGGTAGAAAAACCGAGACTGTGTTTGATAATGTCAAAGCACAGCTGCGTCCGGTGATTCGCAACCTTGCCATGCTTGAAGAAATTCGACTGGAACACGCCCGTAAAAATGGCGACAAGCAGTACGATTATGTTTCACAGCCTTTGGGCCGAGACTGCGTTATTCTGCTTGCTGTCGATTCGCCCGAGTCCACTGCCACCCTTACCAATGGCCCCGAAGCACATTGGGGTGTGACGATGGAAGAGGCGGTAAAGATCTCCATCGAGAACCTGCGTGATACGACAAACGAAGCCTTCGGGGAGATTATTCCAGGCCTATACGCTGGGGAGTGGGCGGATGGGTACGACACCAGCAGGGTGTTGTTGCCAGATGTCCTTCAGCGCGTGCCAGTTAAAGGTCGGCCAGTGTTCATGGTGCCCAGTCGAGACGTCCTGATGGTCACAGGAGACAAGGACGAACAGGGAATTCGTCAGATGGTAGAGCTTGCTTTCCAGGCTCTTGAAAGGGGGCGTGCTGTCTCTACCGATATTTACACCTACGAAGGTCGCGATATCATACCGTTTAACTGTGATGATGAAGGGGTCAGCAGTCGGTTGGTTACACTGGAGCATTTGCTGCTGCAGAGTAATTATGCCAATCAGAAAGAGTTGCTCGACAAGCTCAATCTGGAAAAGGGCATCGACATCTTCGTCGCCTCCTACAACCTCTTCCAAATGGCTGACCAACCAAACCAGACGGTATCGATGAGCGCCTGGACAAAAGGTGTGCTGACGCTGTTGCCCAAGACAGATCGCGTCGCGTTGGTTGAACCTGTTGAGGGTGGGGAAGCGACAGTCAAAACCGTCTCCTGGAGTGAACTTGAATCCGAGCTTGGCGATCTGCTGGCTACAGAAGCGGGCTATCCACGTCGCTATCGGACACTGGGATTTCCTTCGGTTGAGCAGCTTAATCGCCTGACTACCTTGTGATCAGTGCTCTACTACTCTGGCGCACTGCAATGGAGGTATCGCTGAGCTGGCAAAGCAGCAGTCGCAATTTATCATTACGATACACTTCCCATTTTGATTGCTTATCCTGGTGGGAAAATTTGGGAGTTTACCGATGTGGGGTTGGTGGCTTCTCTAGCGCTACTGAGTCGGGCCGCAAGATCTGACTGACTTACTTCAGTTGGCGAGCCGCTGTGCGCGGGCAGGCTGTGGCGAACCGAGCTCCCGCGTCCCGCCGTATCTCGGCCCTGCGGGCGTCCATCCTTCACGCCTTCGGCTGTGCCAGCCTGCGCGCTCCGCTTGCGTCGGCTACTCAGCGCTTTTCGACGTTCTGTACCCGAGCAGTTTATAGAATCTAAACATTGATACTTCTGCTTCATTCAAGTGTCTATTCTATTGTGACTTGACAGTACCAATTGCTTAGGAAGCTCCCATGTCCAAACTCGCAGAATTCCGCCAGCTTGAAAAACATCTTGCCGAACAGCTCCAAGCGCTTGAAGCCTTGAAGGGTGACGTCGGTCTCAAGAAAGAAATTGAATTCGAAACTAAGCTGCGTGATTTGCTCGCAAAATACGGCTATAGCCTGAAGGACGTGATCAACCTGCTAGATCCACAAGCAGGCCGTCGCGCTCAAGTATCTGAACCTAAAGCCACACGTAAAGCCCGCCAGGTTAAGGTTTATAAGAACCCACACACCGGTGAAGTCATCGAAACGAAAGGCGGAAACCATCGTGGCCTTAAAGAATGGAAAACCGAGCATGGCGCAGCGGCTGTAGAGTCTTGGCTCGCGAAGTAATCTCTATTGATAGAAAAGGGCCCCTAATGGCCCTTTTTTGGCTCAACCTTTTGTGCGCAGGCAGTGCTCCGACCACTAACGTACCTCCTCCCAGCCTCGCGTCCATTTCTTCCTCCAAGTGAAAGGAAGGCCGCACGTAAGGGGTGTTTTTACCGGAAGCTCGCTCTTTTTCACACCCGCACCCATGTTGATGATGGTCAGAAGGTTACTTCGATAAGAAGTATCCGGTGGTGCGCAGTTGAAGGCTGTAAACCCAGATCCCAAAAACCAAAGCGTACTCCTTGAACATCGGAAGCGTGAGCAGGTGGACTATAGAACCGCTACCCATTCGGCTAAGGGAAAATGTTACACCTAAGGCCAAGGCAAGAATGAAGCAAAGCGAACTACTCTTTTTCCTGGCTAATAGCATCAAGCCGCCAACGAACATCAGCAGCGCTACCACGCAGATATTGAGAAACACCGAGATAGAAATGTCACCAAAGCGAGTTTGCTCGAAACCTTCCTCCACCACCCAGACGCCAGCTTGAAGCAGGACGATGAAACAGTAGAAGACGGTCATGAAGACGGGGGCTGGACGAGTGTTGTACCAAGGCTGAGGCATATTCGCTTCCATAGTGATGAGCTCCTGGGGAGATTGCAGTCACGGATTATAGGATGGTGGCTATGGACTACACCATCGAAGTAGCTTTGCCCACTAGCTCCCTGCGAGTCGCCGCAGCCCCATTAGGACTGGTGTGCTGTGATGGAGATGTAATCAAACACCGTAACGTTTGATCCCCCCAGAAGTGATGCAGTACCGACCGCCTCTACGCCCGATACAGACGTTTCCGGATGAACAAGGGAAAAGGATCCATAGCTCGGCGTTTGCCGAGGAATAGGCTGAGGAGCAGGTCTCGTCTGACTCACTGGTTCCTGCTTGGAGACTGCGTAGCAATTCGCCCCGCCCCAGAGGCTTTTAGATGATAGCCATTTAGCTGAGCGAGTGGTTCAATCGCGTCCATGACCCTCAAGCTGCCGAAGAAACCGGCGCTGTCAGGATAATGAATACCTGCAAGAGACACCTTGGCCACGCCGGATTCTCGGTCGAAGTACGATAGAAAATGCCAACCGCCAGTTGTACTCCCAGCGTGCGGAAAGTTGATTGCAGCCTTGCCAGTGATGTAGTGCGTGCGGGAAACGCGTTTGAGATCAAAATCGAAAAGCGGCTGGTTCATGGGAGTTTTTTGAGCCGGGCCAGCCCCTGTTTGATATGACCAGCGTTCTCACCAATTGTGTAAAGCGCACCACGGACGTTGTCGCCGACGTCTGTATGTCCTTGCGCTTCTACCTGGAGGGTCAGCTCCATGAGCGCAGCTTCGAGAGCGAGCTGATTTTGGTACATCCTTTCCAGCACATCCGACAACGAGTATTCCTTAGGCATTGATGTGATCTCCTTCAGGGATGCTGAGCATAGCGCAGGATACGAAATGGTTAGGTGCCTCGCGGACAAATCCAGAGCCTCATCAACTTTAAACAAATCATTGATCGCGTCCCCCTAACTCTGTGCAGATTGCCTCAAGCCGAGTTTTTTCCTAGGGAAGCTTAGACGCTAGCAGTGCACTATTGCGCATACCTCGAAATACCTTCTGATCTCCATCCAACGATTCGATATAGTCGGAAAGTGCCTTCGTGCTCGTCACATTTCGCCGTGATGGTGGGAGCGAGAGTCTGCTGAATTATCTAAAGACGGCTGAACCGCAACCAGAGCTACCTTGCTGAGCTGAACATGAACGATATTCCCTCGAACGGCCAGGCTCTACCTGAAATCGGGATTGAAGAGTTCAGAGCGCGTTATCCGCAGCTTTTCTCGGATCCTAGAGTGGATGAGATCTACTGCGATCCAGGTTGGCGCGGACTACTCTTGGCTCTTTGCGACGCGCTGCAGGAGCATCTAACACGGCATCCTGATGTCGTGCCGGTGACTGTCGGTCAGATCAAATCGAAATTCGGCGAGCTTCATTTTTTTATGACGGCGGTGATGCGTACTGCCGTGGAGCAGTTGATTTGGCAGCCGGGCTTTCGCTGAAAACTTGTGAGAGGTGCTGGGCTACTGGCTTGTAGGAGGGCAGTATGTCGGCACGCTGTGCTCCACCCACAAAGGTGGCAGTACAGAATCAAGATCGTTGGATCAGACTGATTTAACAGGGTGGCGAGCCGCTGTGCGCGGACAGGCTGTCGTGAACCGAGCTTCGGCGTACCGCCGAGTCTCGGCCCTGCGGGCTTCCATCCTTCACGCCTTCGGCCTACAGGCCTGCGCGCTCCACTTGCAGCATGTGCTGAGCGCATCCAGTAAGGTTCTACGAATCAGGCGGCGGAGTTATTGGCCGTCCCGGTAGCGCGCGACGTTCCCTTGCGACATCAAGATTAGCCCGCTGAATTAGCATCATGACCTCACATAAAACGTAACAGCTTGTCTGCCTATGGCCTAGCTCCCAGGTGCAATCACCGGCACTGGGCAGATTCCCATTAAAGCGCCGGAATTGACGCTCAGCGCCCTGCAATAAACCCCACACGGCTGCGCCAGATTTGCCAGGGTCAATGTGGCTCTCGTGGGGGCCGCAACAATCTACGATGCCTTGATCACGCATGAGCGTGTCGTCGGCATAGCTACTGTAAAGATTCCTTCCATGGAATATCGCCAGTGTGGCGATTTTGTGCTTGAGTGTGTACTCGCTTACGGCATCAAGGATTTGCAATTGATTGGACAGATCGAATGCCGATGTGGGCCCGTCCAGCAGCAATTGCGGAAAGCGAACAAGCTCTAGGGCAGGTGAACCGATGTGACCTCTTGGTGACGAAGATTGTCCTACAATCAACTTTTACTTACGCCCTCACTTTCGCCTAGAAAAGCCATAAGAGGAGCTCTACCTGCAAGGTTTTGAATTAACATGCACACGATATCGTCTGTCTTAGCCAAGGCACTGATCGACCCTGACTCCATTTCACAGCTTGGCATTCCTGAATCTCAGTTAGCTTTTCTGAATTCGGATTCCGTACAGTCAGGGGTGCCACAGCAAATCCCGCTGACTGACCTGAATGAGATTCTCTCTTTGATTCAGCAGCGTCTTGGTAGCGAAGATATTGGCTTGCTAGCTTATGGCAAAGCCCATCCAGGTAACCTGGGCGTTTTGGGCTATGCGATTATGTCCAGCTCGACTGTTCATAACGCACTCAAATGCATTGCTGAGTTTTATCCTGTCGTCGGCGCTGGTTATTGCATCTATCTCGAAGACCATCCATCTTCACTAAGATTCGTTGGGGTATCAGCAGACGATTCCTGGCCGGCCTTGCCCAGAGTTTTTATCGATGCAATCGCGTCAATCACGTTAGGTCTGCTTCACTGGCTAGTGCCTACCTCGTGCTTAATGCCGATTCTGGCAGAATTCACATATCCTACTCCTAAGGATAGGCGGCAGTTGGAGGCAATGTTCGGCCGTAACCTAGCGTTCTCTTCAAATGTCAATGCGTTGAGTTTTCGTAAGTGCGATACTGAATTAGCTCTCGCGACCTCTGATCCTTCGCTGCAAAAAATTCACAATGACTATCTGACACGCAAGAAAAGCGAGCTCACTGACGACGGCATTATCGAGCGAGTTAAAAGCGCTGTGTTGCAGCATTTGCACCAGTCAAAACCGCTAGTCATTGACGCGATATCTTGCTCGATGTGCCTGTCTCAACACCAGCTGAAACGTTCGCTAGAGATGGCTGGCGCGCGTTTTCAGATGCTGGTAGACGAAGCAAGGTCGCAATACAGCCATCATCTGCTCACCAATACAGCGCTGTCGTTCAAGCAAATCAGTTACAGCGTCGGGTTTAAGAGCCAAAGCGCTTTCAACAAAGCATGTGACCGATGGTTCGGCATGTCTCCTGGGCATTATCGCTTCTCAAGGTGTTGACTCCTCGCGCGGGTTTCGATTGGAACATAGCTCCTCACCGTAAGGTCTTTCGTATGCGTCCGGCCAAGTCATCTAACCAAGCCCGACAAGCCAGGACATGGTGTGCACTTAAATTTAGGTGGGCACCAGTTCTAGCCTTTTAAGCGGGTATTTCATGCAGCCAACACGCCGTTCGTATTCCAAATCCTTCAAAGCCAGGTGATGAAGAGTGTGTCCAACACGGCGCATCAATCGCCAGCGTGGCCCTCAGCCACGGCCTCAACGCAAACCTCGTCCACAAATGGATTCGGGTGCAAGCGCAGAAAAGTACGGCGCTTCAACCGGCATTCGTCCCGTTGCCTATACAAAGCGCTGCCGCCTGCGCAGCTTTCCTTCGAGAGCTATTGCGATGATCCGCATCGACGCCATCTGGCTCGCCACCGAGCCCATGGATAGGTTCCTTGCCCAGCATGGCGAAAAGACGCCGATCAAACGTGCCGCTCAGCCCGAAGAAATCGCTGAAGTCGTCGCGTTTCTAGCCTCAGAGCGGGCATCTTATATTTTGGGCGCAGTCGTCATGGCGGATGGAGGGATGAGTGTCCCCGCCGGAACCTGATAGGGCCTATTTCTGTCGCTGACACCGTGTTGACCGACTGGGCCTGCGATCCTGTGTTGATCTGGTCGCATCAACGACAAAAGGGGCCTTGCCCAGACGGTTACACAGAATAAGCTCCAACCTGATTTGAAAATGGATACCTGCTAATCGTGACCGCCTGACGCCGACGTTGCCTGCTTGGTGCTACGGTAATGGCTCTCTAACAACCCATTCGAGATATCCATATGAAACCCAATCCGACAATCGATAACGTATTACGCGTCGCTTTGGTTACAGGATCGACTTCTGGTATCGGCGCAGCCATTGCACGTGTACTAAGCCGGGCAGGCTATGCGGTGGTGCTCCATTCGCGAAATTCTGCGGATACGGGACGCGCTATGGTTGCCGAAATGAAGCAGGCTATTTACGTGCAAGCTGATCTTGCTTTCGAAGCTGACAGGGTCAGGCTTGTTAACGAAGCTATCGCCGCGTGGGGGCAGCTCGACGTATTGGTCAATAACGCCGGTATTAGCAGAGTCATTCCGCACGGCGACCTTGCCTCTGCCAGTTCTACGGTGTGGCACGAACTTAACGAAGTTAATGTCGTGGCGCCGTTCCACCTGGTCGCTTTGGCCGAGTCGGCATTGCGCGATGCCGCGCGTTCCGGTCGAGCAGGTTGCGTCGTAAACATCAGTTCGCATGCCGGTATCCGTCCTAAGGGCGCATCGATTCCCTATGCGGTAAGCAAAGCTGCGCTTAATCACATGACCCGTTTGCTCGCGGTATCGCTTGGGCCCGAAATTCGCGTAAACGCGGTGGCGCCTGGCTTGGTCGACACGCCTCTGACCGCAGAGTGGACAGAGGCCCAAGAGTTGTGGCGAACTCGCGCACCTATGCGCAGGGCCGCTAGCCCAGACGACATCGCAAAAGCTGTTGTAATGCTGGTCGAGTCGGACTACTTAACCGGCGAGATACTCATGTCAGACGGCGGGTTGAATCTGACCTAGGTTTAGCGTGCTCCGGTGGAACAGGCGAGAAGACAACTCTCCGACTCGCCCAAACGCCGGACGCCTACCATAGCTTTTCGGGGCGAGCTAGAGGACTGCGCCGGACGGATACTCCGATGCGAGTGAAATTGGGGAGTTGTTGGCGCATCGGTGGCAACCGGCCCAGTTACGCAAGACGGGATGCCAGGACGCTTACAGTCTTTCCTTCTTTTGTTTATCCCAGTAAAGGATTCGTTTGTCCGCAGCGCTTTGGAGTGAAATGAGGGGCTAAAAGCAAGGGAGAATTGGTTTCAAGAATTCTCACGCTTGGACGGACATTTGATGTGGTTGAGACGGTTCAGATTCGCGACGCGAATGCGATTGTGTTTCGCAGCAGTAATTTTGGCACTGGTATCCACAATGGATATCGAACGGATGATTACCTACATCCAGAGTGGGACGCAGGAAACAGTGCTTGCGTTGACAGATAGCTCGACCCAGGCGACCGAGACTCGTAAGCAAGCAAACTCAGCCAATACCGCGTTGATTGGAATCACCAAGGCCGTAAGCAGTATTGATGAGCGTAACACCCTTATCGCCGCAGCCTGTGAAGAGCAAGCCATCGTCGCGAAAGAAATTGATAAAAGCATCATTCGCATCCGCGATCTTTCGATCCATTCAGCGGTTCGTTCGAACCAGACGCGCGCTGCCAGCGAATACTTGGCGCAGATTGCGGTAGACCTTAAACGGCGACTAGATGGTTTTACCTACGGTTGATTCTCTAGCACTAGGTACCGTTGTGAATCCATATATCCAAGACTGCCGAGAATTATGATGACAGCTGATCACAATCTGAAAAAAAGTCTGCACGACCTGCGTGTTAATTTGGCCAAACGCGGACATGAAATAGACGCTGCGCAGCTCAAGAATCTGCTTGACGCATTGCACCAGCTTTATGCGTCCACAGAAAACCTGAGCACTGAACTGCAGCGCCTGGTGAAGCATTCCTCTAGGGTTTGCTCGCGCCGGCCCCCCTTGTATCTAGTAAAGTAAAAGGTCAATCACAAGCTTTTCTTGAGCTTGCCAACTCAACCCGCTCGATAGGGACACAATGTTCATCTAAAGCAAGGTAGGACGCTATCGTGTGTGGCGCCAGGATACGCCATAGGTCTCAATTTACTGGCGATCTTGATGTCCTACCTGCTACGGTCGCACGACGATTTCCGTTGTATGCAATCCGTGCTGTTGTGTCCTCGAAGGCGCTTTTCTGGAAGCCAGTCTATAATTCGTCGGGGTCGTACCTACGATATGTAGAAAGTGTTCTCTAAGAGAAGTCGAAAAACTAAATCCTACCTCTGCAGCAACCTGTTCGATGGGTAAGTCAGTCGCTTCAAGCAGGCATTGCGCACGATTGATTCTTACATGGATCACCCACTGCAGGGGGCATAGGCCTAATTGCTTTTGAAAGCGACGAGTTAGTGTTCTCGTGCTGACCTTTGCAAAATCTGCCATATCTCTGATGGTAATAATCGTAGCTATTCGGCTTTCGATCCACTGAATGACGGGCGAGAGGCTCGTGTGCGCGCAGGGGATTTCTCTGACAATGAATTGTGCTTGGCCGCCAGATCGCTCCAATGAGACAACCGCGAGTCGCGCCGCTCCCGCCGCGACACTGGCGTTATGATCCTGCTCGATCATATACAAGTAAAGATCCAAGCCAGCCACAACTGGGCAATGCTGCCTTCAATGGGCGAGAAGCTAACTCAGCCAAATTGGTATCAGTGAATATTCAACAAACCTAACAAATGAGGCGCGAATTTTTATTAAAATCAATATCACCTAGGCTTAGGGTAATAAATATAAGAAACAATCTATTTGAGCTGTGCGTGAAAAAAAGCTCAAAAATCGTCCTTGCTTGCCGATATCTCCCCTGATCAATGGCACGCCTCAAGGTCAACCAGATTTCCCCCTATCGAAGAGAAGCTCTATGAATTGGTTCCTGAATTTACGCCTTGCGGCAAAACTATCCATATCATTCTTGATATGCGCATTGATAACTATTGCGATTGGGCTCGTCGGGATGAACGGCAACTCACGGCTGGGCGACACGATCTCATCTGTATTTAGCAATAATATAAGTTCAATTAACAAGGTGAATGAAACTCTGCAGCAAGTAATTTATCACAATAGAGATCTATACTTGTTGCTGGCACAAAAAGCTGGCAATGCAACTGAGGGGGAACTCGTAGCCACTAAAAAATCATTATCTGACCGCCAGCGTGCTATAGAGAAAGCATTCGCTATTTATCGTAGCACCCCGCTGCGCGATGACGAAAAGGCCTTAGGTGATAATTTTGAACGGGATTGGCCTGCTTATATAAAAACGGCAGAGAAGTTCGTCAATACGTTGATGTCGGGGGATTTGCCAGGGGCGAGATTGCAACTTAGAGAAGACGTCAGCGATAAGTATGGTTCCGCTGAGAAAGAGATGCTAGGGATAATCGCATCTAACATTGATCAAGCGGACGATATCCGAAGTGAAAGTGATGCTCTCATTCAAAGTTCTAAGCTAACGATCATTGCAGGTATGGTATTCGCGTTCGTCTTGGCGATGGGCCTGGGTCTTCTTATTACGCGACTCATTACCCGGCCACTCTCCTATGCAGTATCGGCTGCGGAGCGTATTGCAGGTGGAGATCTTACGCAACGTATTGACGCAGGTAGCCAGGACGAAACCGGGAAATTACTTTCCTCCCTACATGGGATGCAGGCGAGCCTTCGAAGCACAATTCAAAATATATCCAGTGCATCAGATCAGCTAGCCTCGGCAGCAGAAGAGCTGAGCGTCGTAACGGACGAGAGCACACGGGGTCTTACTCAGCAGAACAGCGAAATCGAACAGGCTGCTACCGCTGTGAATGAAATGACAGCTGCAGTCGATGAAGTCGCTCGCAATGCCGTTTCTACAGCAGAAATATCGCAAAGAACCAATCAAGACGCCATGGCTGGCAAAAGTAGGGTTGGAGAAGCTGTTGTAGCGATTGAAGGAATGGTTGGGGAAATCAACTCATCGAGCTCTCAGGTTCAAGAGCTTGCTCATCAGACGAAAGAAATTAGCAAGGTGCTTGAGGTCATCAGGTCGATTGCTGACCAAACCAATCTCCTAGCTCTGAATGCGGCCATTGAAGCTGCACGAGCGGGCGAGCAAGGTCGCGGATTTGCAGTAGTAGCTGACGAGGTAAGGGCTCTAGCTCATCGTACCCAATCATCGACTATTGAAATCGAGGGGATGATTAACGCTGCTCAGACAAGCGCTACCTCTGTAGTAGAAACCATGACTAAGAGTCAAAGCCAGGCAAATAACACACGTCAGCTTGCGCAGGCCGCAGGCGTAGCACTGGAATCGATCACTGAGGGTGTAGCTGCAATCACAGAGCGCAATCTGGTAATCGCAAGCGCGTCAGAAGAACAGGCACAGGTTGCTCGTGAGGTAGATCGTAACCTCGTCAACATTCAAAGCTTGTCAGCTCAAACTGCTACAGGAGCACATCAGACAAATGCCTCGAGCCACGAGCTCTCAAGGCTTGCAGTATCCTTCAACCAGTTGGTAGCCAAATTTAAGCTTTAGACCCCACAGAAAAGTGCGCTTTTGCTGGCGCACTTTTCATCTTTCGCTAGGCACGCGCGGCATAACCCGACCCTTTGAAACGGCCATTACCTGAACAAACAACGTAAACGTTTTCGCACCCCTTCTTCGTCTCGCTGCAATGGGCCGTGCAGGTGACGCTCGCAATCGCAGCAACACGCGTACCTGTGAGATGCTTCATCTCTAGCCAGGATGTAAAACCAGTTTCAAATTTCCGAATAAAACTTCTGCGCTGCTCGCGACGTCCACTGACGTAGTCACTGAAGGATTGCACATGATTGCTCGTTGGCGTTGGGTAACGAATCAACTCACCAAACGGCTGTGGTTCAGAGCCTCCCTATTCTCCCTTCTAGGGGTGGCTACGGCACTGCTCGCTGTTGTATTCAAAGACTTCATTCCGGAGTCATTGCCAGCGCGCATCGGCGCAGATGCCGTAGACAAAATTCTGGGGATCATTGCCTCCAGCATGCTGGCCGTCACAACCTTCTCGTTGAGCACAATGGTCACCGCTTATGGGGCCGCGAGCAGCGGAGTGACACCGCGCGCCACCACCTTGGTAATGGAAGACACGACGACCCAAAATGCCCTTGCCACGTTTATAGGCTCATTCCTGTTTAGCCTGGTGGGGATCATCGCGTTGAGCACGGGTGCTTATGGCACGCAAGGTCGGGTGTTGCTGTTCGCAGTGACGATAATTGTGGTGATCTTGATCGTTTACACCCTCTTGCGCTGGATCGACCACCTGTCAAAACTTGGACGGGTGGGAGAAACCATCGACCGCGTCGAGAAGGCTGCGATAACGGCAATCACTCAACGAGTTCAGTGGCCCTACTTAGGCGGTTCAGCTTACCCGACCGATCTTTCGCTACCTCCTGGCGCAATCACAGTCAAAAGTGAGCTGACAGGTTACGTGCAACATATTGATGTAAGCGCACTCGGAGCTTTCGCGCAGGACGATCAAGTACAGATTTATCTGGAGGTGCTTCCGGGGACATTTGTGCACGAGGGAATGCCACTCCTGCATATTGTGAGCTTGGGCAACACGTCGGACGGTGATATCGATACTGCACGTGAGATGGTTCTAGAGGCTCTGACGATAGGCGTCCGTCGAACCTTTGAAAATGATCCACGCTTCGGACTTTGTGTTCTCTCGGAAATCGCTTCTCGCGCCTTATCGCCTGCGGTGAACGACCCAGGAACAGCCATCGATGTCATTGGCCGGGGAGTGAGGACTTTAACTTGCTGGAGCAAGCCTCACGTCTCTGGCTCGCAAACAGACCAAGGGTGTAAACAGGTCTTTCTCCGAGGATTGACGGTTGATGATCTGTTCGATGATTTTTTTGCCCCGATCAGCAGGGACGGTGCAGCTTTGCTGGAAGTTAACGTGCGCCTGTTGAAAGCCCTCATCAGTCTCGCTGAAATAAACCCAGCGATCTTTAAAGAAGCATGCGACAGGCACGTGGATCTTCTGATGACTCGTGCAGAGTCCACGTTAGCGCTGCAGCATGAGAAGGATCAACTTAGCTCACTGGCTAGAACGATCACGCGGTAGGCTTATTGAGTTGGATTCTTTGGCTTAGTGGCAGCTTCTGCACTCTCGAGAAAGCCTCGCGCCAATTGCTGATACAACTCAGGGCCCATTCTTGAACTGACAGCCTTGGCAATCAGGGCTACCGCCATGAGACTGATCACCATACTGTGGCTATCAATCATCTCCATCACAATGATTGCGGAGGTGATTGGCGACTGAGTGACGGCAGCCAGAAAACCAACCATGCAGAGTGCAATAGTGGGCTGCGCTGCCAGATGGAATAGCTCTGCGGTATTGGCGCCTACTGCTGCCCCTACAGCAAGCGAAGGGGCAAAAATACCTCCTGGAATACCAGAGAAGTAGGTCACTACGGTCGCTAAGAATCGGGTGATGGGGGCGTGCCATGGCAGGACTACATCAGATGCGATGACCTGAGAGGTAATGCCGTAGCCACTACCGAACGACATTCCACCGCTCAGCCAACCCAATATAGCGACGACCAATCCACAGATGCCGGCAAACCACACCGGGTGCAGACGCCGCCACTGCCAGATGATGAAGTGTGGATGCCGCTGCGGCCATAACAACATTCGACTAAATAAACCACCCAAAAGCCCACAACCAATTCCTATGACTAATGCCGGGACGACTATGTCGAGGTTGATGTCCTGAATGCCGAAGTGACCGAAATAGTTGTAGTTTCCCTGCAAGGCAATGGCAACCATCCCAGAGAGGATAATGGTGCTGAGAAGAACCCCGCTGGTACGGGTCTCCAGCTTGCGTCCAAGTTCTTCTACCGCGAATGCGATCCCTGCCAAGGGCGTGTTGAATGCTGCCGCAATACCCGCTGCACCTCCCGCCAGAATGAGATCCTCGCTGCGCACGATTCGCGCATTGGGCAGGAAGCGGTGAAAGAATTGCATGATGGATGCGGCAACTTGCACTGAGGGGCCTTCACGCCCCGCCGAAAAGCCGCCCGTCAGCGCCAGAGTTCCAAGGCTTATCTTGGCGAAAGCAATGCGCAATGAAACCAGTCTGTTAATGGGCTTACCTTGACGCGCAAGTCGTGTTGCTGAGATTACCTGAGGAATTCCGCTACCTTGGGCGCCCACAAAAAAGCGCGTTGTCAGCCAGACTACGAGCATGCCGATCATTGGGGTGTAAACAAGCGGAAGCCATGCTCGCTCAGCGGTCTGTTGAGCAAACTGCGCCAAGGCCATGTCTGCCAGCCTAGCGAAAGCCACCACCAGCAGCCCAGCAATGGTTGCTGCAATCCATAGCGTTACCCTGGTGCGCCAGCGCATGGAGGCGAAGCCTCGGCGTAACAGCATTATCGGCTTGATCACCCGAGGAGCTCCTCTTGAAGTCGCTGTATTGACCGCAAGACTAACCAAATAAGCAGCTCGTTCCAAACAGCTTTGGCGGAGTCGCTCGACAGGCTTTTTTCGCGCCCATGGGTATTCACCTATTCATTGATAGGACTAATACCTCCAAAAAACCGGTTTTACGAGTACCAGGACGGTGAGTATCTCCAGCCTTCCCAGTAGCATGCCAATGGTAAGCAACCATTTTGCAGCGTCAGGTAATGACGAGAAGTTATTAGCAGGCCCGATGATTGTGCCTAAGCCTTAGCAGGGTCGAGGATTCGCGGTGGTCGCCGACGAGGTCAGAACTCTGGCCTCGCGCGCACAAAACTCCACTGAAGAGATCCGCCGGATTATCCAAGAGCTGCAACTGGCGACAGGCGGCGCCGTCGAGCAAAATGAAAGCGGGCAAACTGCGCGCGCAGGAATGCATCGAATCCGCTGATCAGGCCTCGACTAGCCTGGATGCAATCAATGACGGCGTTGAGCAAATCGTAGCGATGAACACCGAGATAGCGAGCGCGGCAGTTCAGCAGCACGCCGTCTCGGAGGATATCAATCGCAATGTGACTGAGATTCGTAACGGTAGCCTTGCATTGATGGAGGGCATAGAAGACAACGCTGTGACTGCGGAGGAACTGTCGCTGCTGGCAGGGGAACTGCGTACTGTCGTTTCGCGTTTCAAGCTGTAACGCGATAGTGGGCGATCCCAATTTGTTGCGCCCTCCAGCCTTTGCTTACGCGCCTACCGGTAGCGCATTGATTCAATCATATACGAAGGATACCCAAGCATCTTATAGATTCTTAGAGTTGAGTCTTCTCCTTCATTCGAGTGTCTATTCTGATGTAACGTGACAATACTAATTGCTCAGGAAACTCCCATGTCCAAACTCGCAGAATTTCGCCAGCTTGAAAAACATCTCGCCGAACAGCTTCAAGCGCTTGAGGCCCTGAAGGGCGACGCTGGTCTTAAGAAAGAAATTGAATTCGAAACGAAGCTGCGCGATTTGCTCGCAAAATACGGCTACAGCCTGAAAGACGTGATCAATCTGCTTGATCCACAAGCAGGTCGTCGCGCTCCAGTATCCGAGCCTAAAGCCAAACGCAAGGCCCGCCAGGTGAAGGTTTATAAGAACCCACACACCGGTGAAACCATTGAGACGAAAGGTGGTAATCACAGAGGCTTGAAACAGTGGAAAAGTGATCACGGCGCGGCGACTGTTGAGTCCTGGCTCAACAAGTAGTTTTAGCGCTCGAATAAATGGGCCCGGGAGGGCCCTTTTTTTTGGTGCTTAAAAAAACTAACGCGTTTGCTCTCTCGCTCCTCGTTGGTCGAAAGATACCTGATGCTGTTGTATCCCTTGTACGTCGTGATTTTCTGTCGTGTAGCATCGTCAGCTACCAGACTTCCGCGCCGGTAATTAAAAGGCTGCAGGAACGGATTATGTAGTTGAGCATTTTCCTATGCCACGCAATGTAACCTTGCAAAAGGCGCCTCAAACTAAGGCGCCTTGCACAGAGGCCTACAGCCAAGCTTTGATTTGCGCACATACAGCTGCTGTTGAGATGCCATACCGATCATGTAGCGTCGGCAGTGCGCCCGCCTCCAGGAATGCGTCGGGTAAAGCGATTTGCCGGAAGGTAGGAGTTACGCCGTTACGCAGAAGTAACCCTGCAACAGCCTCGCCGAGTCCACCGATAATCGAGCTGTTTTCGGCTGTGACTACCAAACGTCCGGACTTTCGGGCTTCAGCCAAGATGGTTTGCTCATCTAGCGGCTTGATGGTTGGGACGTGTAGCACTGCGACAGCCACAAAGCTATCGCGGTTGTTCTGCGTTTTAGCGGTTAGCGTCGCCCAAGGCAGCCTCGATGAAGCGAACGGAACTCTCCATAGCCTGCTGACCTTCTGGCAGCATGGTGGCGTAGAAGTGCCAGGCGTGGAACATCGCTGGCCATACTTCTAGGTTCACGCGAACGCGGTTATCAGCCAGGTGAGTTGCAAGGCGCACTGCATCACTCAACATCAGCTCGTTCTCGCCGATCTGCACCAAGATTGGTGGAAGACCGGTGACGTCCGCGAACACATGCGCATCGGGCCACCGAAGGAAGATTCTCGGTTGTTAACGCGCACTGTGGCCTACCAACAAATGATTACCTGCGCTTCCCCCAAATATTTGGCTGAGCACGCCGAGCCTAAAACGCCGGAGGATTTATCCGAGCACCAGTGCCTGCATTTCGTGAGTGGTGGGAGATTGCTTCCTTGGAATTTTCGCTTGAATGGTAGCTCTGTGTCCGTTACTCATGGTGGAAGGCTACAGATGGACAGTGCTGAGTCATTACACCAGTCAGCTGTAGCTGGCCTGGGCATCGCGACTCTTCCTTCCTACGTGGTGAACGACGATTTGAGGAGCGGCAAGCTTGTTCAATTGCTCGCTGGGTATGCAGAGGCCGCAGAGCCTATTCGGGTGATCTACCCTAGCAAGCGGCACCTCTCTCCAAAAATTCGACTCTTCATCGATAAGCTCGTGGAGGCTTGGTCACCATGCCCACCATGGGAGCAGCATTCTGCGGAAGGCATTCACTCTGCATGACCCGTGATCTGCTGACTAACGGCCAGTATGCTTTCGAATGCAGGGGGAACATTCCAGGGGCAACCTACGAGGGAGAGTTTGTGGACGCCAAGTGGTACGGTCACGCCTGGGTAATACTCGCGGGTGTGCTCTGCGACCTATCCATCTTCCGAGTAAGCCCTGCGTTATATCCAGTTTCTGTACGAAATCGAAGGCGAAGTCCGCGATCTGGAGCCGGATTTAAGGCGTCGAATACGACAAGAAAAAGCTGTACGGGTGATGAACATGCTCCATGCCTGGATGAGCGCCCAGCGCGATCTGGTGCCCGAAGGCTCAGCCATCAGCAGAGCACTCGATTACAGCCTGAAACGCTGGGCAGCGCTATCACGCTACATCGATGACGGGGCAGTACCCATTGACAACCATTGGGCCGAAAACCAAATCAGGCCATGGGCTCTTGGACGCGAAAACTGGCTCTTCGCTGGATCACTGCGCAGCGGCAAACGGGCGGCGGCAATCATGACCTTGATCCCGTCTGCGCGGCTGAATGGTTATGATCCATATGCGTATCTGAAGGATGTTCTCACGCGCCTACCGACGCACCGGGCGAGTGAGATCGATCAGTTGCTACCGCATAGTGGGTGACCAATTAATCACAACTGGTAGGGGTAGTCAGTATTCCTGTCGCTATAGCATCTCTGTACGAGTTAAACAGCCGGAGAGTGACGGGGAGTACGATGACAATTCAGACACCACAAGACACCGGTGACCAGAAGTGCAATCGCCGCAATTTCATGTAAGTCGGGCAGCCGATGCTCCCATAGAAATCCAAAAACCAGCGCCGCTAACGTCTCAATCACGAGCACTTGTCCGCTTAGTGCCAGTGGTAGAAGTCGGCTCGCCTGATTCCAGCACGCATTACCCACAACCGAAGATAAAAACGCTACGCCACCGGCTACCATGACAAAGTGTAGCCATTCGGAGTTGTCATGCGTTCCGACCTGCCAGCCCAGGACAGGTACCGCCAAAAGCAGTGACTGAGCGCCAGTCATGACCCCTGTCAGCAGTGCCCAGTCATGGGCGGAAACGCTGGTTACCTGAGCCAGCCGCCGAGCGTTGCTCACTGCGAACCAACTCCATGTCACTAACGCGCCCGCTGCGCATAGAATTCCGGCCACGTTTGTCAGTATATCTGGCTTGTCGCCGTTGATCAGTGCGTGCCAGCTGATGAGTACGACCCCGCCCACAGCGCAGAACAGCGAGGGAGTTAGCTGGCGCAAAGAAATTGCGTTGACGTCATGACGACCTGCCAGCGTGACGAACACGGGAATGAGTCCGACGATCAGAGACGTTGTGGCAATGCCAACCAACTGCACACCGGTGCCCACTAGCGTGTAGTAAATGAGGTTCCCAATCAGGCTAAGCCAGAAGAGTGACTTCCAGTCGGCGATAGTGAGATTGGCGCAAACGCGCCTCCAGCGGGGCATAAGCAAGGCCACCGAAATCGCGCCGTAGCAGAGAAATCTCAGAACGGCGAATTGCAGTCCGCTCAGCCCCGGGGTGAGCTGGGGGCCGAGGAAGATCACTCCCCAACACAGGCCCGCGCAAACTCCGTAGACAATGCCCTTTAGCAGTAATCGATCAGCAAGCATTTCATCCGCGCTCCAAAGCGTTATGGGTAAAGTCTGGAGCAACTGATTCGGGGAGTATTGTCGGTAACTACGGGATTTTTTACCCAGACTGTTTTTGCGTTTTACGATAAACCGCCGGGGTCGTGGCCCTCACGCGCTGCATGGCACGGGTCAGCGATGCCTGGTCGCTAAAGCCGGCACGCAAGGCAATCTCGGATATGGTCAATGAGGTTCCACGCAACCATCGTTGAGCTTCTTGCAGGCGTAAATCAGTCAACCAAACTTGCGGACTCATCTCGAACATTAGCCGGAAACGTTGGTGCATCTGACTCATGCTCATTTTTGCTACTTGAGCCATGCGTTCATTGCTCCAGTTCGCTCCAGGATCCGCCTGAATACGAGCGATCAACTGCTTCATGGGGTCTGGAAAGCGGGAGATATCCGGATTTAGAGACGATAAAAGCAGAGGCCCCAATTGGGAGGCCGCGATGGACAATTGTGCATTGCCGATTAGCTCAGCGAACTCTATAAGCCGACGAGTAGCGGGGGAAATGGGCACATATATTTTTTGAGCAAGACGCTCGATCTGAAGCGTTTCCATAATCGTCGGCGCACAGTCCAAAACTAAAAAACGGCTATCGAGGTTAGTCTGCTGCGAATGGATCGAGCCAGGTGTCACAAGCGCTGCCAATGACTGATCAATGCAGCCGCCGCGACCGTTTACGTCAATTTCCATTTCGCCACGAATCGGCAGTACCAATTGAGCATGCTCGTGGTGGTGGTGACGGTCTTCCCTCTCATAGCTGCGAACTTCAAGACTAAGAAACATTACTGCACCTTCCGGCCCGTCTGGTTATCCAAGGTTGACGTCCCAAAACGCCCAATTCGCGCCCGCGTTAGGTCAGACTTGCCACTGATTCTAACATCTACGGATCAGACCGTTGATCGCACAACCTGTATTGGCCATACACTTACGGAACAACAGCGTATCAGGCCGGCATACAGGCAAATCATGTAAAGAAGGTTACTTAAGCCACGATGATTATGTGGGATTAATCGCAGAGTCGATTCGACCCAATGATTTCAAGTACAAAGATACGACTGTTCCCTTGTCGGGTGCATTATCAACCATGACGGTGCCCCCAGCGTTCTCTGCGAACTTACGGACTTGCGATAAGCCCAAGCCCGTACCTTTTCCTCTTTCCTTTGTGGTGAAAAAAGGATCAAAAATTTTAGCCGCCAGGTCATCTGGTATACCTGGCCCGGTATCAGTGACGCTGAGCACGACGTAATTGCCTCCAGCCAGTGTTACGTCATCATCAACCCGCATCAGTCGCGTTGAAATGCAGATACTTCCTGCTGACCCGAGCGCATCCCTGGCATTTGTGAGAAGGTTCAAGACAGCTGCATTCAACTGGGCTTCTTCACACATCACTGCGGTGTCGGGGGCTGACAGGTCGAAAGTCAGCTCAACACTTTCGGTCGCGGTGTGAAACAACAAATCGCGCATTGCATCAAGTCGAGCATTAACGTCAACGCACACCAAATTTGGGCTGTCGAGTCGAACACAAGAAAGCAGATGATTGACCAACTGCCGTCCCTGTTCGACCGCCTGCAATCCGGTATCACTAAATTGCTCGACGGCTTTTGGTCGTCTGGCGCGCAAGCGGATCATCTGCAAACTTGCGCTTAGCGCTTGAAGAATATTGTTGAAGTCGTGCGCAATACTGGCCGTGACCATTCCCAAGGAGGAGATACGCTTGGCGTGACGCAGTGACTCTTCGGCCACTTGATTAAGTGCATTCGCCTGAGCCAGTTCTTGTTCAAGCATTTCTGCTCGACGCTCTATTTGATGTCTGAGCAGGCGCAATTGCAACAACGAAGCGGTCTGTCTCGCCAATGCCAACAATGCCGTGCGCTGTGGTGCTGTCAGGGTTCGCGGCTTGGTATCAATCACGCACACCGTACCCAGAGCGTGCCCCGTATCGTCAATGATAGGAGCTCCCGCGTAAAAGCGAATGTAGGGCGGGCCAAGCACCAGCGCGCTGTGTTCAAAGCGCGGGTCGAGTCTGGCATCTTCGACAGTCAACACATCGGCGGGAGCCAGGATCGCGTGCGCGCAAAACGCCAGATCCCGATGCGTCTCCCTCACGTCCAGCCCGACGCACGCCTTGAACCACTGACGTTCTCTATCCACCAGAGAAACCAGCGCGACCGGTACTTCACACAAGGTGCTCGCGAGCACGACGATATCGTCGAATTCTTTCTCCGGAGCTGAGTCCAGCACCCCGAGATGCTCTAGCGACAGGGCTCTTTCATCCTCGTTCGGAGGAAAGGGGGCAGGAATGTGGGGCATCTGATTATGCATCGCTGAGGGCAGTAGGGCGATCATGCTGTTTTGATAGCTTGGACAGCAAGAAATTGTTTCTCCATCCGAACAGCGATGTATCTGTTTCCAGATAGCACTCGAAGGGCCGGCGACGAGTGGTAGTCGTCAACCGTGGAACTCCCGGTCGCAGTCGCCAGTCAATTTTTCTGTCCAGATAGGACACCTATTCCTAACCGGGAGACAGCCATGAGTGGTACTTCAGACAAAATCAAAGGCCTGGCCAACGAAGCTATCGGTAACGTGAAGCAAGGTGTCGGCAAAGTCACAGGCAATGAGAAGCTACAGGTCGAAGGTGCCATCCAAGAAAAGAAAGGTGAAGCACAGCAAGTGGCTGGCAAGGTCAAAGACGCCGTAGACAAAAAGTAGTTCTAGGCGGTAACACCGTTTCGCTGGGATGGCTATCGGATGGTAGCCATCGCAGTTCACTCATTCTGAGCTTCCAACTTATACGAAGGTTTAATCAATCATGAGAAGTGAGCAGGTAGAAGGCGTTGTAGAAAAGGTTGCCGGTAAAGCCCAAAGCGCAGTCGGAAAACTGCTTGGTGATTCGAAGCTGGAAGCCGAAGGTGCGGGACGCCAAGCTGCCGGTCAGCTGACTCAAACCTATGGCGATGCCCTGGACAGCGTATCCACGTTCGTTAAAGAGAAACCAGTTGCTGCAATCGCGATTGGTGCAATTGCTCTGCTGGTTCTAGACCGTCTCTTTCGCCGCTGAGTAAGGAAAAGGACGTTTCGACAGGGGTGCTCCCTTTAACGTTTATCGCCTCCGTCCCCTAGAACTGTCCATCAGCGGGCTGCGGGGGTACGAGGGCAGGTACCGAAGCCGCAGCGCTATCGAGTCGCTTCAGTAAGCTTCACAAGTAATAGTCCTGTACGTAGGGCAAGCTTACACCCGCCCCGGCTTCAGGATCGCTGCGCAGGACTATCCTTACCGTGCAGTTCAGCAGGCAAGCGGAGCGCGCAGGCGTGCGGGATGAAAGCCCGTAGGGACGAGACGTGGCTTGCCACGGCTCGGTTCACGCCAGCCATCCGCCGAAGGCGGCACGCCATAACCACCGACAAGCCTTGTCAAAAGGAGGCAGAAATGACCAGCGACTCACTTCGCGAGCGTGAGAGAGCTAGGCGAAGGGTTCTGTGGGCGCTTGCCAGCCTCCATCCCGGTGATCCCAATGCATTCGAACTCCTTGTCATCCTTGATGGCTGCGACGACCAAGAGCGCAAAGGCACGCCCTTTAGCGATAAGCCACTCGAACTCATTGAGGTTCGTAACTCTGTCTCGGTGATGCACCACAACTCCGGAATCGACATCATCTTGGAGCAGGCTATTCCGTAACCCTGGAGAGAGCGTTTCCACCAAGCAAGCATCGGGTCGACCAGAGTTCCTCACGGCCCCTACGCCACAGACTGGGATAAATTTCTGACTGAATGGCAGCGTGAGATGCAGCATCTGAAAAATCACCGAGCTGCACAGGCTCCTACCAGCTAGAGCGGCTGGTTCGAGCGATGGCGGCGCAAGCACACAAGCAGTCGGTGGAGCCGCTCAAAATCGCAGCCTTCAAGCAGGAGCAGCAAGGTTGGAACGGCCTTCGTTTTTTATTGATTTTGAAGCCTCTGGGATAGCTCCTGGCAGCTATCCTATCGAGGTCGCTGTCGTATCAAGTGAGACCTCCTTCTGCTCGCTTATCAAGCCAGTCCTGTAGTGGACGCACTGGTCGTTCGATGCGCAAGACATGCACGGCCTCTCTCAAGATGAGTTACATCAGGAAGGTGATACCCCAGTCGTTGTGGCGAGAAAAATGAATAAGCTGTTATCAGGGCAGCTGCTTTGCAGCGACTCACCGCAAGACGGCTTTTGGCTCGACACCCTCTACGAAGCTGCAGATCTGATGCCCACCTTCGAGTTGAAGCCTTTGGAGGTATTTGTGGGCCGGGAGGCTGCCAGCGACATTTACCGCCTACTGCCTACAATCAAGCAACACCGAGCTTTAAATGACGCAACTGCTTTGATGAACGCCTGTAATGCTTTTTTCGAAAGTTGAACTATCAAAGGGGTGGATATGATGGGCGGACATTCGATGCATTCCTGATATCTGATACAGGAGCAGACCCCTCGCGCTATTTGGGGGGGCTACCTCCTTATCTATCAATCTGGTTGGCAATGACGCGATTGGTGCGAGGACAGGTGCAACGTCTAAGACTGTCGAATCCTCAAAATGGAATCTGTGATGGCTTGAGCATTTGCATCCAACGCTTCCATGGCTGACATAGCATGACCCGCGACACTTTCGACGCCATTCTCTGAGAGCCACTTGGTTATTTCTTCAATTGCGGCACCCAGTGCGTGCTGGTTGTGTAGGAGCAATGTCAGAGAGTCAGCCGTGGCGATTCTGTAGTTCCAGTTATCGGACATGAAAGTCTTCCTTGAAAGTGATGCTCAGAGCCTAGTTCATCTCTCAGCAGGCACAAATGGCGCAGGACAGGTTCGCCGGTGTCCAATTTTCTGTCCCTACGAGCGAGTACAATGGAGCTGCTAAGTAGATCCCTTGGCGATTGCTCCGGAGTTAAGATCCCAGATGAAGCAGACGATTTTGCGACTCCCCAAGAATGAAGTGGGCCGTGACTTTGTAGTCGGTGATATCCATTTCAAAACCATCGAACTCCACAAGGGGCTTCGTGCACTCGGCTTTGACAGTGCGATTGATCGGGTTATAGCTGTAGGCGATCTGATTGACCGCGGGCCTGGGATGCTGGATGGTCTAAAACTGCTCGGTGAACCTTGGTTCTTTTGTGTCCAAGGCAATCACGAGCAGATGCTGATAAACGCTTACCGTGAAAACCCACAAGCACGTTACAGCTCCCACGGCGCGGGATGGTGGGCAACGATCGCCGATGAGTCGAAAGGAATGGTGATCGAGAAGCTGGAACAGCTTCCCACCGCCATAGAAATTCAGTCCGCACGTGGCCTGGTCGGTGTCGTTCACGCCGACGTGCCGGCAGGGATTTCTTGGCAAGAGTTCGTTGGGAGCCTAGACAATACTCAGATCGAAGAGATCGCGCTGTGGGGCAGGGAACGGATCATCAAGCATTATCGTGACGGTGTTCCAGGCATCTGGAGAGTTTGCTCGGGACATACGTGGATTCCGAAACCGCTGAGATTGGGGAATTTTCTCGCGCTTGACTGCACGGGAGGAGGGGACGGCCCTTTAGCAATCTACTGTGTCCAAGAAGACGCTATCTATGTTGATGGGCGTCCTGTGTCGCTTGATAGCGCGGAGCGCGTTTCAGAGCAGCTGCATGAGCTCGAGAATGTCATCAGTCAGCTTAAGACAGAAGTGAATGGCAACAGATTGATTGAGTCACAAACCCTTAGCCGAAAGGCTGAAGCGTTGGCCAAGCAGGCAAACTCATCGTGGATCACTATGAGAGATCAGGACGCCGAATCTGAGAAGCTCATTAACGCGTTGCACGGGCTTAGCTTACTTACTGGCGAGCGCAGAGGTGCCAAGCTTGATGAGCTGAAGGCAAGGTACAGTGGAACGCAGACGGAGCAGCTGCTTCAGCGGCTTTTCGGCGCCTGATCTACTGCTCTGGGCTTCACAAAATGGTTCTTCAAGACGCTTTCGTCACACAAACCGAAAATATATTTTTCCCGCCCCCTTGAAAGTAAAATTTCAAACCGGAGACCTTATATTTGAAAACAAACAAAAAGCGACGTTGTCCAAAAGCCCCCCCGTTTTTTGGCCTGCCTTGAGCTGTGGGGCAATCGACCCGATTGCCTTGATGTTGCTCTATGGATTTGCGCTCCTTTTGCTTTTCATCTTTTGGCTGCTGTTTTCCGGTTTCTCTGCGTTGGAATGCTTGATGGAGGGCGGCGAAGCCAGTGTTGTGTATGCTGATCGCACCTTTGCGACGTCAGTCGCGGCTACTTTTTGATTCCAAAAGACATCAATTTTTGTCGAAAAAAACCGGCCATGTGCCATTGCTGTTACTAGCAGTCATACGTCACAGGAATGCGCTTGGAGCTGCAAAGTTGGATCGAAGGCTGCTGTGAATCCTGAGCGTTCCGGCCATCGTTCCAGAAAGTAACGCGCCCTGTATGCGAATGCTGAGGCAGTTGAGTTGGCGCATTCGATATCAGGACATTGAGTGCCAAATTCAGGTGCGAGCTCCAGGAATCGCTTCACCAACTCGCCACCACGATCAAGGAAAAAAGGAGGAGAGCACAGATGGGGATTTTCGACTGGTTGTTCAAGAAAAAGAAAGTAATCCCACCGAAGGGAAAGGCGATTCAATCCAGCACTCAGACTGTAGAGGTATCCAAGCCTTTTTTGAGTGTCAGCTCGAGCGGTTACGCTGGGCTCTATAGTCTTTCCAAATCCAGGAAGTGGGCGATTTCTTGGAGAGACTCGGATCCTGCCAGTGGCCGCGGGGGACATCGAGAGAGTGGTTATGGGGACTATATTTTAGCTGATCTGATCGGCGATGTTGTGTCGGCGCAAGGGCAGATGCAACGACCAAATAATGGCTCAGTTGCCGACAACGGATCGTTCTGTCTCGAAGACTGGCATTTGGGCAGCTCTTTGTCGGGTACGTTCAACGTGTTCGATTGCTCTGGCAATTCCATCGTTAGCAAAGAGCTGACGGCCAACATCTTCGGGAGTGGCATCTCAAAAAATGGAAAGCTCGCTTATTGCGCCACCGCCAATAGCAAGACTGAACACGGCTATAAAGTCATACTGTTTGACCTGGAGACGGGTAAAGAACTGTTCTGTGTGACGCCCCGCACACAAGGCCTCGAAACCTATATTTTCGACGAGGAGAGGAAACTCCTGATCGCGGACGTAAAGGGCGTGGGCAAATTTAGGTATGACAGCACCGGCGATTTCGTCGATGGCAATAATCTAGGTAAGGCCAATCTTGAGTCCTCCGACTACAGCCGTATCATCCGCGCAGCTGAAAAGATCTTGGGGGAACAAGACATATCAAATAAGCGCGCCTCCGAGGCTCTTGAAGCTGTGATGCGAGCTAGGTCACTCGGTGCTGATTCCAATCCTGCATGGAAACCCAATGCATTGAAAGTGCAGGGCTTTGCGCATGAGATACTCGGGCAAGCTCATCAGGCGATCGAGGTTTATGAGGAAGCGATCACTCTGAACCCCAAAATAGGTGTGAAGCGCCGCCTGGATGCTCTGAAGAAAAGAGTGGGCTAGGCTGTCACGATCACCTCCATCATCGAGCAATGAGGTTCACGCATGGAATGCTTCCGAATTGACGAGAGTGGTTATACGGGCTTTGACCTTCTGAACCACGATCAACCGTTCCAAGGGGCAACGGCGATAGCCATCGATGACAATGAAGCTGCTCGCCTGATTCGCGAGCACTTCCCAAAGCTCCAGGCGCCCGAATTGAAATATCGCGCGCTATCCCGTCGCCCGGGTAACCATCCTCGATTAATGGGACTGATGGGCGATATCCTCAGTCAGTACAAATGCGTAACTTATGTATGCGACAAACGCTTCATGTTGCTCCTGAAGTTTCTCGACTATGCAGTGGAACCCTTTTATTACGAGAGAGGAATCGACTTTTACGCCGACGGCCAGAATTATTCCTTGGCCTCTATCCTCTACTACATCGGCCCGCAATTATTAGGCCGACAACCGATGATGTACCTAGAGAAAGCGTTCCAAGACGCGATGAAGCTCAAGACCCCCTCAGCGATAGACAATCTCGTTCTGTGCGCCCGAAAAACCCGTTGGCAGGAGTTGCCCGAAGCGATGGGGCCATTGGCCCACGATGCAGCCCCAGAGTGCCTGGAAGCTATCGCCACACCTGGCGTAACCACAGATATCGCTCTCGAGATTGTGATTGCACTGATTTCTCGCATGGAGGTAATGGCGGAGGGCCCTTATCGAGTAGAGCATGACCAGTCGAAAAATCTGCTGACGTACCACGACCTGCTGCAACGGCAGATCAACCATGTTGGCATCGCTGAGTTTCGACAATCGCAGCTCGCGAGTATCCGCTTTCCACTCAAGCTGACGTCGGTCATTCAGGTCGACTCTAAGAGTAGCCCTGCCGTACAGATCGCCGATGTGATGATTGGTGCGGCTATTGAGGCGGCGCAAAGAATTACTGGCCGTATCAGCGATG
This sequence comes from Pseudomonas sp. D2002, assembly GCF_013385735.1. Classification (NCBI taxonomy): domain Bacteria; kingdom Pseudomonadati; phylum Pseudomonadota; class Gammaproteobacteria; order Pseudomonadales; family Pseudomonadaceae; genus Pseudomonas; species Pseudomonas sp. D2002. The sequence continues at coordinate 9,769 of NZ_JACAPL010000005.1, read as the reverse complement.
GTCTTGAGCCGGGAGCAGTGCTAGGACTTTATGCCGATGACCAGCTTATCCATATGCTGCCCTCGTTAGACATTGAGGGCCAGCTCGCATTTCGGAAAGGGACGCAGGCGTCGGCACTGATTGATTACTTCGCCAAAAATTTTTCTAGCTAGCGAATCGAAAGGCAAGCTAAATCTACTTGGCAAAGACTCTTTTTTACTTGAACTCATCGATCCGTTTAGGTGCCCAGCCGATCCAAAACCTCCGAGATTCTATGAAGGTTTCGGCGGACGTTCAGGTCGCTCCCTTGCAGTCCGCGCGAAGATAACGAAGCCTCTCAGTCGATCAACCCTTGAACTGAATCTCCGGAAACTTGTAATCCTGGCCTCTCTTCCTAGCTACCAAATACCGCTGCACATGCACCGAAATTGCACAAAGCTGGATAGAGGAGAAGCCAGCGAGCTTATTCGCCAAAAGCCCACTATGGATTTCGCCATCACGACCAGTGAGATCTTCGACTCCAACGATTAAGTTGCTTTTCATTTCGGGAAAAGAACTCGGAAGTCGGTGCATATCAAGGAGTGGGATCTGAGCATCCACAATCATTTGCCACTCTGCTGGATATAGGTCAGGCGTATGCTCATCCAACAGCGAAGCAAACAATGTGAAGACCGCTGAAATGCTGTGTTTGAAAGTATCGTCCGAGCCTGTAGCCAAGCCGTTTGGATCTTTCCTATCTGCCAGAGAGAAAAGGAGGCTCTTAGCTGGTTCGTTGAAATAGATATTGATCGGGTCTTCGCCTTTCATCAGATGTCTCCATGCGGTAGTAACTGCAAATCTGAATAGGATACGGCCAAGCTTCAGCTCCCGAAGGAGGACGTAAATACAGGGGGATTGTAATCCCGTTTTTGCTCGTACATCTCAGAAAGCACTGCACGAGAAATCCTTTGGAAAAACCGCAAAGCAGCATCCAAATGCAAGATGAGCAGCGTCACTGCAATGTGCTTCAACTGTAGTTTTCCTCTGAGCGATTTTGAAATGGCCGCACGTGGAGGGCTGAGCCCAATCAGAAGATCTCGCTTGAATTACTCTGCAAGACCAAAGAAATGATTGGAGATTTCTGCTCAAATCATTAGGTGCTTCGGGATTCACTCTAGCTCGCTCTCGGATCAAATACCTTGGCCCAATCACGCATCGCCAACTCCACACAAACGCTAGGAGCTCCACCAAAGCATCGCTGGCAAACCTTGAGCATTTCTAACTCTGTACGGTATTGGATGGACTCGCCCGACTCGTCGAGCAAAACGCCTTTGGCACCAATCAGCAATGCATGCCCCGCGACTACGTCATGGGCTGACACGGGATACAGAGAAAGTCCACAAACGCCGTCACCAGCAGCGACTTTTGCCAATCTGTATGCAATGGATGGCATGGGGTAAAAACCTGCCGGCGCACAGAGCTCGCGATTGGTCTGCGGTTTGTTGCCAGCAGCAGCGCTCACCATCACCATGCTCCCCTTCGAAAGCACCTGTTGCGACAGGTCGACATAGATCGGGGCTCCATTCCTAACCAAGTGATCCATACCTGCGGCCCAGCTGATGCTATCTGCCTTCCCATGCGGAGTTAATGGCGCATGCACCACACCCAAGACAGGTTGAAGGTCATGAAGTAGTCCTACCGAGACAGCCGAGCCCGACAGTCCCTTCAGAAAATCACTTGTACCGTCATTCGGGTCAACCACCCAGCAGAAGGAGTTGCCGGAAAGTACGTGGCCGGTCTCTTCACCCCACCAATCGCATTGCAAAATTTTTAGCAACTCCTCACGGAGAAATACCTCAATTTCGACGTCGATTTCAGCTTTATCACCGTAGCCCCTACGGCCTTCCGGACGGACACATTCCTCGGCCAATAACACACCCGCCCGCTCCACAACTTTGATCACCTGGGGAAGAATCTGCTGCAGTTGTGTATTGATCATGGCGACCTGACGAGCTAACGGGCGGAGGAGTGAAGGGTGATGCCTTGTCCCTAAGCAAATAGACAAGTCTCCTACCATCTTACAGGAGCTGCGAACCAAGCCATCGACTGAGACGATCACCTTGAACGTTTTCCAGCTTATTGATGGCACCTCCGAGCATTCCGACCATGGCATCTAAATCATCATCGTCCGGAAACCACTCGGACAGCTCGACATTGCAAAACTCTGAACGGCTGAACACCCATTTGAGAACCATATCCCCCGTCGCGCGGAAATGGTCAGCCATATAGATCTGGCGATCGATCTTCCACCCCCGCAGTTCTAGTTCATCGGTAGCGTTCAAGATACCCGTGTCACCAAAGCAAAATCTCGTGTCGGGGTAGTGGATACCAGCAAGCGACACCTTCGCCTCACCGACCTCGCTGTTCCAATATGCTAGGTAGTGCCATCCGCCCGAAGTGGCGTGAGGTCTCGGGAAGTTTATGGCGGCCTTGCCGGTGATGTAGTACTCGTAGGTCACTCGACTGAGGTCGATATCGAATTTAGGCATCACTGACCTCAAGGTACTTCCGGTGGCGAACAGGAGGGTGCGCTAGATGAATTGTGCGGATGCTTCAGAGGTGATTGCTTGGCTCGGTTTCTACATCAGGATACCTTGTCAGACTTTGCGACCGTCTCAAATCAGTTCAGTTCGGCAAAGTCGTACCGACAAGTGATGGAAGTTGAAGGCTTTGGGTAATATCTCGAAGTCAGAAGCCATAGCTTCACATAACAATTTAAAGGATTATTGATGAGCCTCGTGGATTCACGGTACGACACATTATGGCCTCGCGTCTCTACACTCCAGGATGAAGTTGTCCTAGCGCAGGCTTGGAAGAAAACTCACACTTTCATTCGACGCCATAATTGGTACGCGGACGTGTTGGAGCTCGATGCGTCAGCGGTATGCTTGTCGCGAAACCTGTCAGAATGGTCTCGGTCTATCGCTTCTGGAAGCTATCGTACGGCGCCAGCATGGCTCGTACCAGCTCCCAAAAACGGACTTTGGTGCTTCCGTTCCGAAGAGCAGGGCGGCTGGGGGCCGCGAGAGATGTCAGAAGGTACCCCCCCTGTTTTGCGACCGTTGGCTCACATTGGTATCAGAGAACAGACCGTCGCTACAGCAGTTATGTTGTGTCTCGCGAACTGCATAGAGTCTGCGCAGGGGGACACGTCGCAGGGCCCAGCAGAGGCCTTAGCATCGAAGGTTTATAGCTATGGTAATCGTCTTTTCTGTAGTTGGTCGAGTGACCACCTCAGCGCTAGGTTCGCCTGGGGGAATTCAGACACATACAGCCGATACTTCCAAGACTATCAGCGTTTTGCAGAGCGACCAATTGCCATAGCAACCGCTGTTGAGACTGATGAGCAAAACGTATTTATCGTCAGCCTCGATCTGCGCTCATTTTTTGACAATATAGATATTGACCTACTCGTTTTGAGGATGCGGGAAGAGTATGTGGCGCTCGTGAAAAACACGGGTGATGAGCGGTATGAATCCGATGAGCTTTTTTGGGAAGCGGCGCGCGAAGCGCTAAAGTTTCAATGGCGCCCGGAAGACGAACAACTGTCGGGTCTTTTCAGGGATAACACCTTGCCCGAGGGTTTACCTCAAGGCCTTGTGGGAAGCGGTTTTTTTGCGAATGCCTATCTTCTAGCTTTTGACCGTGCGATAGGTAGTTTTATCGACCGACGAGCCGGACGAAGAAGTTTCCGAGTACATGACTATTGCCGTTACGTTGACGATCTTAGGCTCGTGATATCCGTCGACACAACGGAAGATGAGGTAGTAGACCCGGTTGCAATAAGCAGAGAGATCAGTAATTGGGTGCAAACTCTCCTTAAAAAGCACACAACACCTGCAGGTAAGCCAAAAGCTTTCTTGCGGCTTAATGCAGCGAAAACTCAGCTTGAGCCATTAGCGGAGGTAGGCAGTGAGTCTGGTACTGCTGCTCGAATGAAGGCGCTGCAGCAGCAAATGAGCGGGCCCTTTGACCTGGACTCCTTAAAGCAAACGGAGGCAGGTCTCAATGGACTGCTGTCCCTGGCCGAGCTTGGTCTGATTGAGGACGCCGGTACGCCTCAGGTGAACGATGCACTGCGGCTTGCCTCAGTAGCTAAGTTGAAGTTAGAAGTGCGCGACGACACATTGACTAGATTTTCGGCTTATCGGCTTGTTAGGTCACTACGAATGCGGCGAAGCATGACCGACCTGTCAGAGTTAGACGAAGCGATGAACTCCAAGGATGCGAAGGAAGGACTCACCCATGACTATCAAGCGGTAGCACGGCGGTTGATTTCAGCGTGGGCTGTTAACCCTTCATTGGTGCAGGTTCTGAGGTACGCACTAGATCTTTTTCCCAGCACAGACCTGCTTGAGTCCGTTGAGCAGGCATTGATGACCAAGATCGAGACGTCCTCATCGGATGAGTTTGGCCGACGCGTCGCCTTCTATGTACTAGCGGATCTGTTTAAAGCCGGAGCTACAGAGACGGGTAGGCAAGCTGAGCTTGACTCGACCTTCAAAGTGGCTGACGTAGATGCTTATCGGCGCGCCCTGGCGGATCTTGCAAATCGTATATTGAGCATGAAGAACGTACCTTGGTATGTGCAGCAACAAGCAAGCCTACTTTTGGCCTCGCTGCGCAAGACCGCAAAGTTGACGGGAGACGCCCCGGAATTACGGTTCTATCGAGTGCTTAATGCATTCGTAAGGAGCCGGGCAATCGGTAATGAAGTGACTGCGCAAGAGGAAATCGTCGTGTCGCTCGTCGGACACCAACTCCTCGGCGATATCTCTCACTACGAAAAATGGTTTATTAGGTTTAGCGAAGAGTGGCCCAAAGCTGCCGTTACGAACGCTTGGAAGGTTATTGCACAAACATCCCCTGATCTATCTGCTGCGCTGCTGAGCTCTACTCGCACTGGAATGCAGGGCCTAATCTCGCGAGCACCGCGCTACCTGCTTTTATATGCGTCGGCAAAATGGTCGGATGGTTTCGACCTACCCCCAGTCCGGACATGGCTACCACTTCTCACAGTCATTACTCACCCGATTGGACTTTTCAGCCAAGAAAACGCGCTACTCGTTCTCGCGCGAGCAATTGGTCGTGACAAGTCAATCAAGGGATTTGACCCTAAGCAACTGACACCGCTAAACGTCGAGGTGCAGAGCAAAGATTGGTCTCAGCTCAATAACCCAAAAGACGCTCATCTTGAAGCTCGTGCCGTTATCAACGTAAAGACTACAGACGGCACTTATGACACGCCATCTTGGTGTCGTCCGAAAGATGCTTGGATGTACGCATTTGGTCGGTTGCTTCGTGCAGCAGCTACGGGCGAACCAGATTTTACCGCTCGTCATTGGCTAGCTCGTGAGGACTCTGGTTGGTACTCCGGGCTTCGCAGTACTTGGCAGAAAAGGCGCATGGGTATGCTTCATACCGCCGAAGGTTTAGGCGGCACTACTGCGGCAATAACCCCATGGTTTTCGAACCTGCTGCTTCATCTTCTTCGATGGCCAGGTATTGCTGGGGATGAAGACCCTGAGTTTGCAACTATGCTCAGACGTCGCGACTTTCGATCCGCCGTGTCCAAACGTATTAAAGCCCAATCGGTTATTTTTGGAGCGAGTAGTAGGCTACCCATCTACCGTTACCCGATTGAGTGGCCTCTGAACTGCAGTCGTGGTCTACGTGTCGTGATGGTTCAGGGATTGATGCCTATGCACGCACATTTTGAAAGCGGACTTGATGGTCTTGAGGTGCCCGGCTACAGAGAGAAACATCGGAACCATACCGCTGCGTTACTGCATCTGACTACTAAGCATCTAGCCGCACGGGACTACGTGTTGGGGCGCTCGCAGAAGCCGCATCTTGATTTGGTAGTGTTTCCCGAGCTCAGCATTCACGATGACGATCAAGACCTTATGCGTGCATTTTCAGACGCAACCGGTGCGATGCTGTTCTACGGGTTGCTTGGAGCGAAGGAGCCAGGAACAGGCGAAACCATCAACACCGGTCGATGGTTAGTCCCTCAGCGGCGCGCAAACCGTCGATCTTGGGTGCAGGTCGATCAAGGTAAATTCCACCTAACGCCTGAGGAAGTTGAACTCGGAATTAAATCCTGGCGGCCTTATCAAGTGGTGATAGAACTGTCTGACCCCTCGAGCTTAGGCGATAGACCCTACCGCTTGACCGGATCCATCTGTTTCGACGCAACAGATTTAGCGTTGGCGGCAGACCTGCGAGATGAAAGCCACATGTATGTTGTGTCGGCCATGAACAAGGATGTGAAGACGTTCGATGGGATGGTCGCGGCGTTGAGATACCACATGTACCAGCATATTTTGATCGCAAACATCGGAGAGTTTGGCGGCTCGACGGCCCAAGCTCCTTACGATAAAGAGCACCGCCGATTAATTTCCCATTCTCACGGTAGCGAGCAGATAGCCATTTCAATTTTCGACGTGCGCATGGAGGATTTCGGCCCAGAGCTAGAGGCCGCGAATCCGGGTATAACCCGTTTGCAACAAGTAACCACCCGAATTGGAAAGGCTCCACCTGCGGGACTGAAACGATGAAAGCTGTACCGCGTCGGCAGGGGCTTAAGTGCAACGTCCAGGCGCTCATCCTGAGCTCTACTCAATCTTTGAAGACATACAGCATGAGCTGAACTCGCCAATTGAGTTCCTTGAGGAGGAATTCTCTGGAGCTGGAGGATTTGGCCGGCGGCTTCATTGGGATTGCTCATTCCAAGTAGTCGGAGACCTAAGAGATACGACAGGCTATCCGCATTAATGAGGAGAGCCGAATGACTAGCGGTGCTGTTGATCAGAATCTGCGTGAGCGAGAGAAGCTCAGGAGGAAAGCTTTATGGGCGCTATCTGATCTTCTGCCAGGCGATCCCAAGGCTATTCCGGTCGTATCTGTGCTTGACGATATCGATCGCCAGGACGAAGCCGACACGTTAATGACACCAGTGATGAAGGCAGAAGCGCTTCGCAGGCTCGTCGTCACCGAGTTCCACTCGAGCAACCTACAAATTGTTCGGGAGGTCAGCATTCCCGAACCGTGGCGGGAACGATTTCTACAAGCGAGTATCTGTTCGACTCGACTCGACGCGGGGCCTTATCTTCACGACTTGGAGAAATTCGTCCATCTCTGGACGCAGGAGATTCAGCACCTGGAAGCTCATCGCTCTGCCGTCGATAAATATCTTTAGAAAGTATCTCAAGTTTTTCGAACCGCATCCGTTTGTACTTACAAGAGCATACATAAAAGGCGTTTCAATGAAGCTTCATCCGACTTCAAAAGCATCTTCTGATTTTCGTCTTTGTAGAGAGTTCGACTGCTGGCGCGGCCTAGATTTTGACGAGAAATACAAATGCGCAATCGAAGTGCTACCGTCGGCGCGGATCATGATCGAGTTGGACATTGTGAGTTGCAGTGTCACCCTTGATGTCGCTCAAGAAATCGCAGAATGTTTGAAAGAAGCACTGGCTATTTCTGTCGACGATGATGGCTACCAAGTCGAAGTCAAAAAACGGCCAAATGGCCTGTTCAAAATTCGCAGCCTTGCCGGAATGCGCGGAATGCAGTACGCAGCGTTTGGCGAAATCGATGTTGAAGACGCGAGCGGAGATTTTTTTGAGGATTCATCTTCTGGCACGACATCAATTGTGGTCGCCACTATCCAAGATGGTGGGCACGAGTTAATTTTTCCCTTCATGGGCTACTCATTCACGAAAGCTGATGCAGCCTGGCTAAGCGAGGCATTGTTCAAGGCCTGCGGGGAGCGAAAGAATCGGGAGGGAAGAGCAAGAGACGTCACCGTTGAACCAAGCCTTTGAGGCGTTCCCGACCAGCGATAATCTGATCTCGCAGTTCTTCGGGATCAATCCTCATCCCACCGGTAGGCGTCACGTGCAGAGTTTTCAGACTGTTGGCAGCTTTGATGAATTCCCGCTCCTCTTCCTTCACCCATTCAGGACGTTTGTCTTTCCACAGCAGCCATGCCATTCGCCTAGCCTCGTTTCTCAGCGGTAAAAAAGCAGTATGTGGGAGCTGCAGGTAATGTTCAAACTGAGAAGTGATCTACGTCATCATGCAAGCGGAGCGCGCAGACCAGGAAGGTCGCAGGCATGAGGATGGAAGCCCGCAGGGCCAAGACCCGTCGATAGACGAGGCTTGGTTTACGACAGCTATCCCCAGAGGGGCATGCCCAAAAATAAAATCTAGGTTAGCGAACCGCACGCTGTTCGTTCGTACGAGGAGCTACACCCATGGCGTAAAGATCATAAGTCTTGCGCAACAACAATTCGTCATCAGACGATACATGTGCGTGCGTGAAGACTGTCGACAAGAAACGCTTCCGTTCGCCATTGCCAACATCAGACCAAACCCTTGGTTGCCCTTGAGCATCTGGGACTGCCAAGCGATCAAGAAGGTATTCCTCAAGGCCATGCAACCGCTGCAAGCCATCGATCAAAATATCGCTGCTTTCAGCCATTGCAGGCCCCGCACCCGAATGACACCACTCATTAGTGAGATAGCTTCCGAGATCCCCTCCAGACCACACAGAAACGATGAACCGAGCTTTTTGACCCAGATTCCATACTACTGGGCGATGCCAAGACGGAACTGGAATGCCCATTACGAACCCCGCAGCCCAAGGGTACTTCTCGTGAGCAACAGATGGTTCGACCAAGTGTTTTTCCCAGCGAGAAACGAGGATATCAATCGGATATTGGTTGGTGCTGGTTGCCAAAATTTGACGTGGCATTCGGAGGCTGGGATCTGAAATTTCGTCGTCCGCGTAGCGCTGAAATTTGGAAGTCATGAATGTCCTTGGAGGAGGGGTGTGCTAAAGGTGGACGAACCAATGGTGCGGATGAAATTACGGCGCCACTCATCAACGATTGAGATGATCAGTAAGTCACGCTCTGTTGAGATTTCGATCTGCTCACCATCAACGAGCGCTTGCGCATAGCCCTCAGCGAAGGCTGCAGCTCTGTCAAAGTCGGAAGGGGAGTCAGAGGACGCGATGTAGCTGACCAAGCGCTCCCACGCCCTGCGTTGACGATGACCCTGGATGGTCTCGGCAAACGGCACGGCGCCTTTCAGGGAGGGTGAAAATGCGATCGTTGGTAGGTTCAAAACCGGTTTCTCTAGATGTCATAGATATGAAAAACGGTTCGTTTTGAGAAACCTTGAGCCCGATCGGAATATTTTTTCGAAAGCTTCCCCACCCATGATGTAGAGCTTCTGTTTCACATCGCCGCTTCTCCAAAGGGAAGGCGGAAAGTCATCCTTCAGCTCTCGATAATTCAGTGAGTGCTGAGGCTAGCGCCGTCGCCTGCTGAGGCGTGAACCTAAAGCGCGACTCATCGATTTTGATAGAAATTACGCCATTGGATTCTGTATCCAGGAGACCTGCGTAGCTGTTGTCATCGTCTATGACTTCACCCTCGGCAGTGTCGGGCCGAGTGAAGATAGCGAGCCTCATTTCGTCCAAGTCACCCTCCGGCGAACCATCCTTGAACGTGAAGAATCTGTTCGGGGGCAGCTTTGTATTCATGGTTTCGATATTCCTCAGGGAGACGCTGAACAATTAACCCCGTTTGCACCGCCCCCATTTCCAAGTCGTTTTTTTCAACCTGCCGACCTTGTTTTGCGTTTCGGGGGCAGGTTTCTCCCCTCATTTTGCTGATTTACGGGCCAGTCCCGTCTTTCAGACGGATTTATCCCGCCTCCCGTTGCAAATACCGCTTGG